>JBGSHV010000023.1:0-234453 GCA_041752005.1 Pirellula sp. | reverse complement strand
AGACACGACCGGAGTTAGCAATGGTACCTACTCTGTTTCCTTTACAGAGAACGGAGCCATCAGCGGACTGGGTGGTGATTTAGGCGGAACGAACGCAGGGCCAGTAAACTTTACCATCGCCGCCGTACCGGAGCCGACTTCCATCGCTTTGGTCGGTGTCGCAGGTTGTGGTTGGTGGCTTCGCCGGCGGCGGCAGCGGACGGTCTGAACATTGCGTTGGCTCGTCCGTAAGGGCGAACAATAGATTTGCAGAAGCCTTTTTGACCAAAAAACAGCTCGCGTTCTGCGGGCTGTTTTCGTTCTGTGGACTGGCAATCGAACTAGAAGTGGCCACAATTCCCAGAGGATTCGGTACACGAAGGTCGGAAGTTATACTAGGGTCGGAAAAGTAGCTGAAACCGACATCGGTAGCTTGCATTCTGTCGGCTGGACTTTTATCTTCAAGCGATCGCTGGGCGTTTCGGTCAATCGCGCGCTCCTTCGCCCATCGACGATCACTGATGAATCAAACCCATAGCCACGGATTTTTCCTGGGCTCTCGTCGTTCTTGGAATGTAGGTGTTGCGTGTTGAGTCGC
The DNA here is from genome assembly GCA_041752005.1 of Pirellula sp. Lineage (GTDB taxonomy): Bacteria > Planctomycetota > Planctomycetia > Pirellulales > Pirellulaceae > JBKCUI01. The sequence continues at coordinate 233,876 of JBGSHV010000023.1, read as the reverse complement.
TCTCGAAGTCGTCGGTCTCTGTCTCGTCGTCCTTTCCTCGAATCCCTTTGCAAGCGCGAACTGTTGGCAGCGGACTTTTGTTTGGGTATGCCGCCATCTGCGGAAGCGGACCTTCAGGCGATGAGTGTCGATGCCACGACCGTCTATGGGCCGATGCCAATGCCGGTTGTTGACCAAGGACATACGGAAGTTGAGGAAGGAACGCGGATCGATTCCGAAGGTAGGACCTACTCCTTCTTGCCACCAGCTGTGCCCGATGAATTTGGTCGCTTGACAGATAACTCCGGGCTTGGCGGCGGTGATGGATCGAGTGGATCGTCCGGGCTGCCACCCGCGTTCACGGTGCCGATCTACAGTTCCAAACCGAGCGCGACCAAGAAGATTTACTTGGACTTTGACGGGCAGATGGTTTCGGGAACAACATGGAACAATCAAAACTACACCGGCTCGTACAACACCGGTTCGGTCATCAATGCACCTGCGTTTTCCATTGACTCGGATCTCGCGAATCTGAACGCCGCTGAGTTGACGTTGATTAGCGAAGTATGGGCGCGTGTCTCGGAAGATTTCGCACCGTTTCAGGTGGACGTGACCACCCAAGACCCTGGGGACGACGCTTTTAGCGAAGGTGGGCAAGCGATCCGGGCACTGATCAGCACCGACACGGATGCGACGAGCAATCAGCAATGGTTTCCGAATGCAGGTGGCGTTGCGTATCTCAACAGTTGGTACTGGACCAACTCGAGTCCCGTTTGGGTGTTTGCCAACAAGTTGGGGAATGGGACGAAAAACATTGCCGAAGCCACCAGCCATGAAGTCGGCCATGCTTTCGGGCTCAATCATGACGGTCGTACCTCTCCCTCAGAGGGATACTACCGAGGGCATGGAAATGGCCAAACAGGTTGGGCGCCCATAATGGGAGTCGGGTACAGCCGTCCTTTGGTGCAATGGAGTCAAGGCGAGTACGCGAATGCCAACAACACCGAAAACGATGTCCAAAAGATAAGCCAAGCCGTGCCATTTGAGATCGATGATCATGGCAATGATTTTGCCACAGCAACGGAAGTAACGCTTTCGGAGTCCAACACCTTTACCACCTCGGGATTGATTTCCACGCGAACAGATGTCGACATATTTCGCGTTACGGTGTCCGCCGGCCGACTCACGCTAAACGCCGCTCCCTTCGAGTTGTCGTCGGGTAAATCAAACCTCGACATTCAAGTGCAGGTAAAGGATAGCAACGGCGATGAGTTGGCGACCGCGAACCCATTCGATAAACTCGATGTATCGCTGACGGTTCCTTTGCCCGCAGGAACGTATTCCTTTGGAATTGATGGTGTGGGTAAACCGGCCATAAGTGACGACGAAGGCTACAGCGACTACGGATCGTTAGGGACTTACACAGTTGCTGGCGCTTTTGCGCTCAATCACGTGCCTGTCGTGACGGCGGATGTAGATTCAGTCAATGGACTTGAGGGCGGGACCGTTGTGAATTCGGGTACGTGGTCCGACCCCGACTTCGGCGACACGGTAGTCTTGAGTGCATCAATTGGGACAGTGGTCGAAGGAGCAAATGGGACTTGGTCATGGTCGCTCGACGTTGCAGATCAAATGGATGCGACCGAGGTGCTGATTACCGCCACCGATTCTCTGGGTGGTGAGAGCACGATCCCCTTTTCCGTTACTGCTATTAACGTTGCACCGGTATTAACCGTTTCGTCCGCCACGTTGGAGGGGAATGTACTTTCGGTATTTACCAACACAGGTACATGGGGTGATGTGCCCGTTGATACGGTTACTCTGTCCGCATCATTGGGATCGATCGATCGACTGAACGACGGGACTTGGGTTTGGACCTACATCCCGAGTTCCGCCCTCTCAGCGCAGCAGGTCACGATTCATGCTGCGGATGAGGATGGTGGTTCAACCGAAGTATCCTTTGTGTTGGACGCCATGGTGGCTGTCATCAACGAACACTTCTTTTATAAAAACTCCGAGTATGAGAGTGTGGGAGGAATACCGGCAGCGTTGGATCCGAGCAAAACACTGCTTCGCGCTGGCACGACACCTCAGTTAACGTCGTCCGAAAACTTGATCAACTATTCCCGAGGCATCAACGGTGCTGTTTTGGACATCGCCGGTTTGACTGCGACCTCTCTGAGTTCTACCGATTTTTTGTTTCGCGTTGCGCCCTCCGATGCAAGTGGGGTAGTGAACCCAAGCACATGGAGCCTCGCACCTGAGCCAATCGCGATAGTAGTCACTCCTGGATCCGAAGCTACTTCTGCTCGAGTGCGATTGGAATGGGCGGACAATGCCATTGAAAACACTTGGCTTCAAATTTTAATTCTGGCCAATGCCAACACCGGGTTGAGTCAGCGCCAAGCGTTTTATCTTGGTCATGCACTCGCCGACGTTGATCAGGTTGGCCCGACGTTCCGCGTCAGCACTAATGATTTGGTCATTGTCCGAGCCGGTGTTGGCAATAACATTGTCGAGGTGAATGACCAGCGGGACATCAATAAAGATCGCCGCATCTCGACGCTCGATGTTTCCTTGTTGCGTTCTCGCGTTTCCAATGCGGTGCTTCTCCGCGAAATCTTGGTTCCGGCGGCGGGTTCGGAAGAGGAAGGCGAGGGGAATCGTGGAGGTTTGCTGGCGATTCCGGAGCAGGGTACAAAAATTGGCCCCGAAGGAACTACAAATCCCGCCGGCAGAATAACGGGGCGAATCCAACCCAGAATGGGGAATCTACCGATGGATCTGCCAGCGATACCGACGGTTTTGGCTGGGGCCGAGATGGCGTTTTTCCAGCGTGGTAGTCTTCCGTTAGCGAGCGTTGAAGGGGAAGAGTCAACGCTTTTGGGATGGGATTTAGTTCGTTTGGACGCGTATTTTGCAATTCTCGGCAATCGACTTGCCTAGTCATCGCGCATCGTTCGTTTTGCGACGGGTTTTCTAGGGAACCTGTTTTCGGTTCGGCGCATCCAAAAGCTGCCGCGGTTGCGGACGGCGCTGCCGTAGGCGCCGACGGCAAGTTCGGAATAATCCATCCGTTCCGTTACCGTCTTGAGCTCGGCTAGGGAGGCGAGGATGTTGTTCCTTGTTTTGATCTACTAAGATTACTAGGATGCGACGCAAACTCCGCCTTGAGAAACTTGAAGAACGAGCCTTGATGGCTTCCTTGCCCTTCGGCGCCACTGCCGAGGATACGGGCGAGTTCATGCTCGGCCGGATTGCAGTTACCCCTGTTTTCATCGAAAGCAGTGGAGCGTTGGACACCAGCACCGAGGACTGGACCGCCGCACAAAAGCTTGACGTTCTCAACAAAATCGAGGACGGACTGGATTGGTGGCAACAGCTCCTGGCCACCAAGACAGACAAACATACGCTCGACTTCGTGCTCGATCGAACGTTTGCCGATACGCCGTTCCTGTCCAAGTACGAACCGATCAATCGCCCATCTAACGACTATGCCCTTTGGGTGGACGAATTTCTGTCCGATCGCGGATTCCAGTCGAGCGGGTTTCTCGAAACAAACATGCGGGAGTTCAATCATTCGCAGCGATTGAAGCTTCAAGCCGATTGGTCGTTCACGATTTTTGTGGTCAATTCACAGAACGACGGTGAGGGCACCTTCGCCACAGGCGGCAGCTTCAACCGTGCCTTTTCATTTGCGGGTGGGTTGTTCGAGGTCGTGCCGTCGACGCGACCGACCTCAACATTTTCGCACGAGACGGGGCACATGTTTTGGGCCAGGGATGAGTACATCGGCGGTGGAAATTACTTCCAGCGACGCGGTTACTACAATGCCCAGAACACCAACGCCTTGGACCTGAATCCGGATCCGCTATTTGTCCAAGCCGATAGTATTATGTCCGAAGGGACATCGTTATCGCGTGCGTTCGAGCAAATCACGACTTCAAACGCGACATTGGCTCAGATTGGTTGGGTCGACTCCGATGGTGATGGGATTTTTGACGTGCTCGATGTCCCACTGAGCTTGAATGGCGTCGGTCGCATGGACACTCTTCGCAGCGAGTACATTTTTCAAGGGGACGCGCGGGCACAAGCATTGCCCAATTTGAACAGCGCTGGCAAACAGAACAACATTACTTTGAATCGCGTCGGGCGATTGGAGTATCGGATCAATCAAGGGGCATGGACGGTCCTGTCGAGTCCCAACGAGTACACCGTCTCTCTCAACATGCGAATCCCAGTACCACAGGGAGTTCAAGGAACGATTGAGATTCGAGCTGTCGAACCACAGCTCGGGATCCTCAGCAACGTGTTTCAGGGTGCATTGGACGGTGCGTGGAGTACGACGGAAACGGCCGGCGTGTATGGCTTTGCCTGGAATGATTTGAACTCGGACGGGGTGTGGCAATCGATCGAAACTGGGGTGGCAGGGGCGACGGTTTATCTCGAAAACAACGCGGGCGAGCCACTGCGAACGCAGTCGGTCATTCGGCCGGGAGATTTACCTCCGGGGCAGATCATCAATCCCATTTCTGGCGTTACCGTTTCGGCGATCGGTATGGATGCCGATGGACGCGTGGGTGTCTTCGAGGATTCCGATGCTGTTTTGGATACCCGCACGTTTCGCCCCTATTCCTGGCAGGGACAAGGGTTTCGAGAGACGTTTCGAGGTACGGATCTGCAGCTGAAGGTAGCCTTCGCGCGGCCAACCAATTACGTATTCGTGCACACCATCGCTGCACAGAACAACGCCATCGCTCGAATCGACGCATTCAATTCGAGTGGCGAAATCATCGGTCGAGCTCAAACCGCAACAATGACTCTCGGCCAATCACAGGGGATTGAAATCGAAAGTCTCGATGACACGATCGCTTACGTGGTGGTTTATGGTCATCAAGAAACATTCATTAAAATCGATCAAGTGCGTTATGGATTGAATGCCCAGGTGGTTACGGACGCGAACGGAGCCTATCAGTTCCCGGCCGTGGATCCCGGCCAAGTGCGGGTTCGAATAGTGCCGCCTTCGAGCGCCTATGCGATCACTTCTCCTTCGAATGGAATTCAAACTTTGACGGTAGGGGCACAAGCTGGGTTGCGAGCCGACTTTGGGTTTTTAAGTGTCGTTTCTCCTTGGCAGAATCAGCGCCAACGCGAAGATGTCAATAACGACGGTTCGATCGATTTATTCGATGTGCTGGTTGCTATCAACGAGATCAATCGCAATGGGGCGCGAACGCTGACCGATGGCGATGTACTACCGCCGCCGTTCTTCGATATCGATGGCAATCGCATTTTAGAAGCTCTCGACGTGTTGATCGTTATCAACTACATCAATGCACAAGGGTCTGGGGAAGGCGAATCGAGAGTCATGCTCGTCGATTTCGATGCCCCGACGGATTCGGATTTGCTATTGGGCAAGAAGCAACGATCCGATCGGGCCTGATCGTCAAAACGTAGGGAATCAGAATCCACTAGCTGTCGGTGTCCTCATTTAAGGACAATTCGCCCTGGACGGCGAGGTTGTTGCCCGAAAAGGTCTGACCGACGATTCCGGCCCCTCTGGCCGTGATGCAGCGGCCGCGTTGGGTTCGGATAATGAATTCGGACCTCAGCAGAAATGGTTCGACTTCATCTTCCAGTGTGTCGGAGGAGATGCTCATAGTATGCGCGATGGCATCGACCCCGGCTGGTCCCCCACCAAATACGCGGTTCAGTGTTTCGAGGTAGCGTCGGTCTTGGCGATCGAGTCCAATTTCGTTGATGCCAAGCATGTCCAATGCTCGATTGGCGATATCGACCGTGATACGACCGTCGGCTTTACTCATGGCAAAATCGCGTACCCAGAGCAAGCGATTGTTGGCTATTCGAGGGGTGCCACGTGAGCGTTTGGCGATGTTCATCGCCGCTTCGCTATCGAGTTCGACGTTCAGTTTCCGTGCGTTTCGCCCGAGAATCTCGACGAGATCGTCATCTTCGTAGTAGCCGAGATGCTGACGGATGTGAAAGCGATCGCGGAGAGGAGCGCTGAGCATGCCGGCTCGCGTGGTCGCGCCGATCAGTGTGAACTGTTTGAGCTTTAGATTGAGCGTGCGCGCGTTGACACCTTCACCGAGCACGATGTCGATGCGGAAGTCCTCCATGGCGGTGTAGAGGAATTCCTCAACAGGCTTCGGGAGGCGATGGATTTCGTCAATGAACAGAACCGAACCGTGCTCGAGGTTGGTAAGGTAAGGAATGATTTCCTTGGGTGCTTTGAGGCTCGGACCGCTCGCCATATCCACCTTGACACCCAGTTCGCGAGGGATGCAAACAGCGAAGGTGGTTTTTCCTAGTCCGGGCGGGCCGTCGAGCAGAATATGGCCGAGTGGTTCGCGTCGTTTTTTTGCGGCATCGATCGCAATTTGAAGGACTTCCATCACATCGCGTTGCCCGATCATGTCCGCGATCCGTTTGGGACGAAGCAGCATGTCGCTTTCGGGGACGGCTACGGTTCCTGCCGGTGCGGGCACGGTTGCATCCGAATCGTGCGCGAGCGTATTCGGTTCGATCGGGTCGTCCGATGGGGCGGCGGCTATTTTTCGTTCGCGAACCATTTCGATTCCATTCTCAAAATCCAACGCACAAGGGCCGGAAGTTATTTGCCATCGGCTCCGGTATCCAGGACCGCCATGAACGCCTTTTGTGGGATGTCGACCGAGCCGATCGACTTCATGCGTTTCTTGCCTTCCTTCTGCTTGGCCCACAATTTGCGTTTCCGCGTGATGTCGCCGCCGTAGCATTTGGCCGTCACATTCTTGCGCAGGGCAGGTACGGTTTCTCGGGCGATTACCCGCGCTCCAATCGCGGCTTGAACCGCGACCTCGAACATGTGCCGATCGATTTCTTCTCTCAGTTTTTTGACGACCGCACGGCCACGGCGATCCGAGTCGCGTCGATCGCAGATGATGCTCAAGGCGTCGACTCGCTTGCCGTTGACCAAGATATCCATTCGCACGAGATCGGCCTCTTCGTAGCCAGTGATCTCGTAATCCATCGTGCCGTATCCGCGGGTGGCACTTTTTAATTTGTCGTGTAGATCGTAGATGACCTCGGCCAGGGGTAGATCGTAGCTGACCAGGGCGCGGGTTGCGGACAAGTATTCGTTGCTGCGTAGGATGCCACGTCGATCCTGGCAGAGCTTCATGACCACACCGATGAACTCGGTGGGCAAGACGAAATTGACGCGAACGATGGGTTGGCGAAACTCTTCGATTTCGCCAGAGTCAGGGACTTCCTGCGGACGATGGATCTCGAGTCGTTCGCCACCGCGTTTGATGATTTCGTAGGTAACGTTTGGTGCCGTTTGGACCAGGTCGATATCGCATTCGTTCTCAAGCCGCTGTTGGATGATTTCCATGTGCAGTAGGCCTAGGAATCCGCAACGGAATCCGAACCCGAGGGCTTCGCTCGTCTCGGGTGCGAACTCGAACGATGGGTCGTTGATGGACAGTTTTTCGAGGGCGTCGCGGAGTTCACTGAAGTCTTGACCGTCGCTTGGGTACAGGCCGCAGTACACCATGCGTTTGGGTGGCTGGTAGCCTTCCAACGGTTGCACCGTGGTGTCGTTCAGGTGCACGACGGTATCGCCGATGCGGACCTCTTTGAGTGACTTGATATTGCAGATCAGGTAACCGACTTCGCCCGCCCGAAGTACATCGCTGGCGCGGCGGGCGGGTACGAATTGGCCCAGTTCGAGTACTTCGTGATTGACACCCGCTCTGTAGAAACGGACTTTGTCACCGCGCTTCACCTGTCCCGACATGAGTCGCACATAAGTGATTGCGCCACGGTAGTCATCGTAATGGGAGTCGAACACCATGGCTTGGAGAGAGCCATTGGAATCGCCTGTGGGTGGTGGGATACGTTCGATGATGGCAGTCAATAATTCCTCGATACCGATGCCAGCTTTGCCGGAGCATTTAACGATTTCGTCTGGGTCGATCCCCAAGACTTGTTCCATCTCGGTTGTGACTTCGTCGACCCGCGCATGATTCAAGTCGACTTTGTTGATCACAGGAATGATTTTCAGTTTATGGTCCATGGCCGAGTAGGCGTTGGCCACGGTCTGAGCTTCGACCCCTTGAAAGGCATCGACGAGGAGCAGTGCTCCTTCGCAGCATGTCAACGAACGGGATACTTCGTATTGAAAGTCGACGTGACCTGGGGTATCGATCAAATTCAATTCGTAGATTTCGCCGTCCGTATGGCGGTGCAGCAGCGAGACAGCTTTGGCCTTGATCGTGATCCCGCGCTCGCGTTCTAGATCCATTGCATCCAGGAGTTGTTCCTTCATGCGACGGACTTCAACGGTGCCGGTCCGTTCCAGCAGGCGGTCGGCCAAAGTGCTCTTGCCGTGATCGATGTGAGCGATGATGCAAAAATTCCGAATGCGTTCGTTCGGAATGAACGTGGAGGACTTGGATTCTCTGTCATTCATAGCGATTTTTTAGTTTCCATACGAGCGATGCCCGATGCGCCGAGGTATCCGGCATCTCCGCCTAAGGTAGCGAAGTCGATTCGGGTGCCTCGAGCCACGTAGTCGAAACTGCGTTCTCGAAACGAATGGCGAATGCGTTCCAGAAATTGACGACCGATAGGCGATTGAGAACCGCCGAAATTCATCGCGCCGCCTAGGACCACGAGGCCCGGATCGATCATGTGCACCATGGTGGCGATGCCGATCGCCAAGTAGTCCGCGGTTTCGGCAATGAAACCAATGCTCCAAGCGTCACCGGCAACGGCTGCCTCGTAGATGCGCTTGGCGGTGACCGACTCGGCGTTGTCCGTGAGTGAACTGACCGCACCGGCTTGCAATTGCTCACAGGCGCGAAGGGCGACTGCACTGGCGCTGGCGTAGGCTTCTAAATGACCGCGACCGCCTCCCCATGCGCACAAGCGGGCATTTGGAGAAGGGTCGATAATGATATGACCGCATTCGCCGCCAAAGCTGTTTTGGCCGACTACCAACTGATTGTGAACGATAATACCTCCACCCACGCCTGTGCCCAGAGTCAGCAAAATCATGCTCTCATGGATACGTCCGGTTCCGACCCAGAATTCACCGAACGCAGCCGCGTTGGCATCGTTGGCGAATGAGACCGGTAAACCGATGTTTTCTTCAAGACATCGGACGATCGGAAAGTAATGCCAATTGGGATGGTTGGGCGGTTCGATGAGCATCCCCTTGGAGATGTCTTGGCTACCAGGCGTCCCCAAGCCGAGTCGAACAACGGATGCTTTCTTCACGTTCAGTTCCGTCAGGAGCCCCATACAGGCCTCCGCCACACGTTTCATCGCGGCAGCCGGACCGTGTGGCTCGTCCGTCGGAATGGCCTGAAATCCCAGGGTCGCGCCTCGGTTGTCGACCAATCCAATTTTAATACTCGTCCCACCAACATCGACACCCAGAAAATACGGAGCCTCAGCTTCGGCGAGTGGGATAATGGGTTGGGATGTCATTGGTTTTGGAAAAGGGTCCGTTCCGAAGTGTGTGGAGTTTCTCAACTACCTCAAGCACACGCCGCATTATACGTCTTTGCAAGACTTTCCCAAGGGTCTCCGATCTGCTTCGTGGCCTGTTCCACGCAGTTTCGCAGGTAAAAAGAGACTGCCCGACGAAGAATCGCCGGGCAGTCTCTTGTTTTTGCGCTCACTTCGAACCCACCGAGTGGAACCGATTGGCCGATTTCGGTAGGCCGGGCGACTAGAAGTTGTACATCGCGCCTAGCGTCAGTCCTTGAAGGACAACACTGCGGTCGTTTCGCAACTTCCAGGATTCGTTCAGGTTCGAGAAGTCATGGGAAATCTGACCGGTGCTGGTTGCCAAACCGGTGGCGCCGATCAAGCGGTAGCCGATGTTGGCGGTCCAGCCGCGGGTGAGTCGGACTCCAACGCCGGCGCTTCCTTCACCCAGCAGTGCCACGCCGTTGGCGTTGTTGGTAAAGCTGAATTGGTTGCCGTTGTAAATGTTGGACGATAGGACCGTGGCAGCTTCGGAAGCGGTCCCCGCATAGCTTTCCAGCGCCATGCGGTTGTTGTATACGCCGAAACTCGAGCCGAACCACAGGTTAAAGCGATGGCCAGTGCAGTAGGTCGCCAAAGCTCCGAGTTGTCCACCGAACAAATTGTTCGACACGCTATTCTGATAGAAGAAATCGTCTGCGGAGTAATCAAAAACGTCGTCGTTGTTGCTCGCCCCATAGACCAAATTGTCACGGAATTGGAACCAGCGGAATCCGCCGAACATGTTCAAGCGAAGACGGCTGCATTCGGCGCCGTACCACGGCGCACAAGCGCCGGTCGTGCCACTACCGCAGCCACCGGTTTGGCAATCCTCTGCATAGGGCTGACGCGCCCCGCCACCCAAAGCAAACGAAACAAAGTTCAGTTCGAAGTTTTGGAAGTCTTGGCCGCGATTTACATAGTGCAACGGCGCATCGTTGAACCAGTCCGAAACGAACTGACTGGACATTTGAATGCCCTGGGTGGCACCGCCGTAAGGCGAATCGATCGTGAATGGGAGCGCCGATGTTAGTCCCACGCCCGGTGAGGCTGCGACCGATGCATGTTGATCTTGCGAGAATAGTCCCCAGTAGCTGCCCATGATCGCGTAACGACCGCAGCCGAAATAGCGACCACCGAACACCTCGAAACCACCCGTGGTCGGCATATCCACCAGCGAAGTGCACAGTAATGGATACGTCGGGTCGTTGTAGTTTCGCGACAACGTGTTGCAATCGGAACCGATTCGATTGAAGATCAAGCCGTTGCCACCCACGATCCAAGGGTTCAAGGATTGCATTTGAGGGCCGTAACACGATTCACCACAGGCCTCCCCGGTGAGCCCTTGCACGCCAGGCGCGAGCGTATTGATCGAGTCTTGATAGTCTGCGGAAGTCAATGGTGCATCTGGCTGCGCCAGGGACTCTGCGTACGGTAACTGGGTGCTGTTGCCAGTATCGCTTCTGTACGCGGGAGCGCTGGTGTAGGTCGGGTACGAAGGCGTTGTGGCAGGAGTTTGAGAGGTCGAGGGCGCTCCTGGGAACGTCGAAAGTCCGTTGTTGTACAGTGAGCTGCTACCTGCGTTGACTCCATTTCGGGAGGAGCTCGCTGCACTTTCAGAACCCGGCACGTTGTTACGGCTGCCTAGGTTCACCGATTCAGGCAGGGTTTTGCTGTTCGAGGATTGCACACCCGCCTGAGGATAGACATTGATCGCGCTCGAGAAGTTTTGATTCCCGTAAGGGCTCGGTACATTCGTCGGTGGCGGAGGCATCTGGACCGGGATACCGCTTCCAATGTTGCTTGGAGTTTGGTACGTCACCGGAATGCTGGGAATCATCATCGAGGCCACGCCCGAGCCAGCATCGAGCGGCCGGTTCAGCTGGGTCGGCGTGGGAAGCGGTACGAACGCACCATTGGGACTGCCGACGCGGGAGTCACCGACCGAGTATTGAGCCATGGCGACACTGGGGATGGTGCAAACCCCGAACGACAATGCCAGACCCCGAACAAATGTGTATTTCACCTAAAAGCTCCTTGCTTTTGACGTCCATCCGTAGACGTGGCATCCATGACCTTTTTTCGAGGCGAGTCCGGCGAACGAACCACCACGTGCCACGGCATCGTCCTTCCGAAGACGATGCTTTTGACAGTCTCCAACATCGTCATCGGCCAAGGCTGTCAAATCGATTTCCGAAGGCTTCGGACGGTTTTCGCTAAAGGCCACGGCTACAATCGGCACAGCATGCAAAACCCGGTCTGACACAATGCCTTCAGTCGATACGACCGGAAAAATCAACAGAAAACGTCCGAACCCAGCAGGCCATTTCATTTTTCCGCTGGTTGACGAGCGCCCGATTGGTATCATCCAACAGAGTTTCGTGAACCTGCAATTCCTCCAGAACAATTCCATGCGTTCCCTCCCGATCATCGATAACGAACGAGCTGCGGCTTTCCAAATCCCCAAGCGTGAGGGGGAAGCCAAACGAGGGGCTTACGCGTTCATCTCGCTCGGATGTCCAAAGAACTTGGTGGACAGCGAGCAGATGCTCGGCATTTTGCATCGCGACGGCTATCAGCTGGTCCAAAATCCGGAGGACAGTGATTTCGTCGTGATCAACACCTGCGGATTCATTGATAATGCGCGGAAGGAGTCGCTCGAGGCCATTGATCAGATGTTGGAGCTCAAGCGGGCAGGGAAAATCCGAGGCGTGGTCGTCACCGGTTGCTTGGCGGAACGGCAACAGGAAGCATTGCTCGAACAACGACCTGAAATCGACGGCCTGATCGGTGTCTTCGGTCGGGATGAGATCAGCGACTTGGTCGGACGGATCATGGACGGTTTGGATGAGCAGCGAACGATTTTTCGTCCGGCCCCAATCCGAGCTTTGTCAGATCACTTGCGGCTCCAAGTCACGCCGAAGCACTTCGCCTATCTCAAGATCTCCGAAGGCTGTGACCGACTGTGTACTTTTTGTGCGATTCCCAAAATGCGGGGCAAACATGCCAGCAAGCCGATGGACGACATCCTGATCGAGGCCCAGAGATTGGCCGATCAAGGAGTCCGCGAGTTGATTTTGGTCGCTCAGGACACGACGTACTACGGGATGGACATCTATGGCGAACCTCGATTGCGCGAACTGCTCGAACGACTTGATTCAATCGAAGGGGTCGATTGGATTCGCTTGATGTATTTCTACCCGATGTACATCGACGACGCACTGATTCAAACCATCGCTCAGGCCAAGAAGATCGTGCCTTACATCGACATGCCATTGCAACATGTGAACAACACGATGCTCCGAAGAATGGCCCGGCGTGTCACGCGCGAGTCGACCTACGAGATGGTCTCCAAGTTGCGATCGGGAATCCCGAACCTGGTCATGCGGACTACGTTGATCTCAGGCTTTCCAGGAGAAACCGACGAGCAAGCCGACGAGCTTGAAGCCTTCGTCGAAGAGATGCACTTCGAGCGACTGGGTGTCTTCACCTATTCGATTGAACCCGATACGCCCGCTGCAAAACTGGACGACCATTTGCCGGAACGGATCAAAAAGGAACGACGCAGTCGCCTGATGGCCATTCAGCAGTCCAACGCGTTTGCATGGTGCGAACGGCAAATCGGACAGCGGCTACCGGTTTTGATTGACAAGGCGGTGGATGAAGCCAAACATGTGTGGTTGGGTCGTTCCTACGCCGATGCGCCAGACGTCGATGCTTGTGTTTTCGTGACCGGCTCGGACGAAGCACCTTTGCGTGCAGGTGCATTGGTGGATTGTGAAATTGTTTCTTACAAGCATTATGATTTGGTCGGTGTCGCGATCGATTCGGGTCGCTAACGAGAGACCTGGAGTTTTCGATGTCCAATGCCATGGCCAATCCCGAGGCAGGCCCAAGTCCTTGGAATGTTCCCAACGCCCTGTCGGCCGTTCGCCTGATTCTCGCATTGGTCGTGTGTGGACTTATCGAGTGGGGAGCGATGATCCCGGCCGCCATCGTATTCGTGATCGCGGCTTCCACCGATTGGATCGACGGTTGGTGGGCTCGGAGGTATCAACAAGTCACCAAGTTGGGACGGATCCTGGATCCGTTCGTGGACAAAGTTATTATTTGCGGGGCCATGATCGCATTGGTGGGTGCTCCGAGTTCGCCGGTTGCGCCGTGGATGGCAACCTTGGTCGTGGCCCGTGAACTCCTGGTCACTAGCCTTCGCGGGATGGTGGAAGGCAAAGGGGGAGATTTCTCAGCCAAGCAGCTGGGTAAATGGAAAATGGTTTTGCAATGTGGAGCCGTCGTCACGGCGCTGATCTGGCTCAGCAGCGATCCGCCAGGAACCGCATTGAAGGTCACGACTCTGGTTTTGCTGTGGGGAGCGATACTTTTAACCCTTGTGTCTGGTGCAGAGTATGTCCTGCTGGTGATACGAGGCTCGCAGAGCCAGATGACTGAGGCCCCTGGTGTGAAGGCCCAGGCATGACTGTCGTCGATAAGCCTACCGAACTCCAAGCACTGCTCGTGATCGTCGTGGCTTTTGTCTTCCTCGTCGGCTTGGCCGGTTCCATCGCCGCTTGGTTTTGGGCTCTCGGGCATTTTGAGGGGATTCGACGTTGGACAGGCTGGGATCGCGATCGACCACAAACGGTCATCGGCATCGTCGACTTGGTAGCTTGCTTTTTTGCCATGGTCTTCGCACAGACTCTTGTTCTGTACTCCATCACATTGGTCGTCGGTCGCGATGCAGTGTTTCCCAATCGAACCAAGGCTCCGGCCGAAGAAATTTCAGTCCTGCCAGCTTCGTTTGCGCCCGATCCCTCGCAAGAGAACGTGATAAACAGTGCACTCGAGTTGACGTCTCAGCTGAAAACTCAATCAGAAACCCAACTTCAAACTCAGTTGGAAACCCAGTTGGGTACAGAGTTGCGTACAGAGTCTGGTTCAGAGTCGGAAGACAAAACAGACCAGAAAGAGGCATCGGATGATACTGAGCCTACGATCGCGCCGTGGATCACGCCGATTTTGACGATGTCCTTTTTGTTGGGCGGTATTATTTCTGTTGGATTGGTCCTCATTCGAACGGGAGCCAGGCCTGCACAAATCGGGTTGTCGTTGCAACGATTCGGGACCGATGTCTTGATCGGGGGAATGGTATTCTTGATGATGACACCCGTCCTCATGATCGTGTCCTCAATCGCTATTTCGATTACCGATGTGGAGTATCAGCATCCCGTGATGGATGCCATGGCGAAGGAACCGTGGACTTATCCGCTACTATTCATCGGGGCAGTGATCTGCGCTCCAATCTGGGAGGAATACGTATTTCGTGGCCTTCTTATCGGTTGGTTGGACTCGATTCGCAGCTCAGGAGGCAGGTGGTGGGTGATCCTACTGGGTTGTACGGGGCGCGTTCCTAAGCATTTTGAAAGCGGTTCGTTCGGGGCTGGAAGATTTTCGACGGACAACTTGGGTGAGCTGAACCTCGATGAAAATCGGCTGTCGGTGGATGCTGCAGCGGTTTCGGACGATGATAGAGATGCGGTCGCCGAGTCCGACAATCGCTATCCGCCATGGTGGCCGGCAATCTTGAGTGGCTTGTTGTTCGGATTAGCACATTTCGAATACGGTGTGAGTTGGATACCGCTGGTGGTTTTTGGGACGGTCGTCGGCCGGCTGTATCAATTGCGGCGCAGCATCGTCCCATGCGTGGTGGTGCACGCATTGTTCAACGGAATGAGCATGCTCGGACTGGCAATGCAATTGATGGACCAGCAAAACTAACCGTACATCCCGAACGCTCTGACTCATCCCCCGCAAAGTCTGGAAAAAGCGTTGCAATCGTCACGGTATCGCGTCCGGATAGATGCTCTGGGGTAAGATAGTTTATTCGGGATGCTCCTTGGGTTTTACTTCGAGCAAACGGTGGCAGAACGTACGTCTCAAAACGAATGGATCGCAAGTCTGTGCAGTTTTGTCGTGCACCTGTTCGTTCTTTTGGGGCTAGCGGCCTGGACCGCTTCGCTCGGCATTGTCGGAGATTCGATCTCGATCGAAGCCGGTGACGCCGAATCCACCGAACTCCAATTGTTCGAACTCGACTCTGAGATGGATGCGATCGCCGAACCGCAGCCGGATCCTTCGCAGGTCAATCCGACAGCCATCGCGATCAACTCTGAACTCACGATTCCCATGCCGACCGAGAACACAGCGGAAGCGGTGACGCCGGTAACGGAAATTACACCCGATCAAATGTTGTCCGAAACGGGGGCAGCGATGGGCTTTTCCAGCAGTTCTCTCGATGGCCGAAAGCCCGAAAACCGAGCCAAGGTCCTTTTGGAAAATGGTGGCACGGCAGAGAGCGAACAAGCCGTGGAGAACGCTCTGGCTTACCTCGCAGCCCACCAGCGCAACGATGGTTCTTGGAGCATGCTTTTTCGCGAAGTGTGCGATAACGAATGTCGACCATCGTGCAGTGGTTTGGATCCACATCGGTTTGCGGCTACCGGTTTGGCATTGCTGTGCTACCTAGGTGCTGGAAAAACAGATCGCGATGAACGCTACGGCGAGGTTGTCTCCAAGGGCATCTATTACTTGATCCAAAACCTACGCACCAACTCCAGCGCTGGTTATTGGGTTGGTACGGAAGCGTCAGCCCAAATGTACGAACACGGCATCGCAACGTTGGCGTTGTGCGAAGCGTATCAGATGCTGGAGTCACAGGAGCTAAAGGAGTCTAGTCAGCTGAGCATCCAATTCATTGTGGATGCTCAATTTCGTGATGGTAGTTGGGATTACCATCCCGGATCTCCGGGCGATCTATCGATTGTGGGATGGCAGGTCATGGCATTGAAGAGTGCGGTTGCAGCAAAGATACGGATCCCGCAGCGGACCCTTACCGGAGTCGATCGTTTTCTGGACGAGGCCCGCGCTGGTGAATTCATGTACCGGTACCGGACCAAGAAGCCGACGGCCAGCATGACTGCCATCGGAACCTTGTTGCAATTGTATCGAGGCAAATCGAAGGAGGCTGTCAATATCGGCAAAGCCATGGCTTACCTAGCCAAGCAGGAGCCGTCGGAGAGCGATTTGTATTATGACTACTATGCGACGCAAGCCATGTTTCTCTACGGCGGTCCATTGTGGAAGCAATGGAACTACAAGATGCGTGAGTATTTGATTCGCACCCAAGAGGGGAGTGGGCATTCAAGCGGTAGTTGGTGGTTTGATCATGATCTTTCCAATACTGAGGGAGGACGCCTCTATTCGACTTGCATGGCATGCCTGATCCTCGAGGTGTACTATCGCTACCTACCCGTCTACGAAGAACCGACAAAAGAATTCCGGTTTTAGGCGACACGGATCGTCTAAATTTTTAGCAGGTACGGTCAGTCCAAGTGGTTGCGTTCTGGGAAAAAATCGCGATCACGCCAGCAGTGTTCCGTCTTCCATGCTGAGCATGGTCCGGATCGCATCGATCAAGACTTGAGGGTCGTCGCGGTAAGCGACCTCGGTCGCAATTTTGTTTCTCAAGTCTTTGATCTGTACCAACCCTGCATCGAGTTCTCTGGAACCTGCAACCAGGGCGATTGGAAATCCTCTCTGGTCTGCGTACTTGAGTTGCTGCCCGAGTTTTTTAGCGTCCGGATAGATCTCGCACGAAAAGCCAGCACTACGGATCATGGCTGCAAGCGCAAAGTAAGCGTCGATACGATCGGGATCGAAGAGAGGAATAAAGACATCGGCGGCGCGGGCCTGAGTTGGCAATCGTCCTAGCTTCTCGAGCGCCGCGAGCAAGCGATCGAGACCTAAGGAAGCCCCGATGCCAGGCAAGTGTTGTTTGGTGAACAGTTCGGCAAGACTGTCGTATCGACCTCCGCTGCACACGCTACCGATCTCCGGCAGTTCACCCAATGTTGTTTCAAAAATAACGCCCGTGTAGTAATCGAGTCCGCGGGCAATGGACACATCGATCGCGAAACGATCCGGAGAGACGCCCGCAGCCAGCAGGGCGCTGCGAATGGTTTCCAAGCGATCTAAGCCCATTTCTGCTGTTTCGATACCGCTTAGTTGTTGGCGGAGTTGTGCCAGGATGGATTGTGCGTCGCCATGAATGGAGGCGAAGGTCAGGATCTGTTCGATTTGTGAGGCTTCGATGCCCGCTTCGCGAAGTTCACGTTCGACATTAGCTGCCCCGACTTTTTCCAATTTGTCCAATCCGCGAAGGACGGTTGTCGATGCATCGCTGAGCACGAGCTTTTCAAGCAATCCCGTCAGGACCTGGCGATTGTTGATCCGGATTCGAAAGTCCTTGATGCCGATTTCGTGCATCAGCTCATGAATGACCAAAGCTGTCTCGATATCCGATACCACACCGGTGGTGCCGATGGTATCGAAATCGCATTGGACGAATTCGCGAAATCGGCCAGCTTGGGGCGTTTCGCCGCGCCACACGGGACCGATGTGATACCTCTTGAACGGCGTGCCCAATGCATGGATGTGCTGTGCGGCGAACCGTGCTAAGGGAACCGTTAAATCGAACCGCATCCCAACGGGTCGACCACCGTTGTCGATGAAGTGGTACATCTGGCGGTCGGTTTCCTCGGAGCCCTTGCCGGTGAGGATTTCCAAGTGTTCGAGGGTCGGTGTATCGATAGGCACAAACCCATAACGGCGATAGACACGTCGAGCGGTCTCCATCAATCGTTCGCGAGGAACCATGGCCGCGGGCAGAAAATCGCGGAATCCTTTGAGAGTGCGCGGTTCGATCAGGGACATCGGGTGCTCGATAGATTGGGAAAGGTTGCCAAGTAGTCCGCCGGATTTTCGGAGCGACCATGGTACCTAGCCGAGCAAGGGCAGCAAGTCAGGCTCTGGACTGCGGATCGAACTCGAATCGCTTAAAAATCGTGCCTCCGAGTACTCCGCGACTTGTTCGGCTGTCTCAAAGTACATTTCGTACACCGCATCTTCGTCGAATTCGCAGTTCTTGGTCGAGTAATCGCGGCAAATTTGAGGCCGCGTGTAGTAAATGCCACAGCGATGATCGTTTTGCAAGTGCTTGCACACCGTGTGAACGAGCAAATACCAGACTTCATCTTCGACAAAAACCGTGGCCCGTTCGTGGAGCAAGTACCACCGCATGAAGTCGAAATCTTGCTCGCTCGTCGGGGCTTCGATGGGCAACGCAAAATAGCGGCAGCATTTGGCCGTGCAATAATCGCAGAGGCTTTCGCCTTCAGGCACGTCTTCCCGAAGCGGCGTTGCACCGTTGATGGTTTTTAAAGGCGGGGATATGGTTTCCAAATACGTGGATGCAGACATGCTGGCAGACCATCGATAGCGAGGAGTGAATGCGACCGACCGATTGGAGTGTGACGAAGAACGTCGCCACCCCAGGTGGAGTTTGACTCAATCGGTTGCGATATTCAAGTGGAGCGCGTGGGTAGTCGATGATTGATCGAATTGAAAATTTGCTTCCTCGCCAAGAAATCGTAGCGTTTCAAGAGGCGCTTCGACGGTTTCCAGACCGCTGCATTCGACGGCGCCAGGATCGTGCCATTGTCGAATTGCCCTTTGAGGTCGAGCCTGTTCCATGGTCTGAGCACGGATTTTGGATTCGCGACGCATCCGTTCGTCCAGGCGGATTTTTGAATTACGGCGTCGCCGACTACTACATTCAGGACGCCGCCTCGCTCCTGCCGATCCAATTGGCCGACATCCAGCCGAGCGACTGGGTCTGTGACGCATGTGCATCGCCCGGAGGCAAGGCCACGGCCGTCGCCGAGCAACTCGGGGCCAATGGTCTTCTCTTAGCCAACGAGGCCATTCGATCGCGCGTCGATGTTCTTCGGTACGCATTGGCTAGGACGGGTCGTGCAAATTATGCGACTTGCAATCTCGATCCCGAGGCAATGCAACTTCGGTGCAACGGTTTGTTCGATAAGGTGCTGCTCGACGTGCCTTGTAGCGGACAGACGCTGCTCAGCAAGGACAAGCACGACGACACGGCGTTTTCACTTAGGCAAATAGAACACTGCGCCGCACGCGGTCGGCGCATCCTGCAGTCGGCGATTGGATTGCTGCGGCCCGGTGGGGTTTTGATTTACTCAACATGTACCTTTTCGATCGAGGAGAACGAGGCTCAGATCGATTGGTTGCAGGATAAGTATCCAGGGGTCTGGGAAGCGATCGATGTACCCGAGTTGCGAGCTTGGCGTTCTCCCATTAGCCCTGGCTGCTATCGATTGTGGCCACACCGTGATCGCTGCGCGGGTGGCTTTGCGGCAGCTCTGCGATTGACGAAGGAGTTGCCGCGCGACACCCATCCACCGGATGTTCAAGCAAGTCCGATGCGAAGGAGGCATGTCGAGCGGCGTTTGGAATCGGCTTCACCGTCCGCGAGCAGTCGAAGCAAGCGGTTGTTGGATGCGTCGGTCGAGGATGCGATGACGCGATTGGGACAGTGGCCGCTGGACTGGCATCAAGGCAATGGCATGATTCACTTGATGGAGCCAGGCCTAAGCACTTGGTTGCAAACGCGGTCCAAGGATTTTTTACCCCCCGTGGTTTCCATCAATGTCGGTAAACGTTGGGAGCCAACTCACGCGCTGGCCATGCTGGACACGAATCTGTTCTGCGCGTTCCAAGACGTGACGTTTTCGGATGACGAGGCCCGGCGCTACTTGGTTGGCGAATCGCTGCCGTGGCCAACGGGCTCACCGTGGCTGACAGGTTCGAGCGGCGAGGATGCATCGCAGGCAAGCAGCAGCCCATGGGCGATTGCCCGTTGGCGAGGAAAATCGCTGGGATGGGTCAAGCGATCGGTCGAGCGTTGGAACAATCACTTGCCTTCGTGGGCGAGGCTCACCAAGCTTTCTTAGCCAAGCGATTGGCGACGTCGACCATTGCAGCAACTGCCGCCTCGATTTCTTCTGCGGTGTTCTCGTGGGATACACTCATCCGGATGGTTCCGTTCACGACTTTTGGCGGCAAGTTCATGGCTTGAAGTACGTGCGAAGGTTGGCTGGAGCCGCTGGCGCATGCCGAGCCGGTGCTGCAAGCGATCCCCTGACGGTCGAGCGCTAACTGCACGGCTTGCCGATCCAAACCAAGCAATGAGATGCAACTGGTATGGGGAAGACGTAGTGCGGAACGGCCGATGATTTGAACCGAAGGAACCAGTGATAGGAGCCGGGATTCAAGGGCATCGCGCAGAGATTGCATCCGAGCGGTTCGTTGTTCTAGTTCCCCGCATGCCAGTTCGATCGCAAACGCAAAGCCGCCCGCGAGAGCCGGCATTTCCGTTCCAGGCCTAAGGCCGAGTTGTTGAAAACCTCCAAAGTGGTTTGGCACGATCGCAATGTCGTGCTTGAGAATCAATCCGCCGATTCCTAGAGGCCCATGCAATTTGTGAGACGTAATGGTCATGGCATCGATGTCGAGTCCCTCGAAGTCGAGCGGCAATTTTCCGAGGACTTGAACAGCATCACAGTGGACTGGAATACCGAGTGGTCGGCACAATCCGACGATTTCATTTACGGGCTGCATGACGCCGGTTTCATTGTTCGCCAGCATGATCGACACGCATGCAATTGGTGAGTCGATTTCGAGGAGCAACAACTTCACAAACTCCACGTCGATGACCCCTGTGGAGGAACAGGGAACATAATGGACCGTGCGTCCATGGAGTGCGAGATGCTCCGCTGCTGCCAGAATGCTGGGGTGCTCGATGGCCGAGACGATTACGGCGCCTGGCCGTGCGGCAGCCAACCCTAGCAACGCCAGGTTGTTGGACTCCGTCCCACCACTGGTGATGAGCAGGCGATCGCTTTTCATGCCCTGGGTGCGAGCGTTGCAGGAGGACAGGATCTGCTCGCGGGCTGTTTCGAGAACTCCTCGTGCGCGACGTCCGGCAGCGTGTTGGCTGCTCGGATTTGCCAATCGCATCGCCATGAGTTCCGTCATGCGTTCAACTACGCGCACGTCGATTAGGGTGGTGGCGTTGTTGTCCAAATAAATCAAAGGGTTGTCCCGATTCATCAAGGGCGATTTCCGCTTTCGGGCTGAGATTTTCTGGGCCGACTTGGTTCGTGTGCTGTGGACGAGCACAACCTCAGGTTGATTTTGGAGAGATTATTGGAACGCCTTTGAGTCGTCCTAGCCCGCCATCGACCCCGAGAACTTGGCCGGTGATCCAACTTTGATCGGGGTGTGCGAGCCAGTGGATCGCTCTCGCCAATTCGTCGGGTGTTCCAAACCGGCCGAGGGGGTGCATGGCCATGGAAACCTCTGCACTTCGTGGATTGTTCCAGACCCGTTCCGTCATCGCGGTTTGGACCAATCCGGGAGCCACCGCGTTGACACGAATACCCTTAGTAGCATAGCTGGTCGCGGCCGATCGCACCAACCCTTCGACGCCGGCTTTGCTGGCTGCAATGGCTTCGTGATTGGACAAGCCGATGGAGGCAGCGGCCGAACTCATCAAGACAATGGATCCTCCGGTCTTGAATAATTTGGGCACGACCGATCGCAACAAGCCCGCTGCCGTGGTGAGGTTGGTTCCGACGGTTGCGTCCCAATCGGCACGAGAGGTCAAATGCATCGGCTTGAGTAACACCGAGCCTGCTAAATTGACGGCCGCGTTGAGACCCGAGACAGCGGTGTCGGCGAGGGTGACGGCGGCGTCCAACTGGCTCCAGTCCGTCGCGTCGGCGACCATGTACGACCATCCGTACCGATCCGCCAGAGCCGCGAGAGGTTCCTCGCGACGACCGACGAGAAAAGCCGATCCGCCCGATGTCGCGATGCACTCGCAAAGCGATTGGCCAATGCCACCGTAAGCTCCGACAACGATGGCACGCAGAGTATCTGTCATGGAAATTCGTTTTTCTAAAAATACGAGCGGAAAAAATACGAGCGGGAATTCAATGTGCGCCTGCAACATCGCAGGCGAATGAGGTTAAGAAATTTTAGAGACGAGGCAAGGATTGTCGGTCTCCGATTCGCCCAGACGTGCCTACGCAGAGGCAGTCAGCGTTTCTCTCCATGTTCCAGAAAGGATCCATCATTTTCCAAACCCGCAATTTCTAGACTTCCTTTCGTGGTTTTTTCTTGACTTGACACCAGTCTGCTATTGACCTCCTCCTACACTGCATCGTTCGCGAACAACAGACGACTGAGATTGCACCTGGAAGCCAGTTCGGTTTGGTATCGAAAGCTTTGGCGCCGTGCAGTGAGAACCATTTTTTAGGGTAGAGAAGTAAGTATGAAAAAGATCCTCGCATTGGTATGCGGAGCCGTTGTAGGCTTGGCAAGCACCGTAACTTTCGCTGCCGACAAGAATATTGTCGAAACTGCAGTTGAGGCTGGTAAGTTCAAGACTTTGGCAGCCGCACTGGGCGCCGCCGGACTCGTTGATGTCCTAAAGGGCGATGGCCCTTTCACTGTTTTCGCTCCCACCGACGAAGCTTTTGCTAAGTTGCCAAAGGGAACCGTCGAAACATTGCTCAAGCCTGAGAACAAGGCCAAGCTGGCTGGCATCCTAACCTACCACGTTGTGCCAGGCAAAGTGATGGCGAAGGACGTTGTGAAGGTTACCGGAGCCAAGTCGGTCAACGGTCAGCGAATTGATGTCAAGGTTGACGGTTCGACCGTGACGGTTGACGGTGCCAAGGTTGCTGCTACCGATATCGTTTGTAGCAACGGTGTTATCCACATCATCGATTCGGTGATTCTTCCTTCGGATGCCAACATCCCTGCCGTTGCTGACAAGGCTGGAATGTTTAAGACACTTTTGGCCGCTGCCAAGGCCGCAGGTTTGGTCGACGCATTGAGCGGTGATAAGGATCTGACCGTTTTTGCACCTACCGACGAAGCCTTCGCAAAGCTCCCTAAGGGAACCGTCGAAAGCTTGCTCAAGCCTGAGAACAAGGAAAAGTTGGCAGGTATTCTGCTGTACCACGTCGTCGAAGGCCGTGTATACTCGGAAGATGCATTGGCAGCCAAGGCCGCCAAATCGCTCCAGGGTGGTACTGTCAAGATCTCCGTCAAGGACGGTGCTGCATACGTTGACAATGCGAAGATCGTTAAGACAGACATCGACGCCTCCAACGGCGTTATCCATGTCATCGACAGCGTAATTATGCCACCAAGCAAATAAGCTTGGTCGCAATGCTTTCCGTTCCATTGGAACGGTAGTTGACTAGACTACCCGCGGTTGTGTTGCGTTGGATGAGGCTTGCTGCCTCATCCCGCACAGACCGTTCTAAGAATCGGCCTCCTACGCATCGGGATTGTTTCCCGCGCGGAACGAGGCCGATTTTTTTGTTGGATAGGTACGGAATGCCCCCATCCTGCGCGATCGACGGTAAACTGGATGGGATCGGACGCACGGGCTGGATTTTCTCCACCAGACCCATCTGCGTTGACCGCGGACATGGGGATAACTGGGTGCGACGAAACATGATGACCCGACGGATTGGTGGTTCGCTGTGGGTGCTATGCCTTTGGTTGGCATGCCAAGCTTTGGTTGCACACGGGCAAGGGTTCCAGTCTCGCTACTCGCCCACCGATGGAATGTTGTTGCCCGCACCGCGCGAAATCGAATTCCTGTTGGAAGAAGCCAGGGATGCCATCAAACGAAGTCAGTGGAGCGAAGCCACGCTTGCTTTGGGAGTGTTGCTAGGAATCGATGACGGCCCGAACTCGAATGAATCGGGCGAAGACTATTTTCTATTTGCAGACAACGACCGATTGGTTACCCAGGGCTCGGTGATGCAGTCCGCACACGGGTTGCTGGCATCGCTTCCTGAGGAAGGCCAACGCGTTGTGGAATTGCGATACGGTGTACGCGCCGCGCAGTTGCTCGAGGAAGCTATCGAACGATTGGATTGGAATCAGATTCAGGACATCGCAAGTCGTTATGGCTTTACCATCGCTGGCCAGGATGCGACGCTGATCGTCGCGGAACGAGCGTTCGGGGATGGACGACCCAGACAAGCGGCAGCTAGGCTCGAACGCTTGATGAGGCTTGATCAAGCTCGAGAGCGGCTGGGTCCTCAACTTGGCATTCTTGCGATCGCTGCATACCAAGCAGCGGGGATGAGCAATCAAGCCCGAGAGGTGCTGGCCAACACACGGCAGGAGTTTCCAACGACTACTTTGGAATGGCGTGGCGCGAAGATTGGTTGGAACGACCGCACGAGCAACGAGGCGATCCTTCAATCATTGTCGAAGGAACCGGCGGTGGAAGTGCCGAGGCTGGTCAAGCGACCGGCGTATCCAGGTGGGAATGCAATGCGCAACGCCAACACGCCTGCAGGCTTGCCACTGCCGATTCTGCGCTGGCACGTTGAATTGCATGAGTCGTTACAGCATAAAGACAATCTCGACCGCGTGATGAAGAAGCAGTTGGCAGAGCGGAAATCGGTGTTGATTCCCACCCGCTATCCCATCAGCGTGGATTCGTGGATCATGACTCCGACCTACGATCAGCGCATTTTGGCCATTGACACCAAAACAGGTCGCATCGGTTGGCCCTGTGTCTTCAGTGGTATGCCACTTGGGTTTTCTCTGGATCGATTCGCAAGCCGGGATGGTTTTTCTCTAGGACTACCAGCCCCGGATTACCTCGTCCGACGCGTTTGGGGAGACACGGCGGTTGGGCAAATTGCCAGCGATGGAGAACGGCTTTTTAGCTTGAGTGAACTCCCTGCCATTGATGTCGCGGAGAGTTTTGCCCAAGGACCCAACGCGCGATTGGTTCGTAATTTGGGGATGAAGTCTTTCAACGTACTCCAGGCTTGGAGCATCAAAGATCAGGGCAAGTTGCTGTGGGAGTGTGGTGGGCCGACAGGTGGTACTTCCAGCGAACTTGCGGGTGCCTTGTTTCTCGGATCCCCGCTGCCTCGCGATGGAGAACTCCTGAGTCTTGTCGAACTCAACGGCGAAATTTTTCTGGTTGCATTGTCCGGAGTCGATGGCTCATTGAAGTGGCGACAACCGATCGCCGCCAATCAAGGCACAACCATTTCCTTGGATCCGCAGCGTCGATCCTACGGCGCCAGTCCAGCAGTCGATGGTTCGATCGTGGTCTGTCCCACCCTGTCGGGCTACATGGTCGCGTATGACATGGCGGCTCGCGAGTTGCTTTGGCAGTTCCGATATCCACTCAACCCAAACCTGAATCCTGCTGCCTCGTTCAATTTCATAGGTGGCATGGATGCGCGCGAATCCAACCCTACCATCCCCCGTTCCGTCGAGACGAGCGTTCTTTTGCATCAAGGAGTCGCTGTTTTCGCGCCCCCGAATGGAAACGCCGTTTACGGAGTATCCATGACCGATGGCACGGAACTTTGGCAAATTGGATATGACGAGCCAAGCTTGTTGCGATACGTCGGAGGTATTTGGGATAACACTGCGATTATCGTTCAGTCGACCTCCGTGCTCGGTGTGGATTTGCGAACAGGGGAAGCCAAATGGCCTGCTATTCCCTTTCCAAACGGTGGCCAGGTGGTTGGGCGGAGCGCCCGACATGGTTCCAAAGTCTACATCCCGACTTCGAACAATGACATCCTTCAAATCGATGTTGAGAAAGGTGCGATCGACGGGGCTGTGCAGGTCGAGAAACCTCTGGGTAATTTGATTGTCGTTGAGGATCGATTGGTGTCGGCCAGTCCCTTTCAACTCGATTGCTACTCCATACGCGATGTCTTCCAGCAACGCATGCTCGACGAATTGCAACGCGACGGGCAGACCGTTCGTAGTTTGATCCAACAGGGCGAATTGGCGATTGCGGCCGGTGATATTGATGTCGCACTTGACGCGCTCGAAAAGGCCCAAGCAAGTGCTCCAGAGGATCCCGACGTTCGGCTATTGTTGGTCAAGGTCGGCACGATGGCGCTCCGTAAAGATTTCGACTTGTACGTCGATCGGGTGCAGCGCTATCAGGAATTGACGCTCGATTTGGATCTGCCGTCCTATCTAAGGATGTTGATTCATGGATTGGAAAAGCAAGAGCGTTGGGAAGAGGTGATGGTGAAATTGTTGGAACTGTCGGACACGCGATTGAACCGACGGATCGATCAGATGAGTGACGGTCAAGACATCGACATGAACCCTCAATGGGTTGTTCAAGAGGACCGTTGGATCGCCACACGCGTCGCGCGATGCGCTGAAAAGATCGGACCGGAGGGTTGGACGCGTCTCGCACCACTGCTGGCATCACGCGTGGATCCCGAGCAAAACAAAGATCGCGGAGCATTGCGTTTGCGATTGGAACACCTTCAGTCACTTCGCCAGTCCGATCCGCTTCGTTTGGTCTCGGCGGCTTGGTTTCTTCGCAGCAGCCCGATCGAAGCCGAACGCGTATTGCAGTTCCGAATTCAACAAGACGACACGCTACCCCCGAAGCGCAAGGAAATGCTCGCAGAGGTTTATCTCCGTGCGGATCGGTCCTTCACAGCCTTGCGCTCCGTCGACGGCGACGTGCCAAAGGTCTTAGAGATTCTCCAACGCATTAAGGCGGATGCCCGTCCGTACCCTGCACGCAATGAAGTGGATCCAAGACAGGTAGCGCGGTTTGCCGAATTGGCGAGCAGTATGAAACAACGCCATGAATGGCCGACAGGTTCCGTCGAGGTTACCGAAGATTTCATGCAGAACAACGGCCTTCCACAGTTCGACGTTATGAGTGACGCTTCGAGTTTGTGCCCCGTCGCGGAGTCGATTGGAGATGCACTTGAAAATTGGCAAGTCTATTACAACGCGAGTGGATTTCAATTCATCAACAACGTCACAGGTGAGCAGTTTCAGCAATTGGTCGATGCGGGCTCGTTGGATCGCTCCACAGTTCCCAATATTTACACGATTGACAGTTTGGTATTGATCGAACTCAAGAATCAGTTGGTTGCTATTGATACTTTGCAGGCGTACAACAGTCAGCAGGATGGCAAACTGTGGCGGAACGCATTCGGTGATGATACGGCAGAGATTGAGCGGGGCCGTGGACGCAACAACGTCATTGAACGCAACGTCTGGGGATTGCCTATCCAACGCCGTTCCTTTCGTGTGGCGGCTGTGTCTCGATCGGGGGTGGTGATATTGAACAACGACGATTTGTCGTGTTTGGATCTGTATACTGGAAATCGCGTATGGAGCGTCTCGGGATTTCGCAATGCGAACTTTGTACGCAAGGAGAACCAACTGATCGCCTATCAACCTATGACGGGCAACGCTGTTCATCTCGATTTGAGGGACGGCATGATCCTCAAGACGGTGGATGCTCAGCAAAAGGGTTGGTTGCCGATGGTCACCGTGGGCAATCGCTGGTTGTTTTCGCCCGAGCGGTCACCGAGCGGTGATCGTGAGAGTGAAATGAAATTGAGATTGGTAGAGCCCGATACGTGTGAGGTTCTGCTCAGTCGTGATTTTAGTCCGGATACTCGATTAACCGTCGTGGGCGATTCAGGCGTTGCGGCGCTGAAGGCCGACGGTGAACTTGTCTATTGGAACATTGGTCTCGCGACGGAAAACGTCTACAACGTCGATGTCGAAGGGAAATTCAGCTTGATTTCCGCTCAGGTGTTCGGCGATACCGCACTGATCCTGCCTTATGCAGGGTCGATGGAGCTGGAGAAAATTCTTGTCAGTCCATCGCCGAGGAGCGATCCGTCTGTCGCGGCATGTGCAGGCCGAATGTTCGCAATTTCGGTCGAAGATGGTCGCCCGGTTTGGGCTCGTTCGCAGCGGGTCAAACATTACATGTTCCCATTGAGTCAAAGCCGTGTTTCACCGGCCGCAATCTTCGTGCGCCGTCTGTCGCTGACCAAAGTTCGCGGGCAGAATCTCGATTTTACGAGCATCGCTATCGTGGATGTCAAAACGGGGCGGCTTCTCTACCAACGGGACGATCTGCCCGCAATCCGCGGGGAAGCATTCCGACAAAAACTATTGCCTGCCGAGAACTCGATGGTCATCAACTATCTCGGAAATATGCTGACCGCGCATTGGACCAACGAAGAGGCCGGTTTGGCGCCGCTCGACTTGATGCAGGAAATCGGCGAATTGGATCCCGATGATTTCCGCGGTAGGATCGAGGCGCGTTTGGATAGCGAAGTGCAGCAGGAAACTCCTCAGCCTTCCAAACCTCGGATCGTACCCGAGGATCGCGAAATCAAATGAGGATTTCGTCTCTGCCTCGCTACTATCGCAATCTAAAGCGTTGGCGAGAGATCATCCTGGTACTGCGGCGGTACGGATTGGCCGATTGGCTGAGTCGACTTCGTTTGGATTTTATCCGGGATTGGATCAAAGATGATCAGGGAGTACCGCTGTCGAGCTATTCACATGAAGCTCGCGTGCGCATGGCACTTACCGATTTGGGACCGACGTTTATCAAACTAGGTCAAGTCCTGTCGCTGCGTCCGGATTTGGTGGGTTCGGAGTTGGCGTCCGAATTGCGGCAACTTCAAGCCAACGCTCCTGCCGATCCGATTGCTGTTGTTCGGGAAACCGTCGAAACGGAGCTCAACCGACCCATCGAAGAGTTGTTCGCATCCTTCAGTGAGATTCCAATCGCGTCCGCATCCATTGGTCAGGCGCATGCGGCGACGTTGCATGATGGCACTCGTGTGGTAGTTAAGGTGCAGCACGCCAATATCCGTGAAAAGATCAATGAGGATTTGGAGGTCATCGCTGGCTTGGCTTCTCTGTCCGAACGCATTCCAGAAATCGCGGCCTGGCAACCTAAGAGCATCGTTGACCAACTCGCGCGCCAACTCAAACGCGAACTGAGTTTTTCGCAGGAACAGGCCAATCTTGTGATGCTCGGCGAGGCGCTCAGTAGTTTTGAAGCGGTCGTCATTCCTAAGCCCTTTCCCAGCCATTCCGGACCACGTGTCCTGACCATGGAGCGGGTCGATGGTTTTTCGATCAACGAAGCTGGCAACGTTGAGGTCTTTCCGAATTTGGATTGTGACGCTCTGGCACACCGTGTGTCCGCGTTGTACGTGGAGATGATTTTTGCCCAAGGCCTTTATCATGCCGATCCGCATCCGGGCAATATCTTGATTCAACCCGACGGAACGGTCGGTTTGTTGGATTTTGGAATGGTCGGGCGCATCGATGAGAAGTTGCGGAGCGACATTGAGGAAATGCTGTGGGCTGTCGCCCTGAAGGACCCAGCACTGCTAACGTCATTGGTAAAACGATTGGGCAAAGTACCAGTCAACATCGACGAGTCCAATCTGTCCGAAGATATCTCGGATTTGATCGCTATCTACGGAAATCAGCCGATCCATCAAATCGATTTGGCGGGTGCGCTCAACGACACAACCGATATCCTGCACCGACATCGAATCATCCTGCCCAGTCAGCTTGGGGTGCTCATCAAAACACTCGTCACGTTGCAAGGCACCATATCTCAGACGAGTCCTAAATTTAGCCTGCTCGAAGTCATCGAGCCGATGTTCAAGAGGCTATGGCGGCGGCGGTACTCGCCAAGTCGGCAGGCCAGGCGTTTGCGAAGGCTTTACGTCGAGATGGAAGGCCTCGTCGAAAGGCTTCCTTCTCAGATCAACTCCCTCATGGAGAGTATCCAATCGGGCAAATTGGACGTGCATTTGTCGCACCGAGGGCTCAGTCCTTCGATCAACCGCCTCGTTTTGGGCCTACTCACCAGTTCGTTGCTTTTAGGATCCTCCATTTTGATGGCATCCAACGTTCCACCGCTCCTCTTTACACAAGGTGGTCCGATGGGATTGAAAGATCTTTCACTTCTCGGTTTGCTCGGCGTCCTGTCAAGTTTCATGATCACTTTTCGAATCCTTCTAGCCATCAACAAATCAGGGCACCTCGATACCCAGGGTGACGATTCCGATTTCAACGCCTGATCGGGCTTAGGATTGGCCGATCATTGGCACATTGTGGCACGACGCTCCGCGTCGTGATTCTGTCTGCCCC
This sequence comes from Pirellula sp., assembly GCA_041752005.1. Classification (GTDB taxonomy): domain Bacteria; phylum Planctomycetota; class Planctomycetia; order Pirellulales; family Pirellulaceae; genus JBKCUI01. The sequence continues at coordinate 203,405 of JBGSHV010000023.1, read as the reverse complement.
AAAAGCCACGCCTCCCTTTCGCACGCTTGCACAAATGGAGGTAGAATAGGGAATCCCAAAGATACGAACCTCACTACCCTCCTAGTGGAGACGCTGATGTCGGAGAATCCAAAGATGCGATGGAATCTGCTGAGCCTTGCAGCCATCGGTTGGATAGCAGTTTGCCTGCACAGCAATCTATCCCGCGCCGACGAGCCGTCGTTGGATAGCGAGCCGTCGTTGGATAGCTTGGATTCGAAGGAGCCTGACATTGCAAACATTCTCCAGCAGCATTGCTTCGACTGCCATGGAAACGGTGCTGGCGAAGGCGATCTGAAGCTCGACGAGTTGCTTCAACAACCGGGATCGGAGCAGACACGGCAAACCTGGTGGAAAGTACTCTCTAACCTTCGTGCCGGCACGATGCCGCCGCCCGATTCGGGAACGAAACCTGACCATGGACAAATCAACGCACTGGCCGAGTGGATCAAGTTTGAAGCTCTGGAGATCGACAAGAATCATCCTGATCCCGGTCGGGTCACCTTGCGCCGACTCAATCGTCGCGAGTATGCCAACACCATTCGCGATCTACTGGGCATCGATTTCAATGCCGAAATCGCGTTCCCACCTGACGACACTGGATTCGGATTCGACAACGTGGGTGACGCGTTGAGCCTGTCGCCCATGGTCATCGAAAAGTTTCTTGCCGCCGCCTCACAAATTGTCGATGAAGCGGTACCCAAGACCCATTTGGAAATTCCCGAAACACGATTTCGGGCATTCGACATACGAGGAGAGGGGGGCCGCAACGCAGACAACATGCGGCTGAATCAACCACATCGCGTTCGCTGCACCTTCGATGTGACGGATCCTGGAGAGTACACGCTGGAGATCGTTCTGAAGTCGGGAGGTGCCTTTGAGTTTTCTCCACAACGCTGCAATCTGGTTTGTCGACTCGATGACGTTGAGTTGTTTAGAAGCGAGTATGGCTGGGACGAATCGAAACGCGATCGCAAATCGTTCGAATTCGATTGGCAGCCGGGAACGTACCAATTGGAGTTTGATGTTGCGCCCATCGCGTTAGCGGATGGTATCAAGGATGAAGGCTTTGCCGACTTGGATATCGAGTCGGTAGTTGTGCGTGGTCCGGCAGATCGCAACTTCTGGAAGCACCCCAAGGGATACGAGCGTGTGTTTACCCGCGACCGTGCACCATTGGATCCCGAGGGCCAGCGCGAGTACGCTCGTGAAATTTTTCAACGCTTCGGTGAGCGTGCGTTTCGTCGCCCTATCGACGGATCCACCGTCGATCGCTTGGTGGAAATTGCCGAACAGTTCAAGCAACAGCCCGATACAAGCTTCGAAGCCGCTATCGCTCACGCGATTGTTCCGATGTTGGCATCGCCACGTTTTCTGTTTCGAATCGAAGAGCCGGATCCATCGCAAGCGGACGAGTCCTTTCCGAGAGTCGATGAATTCGCATTGGCATCTAGGTTGTCGTATTTTCTTTGGTCGACCATGCCGGACGAGCAACTTTTCGACCTGGCTCGAAGCGGTCAGTTACGGGCACAACTCCAGCCTACCATTGCGCGGATGATGGCCGACCCGCGGGCTACGGCATTGGTTCGAAATTTTGTAGGCCAGTGGTTGCGCACGCGTGACGTCGAGAAGACTTCGATCGATCCGCTGGCTGTTTACGGTGTGCAAACAGAGTTTGAGCAGTTGTTGGCCGATTTCCGTCGCAATCGCGCGGGCCGTCGTGCGCCAACCAATTCGGATGCGCCACTCGACCCAGAGGCTGAGAAACGCCGCAATCGATTCCAAGAGCTCCGGAAGATGCAAGGAATGTGGGATGCCGAGGTGCGGACTTCGATGCGTCGCGAGACGGAGATGCTGTTCGAGTACATTGCTACTGAAAATCGCGACTTGGCAGAGATCATCGATCCTGGTTACACGTTCCTCAACGAACGACTCGCCGCACACTATGGGATTCCAGGAATCCAAGGATCTGAGATGCGTCGAGTCGATCTGCCGGCCGACAGTGTTCGCGGTGGAATTTTGACGCAAGGCACCATGCTGACGGTTACCTCGAATCCGACCCGGACCTCACCCGTGAAGCGAGGTTTGTACCTCCTGGAAAACATCCTCGGTACTCCCACGCCCCCAGCGCCTCCGAATGTGCCGGCGTTGGAGGATTCCGCGAGCAAATTCCAAGGCCGCGAGCCGAGTTTGAAAGAACTGCTAGCCTCGCATCGCGAAGCCTCGTTGTGCTCATCTTGCCACTCACGCATGGATCCCCTGGGCATAGCGCTGGAGAATTTCGATGCGTTGGGCGTTTGGCGAGACAAGGAAAAGGATGAACCGATCGATGCCAGCGGGCAGCTCATTACGGGTGAATCGTTCCAGGATTTTCGCGAGCTTCGCCGGATCATCGCTACCGATCGACGCGAGGATTTTTATCGATGCATCGCGCACAAGATGTTAGTCTATGCCTTAGGCCGAGGTATCGAGTACTACGATGAGTACACACTCGATGTTCTGGTTGAGCGATTGATGGGTCATGGAGGCAAGTTTGAGGCACTGATTCTTGGAATCGTGGAATCCCCTCCCTTTCAACGTCAACGAAGGGCGGAATCCTCTCGCGAGGACTCCTAGCCTTAGCCGTTGCCGAGAGCGTTGGCTGTATCGAAGAAAGCAACCGAAGAAAGTAAGGTCCCTAAAAAGTGACACGTTCATCAGAAACAGATAATCGTCGTACCCATCGGGCTGCTTTCAATCGCCGATCCTTACTCCGAGGGTTGGGCGCAAGCATTGTTCTGCCTCATTTGGAATCGTTGGCCGCTGATCCAGCAGCGGTGAGTGTCGCAACCGCTGCGACGACTCCGTCCGGCGCACCGCTGCGGATGGCGTTTGTTTCCATTCCCAACGGGGTGCAGCAGAAGCATTGGTTTCCTATTGGCGATCCTGGTGAATTCCAATTGAATTCGACCATGAAGGGCATGGAACACTTAAAGGATCAGTTTCAAGTTATCGGCGGACTCAAGCATGAGAATGCCACCGCAGGTAGGGACGGAGCGGGCGATCATGCCCGGTCGAGTGCGACCTTCTTGACGGGTGCCCGCGCACGCAAGACGGCCGGCGCCGATATTTTTGTGGGTGCATCGGTCGATCAGGTCGCAGCGAAAAGCGTTGGAACTGCGACTCGATTTCCATCGCTCGAACTCACCTGCGACGCGATTCGTAATTCCGGAGGTTGCGATTCGGGGTACGCATGCGCTTACCAATACAATCTGTCTTGGAGTACCCCCACGACTCCGATGACGCCGGACGCCAATCCACAATCGGTGTTCGAGCGGTTGTTTGGTGCCGGGTCTCCTGACGAGAGAACCAAGAATTACTTGTTGCGTCAGTCGAGTCAGAAATCGATCTTGGATTTCGTGTTGGAGGACACCAAAAGTATTCAGCGGCAGTTGAGTGCCAACGACCTTAAAAAACTTGAGGAATACTTGGTCGGCGTGCGTTCGATTGAGCGACGGCTCAGCTCTGCGTCCCAGTTCAGCACTATTCCGAACCCCGCTACCGACACACCTGACGGTATCCCTCCCGTGTTTGCCGAACACATTGACATCATGTTCGACATGATCGCTTTGGCGTTCCAAACCGATTCGACTCGGATTGCATCTTTGATTCTCGCGTACGATGGATCGAACCGAACATTCCCAGAGATTGGGATCGCCGAAGGGCATCATCACTTGACCCACAACCAGTCGGTACAAGAACTCGCCGACAAAGTCGCCCGCATCGATCAATTCTACATGGATCGTTTCGCTAGGTTCTTGGACCGTCTCAAAACGATGCAGGATGCGGACGGCAGTTCGGTCTTGCATAACTCCATGATTGTTTACGGCGGAGCGATCGCAGACGGCAACCGACATACCCATGACAACTTGCCGGTCGTGCTGGCCGGACAAGCCGGTGGTCAATACCGTACGGGCCGCTACCTCAAGGTTGCCGACCAACCGATGTCCAACTTGTTCGTGTCGATGCTCAATCATTACGGATGTCCGACCAAGACCTTTGGTGATTCCGACGGCGAATTAGCGCTCTAGCGAAACGAATGCATTCGACATCCCCTCTCCAGGTACTTCGTTCTCGTTTTGTTTACGCGAGCTTTCGCGGCTTTCAGCAATCCGTCATCGAACGGACCTTGGCGGGTGGACACTCTCTGGTCCTGATGCCAACAGGAGGAGGGAAATCGCTCTGTTTCCAGATCCCTGCTATCTGCATGAGCGAATCCGATATTCCTGGCGACCATCGTCCACCGATCACGCTGGTCCTTTCACCCTTGGTTTCACTGATGAAAGACCAGGTCGAAAAACTGCGAGGCAAAGGGATCGATGCTGCGATGGTCAACTCGCTGCTTCGCCGCGACCAACGCGAACGAGCGTACTCGGAGATCGCACAAGGCCGCTATGCGATGCTATACGTCACACCGGAGAGGTTTCGCAAGCAGGACTTCCTGGAGGTACTTGTTTCACGTCGCGTTGCATTGCTCGCAGTGGATGAAGCTCATTGCATTAGCGAGTGGGGGCATGACTTTCGGCCCGACTACTCAAGGTTGTGTGAGATTCGGCAGTTGGTGGGAGCACCGACAACGATTGCATTGACCGCCACGGCTACACCCGCTGTACAACACGACATTCTGCGTCAACTTGGACTCCATGGATTCGGCGAATCGCTCGATGCATGTCGGCTGTTTCATGCCGGGATTGATCGACCCAATTTGAGTTTGGAGGTCGAAGAAGTTTGGGGGATTGAGGAGAAGCTTTCGAAAATCCTCGAATGTATTGATCGATGGTCTGGCGGCTCCGGCATTATTTATTTCACATTGATCCGTACATTGGAAGCGATGAGTGCATTGCTTCGGCAGCAGGGTGTGGAGCACGATGTCTACCATGGAGATCTTTTTCGCGATCGACGGCATCGGGTCCAAGAAGCGTTCATGAGTGGAGAATCGTCCATTGTTTTGGCCACCAATGCCTTTGGGATGGGGATCGATAAAGAGGATATTCGGTTTGTCGTCCATGCCGAAGTACCTGGCTCGCTCGAGGCGTACTATCAGGAGATCGGACGAGCTGGTCGAGACGGAAGAAAATCCGAATGCGTTTTTCTATACTGCCAGGATGATTTATTGACTCAGATGGAGTTTTCGCGCTGGAGCAACCCCGATGCGGATTTTTATCATCGCGTGTACGACTTTCTACGACACGATCGCGATCAAGTGCGAGCGTTTGGTATCGATTGGCTGCGGAAACAGCTGACGGACAAGCGCAAGCAGGATCGACGCTTGGAAACAGTTCTGTCGATGCTGCATCGTTTTGGGGTGATTGAAGACGCGGACGATCTTGGGAATGTCGAGGTCACGAGACCTTTGCCGGTTGAGCTTGGGAGTGAAGAAGTCCGAAGGGCGAAGCTACAACGCGATCAAAAGCAACTGTATGCATTGGTCGAGTACGTCAAAGCTCAGGACCGCAAGGAATTCATCGCTCAGTATTTTGGGTGCACCCTTGAAAGCGTTCGAGAACCTTCGGCAGGCGCGTTTTTGAAAGACGAACTGTCGAACGAGTGCGATCGCCAATAGTAGGCTACCAGATGCAAATGGTGGCACGACGCTCCGCGTCGTGATGCTTTCAATGATCCCGCTCGCACTTTTGGACAGCGACTATTTGCAACTGGTCCAGCAGCGTCGGCGGAAGTCCTCGATCCTTCGAGTTTCATCCAGACGCAGTGCTTCTTCAGATTCCAGCGCTGTTTGGCATCAGGCACGTTCTGTTCGCATTCCATCTTGGCCAGAGCCAGGGCGGAGAGATTGCCTTGCAGAAGATCTTGCTGAGATTCGACAATCGCGACCATTTGGTAACGACATCGCATGCCTTCAGGTTTTTCCCGCGGTCGATTGCTAGGACGACAATGCTCAAGTCCCACAGGCTCGACCGTTTGATGAGAGCAAACGCAGAAGATCATCTCAATGGGATACCGCGCGTGTTCGTAAGTCGAATGGCAAACTGAACTCGGAACGTTGCAAAATCGAACACGCCAGTTCGAACGTTCGCGGCAATCACAAACCACGACTCAAACGCGGCTGATACAATGGGTTTGCGCGCGATGGCAGATGGTGTCATCAAGTGCACTTGGACAACCAATCTCTCCAGGAATGAAACGACATGAAAGCCTTGCTCACGACCGATGGTTCGACGGAATCGCTTGAGGCGATCGATCGCTACTGCCAACTTCTGCCCACCGGAATACGTGAGCACGTGGTTGTAACGGTCGACGAGTTTCAAGCCTACGGCATCATCGATTCGGTCGACAAAGAGGAGATGGATCGCCTGCAGCATCATCATTGCCAATTGCACTTGCAAAAGGCGAAGGAGGTACTCGACAAATACGGTGTCCAAGCACAGTATTTGGAGCGTGCCGGACAAGCCGCCAGTACGCTGTTGGACTGCGCCGATGAACAGGGCGTAGGAATGATTGTCATCGGAGCTCGCGGGGCCGGGGCCCTGACTCGAGTTTTATTGGGCAGCACAAGCGACTCGGTCGTATCGCATTCCAAGGTTTCGGTTTGGGTCGTGCGTCCCATGGACAGCAGCGTCCATACAAAAAACCCGCACATCACGTTGTGCCTTGATGGTTCCGAGGCATCCAAGCATTCGGTCGAATTTCTCCAGCAACTGAAACTGCCCTCGCATGCGAAGCTATCGCTCGTCGCGTACGTTCGGAGACCTGAAAATCTTCCAGACGAAATCGTTTACGATGCGAAGGAGCTAGCGATGTTGCGGAAGGAACTTGAATCCGTCAAACAGGAATTGATCCTGTCCCAAGTTTTCGGCTCGCAACCAGCGTCGGATCAAATCGAGTGCACGGTAGCGGAAAAGGTGCATGTGGGGCATGCCATCATTGAACACGCTGCTCGTCATCACAGCAGTTTGGTGCTCGTCGGGGACAAAGGACGATCGGCCATCGCGCGATTTTTCATCGGTAGCGTATCGCGATTCGTGCTGCACCATGCTCCATGCAGCGTCTTGATCGTCAAGAAATCACGATAGGTACTAGCCGCGTGAGGTAACCCCAAGCCAGACGAGGATGTTCTAAGTATCTCAACACTGCCTTCGACTCAACGCGGACTGAAGACGAGCCAGAACGATGCGACGAATGCCCGAAAATGGATACGGGGTGGCGAGCCGCTGCCTCGCTCAGTGCGGTCGAACAGGTTGTGATCGAAAACGTTGTGGTCGAACAGGGCGTGGTCGAAGAGGGCGTGGTTGTCAATGAGGCTGAGACTGCTGCGGTTGTCAACGAAGATCGCGACGCTGAATCAGGCGTCACTTGGAATCAATGGCGAAGGTGCAAACGATGCACTGATCAAGCTTGGACAGTCGCAACCACTTGATGAGCTAGTCGGCACCGGTTGTGCGTAGGTAAACACCGCCGGGAGCTATCTTAAATTTTTCACTTTAAAGCAATTCCAAAACACGTTCTCAGCTACAGTCGGACGCTCGAATGAATCAGCTACAATGTGCTGATTCGACGTGTAGCCAACGTCGAGATTCCGAACGAGCGGCCCTGACACGATCTGAATATCATGCACCCAATGCCCCGCGTTTTCTTACTTTTGTGCCTGTTCGCGGTGGATGCTTTTGCGGATGAGGACGCAGTCAAATCGTCGGTGATGAAGATCCATTCGACACACCGGTATCCGGACCCCTTTAGCCCTTGGAGCAAGTCGACGCCAACAGAGTCCTCTGGAACAGGTTTCTTGATCGATGCCGATCGCATCTTGACCAATGCGCACGTGGTTCGCTACGGATCGCAAATTTATGTCACACCCAACCAATCAGGCGAAAAGCTTGAGGCAACGGTAGAAGCCATCTCGCATGGGCTAGACCTAGCGGTTCTCAAGTTGGAAAACGCCGATTTGGTTGCTGGCTTAAAGCCGCTTGAGATCGATTCCAACCTTACTCCGTTGCGATCCGAAGTGAGTGTCTATGGGTTTCCTATCGGCGGCAATCAGATCTCGATTACGAAAGGAATCGTGTCACGAATCGAGTACGCGGAACTCAATTCCGAACAATTGGGACTGCGAGCCCAAATCGATGCGGCAACCAATCCTGGAAACAGTGGAGGGCCTGCGATTAGCAATGGCAAAGTTGTCGGTGTTGCCTTCAGTGGCGTCGCAAATGCCGACAATATCGGGTATCTCATTCATTCGATCGAGGTCATCGGCTTTCTTAAGGACATCGAGGACGGTAAATGCGACGGCAAGCCCAATTTGTGGGACTACTTCCATTCCGTTGAGAATCCATCGCTTCGTAGCAAACTCAAGCTTCCTAAGGCGATGGGTGGAGTCATGGTTTCGGCAATTCGAAATCCAGCTTCGGACTACCCGTTGCAAAAAGGGGACGTGATCACAAAGATTGGACCGCATGCGATCGATTCTCAAGGCAATGTCAAAGTCAACGAATTGACCCTCAATTTTTTGTACTACTGTCCCATTCTGGCAAAGCATGGAACAGTTCCGATCACGGTTTGGCGAGGTGGTCGAGAAATCGAACTTTGTTGCCCCTCACCAAACAATCTTCGAACCTTGCTTCCGAAGCTCGATGGTGATTACCCACGTTACTTTATCTTTGGACCGCTCACCTTTGAAGCAGCAACAGAGGAAATCGTCGACGGGTTGATGACGGATGAAAATTGGTCAAGGCGTTTGACAACACAACATTCCCCATTGATGTCATCCTTGCAGATTCTTCCCATGGAAAGCCTCGAAGAAATTGTCTTTGTCCCTTCACCTCCTTTCTCGCATCGCAGCACCAAAGGATATCGCCCGTTCATTTTGTCGGTGGTTCATTCCATCAATGGGATTGAGATCAAGAGCCTCAAGCACTTGGTCGAGGTCTTGCGTGATTGCACGGATGAGTATTTGGAGATTCAGTTTGCCGAACTGGGGGCGGAGAACTTGGTCTTCAATCGACAAGAATTGGCCAGCGCTACCGATGAAATCCTTGCCGACAACAATATCCGCAAGCAATACTCGGACGACCTAGAACAAACCTGGAATGGTGGCAAACCGAAGAACTAGGAGGGTTCAACCATTGTTCCGTCGGTACACGACGGTCCAGAGCGTAGCCACGGAACATAGGGTGCTATGCGGAGCCGAAAAAGGTACCTGACACCTTTAAGTGCCTCACCTTTAAGTGCCTTCCCTTTAAGTGCCTTCCTGACACCTTTAAGTGCCTTTAAGTGTCGAGATCGTCATCGTACTCGGAGCTATCCATCGGGAGTGGGTAATCGCTCGGGGAGAGCAATTGCTGATCTTCCTCGATCTCCGGAGGGGGTGCGTAGGGGCTGTCGAGCATCTGACAGTAGCTGTCATAACGTCGCGCATCGAGTCGTCCATCCGCCACTGCATCTTTGACGGCACACAGGTTCTCGTGCTGATGGGAGCAGTTGGGGTAGCGACAACGGGAGGCGAATGGCCTCATGTCGCGAAATAGACCTGTCAATTCTTCGGGAACAATGTCCCAAAGTTGAAACTGCCGTACGCCTGGGGTGTCGACAATCGCACCGCCGTAGGGCAATTCAAACCATTCGGAGGTGGTGGTGGTATGTTTGCCTTTTTGATTGTCCAAGCTGACCGCTTGAACACGTTGATTGAGTCCGGGCGCGATAACATTGAGTAGAGAGGATTTGCCAACCCCGCTTTGGCCGACAACGACACTCGTGCGGTAGGTCGTCATGCGCTGCAAACGCTCGATTCCCCAGCCGCGGGAGGCGCTGACCATCAAGACTTCGTAGCCCATTTGGGCATAGTTGCCGATCAAGCCTTGCAGGGAGGCGGGATCAATCAAGTCACATTTGTTGATACAGATCGCGGCGTCAAGCGAGTTTTGTTCGGCGGTGGCCAGTATGCGATCGATCAAGTTTGGCTTGATCGATGGCTGCGCGGCGCTGGTAATGATTAGCAGTTGATCGACATTGGCAACGATGACGTGCCGTCGTTGCTTGCTGGTCCGGCTCAACTCGGAGCGTCGGGCACCGATGCGAACGATCCAGCCGTGTTCTTGACCATGCGGCTCGACTTCGACGCGATCGCCCGTGACGACAATGTGGCGTTGCTGCGTGGCCAGGTTTTTGAGGACGCGGCGAACTGCACAGCGCATGATTTGGCCGCGATCAATTTGAACAATGGAGTCCAGTCCGTGGACTCGGAGGACGGTTCCCATGAGGGAACCTGTCGGGCATTCCATTTCGACGTTGCCCAAAGAGTCTGATTGCGAACGATCGGAGGCGGTCCCACGCACGGTACGGTGCCGCGTTAGATCCCCTTTGCCGCTGACCCGTTGGGATCCAACGGTATCGATATCTTCTTTCGATTCTTGGTAATCATTAGTCAGATCTCCACGACGCGGTTGTGCCTGATGCCCTTTGCGAAATTCGATTCGAATTTTGTTTGATTTCTTGCGAGGCATGGGACTAGCGCGCGCCGAGGGCTTCGGAGGCGGTGGCTTCGCTTTCGAGCTTGTTGGTTGCATGCACGCTCGGCCCGATCAATTCGGTGATTTCGTTCTCGTCGAGCTCTTCGCGTTCGATGAGAGCATCCTTGAGCCTCTCGAGTTCTTCTCGCCGTAGGTGCAGTAGATCTTGCGCGCGGCGATCGGCCCCGCGCAACGTATCGCCGATTTCGGCGTCGATGATCTCTTGGGTCTTTTCGCTGAATTGCCGCTGTTGGTGCATTTCGCGACCCAGGAACGGATCGCTGTCGGACAGCTTGTAGGAAACCGGACCGACCTTCACACTCATTCCCCAGTGGGAGATCATGCGTCGAGCGAGCGACGTGGCTCGCTCAAGATCGTTTTCGGCGCCGACGGAGGTTTCGTCGTAGATGATCCGCTCGGCGGATCGGCCGGCCAGGAATACCACGAGTTGATCGCGAATTTCATTTTCCGACATGTTCATGCGATCTTCGGAGGGCAGGATCTGCGTACTGCCCAAGGATTGACCGCGTGGAACGATCGTAACCTTGTGCACGCGCTGCGCACCGGGTAGGAACCAAGCCGCTAGGGTGTGGCCCGCTTCGTGGTAGGCCGTCCGTTCCTTTTCCGAGGGCAACATGATTTCTTCGCGCTTTGCCCCCATCAAGACTTTGTCGCGGGCGTAGTCGAAGTCGGACATCGAGACCCGTGTTTTGTCGTGGCGAGCTGCCCACAGGGCGGCTTCATTGACCATGTTGCGAATGTCGGCACCTGTGAGTCCCACGGTGGCCTCGGCCAAGCGATGCAAATCGACGTCGTCGTCGAGGGGTACATCGCGAACATGAACTTTGAAAATGGCTTCGCGCCCTTTGAGCGTTGGGCGGCCGACGGTGACGTGTCGGTCGAATCGACCTGGTCGAAGGAGAGCTGGATCCAGGACATCGGGGCGGTTGGTGGCTGCGATAACGATGATGGACTCGTTCGGAGCAAAGCCATCCATTTCGCTAAGGATCTGATTGAGGGTTTGCTCGCGTTCATCGTGTCCGCCTCCGAGACCCGCGCCGCGTTGCCGTCCGACGGCATCGATTTCGTCGATGAAGATGATGCCAGGAGAATGTTCTTTGGCAGTGGCGAACAAGTCCCGAACGCGCGACGCGCCGACCCCGACGAACATCTGGATGAATTCGCTTCCGTTCACGGAGTAGAATGCCACACCCGCCTCACCGGCCACGGCGCGTGCGAGGAGGGTTTTTCCGGTGCCTGGCGGGCCATTGAGCAGAACACCCTTCGGAACACGGCCACCGAGTTTTTGAAATTTTTCTGGGGACCGCAGGAATTCTACAATTTCTTTAAGGTCTGCTTTGACACCTTCGAGACCTGCTACGTCGTCGAAGGTGATGTGTTGGTCGCTGGGCTCAAAGCGTTTGGCTGTCGATCGAGCAAAGCTGTTGAGAAAACCTCCGCCCATCATGTTCTCGCGGGATCGCCGCATGAACAAGAAGAGCGCGGCGCCGAGCAGAAGTAGGGATGCGAAGGACAATACCAGATAGAGCGTGTTGGTGTTGTTGGCCGAAACCACGTCGTACACAAATGGTTCGCCAGCTCCGTTGCTTGCGTCTGCCGCCAGACTCTGGGTCCGAAGGCTTTCGAGTTTCTCGAAAAGTTCGCGGCGTACTTCACCATCCGTGGGAACGGCAACTTCGAAACGTGGGTTCAAGCGTTCTGTGCTGCCATCGGCCATCGCTTTCGGAGTAACGGGTTTGTCAAACGCGTCGTACGTGATCGGCTTTTCGGGCGCGATCTTAAACGTTCCCTCGATGGCTGCGGGGTAGATTGTCAAGCGTTGAACATTCGCCCGATCGAGCTGCTCCATGAAGAAGCTGTAGTCGATTCTCGAGCTCACGGGGGAGTTGACTAGGAATAGAATGCTCATGAAGGCAGCTAGGATGATGAGGATCCACCACATTCCGTTTGGCCTGCGCTGCATCGGCGGCGCAACTTTTGTCCCTTTGGGATCCTGAGGCTTTTGATTCATATTCCTTGGCATACCAGCGGCTGGCGAAACGTTAGGTCAACGGGAAATTTAGACAACGAACCATTGTTTGCGATGAATTGTATCCGAAGGGCAGGTTCCGAGGCAGTGGCAGCTTGTCGGAGCAAACGCATCTTGCTCCCATGTCTGGCTTGTGCTAGAGGCTAAGGGGTGCGAGTCCAAATGGTGATTCGATTGCTCGAGATTGCCCATTTTGAACCTGCGCCCAGAACGAAAACTCAAGTGGAGGGGTACGGATGCTCTCAGAAACGCGTGCTGAGCAAGTTGGCGATACCGAGCGATTGATTGCATTGCTGGAATCCAAACTGAGTTTGCTCATGGCCCTGCGTGACCTCGCCTTGCATCAAGCCGAGGTCGTGGCGGGACACGAACTGTCCGAACTCATGACATTACTGTCGAGGAAGCAGTTGCTCATGGACCGGTTGGCGGCGATCCAGGATGCCTTGTCTCCCTATGCACACGATGACCCCGAAACACGTCCTTGGGTCAGTCCCGAACGCCGGCGCATGGGGCAGCGGATCAAAGGTCAATGCGACGAGTTGCTTCAAGAGTTGCTGGTCATGGAAACCCGTTCCATCGACAACATGACGCTGCAACGAGATGTCGTTGCCAGTCAATTGCAACAAGTCACCGATGCTTTGCGTTTGTCCCGCGCGTATGTTGATGTCCAACCGGATGGCCTCAACGATGGCAACACCGTGTCGTTCTCTGGTTAGCATTTTTTCCAAAGATCCGTTCGCAAAGCAGCGAAATTCCTAGAGGAAGCAACGCCATGACACCGTCAATTTTGCAAAACGGTACCGCCGCCGCCCTGGAGGAAACCATTGTTTTCGCGGAGCGAAGGCATGCAATCCTGGCCGGGAATCTGGCCAACATGGACACGCCCGACTACAAGGTCCGCGATCTTTCTGTTGAGGACTTTCAAGACAGCCTCAAGCAAATGCTCAAGGCCCAGAAGGCACCGCCGGAGCGAGCTTCCCCAGGCGATCGAACCTATGGCGATGTCATGGCAAGCCGAAATGGAGGCGGCCAAGTAGGCTCTTTGGCACGCGATCAAGCTATGCAGGAGGTCCGCAACGCTTCGGGCCAAATCCAATACCATGACGGCAGCAACGACAATCTCGAAACGCAGATCACCCAGATCGCAAAGAACCAGACTATTCATGCAACCGCCATCGCGCTTTTGAAATCTCAATTTCGGACTTTGCAGACCGCGATTTCAGGCAATGTTGGGGTTTAGTACCGCACCTCAAAGTGCGCGACTCGAAATAGCGATATTAGATTTCGTAATTGAGATCGGACATCGATTCGTCGACCGAACCGTTCCGAATTTTCAGTTTTGGTTTTTCGAGGACGACCGTCGAGTGGGGGGCGACCGAAGCTGTGACCCAGACGCTCGACCCGATCACGCTGTGATGGCCGATTACGGTGTTACCACCAAGGATCGTTGCGTTGGCGTAAATCACCACATGGTCTTCGATGGTAGGGTGGCGTTTGGTGCCTCGAACCAGTTCACCGGCAGCATCGGTGGCAAAGCTCAAAGCGCCCAGCGTGACTCCTTGATAGATCTTGACGTGATCGCCGATTTCGCAGGTTTCCCCGATTACGACACCCGTACCGTGATCGATGAAGAAGTAATCGCCGATTTTTGCACCGGGGTGGATATCGATGCCGGTTTGTTTGTGGGCCCATTCGCCCATCATGCGTGGAATGAAGGGAACCTTGAGTCGGTACAATTCGTGGGCGATCCGGTAGATGGTGACTGCTTCGAGGCCTGGAAAGCAGAACACGATTTCATCGCGATTGGTCACGCTGGGATCGCCGGCGTAGGCGGCGTCCACGTCCTTTGCCAAGGCCGCCCGGAGTTCAGGAATGCGTTCCAGCACGGTGATGGCCAGGGCGTGGCCTTTGTCTTCGTAATCGACGGCTTCCTGGCAGTCCTCCATGCGGACGCCATTAACGCGATCGGCGTGGAGCAGGGCCCGAGTGATTTGCGTGGAGAGTCGATCGTGGAGGGCATCGATCAAGTTGCCGACGTGGTAGGTCACATTGCCTGCGTGCAAGCCTTCGCGACGGCGAAAGCCTGGGTAAAAGATGTCCTTCAGATCCTCGAGAATCTGGACCACCACTTCGTACTTGGGGAGCGGGCAGTGCCCCAGATGGTTGATTCGATCCGAGGCATGGTACGAATCGACAATTGCGTCGGTCAGTCGCGGCAATTGTTCTTTGAGACGGGAGTCGTTGGCCATAGCGAAGTTTCCAGAGGAAAACGGTTGCGCGCATTTGTCGGTCCGCGATTCCTACCGGTTGAGTTCGACATAGGGCGATCCGCACTTACGGAAATTTCATTGTAGCCATTAAGTTCAATGCGATTTACCTGGATTGCCTAAAGCCTGCACTTTGGCTGGTAGCCATTCGCTGCATGCAGTACATCCCATGCTCTACGAGAAGTTAGGGGAGGAGATTGCTAAATGGACATGGTACGAGCACGTTGGATTGGGATCGCAGTGTTATGGGTTGGGCTGAGCTGTTGCGCGCCGTTGATGGCGGAGAGTGAGCTCAAGATCCGCGACATTTGCCGTTTGAAAGGCCAGGAAGAAAACGTATTGCAAGGCGTAGGTTTTGTTGTCGGTTTGAAGGGCACCGGGGACGGGGATGGCAACAAACCCATGCTCCGGGCGCTCTCACAAGCCCTTCAGAATTTTGGAGCACCGGTCGCTTCGGACGCCAACGGGCGTTTGCTGGACAAAGAGATGGGGAATGCCAAGAACGTGGCGATGGTGTTTGTGACCGTTCGAATTCCACCTTCGGGGGCTGAGCAAGGAGACGCGTTGACGTGCACGGTGAGTGCGACACACGCCAAGAGTTTGGAAGGCGGCACGCTGCTGCAAACCTTCATGCTCGGTCCTAGGGCCGACCGCCCGGAGACGTTTGCGTTGGCTCAAGGGCCGGTTAGTCTGGAGGATCGACGCGTTCCCACGAACGCGAAAGTGGTCAATGGATGCAAAGTGGAGAAGGCGATTCGCACGGAGTTCACGATCAATGATCGCATCACTCTGGTCATCGATCCCAACCATGCATCGTTCACCACGTCGCAGTACCTCGAGGACATCATCAATGACTTTTTGCGGCCAGGCAGTCGTAGTTTCTCGCGTACCGGGCCAGCCGTGGCCGGCGACGGTAACTTGATGGCGATAGCCCTGGATCAAACACATGTGGAGGTCCGAATCCCGCCCGCTTATCGGGAGCGGCCGGTGCAATTTGTGTCGTTGGTTCTCGATATCGATTTAATCCACCTTCAAAGTTCGCGTCGGGTCGTGATCAACGAGCGCGAAGGGACCATGATCATTGGCGCCGACGTCTTGGTGGCCCCGGTCGCGATCTCGCACAAGAATCAATTGAGCATTTCAACCAAGGCCCCGATTTCGGGTGAGTTCGTGGGCGTTAGTTCGCGGGATGGAAGCAATCTGCCTGCCACGCTCAAAAACCTAATCGATGCCTTGAACGCATTGAACGTCGCAACTGAGGACAAGATCGCGATCATCAAAACGTTGAAAAGGCAAGGAAATCTGTACGGCGAAGTCATTTTTGAATAGAAGACATCTTTGAGAAACCAATCGCGGATCGCATCGGCTTCGTAGCAGGCAGCTGGGGAGAGGCAACCATGGAACCTATGAACAACTCATTGCTCCGAAGTAGGGTGCGCACGGACTTGCCGGGCTTTGGCAATGCACTTGGTTCATCGCTTCCGCCTGAACTATCGAACATCGATGCGACGAGCGCTTCGGCATTGAGTGCGCCCATGGGCGACGGCTTTGAATCCAAGTTTCGTCAGGTTTTGAAAGGGGAGCCGTCCCCACAAGAAGACGACAAACTCAAGCGCGCGTTTCATGATTTTGTTGGGCAAACACTATTCGCGCAAATGATCGCTTCCATGCGCTCCACACAGGAAGAACCTGCCTATTTCCATGGAGGGCGGGCCGAAAAGATCTTTCAAGGGCAGTTGGATCAAGCCCTGACGGAAGAGATTTCCAATGCTTCGTCCGAAATGGTGGCTGGCCCCATGTACGAGTTGTTTCAGCTCCGCCGAGCACCCTGAACGGCTCTCGATTTCCTTAATGCTAGCACGTGATGTTGAGCTAGCATTTCAAGTATTTACTAAATGTTGTGGTTTGCTTGATTTCAGTCCTCACCTTGCCTACCCTACGCGAACTATTGGTTCTGAGGTGATCCGACAAATCGCCTTGGTTCCGTGCGAAGGACCGTTACTCTTTTCCGAGAGGACTATCGACCGAACTTTGCCAACGAAGGAATCGTTGAGACGAAGCGCGTATGTCGAGTGCTAGTCGAGCGATTGCCAGAGGGATGCGGACCGCGTGCTTGCATGGAATGCAAACATGGTAACCCTGTATATCCGAGGTGGGTGTGGCAAGATTTGGGACATCGTTTTCACCATGGTTCGAATGGACCGTGACAGGACAAGAGTCGTGTTTGGATGCAATAGCGAATAACCCGACCGTAGGAATGCGATTTTAAATCTCTAGGAGGATCCTGATGATGGCTCACAAGCCCCTGATCGGAATGAACTGCGATTATCGAAGTGCACATCAAGGCACGCCCGCTTACTGTTATCTCGCTTCTGGATACTTTGATTCCATCGTCAATGCCGGTGGAATACCTGTGCTGTTGCCCCCGACGACCAACCTAGAGGGTTTGGATCGCATTCTGGATGGTTTGGACGGCTTTGTTCTTGTGGGCGGTGCGGATTTGGACCCCCGAAACGATGGCTACATGCTTCATAGTTCCGTGCGGCCGATGGAGCCCCGTCGCGAAGAGTTCGACCGTAGATTGGCTCAAGAAATCTCGAACCGCCGTTTGAGTTTGCTAGCCATCGGCGTCGGATTGCAATTGATCAACGTGATTGAAGGTGGAAATCTTTTTTATCACTTGCCGATCGATCTTCCCAGCGCGATACCGCATCGCGATTCTCAGGATCCGAACCATCGCCATTCGCTGGTGGTCGAGCCGAAATCGGTTTTGGGCCGTGTTTACGGCGAAGGCGAAATCCGCGTTACCAGCCGGCATCACATGGCGATTGATCGTGTGGCCGATACGTTCCGCGTGACTGCCCGCTGCCAAGATGGAGTGATCGAAGGCATCGAGAGCAAGATGGACGATTGGTTTGTCATCGGTTGCCAGTTCCATCCAGAATCGCCAGCGGCCAGCGCGTTGGACATCCGTATTTTCGAAGAGTTCTTGGAAGGCATCGCCCTCCGCAGCAATCAATTCGCTTTAGCCGCGGCGTAATAGCCGCATGCAATTCACCTCCGTGGGTGCGAAAAGATCCAAGGACGGAGACGGCGCGCGACGCAAGGCGCCGGTCGGCACGGATGCCACTTTTCGCACTCTGGAATTGAAACGCTAGGCCAATTGAAACGCTAGGCCGTGGGTGCCGTGAGGGCCAACAGCCCATCGAGTCCCATCCGGTTGCAGTAGTCACCGAACGATTCGTCGGGCTGACGTTGGTCCTTGAAAGCGACAAAAAGTGGTTTGAGGGTGTCGACGACGCCTTCGAGCGGTACCAAGTCTTTGTAGATAAAGGCCATACGGTTGCCCAAGCGTGTGCCGCCGACGTACAGCGTGTATTTACCTTTGGCTTTCCCGACCAGTCCGATATCTGCATTGAATGGGCGTGCGCAACCGTTGGGGCAGCCGGTCATTCGGACGGTGAACAGTTCTTTTTCCAAGCCGAGTTCCTCGAGCGTTTTTTCCATCACATCGATGAGACTGGGCAATACCCGTTCGCTTTCGGTGATGGCCAATCCACATGTCGGTAGTGCGACACAAGCGATCGACCACCGCCGAACGTTCGAGATGGCTTCGGTGAGTGGCAAACCGCGCCGTCGAATCATCGCCTCGAGCTTGTTCCGATCCGCAGGATCGATGTTGCAAAACAGCACGCTCTGGTGCGCCGTGAGTCGGATTTCCGGTTGGATTTCAGCGCAGATATCCCGTAACGCCTTTTTCCAAGCCCGGTTTTCGTTGTCGTAGAGCCGGCCGTTTTCGACGTTGAATCCATAGAACAGTTTCCCGTCGCCTTGTTCGTCCCATCCCATGTGATCGCAGTGTTCGGTGACATCGTCCGGCGTGCAGTCAGCGAGCTTTGTGCCGTAGTATTCTTCGACGTGATGGCGGAACCAGTCGATGCCTTTGTCGTGCACCAAGTACTTGAGTCGGGCTCGCTTGCGATCGTCGCGGTAACCGAAATCCCGTTGGACTTTTAGGACGGATTCGGCCACCCCGACGGCTTGCTCGGGTGTGACGAAAGCCATGCGGGTGGCCAATCTTGGGAACGTCTTCTTGGCGCTCGGGGTCATGCCGAATCCGCCACCGACGACGACGTTGTAGCCGATGACTTGACCGTCGCGAACCACGGCGATGAAGCCGAGGCAATTGGTGTAAACGTCGGTGCAATTGTCGTTGGAGATGGCGATGGCGGTTTTGAATTTACGGGGCAAGTAGGTTTTGCCGTAGAGTGGCTCGACCTCTTCGTTGCTCCCGCCTTCGAGCGTCTCTTCGCCCGACTCCACATCCTTGAGCCACAATTCGTAGTAGGCTTTGGTTTTGGGGCTGAGCTGATCGGAAATGGCAAACGCGAGTTGCTGAACGGCGGGACGGATATGGTCGCGGTAAGGGGCGGGGCAAGCCATCGTGTTGCGATTGACGTCGCCACAGGCCGAAAGGGTGGTGAGCAGCACACCGTTGATGCGTTGCATGCACTCTCTGAGGTTGTCCTTCAAAATGCCGTGTAGTTGCAATCCTTGGCGTGTGGTGATCTTGAGCGTCGAGTTGCCGATGGTATCGCAGATATCCAAGTGGGCCAGGAGTTGGTCGGCGGTCATGATACCTGCCGGAATGCGTGAGCGGACCATGAAGCTGTAGAGTTTCTCGCTCTTGCCCGATTCCGTCGCCGCCCCACGGCTTTCCCGATCATCCTGCTGGTAGGTTCCGTGGAATTTAAGGAGTTGCAAGTCTTCCTTGCCAAAGTGATCTTGGTCTCCTTGGAGCTCTGCAGCGATGGTTCCGCGCAGGTAATGACTTGCGTCCTTGATCAGTTCAACCGCGCTCAATTTTGGTTCGGTCTCAGTGGAATTGTCGGCCATGGGGTTCTCAAAGATGGGGAAACGCAATAGGCAGGCATGCCTTCGCCCGCTTCGCTCTCCATTATATAACAGGGGCCTGAATTCGTGGGTATGCGGTTTTTTGTAGCCCAGTGCGGTGGAGACTCGTAGATGGAAGATTCAATTGCCATGGCGGCTCGTGTGTTGGACGGAAAATCGATTGCGTTGCAAATTCGCGCAGAGCTGGCCGTCAAGGTGGCGGATTTCACGCAAGCGACAGGTGTCGTTCCTTGTTTAGCGGCCGTACTTGTAGGAGACGATCCTGCCAGCCAGGTGTACGTGCGCAACAAGGAGATGGCGTGTGGGAAAGCGGGGATGGAGAGTCGCCTGTACCGCATGTCGGACTCAACCAATACCGAGGAACTATTGAAACTGCTCGACCGATTGAATGGCGACCCAGCGATTCATGGGATTCTCGTGCAGTTGCCATTGCCCAAGCAGATCGACGAACGTCAGGTTCTCGATCGCGTGGATCCGATGAAGGATGTGGATGCGTTTAGTCCAGAGAATGTGGGATTGATGGTCCAGGGGCGCCCCCGTTACTTGCCTTGCACACCGCATGGCGTGATGCAACTGCTGCACCGGTCAGGAATTGCGGTCGCTGGTCGCGAGGTGGTGGTGGTTGGGCGGAGTGACATCGTAGGAAAACCACTAGTAACGATGTGTTTGCAGAGAACCGGGCCGTGCGGTGACGCCAACGCGAATGCAACGGTCACATGTTGTCACAGCCGCACGGCGAATTTGCCGGAAGTCACACGACGGGCCGACATTTTGATCGTGGCCATCGGCAAGGCTCGAGCGATTACGGCCGACATGGTGCGTCCTGGTGCGGTGGTGATCGATGTCGGCATCAATCGCGTTGGAGACCAAATTGTCGGCGATGTCGATTTCGAAAGCGTATCGACAGTCGCCAGTGCGATTACGCCCGTGCCTGGCGGGATCGGACCATTGACGATTGCGATGTTGTTAGAAAATACATTTAGGGCAGCGGAATACGCTTCCCCGCGATTTAAATAAGTTCAAAACGCAGTCTGCTGTTCCGGCCGAGACCAATTTTTATTAGTCAAGTCAAACATCGCTCAGTGCGACCGATGTCACGCCGTGGGAAACGACTAACACGCCTCGAGGAAAGAAGGGCGTGTCGTTCGTTGCTTTTCGCGGCGCTTACCACACCCATCGCATTTGTTCGGAGTGTGCCACCCATGCTTTTCGGTACAACAACTTGTACTTAGCAGCAGTCCTTGATCTGTTCGATTATGATCAGAAGGTGTTTAGCGCGCGTTACGGAGCCTGCGGCTTTGACGAACGCAACACCAGCCTCGAGTTCGGGTAGCGTGATTGCTGGACCTGCCGTAGTGACCGAGGTAGTCGTCGCACGCGGTTCTGACAACGGCTTCCTAGGTTCGCGATGGGTAGGTGTCGATTTTTGAACGGCTCTTTTGGCGATGCTTTTGACGTTGGCGACGTCCGCTGCTGTGATCTGATATTCCGCCAGTGCATCGACAACATCTTTGTTGCGAACTTCGGGGTTCTCTTCTAGAAACCTACGAATGCGTTGGGCTTTGCTGGGCTCTTTCGTCACGATGTCTTGCTCCTGTACTCGGCGGCTGGTGGTGGAATGGTTTTCTTTCGCGGATTCACTGCGATTCTGTTCGGCTTGGCGAATCAGTTGTTCGGGAACCCTTTCCACGAGCTCATCCAGAGTCACAACCCGTTCAATATCAATCATACGACTCGGTCCTGGTAACACCAATAAAATTAGAGAATCGATTCAAACCGTGAGGCAAACGTGTACAAATCAACCACTCTCAGGCGGCGAGTGGGGGCGGATCTACCGCGTTGGCCGGAGGACTCTAACTCACTACGTGTCATTGAGTCCCTAAGCACGCTGTTGCTAATACACCCCTTCATGATAGGTGGATGACGTTTTTCGTCAATTGGAGAATCAAGGAAACCTAAAGAAGCAGGGTTGAAAGTCGGGGAATCAAAGTCGGGGAACCCCAGTCACAAATTCTCAAGAAATCGCTACAATCCTTGTTTGACTGAACGAACTAAGAATTCGCTGTATTTGGCTTGGTTATCAAGCCCGAGCAGCGACTTGGCCAGATGCTCCAACCCGGCGGCTTTCCAGAACAGAGACTCGATGAATTTACCCAGCGACAGCGGCGACGTGACCCCGCCAGAACAAGGTTTGTCCCTCGATCGATCCGATTACAACGCGGAAGACCTCAAGTACCTGAACGACTTGGAGCATGTTCGGGCTCGGCCAGGCATGTACATTGGCGACACGACGATCAAGGGATTGCACCATTTGGTCTACGAAGTGGTCGACAATTCCATTGATGAGGCCATGGCCCATCATGCAAAAACCGTATCGGTTTCCATCAATTCCGATGGATCGGTGACGGTGGAAGACGACGGTCGTGGCATCCCTGTCGAACGCCACGCGGACTTGTCCGAGAAAATGGGCCGCGAAGTCAGCACCCTGGAAGGGGTCATGACGGTCCTTAAGTTCGGCGGCAAGTTCGACAAGAAGGCTTACCAAACCTCGGGTGGATTGCACGGGGTGGGAGTCACGGTCGTGAACTTTCTGTCCCAATGGTGCGAGGTGGAGGTGCTTCGCGATGGCAAGGTATCCACACAGTCGTACGAACGCGGGGTGGCGACCGGTCCGGTTCGGGATGCAGGCGTCACCGTCAAACGCGGCACCAAGACAACCTTCAAACCCGACTCGCAAATTTTCCCTAACACACGCTTCGTTTACGACACGTTGGCCAAGCGTCTGCAGGAATTGGCATTTCTCAATAGCGGTGTTCGGATCAAGGTACGGGACGAACGAAATAACACTGGCGACGAGTTCTTCTACGAGCGCGGGATCGAAGAGTTCGTGGAGTTCCTCAATCGCGCCAGCGATGTCGTCCACAAAGATGTGATCGTGATCGAAGGGCAGCGCGATGGTATCGGCTTCTCAATTGCGCTGCAGTACTCCGAAGAATACACCGAGACATTGCAGTCCTACGCCAATAATATCCATACCCTCGAAGGGGGTGCACACGTTTCCGGATTTCGATCCGCACTCACGCGGACGCTCAACAACTACGGCAAGAAGGAGAACTTTTTCAAGGACCTTACGCCGACCGGTGACGATTTCCGTGAAGGACTGACGTGTGTCATTTCCGTTCGCGTACCCAATCCTCAGTTCGAAGGGCAAACGAAGACCAAGCTGGGCAACAGCGATGTCGAGAGTGTGGTCAACTCGGCCGTCGGCGATGGGCTATCGCGTTACCTGGAAGAAAATCCGAAGACAGCGAAGTTGCTGGTTCGCAAAGGGATGTTGGCAGCGGAAGCCCGCGAGGCGGCTCGCAAGGCCAAGGACGCTCTCCGCAAACGGAAAGATGCATTGGGCGGTGGTGGTTTGCCTGGAAAGCTCCGCGATTGCATCAGCAACAAAATGGAAGAGTGCGAACTGTACCTCGTCGAAGGTGATTCGGCCGGTGGTAGCGCCGAAGGGGGACGGTTTCGGAACACCCAAGCTATCCTGCCGCTGCGTGGAAAGATTATCAACGCATACAAGAGTCGCGAAGATAAAGTGCTCGCCAACGAAGAAGTGATGAGCATGATCCAGGCCATTGGGTGCGGGATCGGTGCCGATCAGGATATTGCTAAGCGACGTTACAACCGCATCATCATCATGACCGATGCTGACATCGACGGTTCGCACATCCGCACGTTGTTGCTGTGCTTCTTCTATCGGCAGATGTACCAGCTCGTGGCCGGCGGCAATGTCTACCTGGCTCAGCCCCCGTTGTTCCGCGTCGTGCGTGGCAAGAAGGAACGGTACTACGTTCAGACCGAAGAAGAGATGAAGCTGCAGTTGCTCGAGCGTGGACTCGGCGATAGTTATTTCGTCACCGAAGACGAACGCAAAATCGAAGGGGCCCAAATGCGGTCCTTGTGCAAGTCGTTGGCTTCGCTCGAAGAAGCGATCTTGGCATTGGAACGCAGGGGTATTTCTCTGAAGGTACATGCCGAGCGCATGGACGTGGAGACCAACCGTCTGCCGGTATTTCACCTTGACCTCGGAGTCCAGGACTATTGGTTCGTCACCCGTGACAAATTGGATGAGTTTCTGGCCAGTCGACAAATTCGAATTGATGACGGCGTCGCCGAGACTCCGGACGCAGGAACAAGTTCGGATCCTAGCAACGAACAACCGACGGCGCATATCACGGAGATTTTCGAGGTTCGGACGATCAATGCGGGTCTGAAGGACTTGGCCGAATTCGGTTTCTCCATCGCGGAGTTGATGCATAAGGATCGGACGGGGGCCACCGATTCGCGGTTCTATCTGTACCGAGACGAGAATGCGATCGGCATGGAAGACCTCCGCGAGTTGTTGCCAGCCATCCGCGAATCAGGCCGCCGAGGACTCACCATCACCCGCTTCAAAGGCTTGGGTGAAATGAACGCCGAGGAGCTCCGTGAAACAACGCTGGACCCCAACAACCGCACGGTGATCAAGATCGAGTTGCCCGATGCCGCAGCAGCCGACGAGATGTTCCGCGTGCTGATGGGGGACAAAGTCGAACCGCGACGCGAGTTCATCGAAAAGCACGCCCTCAGCGTACGGAACTTGGACGTCTAAACGAGACGGTATTTCGGCTTACCACCGTGTCTTGCGTCCTACCGTTCTGCGGGGCATTGGTCCGCGGGCCAATTTGTATCTTTTTGGTTGGACTACGCGAAAAAGGAATGGCTTGGTGAAAAAATCGAGCCACCGCGGCATCTTATTGGTGAATGAACCACCGTCATCCGTTCCTTGATCCTCGTTTCTAAGCCAGGACCATTGTGCCGTGTACCAGCGATGAAATTAGCAATGCCATTGATCGCTGGGCAGGGCCGTTCCGCTTTTGGCTTATGCGTCGCTGCGAATCACCGGACGACGGAGTGCAAGAAGTTTTTTGCAGGTTGGTTCAGCAATCTCGAATGCCAGATCGTCCGTCTGCATGGTTGTTTCAGGTCGCTGCAAACTGGGTACGTGAAGAGGCCAGGAAAAGCAAACGTCGAAATATTCGAGAACAATTGGCATCCGTGCAGGAGGCAACGGACGCAAGCCCAAGTGCGTTGATGGAAGCAGCGGACTTGCGATCCGCGGTCGATGCGCTCCCGAGCGACTATCGAGAAATCGTCGTTCTCCGCATATGGGGCGAATTGACGCTCGCAGAAATTGCAAGCTTACTCGGCGTGTCCATCGCAACGGTCCATCGAAGGTATGAGCACGCGCTAAATCTGCTTCGCACACGATGGCAAACAAACCAATAGAAAGAGAATTAACTCGATGAATCTGACACCACAGGACCCCATGGAACGGGAATTGATGAAGGTACAGCCTGCTATTCCCGCTGGATTGAGGGATCGCTTGATCTATGAATCCGGAGTCGCAGCCGGTCGCCAATTAGCCAACCGTCGCGCGTTCGGTTACGCGGGCGCCGCAAGCCTCATGCTTTTGCTGCTCGTGGGAGGATCATGGTGGGCCGACCGTGTTTCCACTCTTTCTTCTGTGCTTAGCACAGCGGAATCGAAAGAAAATCTCGCACCTGCTTCAGTTGATTTCGATCCACGCGCTCCGTCGTATGCTGCTGAGGAACGAAGCGGCCTATCCAGCAAAACCACCAGCAAACGAAGTGCGAACGATCGAGAAACGATTCGCGACCCGGGTGTATTGCGCGTAGCCCATACGACGCTATCCTTGCTGGATAACAAGGTTGCAATTGCATGGACGCCAGTCACGGTTTTTCCCGCAGACACGGACGTTCTCCGCCCAAGCTCAAAATTGGTTTGGTAGTTAAGTCTTAGTTCTACTCTTTGCCCAGGATGACATCGGGCATTTTCAAAACTCATTTCCAAAGATTGAATTCGTATGTCGCCAACATTCGGTCTGCCAAATGTCTCGTCTTCTTCGTTTCTGTTGTTTTGGATCGGAGTTTTGGTATCGGCTGTGACCGCTCAAGACGAAGCGCCGCAAATCACGGGTGGTTTAGCAGAGTACGTTGAGGGAACCAAGATCTCCCTACGCGAATTGAGATTAAGACCTCATGCTGAGAATTCGGAGCGTAGCAATCGGCTATTCCCTTCCTTTCCAGAACGACTTCCAGGTGATGGCGTACCCATCTTTTTGCGAATGAACTCGGAAGCGATAAGTCGACTGCAATCGTTGCGACAAATCCAGAAAAACGAGTACGAAACGAAGGGACTTGAACAGCTCAATGCAGATGAAATCATGGCATTGTCTTGCATTAATCGCAGCGAAATGAGACGCTTTGTATACAGTCAGCGCGCGGGATGGAACTACCCGATCCATGAGGAACCATGGATGACGATCCTTCTTCCTGACGCGCAAGAGAGTCGGAGTTATGCGCGCGCCATGACGGCAATTGGACGCGCATCGATTTTGCGGCATCAATTGGACGCTGCTGAGGAATGGATTCGTTTCATCATTGGAATGTCGTATCATGTTCGAGAAACACCTTTCTTGATCAATCAGCTCGTCGCCTGTGCAGAAATGAACATGGCGCTGGATACGATAGAAGAATTGGTGCAGCATCCGAAAGCAGACAACTACTATTGGGATTTGACTTCCATCCCGCGTCCTTTCATCCATGTGAATGAAGCTGCACAATACGAAGCGGTAATGTGGGATCATACTGTTCCGGAATTAGTTCAAATGGACCAGTTTACGACTGAGGCGCAGTGGCAAGACCTGGCCGAAAAGGTCTTCACGAACCTAGCGATGCTCTCCGATGGAAAAATTGCAGGTTGGGGAACACCAGGACTAGAAAACGAATGGAAGGAATGGGTCACTCTCTCGCGCGAACGGCTCTATCGCGTCGCGCCCGAACTTGTGGGCAAAATGAAAGCCATGAGTGATACGGAAATAGGTTTGCGATATTGGTGGAAACGGGAACAGGCCAAGCAGAAGATTTCACTGGCATTCTCGTTGGAGGCACCCTTTGCCAATCCAAGGGCAGAATCGCTCGCGCGTGACTATTGGGAGTCGACGAAGGATGAATCAATCCTTCGGGAAGGACTTGGATTTTATTGGCCCCTTCGGTTTGTCCCTTTTTATGAAGTCGAACAGCGGATCTGCATGCTGAGAGTGGTCGAGTCGATTCGAGATTGGTCTGCTAACCACGAGGGGCAACTCCCTAAATCACTCGATGAACTGGATCTACCGGCCCCCCTGGATGTCGTTGTCAATCAACCCTTTGAATAGACTGTCAGTGAAGATGGTCAGTCAGGGGTCCTGGGAGGAAGCCTCATGGAGGTGCTACGTACGGACCAATCGGAACCTGAGATGCGGGGACGTCGCTACCGCATTATCCGCGATCCGAAATAGCTATCGCGAGGCCGCTCGTTGGGGGATTACGAATACGAAGAGCTCAGGGGCGAAAGCTATTTTGAGCGTTCGCAACAGGGGTTACGCAGAAGGGGTGAGGGCCATATCGATATCCACTTCTTCGCCCACCGACCATTGCTTGAAATCGTTTGGGTCCCGATGGATGTGGCGGTAGACGGTGTCCCGTTCGACAGGTTCGCGGCCCGCCTCGGTGATCAACTGCCGAATCTGGTCCACGGTTAGCATTTCAGGAGTCGTTGCACCTGCATCGTGGTAGATCAATTCATGTCGTACGGTCCCGTCGATGTCGTCGGCACCGTAGGCCAGAGCGGTCTGCGCTGTGCCGATACCGAGCATGATCCAATAGGCCTTGATGTGAGGCACATTGTCCAATACCAAGCGGCTGACGGCCACGGTCCTGAGGTCCATCAGGGCCGACGGTTTTTTGATGTGCGTTAGCTTAGTATTTTCCGGGTGGAAGGCGAGCGGAATAAACGTTTGGAAGCCCCCCGTCCGATCCTGGAGGTCGCGCAATCGGAGCAAGTGATCGATACGATGGTAGGCTTCCTCCAAGTGGCCGTAGAGCATCGTGCAGTTCGTTTTGATTCCGAGTTCATGAGCGGTTTGATGGATCTCAATCCACTTGTGCGAATTCGCTTTGTGCTCGCAGATCTGATCGCGAACTTCAGGATGGAAGATTTCCGCCCCTCCGCCAGGCATGCTGCCCAAACCAGCAGCCCGCATGTCTTCGAGAATCTCTTGGATCGGCTTTTTCGTTAGAAATTCAAACCAGTCAATTTCGACGGCCGTCCATGCCTTGAGGTGCAAGCGCGGATACGCCGTGTGAAGTTGTTCAACGATACCCCGATACCAATCGTAGCCGAGTTTGTGATGCAACCCGCCGACGATATGCATTTCCGTGCAGCCGTTGTCGATGGCTTCTTGGCCACGTCCGAGGATTTGTTCATCGCTCATGACGTAACCCTTCGGGTCGCGAAGGTCCGACCGAAACGCGCAAAAACGGCAGCGGTAAATGCAGACGTTCGTCGGGTTGAGGTGCGTGTTGATGTTGTAGTAGCCGACGTTACCGTTGATCCGTTCGCGGACCAAGTTGGCGAGTTGGCCAATCTCGTGCAGCGACACCTCAGGCGAGTACAGAAAGATGCCGTCATCGAGAGACAGCCGTCCTCCTTGTTCTACTTTATTGCGAATCGTTCGAAAGCGATCGGCGATTTCAGGTCCACGCATGCTGTTGGTACGCCCTTCGGCTCAATCTAAAAAAATGGGAAGCCTGCATTCTATTTCAACGGATCTCCATCCGTCGAGACGCGATTACCGCAGGTACGCGTCGAGGCTACCGGCTACCAGGAGAACTAGGCTAATGGTTACGTTGAGCTGGAAGAATGCCAACTGCATTCGATCCATCCTCGTTTCTGAGACCACACTGTGCTCCAGCCATAACAACACACCTACGGCTATCACCGCCACCCGAAAAATCCAGCCTAGCGACAACTGCGGGAATGCGAAAGTGAGACCTATCGCGGTCAAAAACATTGCGAAATGCAAGGATTTCGCAATGCCGAGAGCACCGCGAATCCCGAACCGGGCTGGGACGCTGTGCAATCCGGCTTGGCGATCGAATTGAAAATCCTGGCACGCGTAGATGATGTCGAAGCCCGATACCCAGAGCAACACGAGGATACCCAACCCTACTGCAGGCAGAAGGTCGGCTGGATGGCCCATCACTTGCGTGCCTCGAATAGCGATCCAGGCGCAGATCGGGGCCAACATCAAAGCGATCCCAAGCCAGAAATGGACCAGCCAGGTGAAGCGTTTGCCGTAGCTGTAGCCAAGCAAAACAGCGAGGACAGGCAAACTTAGGATTAGGGGAAGTGGATTGGGGAGGAAGAGAGCGGTTGCCGCGACGAAGACTAGCCCGGCTGCCAAACCAAAGCCAAGGACTTCGTTCCGCGACATCAACTTGGCGGGCAAATGCCGAATCGCCGTTCGAGGGTTGGCTGCATCGAAGCGTTCATCGACCAAGCGGTTCATGGCCATCGCAAAGCTGCGGGCCGCCACCATGCACAGCAGGATACCCAACAAATCCAACCATCGAAACGAAACGGATGTCCCTTCCAAACTTGGGGGCACGATCCAAGCCCAAGCAGATGCCAGCAGAGCGAATGGGAGCGCAAAAAGGGTATGGCTGAATCGAACCAACTCTCCAAAGTGTTGGATCCGGGAGACCATCAAGCGTCTCCGGATCGTTGATGCTCAGGCGAACAATCGATCGGTACAGCTGCCCACGGACGCATCAGGGAGTGGGGGATGGTCAAGTGATCCAGGATGCGGGCCACCAAAAAATCGATGAGATCGACCGGCGATGTCACGCCATGGTACCAACCTGGCATGGCAGGCATAACGATCGCTCCGGCTTGGGCGGCGCGATGCATGTTTTCCAACTGGAAAACGGACATCGGCGTTTCGCGAGGCACAACGATGAGTCGGCGATGTTCCTTGAGGTGCACATCCGCAGCACGTTGGATAAGGTTGTTTCCGGCGGCGTGGACGATGCCCGATAGCGTGGCGCCAGAACATGGGCAGACCACCATGCCGGCCGTTAGGAAACTGCCACTCGCGATTGGTGTCATGAAATTGCGGTAGTCATGAACCGTGATGCGAGTCAGGCAGTGTTCGATTTCCTCTTGCGTCAAGGGTTTCCAGCGTGCTGGAAAGGTCGCGTCCGATGGATGTGGCCAAGCGTACTGGAGCAGGGTTCGAGCAGGTTCTCGGCTGGAACCCATGGCTGGACCGAGTTCTTGGGCGAGGACAGCCGAGCCCGACGGGCTGATAAGAAGATGGACCGATCGTCCCCCGAGTGCGAGTTGCTGCAGCAGTCGGACCCCATAGCCAGCGCCGCTGGCGCCGGTGATGGCTAAGACAATAGGAAGAGGAGCATCGACCGTCATGATTCGGCCTCAGTTGGCTTTGCAGCCTGTGTAGAGCGTGACAACGCCTAAGGTCATGGGACGACAACAGACATGGGTCAGACCCACCGCTCGCATGCGATTGGCCAATGCTTCGCCACTTGGGAAATCTCGAACACTCTGCGGCAAGTACTCGTAAGCATCGCTGGAATTCTTAGCGACCGAGTTGCCGATTCGAGGCAAGATCGATTGGAAATAGAAATCGTACAGATGCCGCAGGCCTGGCCAAGTTGGTTTCGAAAATTCGAGCACCGCCACTTGTCCTCCCGGTCGACAGACACGGAGCATCTCCCGAAGGCCAGCGTCCGTATCGGATACGTTGCGAAGGCCGAAGGCGACCATCACGGTAGCAAACGCATTCTCTGCGAAGGGCAACTGCATCGTATCGGCTTCAAGGAAGCGCAGACGCCTATGACCCGCCAGCTTGCGAGCCTGCTTGATTCTTGCGACATCGAGCATTTCCGCGCAGAAATCACTGCCCACAACCTCAGTCTCGGGACCGAGTCGTTTCGCTGCCGACAAGGCGAGATCGCCCGTACCCGTACACGCGTCCAAAACCGGTTCGCCGGGTTTGAGTCCCAAAATTTGCAGAGTTCGCCAACGCCAATAGCGGTCGATGTTCAGTGATAGAACATGGTTCAGCAAATCGTAGCGCGGAGCGATCTCAGCGAACATGCGCCGAACGCGATCACCGGATTTATCGACGGTAGATGTTTGCAAAGCCCTTTGCCTATCCCTTTTTAAAATGCGATTTGACTGCAACCGCATTCTGCATCAGGACGTAACGAAGGGAAAGCCGAAATCGTTCTCCGCCAGTTCCGCGTGGCCAGGGCCACGCGGTAAAGACCATTGCCCGTTTGGAATTACCGGGATGGATTGGGAACGCTAGTGGGCTGGTTTACCGGGCTGGTTTGGGGACGATTGTTTCGCCGCTTCGCAACGAACTGCCGGATGGGTTTCCGATATAGGAGCCCGATGGAACGGTCGTCGACGGGACGGTCGAGTAGCTGGTTCCCGAGGGGATTCCCTCGTAGGACCCAGTTACGATGCCATCGTAGTTTCCTGCCGAACTTTCAAAGCCGCCATAATTCGCGGTTTGATTGCATGTCGAGCAAGCGGCATTGGGCGCTGGAGCGGATTCGCAGCCAGCATCGCAAGGAGCACCGACGTTATCGGCATTTTTGGCCCGGCAACTGCGGCAACCACCCGTGGCCGCGGAACCTAGGCCACTAAAGCAGCTCGAAGTTTGGCCTGCAATACTCCGAGTCCAATTGCTACACGTTTGGCAACCGGACATGGTCAACATCAACGACGCAAAAACGAGTGTCGTGTACTTCATGATCTTTCTCCCCCGAGAATGGTTGGGCCGACCGGCCGCAACAGTTTTTGACCTGAAACTCTACGTCACCATTCAGGTTGTGCAAACCAAAGCCCGGATTTTTTACGAATTCCGATTTGTTTTCCTAACGCTTACAGAAGTTTCAAGTGTTAGAGTTTCTGGCTGACGTTCGAAACCGCCACACGCTTAATCCCGATTTCTTCGTCTGGATTCCTTCATGCATTGTTTAAGCCAGTGGACCGCACGGTCCTACTATTTGCTTTTCATTCTCTCAGCACCCATGAGTTTTGCAGAGAATGTTCCGCAAGCAGTCACCACCGACTCACAAATCGAAGCGATCGAAGTGCAGCCTCTTAAGGTGGTTACGGAGGCGACGCCGAGCACGTTGGAATGCTTGGACTCTGCCGATGTATGGGAATTATCGACCAGGCACTTGCCCGATCGATTCTCATGCATCAACACCAATGATCCTGGGATATCCGTCTTCCGTCACTCTCCGGCGGGCTGGCAGCGCGATACGATCGATTCCGCGTTGGAGGTAGGAAAGAGTTTGCCGATCCTGTATGTGCATGGCAACTTCATGGAGCGGAACAATGCTCGTCAGCGTGCATTGATTATCAATAGCTACCTCAAGCGTCGGGCCAATCGGCCTTACCGTTTGTACATGCTGTCGTGGCCGAGTCAACGCGAGCATCATCCTTTGAAAGACGTTTATGAAAACGCTGCATCCGCAGAGTGTCAAGCGTTGTATATGGCATGGATGCTGGAGCGACTTGGGGGGCAGCCGCAAGTCAGTGTGTTAGGCTTTTCCTTTGGTGCACGATCGGTAACGGGAGGTTTGCATTTGGCGAGTGGAGGTAGTATTCCTGGCTTGCATCACACCTCGGTGACCCCGGCCGAAGGCAACGAGTCGGTGTATCGAGTGGGATTGGTTGCTCCGGCAGTGGATCGCGGTTGGTTGTCACCTCGTGGCAAGCATCGGGAGGCGCTCAATCAGGTCGAAGCATTGGTCAACCTCTACAATTCTCGTGATCCTATATTGCGGCGTTTTCGATTGTTGGATCGCGTTACACGTCCTGTCGCGGCCGGATTCGCAGGCTTCATCGGCATCGAGGCCTTTTCTGATCCGCGTGCTTCGGGACCGTTGGAATCCAACTCCCGTTTTCTGCAATACGATTGCGGCGGGCCAGTTGGTAAGACACATGACGAAAAAAGCTATTATAGAGAGTGCCCGCAATTCCGCGTCGTACTCGATCATTTGCTTTGGAATGAGACTCTTGGATCCTGCAACACTCAATAGCATCGCTTTCAGATGGGACACCGAGCAGCAACAATTCGTAGAAACCACGCTCGGCGCGTTGTCTTTCTCGGTCATGGATCTAGGTGCAATGCATGGCGCTATTCTCGTCGAGCGGCTGCGTACCTTTGGTGGTCAGATCAGGCAGTGGAATGAACACGCGGATCGATTGAGTTTGGGAGCGCGGGCCTTGGGTGTGCCCTTGCCATGGGACTCGCAGGAATTGCGGGTGTCCTGCGAGCGATTAATCGCGCGGAATCGCGAGCAAGTGCAAGGCAGTTTAGTCCGGGGCATGAGTCGGGACATGAGTGTGGTGATATTGGTATCGCCGGGCAACGCCGAATTGGGATTGGGGCAATGCAATACAATGTTGCATGTGCTGCCGTTGCCGTGGGAACGACTGCGAACTTGGTACACGCAGGGCACACGGTTGCGACAATCGCCCTGGATGAATGGCGCGGGCCAGTGTTGGCCTGCGGAACTCAAGGCGCGGAGTCGATTGAACTATTTCTTGTCCGATCGACTGAACCCGGGCGAAGAACTTGCGTCGTTAGGACTGCTTGGTACGGCCCAAGGAACGGTGGCAGATACATCGGTAGCGAATGTCGTACTGGTAACGCGGGATGGAGATTGGATCACACCGAGTGCAGAAGATGTATTGGCGGGAACCAGCCTGCGATTCAGCCAACGACTGCTTGCGGATCATGGCCTCGATTTGGAGTATCGGGACATTGAATTCGACGAGTTAGCGGATGCCACGGAAGTCTTGTTGGTGGGCAATTCGGGCTGCGTTTGGCATGCGCAAAGCCTTGATGGGCTTAGGATTGCCGACGGATTGCCAGGGATTGGCTGTCGGCAATTGCAGCGATGGTGGTGCGAGCGAATCGGGTTTGATTGGCTCGAGGATGCGCTACGTGCGTAGGCGTGATTTACGGCTGATAATCGTTGCGTCGATGTTCAGGGACCGCCGCAGCGTCCAGGAACCAGAATATATCACCGGCGGTGGGTTGGATCATTTGAGCAGGGTATTGGTTTCCTTGCCGAGGCCCATGCCAGACGACATCCACGGCCGCTTGCTTTGAGGAGCCGCAAACCAAGAATGCGATCGAATGGGCGGCGTTGATCAATGGCAGGGTCATTGTCATGCGGTACGTACCGAACTTCGGAACGAAGGACGCGACAAAGAATTCTTCGGTTTCCGCGAGTGCGGTCGTTTCTGGGAAGAGTGACGCCGTGTGCGAGTCGTCGCCGAGTCCGAGAAGCACGATATCGATACGGGGTGATTCGCCTAGGAGTTCGCAAATCGTATCGGCGTATTCCTTGGCCGCCCGTTCCGGTACCGTGAGCTGAATGGGAACCGGGAAGACTTGAGGCATGCAGCGTGGCTCTTTCGATTGCTCGGCACGATCCAACCAGGCTTCACGCACCATACGATAGTTACTCTCCGGATCATCGTGAGGAACGTTGCGTTCGTCCCCCCACAGCAATTGAACGCGCGACCAGTCCAAGCAGTGGAGTTCGTATTCTGCGATCCATTCGTACAATCTCTTGGGAGTCGAGCCCCCCGAGAGGGCAATGCTACAGGTTGACCGAACCCGTAGGACGGATTGAATGGCGTCGATCAACCACTCGCCAACGGCCGGTGCCAACTCGTCGGGACTCGGTTTGATTATGATTTGAATACTCATGGGGACCTTCCCGTGGAACCATTCGGCATTTCCGGCACGCATACTGCAAGGGAAACGATTTGAGCAGGCAAATGACGACCGTTCAGCTTTGGGAACGCATCCATGCGACTGGACTGGCGTCCCCTGAGGAATGCCGGCAGTGGGCGCGTACGGTGGCGGAAACGTCTGGCAAAAGTGCGAGTGGTGACCCACAGCAGCTTTTGGCCAGTTTAATCTCGCTCGAACGATTGACGCCTTACCAAGCCAACGTGTTGTATCGCGAATTGCCGCAACCGCTCATGTTGGAGGGGATTCGGATCGTTCGTTCGATGGATCAAGAACGAGGGCCGTATTGGTACGAAGGTATCGTAACACGCAACGCTGCTGTGGTCAGGGGCAAGGAGAATTCCGATGCAACTTGCTGGGTTGTTGCCATACCCTCCTCCGACCTAACACGGGCACCTTACTCGTTATGGCCCCCCAGCATGCTATGGTCTCAGCGAAACTGCCAAGTGGGAGGCTCGCAATTGGATTGTTGGCAACGAACCGGCGCGACCATGCAGTATCTGTATGCAGTCATGGAACCCCTACCAGGCGACCCGTTGCCGGCCTTGCTTGAAAATCAAGCCCTGGACCCGGTCAGTTGTGAGCGAATGGTATGCGATATCGCCAAGGCGTTGGACGCAATGCACCGAGGGGGATTGGTGCATGGGCGGGTCGTTCCGCAAGCCGTAATGTCCGTGGGCTCCTCTGGGTTTTTCCTGCAACGCGATCCATGGTTTCCACCCAATTCGCCTTATCGAGGACCTTTCCCAAGTGTTTTGATCGGTGCTGACGATCTGCTCTGCATTGCTGCTCCCGAGTTGAGTCATCCCGAAGCGGTTCCTACGCCGCAATCGGATTTGTATGCTTTGGGATGCCTGTGGTACCGATGCTTGACCGGACAGTGGCCTTTCAATCCCGCAGAGTCTAGTTCCTTGCAAAAGTGGCAATTGCTGCACGCTCAAGTACCTGTTCGACCGTGTGAGGAATTGTCCGAAGAAGCCAACCGTTGCCTGATGCACTTGTTGGCCAAAGATCCAAGGCGGCGTTTTGATACGGCGGCTGACTTCTTAACAGCCATGACGCCCGAGGCCTCACCCATCAGCCCCGAAGTCGAGGTTTCCGCCTCTTCCAAGCCGGAGTCTGTGGGGGGAGGAACCAGTCAAGCCGAACAGCTCGCGGCCGAGATGCGAGAAAAAAAGAGCAAGCTTGGGTTGCGATACCACCAGCGTCCATTTGGTGCAACCAATCCGAAGCAAGCGAAGTTGAATTCAGGAGCCACACCGGAGGCACCGAGGAAATCGAGTTCGGCGCCGGCCACTGTGCCCAAGGCTTCGGTTGAATCAGCCTCGCCAGCACCGTCACCGTCGTCAGCACCGGCAATCGCACCGGTACCGGTAACTGAGGAACCAGCTGGCGCAACATCAGCGTCAGCAAAACCTAAACCCGTACCTGAAAAACCACTTCCTGCAAAACCTGTATCGGTTGGCACTCGAACACCCAGTGATGCAGCACCGAGCAAGACCCCTGAACCGTTGCCTATTGAACGAATGCCGATAAGTCCGTCGACTTTTGAACCTGTGGGATCGTCACCCTCAGCGCTCAAAAATCAGAGTTCGACTTCACCATCACCGACAGAGGGTGCCCGCAAGCCACGGAGAAAAGTCAAGAAGAGCGCTGCGACTCAAGGCAAGCCGCGCGATGCAGCGGGGGCGGACCGAAAGAAAGGCAAACGCAAGGCGAAGCGACCGGTATGGTTCATGCCCTTGACAATCGCTGGTTCTTTCTTGTTTTTAATTGTCCTGATCTTGATGCTTCGTCAGCAGTCGGGTGGGATCGTCAAGATTTCAGCGGAACGGAACGCCGGTACCGTCGAGCGGCTGGATGTGACCGCACCCTCGGTGGCTGCGACGGTGGAGTCCAAAGTGCAAGCCGGGATCGACCCTTTGGTAGAGTACTTTGAGATCAAGAACGACGACGGCGTGACCCCGTGGACGCCTCCGACGGTCGGTGCGCCCTACTCGCTCGAAATGCTTCCAATGGGTCCGGAAGCGTTGGTTTTCGTCTCCGATCGTGTTTGGCGTGGTGATATGCCTTTCGCGGCCGTCGAAGAGTGGTGGAAATCCTTGCAGGTAGAGTCGGACATCAGCATTCCGGAAGCATCCTGGGTCAATCCGCTCGAGTACGCGTACGTGACGCTGGCTTGGTATCCCAGTACCACACCTGGTGAGTTCAAGCGTGTCGTGCGCTTCGCGAGCGCCGAGCCCAAGTTGTTATCGGAATGGGGGCGAGGCATCGAGGGTTGGACGAGCAAGTCGTTGAAGGCCGCTGCGGATGGTTCTGGAGGAACGTTATGGGTACGGGACGATCAAGAAGGAATCGGCTTGGTGGCAGATGATTTTGTGGGCAAGCCGGATGCGATGGTCAAGCGTGTGACGATCGGCCCGACGGAATTGCTAGAAGCGATGGTCGAGACGCGCGGCGCATCAGGCCCGATACGGCGGCAAATGGATGTTCTGCTTCAAAACACC
This sequence comes from Pirellula sp., assembly GCA_041752005.1. GTDB lineage: Bacteria > Planctomycetota > Planctomycetia > Pirellulales > Pirellulaceae > JBKCUI01. The sequence continues at coordinate 166,398 of JBGSHV010000023.1, read as the reverse complement.
GATCGTCGCGCCGACATCACCCTGCTGGCAGCACCGAGTTTCTTGTATGGCGATGGCAAAGGCATCTTCGGATCACACACGGCGCGCGTCTTGCCATGGCTGAAGGCCCAAGTTGGAGACAAGGTCCAAGCCGTCATGGTGCGAACCCACTTCGAGCCGCAATGGTATGTCGAATGGCGGACGTTGAGCAATGATTTGCAGGCGGCTTCGAGGCAAGCCAGCGAGTTGAAGGCACAGATTGAAGCGTTGCCCGACGCGGTCGAAAGCGGACTTGTTCTTCGTCCTGCGGATCCGTATTGGCGCGGTGTCGCCGTGCGATTCCCGCAAATGCTAAGAGCGCTGTCGCGTTACGTCCGGGCTGCTGCAGAGGATGGGCAAGTCGTGGTCAATGCGTACCTTCCTAAAGAAGCCATGTTGAATTTGGTTGTTTCGTCTTGGATGGCGATGGGACGGGACGAAGCGTCGAACATAAGCAAGATAACGCAGGAAACACCAAAGCCCGAGGTGGTCATCAAAACTGCTGAGCAGTGGCTGGATTCGAAAATCACACTTCGAATCGATCAGGATTCGCTAGAAAATGTCCTGCAAAGCATCGCAACCGAAGTGAAAGACGCCAACGGAGAAGGGGAAAACCCGTTGTCGATGTCCATCAACGGAACGGCCTTTCAAAAAGATGGGATTACTCGAAATCAAGAGATTCGCGGTTTCGAGTTCCAGGACGAAACGGTCCGCAAAGTGTTGACGAAGTTGGCTCGGCGTGCAAATCCGGTTACGACCGTACAGTCGCCTAACGAAAAAGACCAAAAGGTCGTGTGGGTTTTGCTTGACGAGCCATCATCGACTACGAAGAAGAAAATCGAATTTACCACCCGCACTTGGGCTGACGCCAACGCGGCCGTTTTGCCACCTGAGTTTCAGCTGCCTTGATCCCTTCAACCGAAGTGGACCAAGGGTTTCGGCGGATTCTGTTTTTCAACTCGCGTTGGTGAATTGGATCGGATCGTCAACTGTAGATTTTTCGATTACAGTAGAGCCGTCTACGGGCTGTGAATTTTCCAGCCGGAGACCGAGGCGTTAGCGTCGCATTGCCCATTCCCACGTGTCCACTTTCTCTGCCTGGAGATTTGCAGCAGCATGACCAAAAAAGTCAAAGTCGCGATGATCGGACTTGGTTTCGGCTCGGAATTTATCCCGATCTACCAACGGCATCCGAATTCGGAGGTGGTGGCCATATGCCGTCGCAACGAAGCGGAAATGCAGGCGACCGGCGATCGTTTTGGTATCGCCAAACGCTACACGGAATACGACAAGGTACTCGAGGATCCGGAAGTGGATTTCGTTCACATCAATTCGCCGATTCCGGACCATGGTTGGATGAGCGTCAAGGCGTTGCGGGCGGGCAAGCACGTGATGTGCACGGTACCGATGGCCACCACCATCGAAGAATGCGATGAGATTTGCGAAACTGTAGCCAGCACGGGCAAAAAGTACATGATGGCGGAAACGGTTGTGTACAGCCGCGAGTTTTTGTTCCTCAAGGAGCTGTACGAGAAAGGTGAGCTAGGAAAGATTCAGTACTTAGCAGCTTCTCATCCGCAGGATATGGAAGGTTGGCCAGAGTACTGGGAACGCATGATTCCGATGCACTACGCCACGCACGTCGTCTCGCCTGTGTTGGGATTGGTCGATGGAAGCGCAGAATATGTATCGTGCTTTGGATCAGGTACCATCCGCAACGAGCTTGCCGTCAAGTCCGGCAATTCATTTGCTGTGGAGTCTTGCCACATCAAGATCAAGGACAGTGATGTTGCGGCCCATATCTGGCGGTTCTTGTTCGATACCGCTCGTCAATACCGAGAGAGCTTTGATGTGTATGGGACCAAGAAAAGTTTTGAATGGTCCTTGGTTGAGGGCAAGCCGCACATCATGCACACTGCCAAAAAGCCTGAACATGAAATCGCACAGGAAGTCGAAGTGCCGGATTTCGCCCATCGGCTCCCCGAACCTATTCGCCCATTCACGCAATCGATCCAAGATGCTGAGCATCTGTCGTTCATTCAAGGGGGCGGGCACGGCGGTTCTCACCCGCATTTGGTGCACGAATTCATCTCGGCCATTCTGGAAGATAGGGATCCAAAGCCCAATGCGGTCACTTCGGCCAATTGGACCTGTGTAGGAATTTGCGCTCATCAAAGTGCCCAGCAGGGGGGCAAAATTGTGAAGTTGCCAGAATTCACGTTGAGTTAGCGAGTGGTGCTGCGGTCCAAAAGAGGCGCGGCGCGTTTAAGTAGAATCATCGAGAGCGGTTCGTTAGAAAAGGTACATGTCGAATGGCGGGTCATTCCTTCAGGAAAATTGGTTTGGGAATTCGAATCGTTTGCTCGTCGCTGACGCGGTTTTCGCCTGTAACCACGTTTCTGTTAGCGGTTGCTTGTATCTCATCGAATCTTTTCGCGGCGGAGCCGCTTCGGATTCTGTTCTTAGGAGATCAAGGCCATCATCGACCTGCGGACTTGCACCGCGTGCTCGAGCCAGCCATGCAGAAGTACGCGATCGAATTGACGTACACGGAGGATGTTTCGGGATCGCTCAATGCCCAGACGCTCAAACGCTACGATGGCTTGTTGATTTATGCCAACATTGAAGCGTTGGGCCAGGAGGAGGAGCAAGCCCTACTCACGTATGTCGCGTCGGGTAAAGGTTTCATTCCCTTGCACTGCGCTTCGTATTGTTTCTTGAACTCTTCGGCTTACGTCGATCTGGTTGGTGCGCAATTCAAAGAGCATGGAGGCCAGCGATTTTCCACTCGGATCGTAGAGCCAGAACACCCGATCATGAAAGGTTTTGGCGGTTTTACGAGTTGGGACGAAACGTACGTTCATCATCGTCATAACACCCAAGGGCGCACGGTTCTGGAGGAACGCAGCGAAGGGCAGTTGGCTCCGAAAACGAAAGCTGAACCTTGGACATGGGTTCGTACGCAGGGCAAGGGGCGTGTCTTCTACACGGCTTGGGGGCACAATCTCGACACCTGGTCGCAACCCGGTTTCCAGGTTTTGGTCGCCCGAGGCATCACTTGGGCTTGCGGTCGCGATCCTTCAGTCCTTCCCGGATACACCGATCCGACTCGGTTTCCAATCCCTTCCATGACGGCTCAGCGCAAAGACGTTGCTCCGTTTGAATTCGATGACGTTGGGAACGAGATTCCCAATTATACCCCGAATGAAAAGAAGGGATCTGGCGGGAAACCGATGACCCAAATGCAGCGACCACTGGCGCCATCGGAATCGATCAAGCACTTCGTGACACCCTCCGACTTCGCGATGAAACTATGGGCGAGCGAACAAGTCAGCGCCACCGGGAAACCGATAGGCGGCGCGGGTTTGGGTGGGAAACCCATCGCGATGACGTGGGATCATCGCGGTCGATTGTGGGTCTGCGAAACTGTGGATTATCCCAACGAGCTTCAAACGCCGGGCCAAGGTCGCGATCGCATCCGTGTTTGCGAGGATACCGATGGCGATGGCGTCGCAGATAAGTTCACTGTCTTTGCAACCCATTTGAGCATTCCGACCGCCATCGCATGCTATCGAAACGGGGTGCTGGTTCAGGATGGGACAAAAACGGTCTACATGAAGGATATCGATGGCGACGACGTCGCCGATATGCGTCAAGAGTTGATTACGGGTTGGGCATTGGGGGACACGCACGGTGGCGTCAGCAACTTTCAGTATGGTCTCGACAATTGGTTCTGGGCCATGCAGGGTTACAACGATTCCCGGCCGGTGATCAACGGCAAGCGACAACAAGGATTTCGTCAAGGATTTTGGCGATTCGCAGTGGAATCAGCCCCCTCGGCAGATACCTCGCCGGTCTTTGCCTTGCGTGATGGCGTCGCCGAAACATCTCGCACGACCCAGTACGATGGGGATGCGGTGCGCGTTAGCAAACTGGAGTTCGTCCGGTCCACCAACAACAACACGTGGGGATTCGGCCAAAGTGAAGAGGGGCTGATTTTTGGTTCGACGGCCAACGGCAACCCCAGCATCTTCATGCCGATTCCGAACCGCTACTATGAACGTGTCTCGGGTTGGTCTGCTTCGGTTCTCAACAACATCGCCGATGGTTTCAAGTTCGAGCCAATCACTGAAAAAGTGCGACAGGTCGATTGGCATGGCGGCTACACGGCCGGTGCGGGCCATGCGCTTTACACGGCCCGAACGTATCCGAAAGAGTGGTGGAATCGGGTCGCCTTTGTTTGCGGACCAACCGGGCACTTGGTCGGAACGTTCATCCTAACGCGCGACGGTGCAGGGTACCGTTCCAAGAGTCCGTTCAACTTGGTGGCCAGCGACGACGAGTGGTCGGCGCCGATCATGGCCGAGGTAGGGCCTGATGGAAATGTCTGGGTTCTCGACTGGTACAACTTCATTGTCCAGCACAATCCGACCCCGCAGGGATTCGAAACGGGTCGAGGGAATGCTTATGAGACCAAGTTGCGAGACAAGAAATATGGACGCGTATACCGGGTCGTATACGAAGGCAATCAGGGCTTGGATTCTGCATCGCAAATGCGGGAACGCAAGATGATCGTGTCGGGATTGAATGCCGAGGACGAGCTTGGCTTGGTGAATGCCCTCACCCATTCCAACATGTTCTGGCGACGAACCGCGCAACGATTGCTGATGGAGAAAGGGGCGTTGTCGGAGCCTGCGATTGCCCGTCTCAAAGCCTTGGTCCAGGACCAGAATGTCGATGATGCAGGCCTCAATCCGGGCGCCATTCATGCCATCGCGTCGCTTTCGGCTATCGGAAAGTGGAGCGGACGGGAGGTCGGGCAGGCCATGAAGCATCCCAGCGCTGGGGTTCGCCGAGCAGCCATATCTTTCGCCGTCCCCGATGAGAAAACCGTCGATGCAATTTCTGCCGCTGCGGTGTTGGAGGATGCGGATTCGCAAGTCCGTTTGGCGGCACTCTTGAAGTTGTCGGATAGCCAAACAGGTATTGCTTCGATTGCAGGCCTATTAAGTCGACCCGATCAGGTTGCAATGCCGACGCAGGATGGAAACTTGGATCGCTGGCTGCTCGATGCTTGGACGGCTGCGGCAAGCACGCATTCCGAGGCCTTATTGAGCCAATTGATGCGATCCGATGCACGTGTACTCGCACCCCAAGTGCTCGATCGAATTGAGATCGTGGCGCAGCATGCGGCACGGAACAAACTCGATCCCGATGCGATTGGTCAACTGGCGGCCGCCAAGGGCAATCCACAAGTCACGGCAGCAGTTATCGCCGGATTGGTGAAAGGTTGGCCTCGGAACTACAGCGTGAAGTTGTCGGAATCCGCCAGCCGAAATATCGTCGATCAATGGTTGGCAGGTGAATTGCCATTGGAGGTCAAGAGCCAAGTCATTCAGTTGGCCGGCTCGTTGGGCATTGCGTCACTTGATCAAGCGATCGCATCGATACGAAAAGAACTGATGGACCAATTGACCGACGCAACGCAGGATACGCTGAAGCGCGTTTCCGCAGCGAAGCAGATGGTATCTCTCGAACCCGAACAAGTTGTCGTGGTTGATGCGCTGTTGGAGCAGGCCACTCCGCAATCTGCACCTGAGTTATCGCTTGGAATGGTGGCGGCCCTTAGCGGCTCGAAAATTCCGGACTTGGTGGTGCGATTGATCGAAAAGAGCCGCGGAATGCCGCCGGAATTTCTAAAGAGCAGCGTACGTATCATGCTCAGCCGCCCAGAAACGACACGGGCGTTGATCGATGCCATCGCCGATGGTCAGTTGTCCGTGAATGAACTTCAACTCGACCAGCGTCAATTGCTGCGAGATCACCCAGATCCAGCCATTCGTGAAAAGGCCACGGCCATGCTCAAGTCGAGCGGTGGTATTCCGAATCCCGATCGACAGAAATTGGTCGAGTCATGGATGAGCCTGGCCAGCGAGGCCGGGGATGCAGAGCCAGGCAAAGCAATGTACGTCAAGCACTGTGCGCTATGCCATCGTCACGGGGATTTAGGGAACAACATCGGTCCTGACTTGACAGGAATGGCGGTGCATCCCAAGTCGGAATTGCTCGTTCATATCCTCGATCCGAATCGAAGTGTGGAAGGCAATTTCCGAACGTACAATGTCCAAACCGTCGATGGAAATGTGGTGACGGGCATGCTCTCGGGAGAAAGCAAGACGGCCATTGAGATCATCAACGTACAGGGCAAACGCGAGGTAGTGCTTCGAGAGGACATTGAACAACTCAATAGCTCTCAGAAATCGCTGATGCCCGAAGGCTTTGAAGGTCAGATGACGCAAGCCGAGTTTCGGGACTTGTTGGAATTCTTGACCAGCAAAGGCAAGTACGTGCCGTTGTCGATCGCGAGTGTCGCAACTGTGGTCACGACACGGGGCATGTTCTTCGAACCCGACGGACAAGTCGAGAGGCTCGTGTTCCCCGATTGGCAGCCCAAGATGTTTCGCGATGTCCCGTTTGTACTGATCGATCCTCAAGTCGATCGCGTACCCAATGCCATCATGCTCAATGGTCCGAACGGCAAGATGGCTCCGAAGATGCCCAAGTCCGTTGAGGTAGTTTGCAATGCACCCGCCGTCGCGATTCACTTCTTGAGTGGGGTCGGCGGTTGGTCGTTTCCGGCCAGCAGGGCAGGAACCACCAGCATGGTGGTTGAACTGACGTACGACGATGGTGCGAAGGAGGAGCATCCGTTGATCAACGGAGAGCACTTTGCAGACTATGTGCGGCGAGTCGATGTGCCCGAGAGCGAATTTGCATTCGATCTTGCGGGGCGCCAGATCCGTTACTTGTCCGTACGCCCGAGAGATCGCAAACCGCTCAAATCGATTCGTTTGGTCAAAGGGGACGACCCAACGGCTCCTGTGGTCATGGCCATGACCTTACAAACGCAGGAGTGATCCGTCGGGCTGATATAAGGTTGAGAATCGGTTGCGGCGGGACTAGAACCCGCCGTAATCAACCGCTCCGATCGGATTAAATAGTACAGGAGTTCGGAGAACTCGACGGTAGCGAATGGGAGGTACGGTGAGGTACTGCATACTGCCGTTGATTTCGGGAGCTCCATAATTGAAGCCGATTCGGTCGTAGTATCGCAGCATTTCTTCTCGATGTTCGACCTCGCGACGAGCCCGAGTCATGATGTAGATCTGGGCTGAGGAAGTCTCGAATCGGGACTGTCGGATCGGTTGAGTATCCGTGCTTAAATCGTCTTGAGCCCAGCCCAAATTCGAAGCAGCGGTGAGGATCGCCGAGAAGGCGAAGGCAGTTAGGAACAATCTCATGGCATGAAATCCTGATACGAAAGGTGGTATTGAACCTTCCGTGGCAGTGGATAAACGCCGTTCCTCAGCGAGTGAGCGATGACTTGGAGAGATGTCACGCCTCGGGATTTAGCATCGGTTCGAACATCGAATCCACTTGCTGGAATCCCCTCCCGAGCGACCAAGTCCCGCAGGCGTCAGATTTTTCTCAAACATGGAATCCGGCCCATGAGGGATACTTGCAGTTTCCATCCCGGCATGACATGGGATAAACTTTGCGACTTGTTCCGCCTCTCAAGCCAAACGGGTGTTGCGAGGCGTTCGGAGAATCTCTGTTCCTCGACTTTGACCCAATCGCAAACATGCTCGATCGAAAAATTGTTCTTGAGAATCCCGAGTCGGTCAAAACCAATTGCCTCAACCGAGGCGTGCACGGCGAAGTGGATCGTGTGGTCGAGCTCGAGCTGGCGCGTCGTGCCAAGTTGGCGGAAGCCGAGGAGAGCAATCGTCAAGCCAACGCCATTAGTTCTCAAATGGGCAAAGCGACTCCAGAGCAACGCGAGCATCTCAAAGAGCAGGGCCGAAAGCTGAGGGAGGAGAAAGAGCGAGCGCAGGCTGAGCACGACACGTTGGAGCGCGAAATCGTGAGTTTAATGGTTCGAATTCCGAACATGGCTCATCCCGATGCTCCCATCGGCAAAGACGATGCAGCGAATTTGGAGATTGCACGCGGCAAGACGCCTGTCCCGACTTTTGATTTCAAGCCCCGGGATCACTTGGAGCTTGGAGCGATGCACGACATGATCGATTTCGAGGCCGGGGCACGCGTGGCCGGTGCTGGGTTTTACTTTCTCAAGCGGGATGCGGTGCTGCTCGAATTGGCGTTGCAGCAATTCGCCGTGACGCAGCTCGGGACTCGCGGGTTTATTCCGGTTACGACACCCGATGTGGCCAGCAACGAAGTTTTGCATGGCATTGGGTTCATCCCCCGCGGGCCAGAAACACAGATCTACAGCATTGAGAACACCGATCTGAACCTTGTGGCCACAGCCGAGATCACTTTGGGCGGGATGTATTCCGGCCAAGTGCTTGAGGCCGATCAGCTGCCCCTGAAACTCGTAGGATTGAGCCACTGCTTCCGAACCGAGGCCGGTGCGGCCGGCCGTGCGTCGCGCGGACTGTACCGCGTCCACCAATTCACCAAGATCGAGATGTTCGCCTTCACCACACCGGACCAAAGCGATGCCATCCATGAGGAGCTACGGCAAATCGAATGCGATCTCTTCGATCTTTTGGAGATTCCATACCGAGTTGTCGACACGGCCACCGGCGATCTCGGTGGCCCTGCTTATCGAAAGTATGACTTGGAAGCTTGGATGCCAGGCCGCGGCAACGGCGGAGAATGGGGCGAGGTGACCAGCACCTCCAATTGCACCGACTATCAATCACGTCGGCTGAATATTCGCTACCGCGTGAAAGGGGAAAAGGGGACGCATCTCGTCCATACCCTCAACGGAACGGCCATCGCCATCAGCCGCGCACTCATCGCGTTGCTTGAGAATCATCAGCAAGCCGACGGTTCGATCCGAATACCGCCCGTGCTCGTTCCTTGGATGGGCAAGGACCGGATCGTGAAAAACTGACGAATCTATCCAGAAAGTTAGATCTCGATGGGCTAAAGGCGTGCTTCCACCAAGAACCGAACAGGAATTTTCGAATAAATCCCAAAATACTTCGTTATGATCTGTTCTATCGCCGAGAAATGAAAGTATATTCTAGGAATTTCGCATGGCGGAAACAACCAGAGTCCGAGTTGCGGAAGCGACCACAAAAAGATAAATAGCCTCACCTGGCTTGGGTTAGATTTCGGGCGTGACTAACTTAGGACGGGTGAGGCTTTTTCGTTGGAATGCCAAATTTTGCAGCTTCGATGGGACGACGGAATCCGGGGACGTAGCAGGTTTGGCGTGCAGTCTTTTTGTGTTCAACGCGTCTCGCTGGCCGTGGATTTATCGAGGCTCGACGGTCGGTTTTGCCGACGCGAACATGCTGATCATCATGGCCTGGAAGACAAGATCGAGTTTCGCGAATTCTCTGTCTTCGGCTTGGCAATGAATGAGTAGGGTTTCGTTGCGATAGCGAAACGCGATCAATCGGATGAAGACCAGTAGGTCGAGGTAGTAGAAGCTCAGCTCCTGCCCTTGCAACTCGGAAATCACTGGAGAAGCGCCCGCGATTTCTGGTTCGACGACTTGGGATTCGATGTCGTCGTATTCCGCAGCGATGACGCGTTTGGTTTCTTCGATGGCTTGCGAGGGTGCAATTTCGGGAGGGTAACGGTAGACCGTCATGAAAGCCGTGTTGGGACTTTGCAGCGTGAACCCAACGGCGGCTTGCTCCTCGGTATCCTCCGTGAGTTGCCAATTTTCAGGGTAGGTGCAAACCAGTCCTTGTCCTTGAAAGACGCGGGTCATTGCGAAAACTCCTCAGGGGGTGTCGTTCGTGCGTGGCGAGCGGTGAGAACCGTCATGAAGAGAACAATCTTCACGCGGCGGCGGCTCGAGTGCGTTGGGGCGGAGCACCGCGCCAGCGGCGGTGGACCCACCAATACTGTTCTGGAGTTGCCCGAATCACCGATTCGAGACATTCATTGTACCAACGCGTTAGGGATTTCACGGAGTCTGGGCAGCTGGGGCTTAGTGGATCGGCCACCCCGAGGACTTCCAGATCGTAGTGGAGTGGCCGGTGGCTGCGGACGTTGGAGCAGACCATCATTGGGGCTCCGCTGGAGAGCGTGAAAAGCGCCAGGGCTTTGTGACAGGAAGCAGGGTGACCCAGGAAATCGACCCAGCAGCCTTTCGGTCCACCGTATTGGTCGGCCAGAAGTGCCAGGCCTCCGCCACGAGCGAGCAGGGCCTCGATGGCATGGGCACTCCCTGTTTTGGGAAGGAAGTGCTGTCCTCCGAGGGAACGGAAGGTGGTTAGGAAGTCGTGGACAAAACCATTGTCCAAGGGCCGCGCGATGGTTGTATTCGAGATACCGAACAGGCCGGTGATAAAGCCTGCCATTTCGAAGTTTCCGAAGTGGCCCGAAACGAGGACTTTGGGTCGTTGGTCCAGAATGATTTCCAAGATCCGGCGGCGATTGGGGATTCGGAAGTGTTCGTACCAATTTTCGCGATGGATTTTTCGAGGGGCGTGGGCAATTTCGCAGATCATCAGCAGCAGGTGTCGCCACATTTCGAATTGCACGTGTTTGGAGCGTTGTACGTCCCATTCCGGAAAGATGAGATTGAGATTCTCCACCAGCAGTTTGCGTCGCAGTGGCAGCCAATGGGTGAGCGTGTAAGCCAGCAGGCTGCACAGGCGATCACAGCGGTGTAAGGGAAGGATTTGCAGGAATAGGACGAGTCCACGGAAAACAACGTAGGCGAGTAGATCGATCACCCCGTAGGACTGATGTTCCGAAGCATCCTGCACTTCATTGGATCGCATGCGCGTGATCACCCTTGAATTCACACGGCCTCGCGGAGCGGCGCCGCCATCGCGTCGCTCGATCGTGTTGCCTGGATTGCCCTGTTTACCGATTGGATTCGATGCCGGCCAGATCAATTTGATCGTGGCACGACGCCGTTGTACGTCATCGCACGGGTTCCAGGCCATGGGCTCGTCTTAGCAAGCCGATTTGGCCCGCGTGGATGGACTCGTGCAGCGGGCAGAACAGCAACGCACCGAGTTTGATGGGGTAAGCCGCGTAGGGCATGTCGGTGGGTTCGGCCAAGAGTTCCGCAGGCATTTGGGATACAAAGGTTGTGGCCGCCAGATCGATCTTTGTGAGCAGCTCCAGGAGTTGCGTTTTGGGTGGATTCAAGGCAGGGTCGTCGAAGGGTTTGCTGCCGCGCGCGTATTTTTTTCGGACTCCGCCTGGCATCAGTTCCAAGTCGCCGTCGGCTCGGCCCCGTTGTCGGTAGAGCATCAAGCCGTATTGAGCCATGGCCAAATGGCCGACTTGCCAAGCGAAATTCGTGGGAATTCCAGGAGGATTTACGGCCCAAAGATCCTCGGGCACGGTTTTCAACAGATCCAACGTATAGTTCCGCGCGAAAGCCATTTGGCCGAGCATGCCATCTCGCAGGACGGAAAGTTCGATGGGGGATGGTATCCGAGGGCTAGGAACCATAAATTTTTCTCTTAGTGAGCGAAACGATTAATCTTCAGATGGGTTTGTTCTTTAGTCGGGACTTTGCAATCGTCAAGGTCGCATCCCATCCAAATTCTTCTCATCGGGGCCAATTATTATGCCAGTAGTGAAACTCATTCTGAAGTTTGCGATGGCTTTGTCCATTGTAAGCGTTTTCTCCGTGAGCGCGATGGCGCAAGGGCGTGGCGGCGGAGGTGGCCCCGGTGGTGGGCGCATGGGTATGGGTGGCGGCCCAATCGGCTTGATGATGATGAAGGAAGTTCGGGACGAGCTTAAATTGGACGAAGAGCAAGTCAAGGAGTTGGACGAGATGGGCAAGAGCATGCGCGACAGTTTCGCTGGCATGCGTCCCCAAGGCGGAGGCGCTCCTGATCCCGCGGCCATGCAGGAAGCCATGGAGAAAATGCGAAAATCAATGGCCGAATTGGAGAGTAAACTCGAGGACATGCTCGACCCGAAGCAAATGGATCGTTTGGTTGGCTTGGTCATTCAGCGAGAGAATCTGAGGGCACTTAGTAGCAAGATGGTTGCCGAGCGTCTTGAGATCACCGACGAACAGAAGACCAAAATGGCTGAGCTCGAAAAAGAGAACGGCGAAAAGATGCGTGAAATGTTCACCGGCGGATTCTCCCCAGAGATGCGAGACAAGATTCGTGTCGCTCGCGAAGAAGCGGACGAAAAGATCAAAGGTTTGTTGACCTCCACCCAAAAGGAACTGATGGAAACCCTAAAGGGACCTGAATTCAAGTTCCCTGAGCCACAAAGGGGACGCGGTGGTCCTGGTGGCGGTGGCGGTCGTGGCAATCGTGGTGGTGACGGCGGTAACTAGGCCATTGCGGCGAGCGCATTGATTCCAGGATCCCAATCAAGTAGAAAAGGCCTGCCTCGCGCAGGTCTTTTTTTTGGTTTGCAGGGCGAAGGAGGCTGCTTCTCAAGGTGTGGCGACCTAAGTACACTGCACGCAGTCGAGCGCAAGCGGTTTTTTGGAAGAGCTTGTGCACCGCTTGGTTTTGCGGTGACGATTTGAACTCAGGAGCGGACTCCCGGCATTCCGATTGCTAATGCCGAAAATGGCAACTTCGCTAGCCCGTTACCCGGCTCGCGTCACCACCTTATCCTTCTTTGCCTTGGTCTTATTGGGCGGGGGACTTCTACGATTGCCGGCATGTACGGCGTCGGGAAAACTGCCGATCAGCACGCTCGATGCGTTCTTTACTTCGACCAGTGCGGTTTGCGTTACCGGCTTGGGTGTTCGCAGCACCGTCGATGACTTTAGTTTTCTTGGTCAGATCGTGATCCTGTGCCTCATCCAATTGGGTGGGATCGGCATCATGACCTTCACCTCCTTTATCACCTTCACCCTGGGTGGCGTGGCGAACATTCGTCAGCAAGCGCTCATATCGGAAATGCTCGGCAGCGGAGACCCGAACGATGTGCGGCCATTGCTAAGACGCGTTTTCGTGATGGTGGCTACGATCGAGTCGATTGGAGCGGCGATCCTATGGGTTCGATTTTCTTGGGACATGCCTTGGGATAAAGCGGCTTGGTACGCCGTGTTCCATTCCGTATCGGCCTTCTGCAACGCTGGATTTGCGTTGTGGAACGATTCCTTGATTCCGTATCAAGGGGATTGGTTCGTCAACTTCGTGATCGCCGGTTTGGTCATTGCGGGCGGGCTCGGATTTCCAGTGATCCACGATGTGGTGAGTAAATCCAATTGGCGTAAACCGTGGAATTGGGATGCATTCACCCTGCATTCAAAAATCGTATTGTTGTCCACCGTATTCTTGATTTCCTTTGGTTACTTTGCCTTCACGGTTTTGGAGTGGGACAACAGTCTCAAGGATCAAACGGTCTCAGGACGCATCCTTGTGCCTTTCTTCCAAAGCGTGACATGTCGGACGGCTGGATTCAACAGTATCGACATGAACGACTTGACCAACGCCAGTCTCTTCGTCGCCATATTGCTCATGGCGATCGGCGGTGCACCGTGTTCCACGGCAGGTGGCGTCAAGGTGACTACGATCACGCTGCTGGTGCTGCAGGCCGTTCGCAGGTTTCAAGGCTACAAGAACTTAAGTTGTTTTCGACGAACGATCCCGCAGTCTGCGATCGATCGAGCGATGGCGACCAGCATGGTGTTTTTCGCTGTCGCTGTCGTTGGCTGTTTGGCATTGATGATGATCGAGCAATCTGGCAATAGCCATCGCGAACAGAAGGATTCGTTCTTGAACGTTATGTTCGAAGCCACGTCCGCTTTGGCTACCGTCGGTTTGTCGACCGGCATCACCCCTTTCCTGTCGGGGCCGGGCAAGTTTGTTCTTATGGTATTGATGTTCTTGGGACGCTTGGGGCCGGTTTCCGTCATGGTGGCGTTATCCAATACGCGGCGTACGTCCAAGGTTGAGTTCGCGCATGAAGAGCCAGTCGCCGGCTAGCGGTTCGGTTGGCAACGAGAGGATCGAGGGAGTTTAGGTTATGGCAGACAACAAACGTTTCATCGTTATCGGTTTGGGAACTTTTGGGGCAGCGGTTGCCAAGCAATTGCACAAAAACGGGTTGAAGGTGACTGGGATCGATGGCGATTCCGAGACGGTCGAAGATTTGCAACGGTATCTGTTCGAAGCCGTGATCGGTGACGCGACGGATTTTGAGGCCTTGAAAACCCTTTCAATGGACACCGCCGACGGTGTCATCATTTCGCTTGGAGAGGACATCACACGATCGCTGTTAGCCACGCTGCATGCGAAAGAGCTCGGGGCTAAGCACATCGTGGTCAAAGGGGTCACGATCGAACACGGGAAATTGCTGCGCAGCCTTGGCGTCGAGCGAGTCATCTTTCCAGAAACCGAAATGGCGATCCAACTGGCTGACCGATTGACCTGGCCCAATGTGCTCGAGTTCTTGGCAATCGACTCGGATTATCGCTTTGTTGAAATCGCCATGCCGGCGTCCATGACCGGCCGCAAACTCACTGAAACCGATTTGAAAAAGCGATTTGGTTTATGGGTGGTAGGAGTCAAAGATGCACTGAGTGGCAAACTAACGATGTTTCCCGATGGCGAGTTTCGAATGAATGAAGATCAAATGTTGTTGCTGGTTGGCAAGGACAGCGATCTCCGTCGCTTTCAAGATCACTCTTAATCGAGCGCTAGGACGGTGCTCGAAGACTGCGACCCGATGCGTCGTATCAGGCCGCGATTTCGGTCAGCCACGTTCGGCGCATGGACGCCAGCGAGTTAGGGATCTGATCCAGCGACTTGATGGGGAAAAGTCGTTTTTTGTGACCGGGATTGCGTTGGAACCAGGCCGTGACCAGCCCCAGCGAGTCGGAACTGCGAAGGAAGCTGGTACGCAGCTGCTCTTCAGAATCCAACCATTGAGAGATATCGCGCCGCGTGCGTTTCCATTCTTTATCGCTGCTCGGACAAGCCACGGAGGATTCGATACCACCGCAGCGGATCAAGTAGAGGACCCCCATTCCCGGGCGACTTGAGGAACGTTCGCTGGATAGCGCATGGTCATCTGGTTCCCAGTAGATCTGCGGTGCACTTTCCCGAGCTTTGCGGTGTTGGCTGAGTTTTTTCACCAGCCACTTCATGATCCTCAGATCCTCTCGAATGCGGGCCGCACGTTCGAAATGGTGTCCTGCGGCAGCTTTATGCATGTCCTGTTCAAGTTGTGAAACGGTATCGAGTGCATCACCGTTTAGGAACTGCCGAGCAAGGACTTCCTGAGCCGCATACGACGACCTTAGCGACCCGACTTGGCACGGCGCGATGCAGGTTCCAAGCTCACCTCGCAAGCAACCCGCGCGCGACTCGACTTGGAAAAGTGTCAGTTGATTGGTGAGATGGGTTGGGGTTTTTTGACTGCAATCGCGCAAACGAAAGTGGCGATTGAGAACTTCGATGGCCCGATGCATTTGTCCGGTTCCAAAGAACGGGCCTTGGCAGGCGCTTGCGGTCGGATCGTATTGTCGTGCAAGGTAGAGTTGTTCCGCAGGTCCTCGGCCCAAGCATAGGAAACCCGCTTGCTGGCGATGGGGCATGCCCACCACGTTCAACGTCGGTTGCCAGCGACGGATCAAGGCTTGTTCGCGAAGCAAGGCGGCGAATTCATTGGGCTGGACTTCCCAAACGAGACTGCGAGCCATTTCCACGATTCGGCCGGCCTTTTCGTCGCTGCAGCCAGGAAGGAAATAACTGAGCAATCGGTTTCGCAGGGCCTTGGACTTCCCGACATATACCAACCGTCCGAGCGCATCGATCATGCCGTAAACGCCGGGAGCCTTGGGAGCGGACGTAGCCACATGGCGTCTCATTTGCGTGCGGATCTTATCGGGGCTGTCGCAATCGGCATCCCATCGCACGAGAGAAGTCATGCGATTGAGGAGGGAGTGATGCGACAGGAGCGGATCGACGCCGAAGTCGACAAAGCGCTGCATCCATTGTGCGTCCATGCTGGTCCTCTACTCGTACTCGTCCGTTCCGTGGTTGGGTTCGGTTTCCCAGGCATGAGTATGTCGGATCCCGGCTCGAATTCCAATAGAGCCCGACCATTTGTCGTGTTTCCCGGGCCCAACGATTGGCTCTTCGTGTTGCCCTGCGGATTCCAGCAAATTTTGTGAAATCTGCGAAACCAGGCTGGGAGACCAGGGTTTAGTTCTAGCAGTTCATACAAAAAACGAACCGCCCGCAAGCTGGTGGCTGACGGGCGGCTCTAACCAAACCTCCGCGCTGTGTCATGGGGGGTTGGCTACGTACAGTTTAGATGGGATTGGGCTGGAGAAGCAAGCAACCCTAGGCTTGGACGGTATCGTTTCGAACGAATTTCAGCCAACCTTTGTTTGGGGAGTGGCTTCGAAGCGACGTTTTCCAATGGGTTGGTGTTTGCACGCGGTCAGGCGGCTCAATGAGTCGTTCTTCCCTTTGGAGCGTGCGTAGTCGATCACCGACGCAGGGCATCGGCTATCAAGCGATGCAATTCATCGAACGCTGCGGTCCCATTCTTCGATATTTGATCTTCCTGCTGGCGGGTCTAACCAGCCTTGGGGCGATAGCACCTTGGTGCAGCAAAAATCAGGACGGACAAGCCCGCCGATTGGCGCTTCAGTCCTTCAGTGAAGATTTTTCACCGGACCAACATATCCCCGTCTATCGCGCATGCCGCTTGGTCCATTCGTTGACCGAGCACACCGACGGTCGTCGTGTGGCTTGGTACGAGAATTGGATCCAATGGTCGGTGGGGCATATTTATGCACCGCTCAAGAGAACGCAGCTGACGGAGCGCATTTTGGAGCAAGGGCATGGTGATTGCTCCGAGCGCGTGGCTGTGCTTCAGGCGCTCTTTCAAAAATGGCAAGTGACAACGCGCATTCACGGCTTGGGCGGGCATGTAGTTTTGGAGGTTTTTGCCAATGGCAAGTGGTACACACTGGATCCCGACTATGGTGTGACGTACCCACGCTCTTTTCGTGAATTGCAACATGGAGACGAAAGGCTGGTGGCCGATGCGTTGTTGAGGAAGGGTTATAGTGCTGACGTGGTCGATCGTTACGTTGAAATACTTCGCTCCTCGGACGACAATATTCTGCTTCCACCGCACTCAGCATTAAGCCCGCGATTGTATCGAATCGAGCTAATTTGCGAGGTTTTGCTGGTCATTTTGCCCTGCGGACTATGGTCCATCCTGGTCGTGCTGTGGCCTACTTTCGCTCGTCCGGAGTAGCCGTTAGGATGCGAAAAAGAGCGCGAATCGGCGAAAGGTTTGCTGCAATCGCGCAGGTGACGCGAACGGTCTCTTTTGAGCGAGGTTGTCGATGGCGATGCGAAACAATAGTGCGAACACAAAACCCGGTGGTTCATTCACGGGGCGACGCTTGAGGATGGGGCTAAAGTGCTCGATTGGCTTGGCTGCGGCAATCTGGTCCGCTTGGGTGCCGATGACTGTGGCACAGGACACATCGAACGGGAGTTTGGCATCCGGGATTGAGAAGGGCAACTTTAGCCCCAAGATCGGTCCGGGCGAGGACTTTTTCAGGTACGTCAACGATATTTGGCTTCAACAGACCGATATCCCTGCTGACCAATCCAATTACGGTGCGTTCACAGCCTTGGACATCGAAACCAAGGAAGCGATTCGCACGCTGATCGAAGAGGCGAGCAAGAACGAAGCCGCATCGCCCATCGCAAAGCAGGTAGGAAGTTTTTACCAATCCTACGTCGATTTGGAGAGTCGCAACCGAGCGGGGACGCGGCCCATCGAGACGATGCTTCAGTCGATCCGAGGGGTGACCACCAAGCCGGAGTTGATGGCGCTTGCCGGGAAATTGTCACGTCAGGGCGTGTCGAGTTTCTATTCCATGATGATCGAACCCGATGCGCGACGTTCGGATCAGTATGCGGTCTACCTCAACCAAGGTGGCACGAGTCTTCCAGATCGTGACTATTACCTTGAAGACGAGCCGCAGTACTTGGAAATTCGGGCGGCATACACCGCCTATGTGTCGGACATGCTCAAGGACATTGGCTGGGAAAGCCCAGAAGAAAACGCGTCGAAGATCCTGGCGTTAGAGACTCGGTTAGCCAAAGCCCAGTGGGACAAGGTGTTGCTTCGGGATCCGATCAAGACGTACAACAAGGTCGAGGTGCCGGCTTTTGCGACGAAGAACCCAGGCTTGCAATGGGACGCCTATGCGAAATCGTGTGGGATCGCAGGACAGACGGAATTGATCGTGGGCCAGCCAAGTTTCTTTGAGGCCACTCAAGCGTTGCTTGCTGAAGAGCCTGTCGAGACCTTGAAAGCATTTCTGGCGTTTCAAACCATCGATACCTTTGCTCAGATTCTATCGGAGTCATTGGAAAAGCGTCATTTTGACTTTCATGAGACCGTACTTAGCGGTGTCGCCGAGCAGCAACCCCTCTGGCGACGGGGAGTCGAAGCCTGCAATGCTTTGCTGGGTATGCCGGTCGGGCAGTTGTACGTCGAGAAGTATTTTTCGCCTCAAGCCAAAGAACGAATGAATCAGCTCGTCGGTAATTTGCTCAAAGCCTTCGAGCAGCGTATCGATCAATTGGATTGGATGGGGAAGGGAACCAAAGCCCAAGCGCGTGAGAAACTCGCGCAGTTCACACCAAAGATCGGATATCCCGACAAGTGGAAAGACTATTCGTCGGTAAAAATCGATGCCAAAGACGTCGTCGCGAACGTGACACGGATCTCGGAGTTTGAGCATACGTACTCGCTCAATAAATTGGGCAAACCGATCGATCGGACCGAATGGTACATGCCGCCGCAGACCGTCAATGCGTACTACAACCCACTGATGAACGAGATCGTGTTCCCGGCCGCCATCCTGCAACCTCCCTTTTTTAACCTCGAGGCGGATGATGCTGTCAATTACGGTGCGATTGGGGCCGTCATTGGGCATGAGATCAGTCATGGCTTCGACGACGCAGGAAGTCGTTTTGACGGTCGGGGCAATTTGAGGAACTGGTGGACCGAGAACGATCGGACGGAATTCGAAAAACGCTCGTCCTTGTTGGTTTCTCAATACGATGCCTATGAGCCGATTGCCGGTATGAACCTTAGTGGTAAGTTCACCTTGGGAGAAAATATCGGAGATTTGGGTGGACTGAGCGTTGCTTTCACTGCCTACAAAATAGCCCTCGTCGGCAAAGCAGCGCCCGTCATCGATGGCTTTACTGGTCCCGAACGCTTCTTCATCGGTTGGGCCCAGGTCTGGCGTCGCAAGTATCGGGATGCAGAGATGCGAAAGCGGATCAAGACCGATCCGCACTCGCCCAGCGCGTACCGTTGCAATGGCATCGTTTCCAACCTAGAGGGCTTCTACGAAACCTTTGCTGTCAAACCTGGGGACCCGATGTACATCGCCCCAGAAAATCGGGTTCGAATTTGGTAGAGTTGGTTGGGGTGGGCGAGTTCGTACCGGCGATTCCCATGCGGATCGCGAATTTGCAGGAATTCTCCTCGATCCTGAAGGGGTATGAAAAAAGCGTGCCAAAGAGTCAATTGACCCTTGCATAACTTAGCAAGGTGTGGGTACACTTTTAGGCTTCGCAGGGTCAATGGCTTGGTCTGCGAGCCCTTCGTGGGTCAAAGCAACAACGTAATTTTTAATGTAAATCCCTCTCGGGAAAAGGTTTAGGAGTAGGCAGGTATGCCGCGTCTTCTCGGTGTTGACATCCCCAACGACAAACAGGTCGTTTATTCGCTTCAATACTTGTACGGCGTGGGTCCATCGATCGCCAGGAATGCTTTAGTGCAGACCAAGATCGATCCCACGAAGAAAGCACGGGATTTGGATGAAGACGAGTTAAGCCGGCTTGCAAGCTTGCTTGAACGCGATTTCACGGTCGAAGGCCCACTGCGCCGCCAGGTCGGTCAGGCGATTCACCGTTTGCGTGAAATCAAGTGCTACCGTGGCATCCGTCACAAGCAAGGTCTGCCCGTGCGGGGACAGCGTACACGCACCAACGCCCGGACACGCAAGGGTCCTCGGAAGACAGTGGCTGGCAAGAAGGGGGTCAAGGACTTGCGATAGTCCTTGATTGTTCCTGGCGATTGGGTTCTCGAGCGACTTCCAATGGAGTCGCTTGAGGGCAAAACGATTCCCATGTTTTTGGTCCTCGATTTGATACTCAGATAGACGAACTGTGGCGAAACAACAAACCAATAAAGATTCAGCGAACAAGCGTCGTAAAGTGCGACGCAACGTAACCTCGGCCGTCGCTTTCATCAAAGCGACGTTCAACAACACGCACGTGACGATCACCGACACCCGTGGCGACACGTTGTGTTGGGCCAGTGCCGGCACATGCGGTTTCAAAGGTTCGCGCAAGAGTACGCCTTTCGCTGGGCAGAGCGCAGCCCAACAGGCCGCTGAAAAGGCCGCGAAGTACGGTGTTAAAGAGATTGAAGTCCGTGTGAAGGGTCCAGGCTCGGGTCGTGAATCGGCCATCACGGCGCTGCAGGCTGCCGGGATCACTGTCAAACTGATTGAAGATACCACTCCCATTCCTCACAACGGATGTCGGCCGCGTAAGCGTCGTCGAGTCTAGTTGGTGGGATTTTTGTGGGTGGGAATGGTTACTGAAATTTTTTCGGAGTGAAGCAATGCACGTTCGTTGGCGCGGTTTGGAACTTCCTAGCGCAGTAAGTGTAGATCGAGCGTCCTTGACCTCGAATTACGGAAAATTCACGGCGGAGCCATTCGAGCGTGGGTTTGGTGCCACGATTGGCAATAGCCTGCGTCGCGTGCTGCTGTCGAGTCTTGAGGGGAGTGCCATCACTCAAATCAAGATTCGAGGTGCGCAGCACGAATTCACCTCAGTCCCGAATCTGCTCGAAGACGTCACCGAGATTGTCTTGAACGTGAAGTCGTTGGTGGTCAAGAACCACAGCGAAAACACTCGGGTTTTGACGGTGGCTCGCAGCAAAGCCGGTCCGATTACGGGTGCCGATGTGCAGACCGACGCGGATGTTGAAATCATCAACAGAGACCACGTGATCGCGACGCTGACCGGCGATTCCGAATTCATGATGGAAATGGTCGTTGAGAATGGCCGCGGATACGTCGCTGCTTCGGAGCACAGTTCCGGTGACCACGAGATCGGGATTATCCCCGTCGATGCCGTTTTCAGCCCCGTAGTTCGCGTTCGATACACCGTCGAAGAGACGCGTGTTGGACAGAAAACCAACTACGATCGCCTGATCATCGAGATTTGGACCGACGGATCGTTGCAGCCTGAGCTCGCAATGGTCGAAGGTGCGAAGATTTTGAGGAAGCACCTCAACCCATTCGTTCAGTCCAATGAGCTGGGACGCCAAGTGCATGCAGTCGCCCGTGGCGGCCCTGGCAGTGCTGAAGCGCAACTCGAAGCCAAATTGAACATGATGGTCAACGATCTGAGGCTTTCGGTACGTGCGAACAACTGCCTCGAGAGCGAAGGCATCCGTTACGTACGTGACTTGGTGCAACGCACCGAGGACCAGTTGCTCGAAGTAAGAAACTTTGGCGAAACCACGTTGACCGAAGTTCGAGAACGACTTTCGGCGATCGGGCTGCATCTCGGGATGCGGATCCCGTCCTCAATGCGGTAAGCTCCGCTGACCTTATTACAAACATTTCCTTAGCGAATCCCTGTTGGACTGGTAATTATGAGACACTTACGCAAAGGCCGGGTACTCGGACGTAGCCCTTCCCACCGCAAGGCCCTTTTCAAAAACCTCGCCTCAGCACTGTTTTTGACCGAGCGCGAAACGACGGAAGTCGAAGCCAATGCCCCAAAGGTTCCTGGTCGTATTGTGACCACGATTGAGAAGGCAAAAGAGATTCGGCCGCTCGTCGAAAAGTGCATTACTTTGGCCTGTAAAGGTGTTGTATCCGACTCCGAAGCCAAGCAGTTTGCAACCGAAGCGGAACGCGGTTCGGATGCTTGGAAAGAGTGGCGGAAAAGTGAAAATTGGAAGAAATGGTGCCAAGCGCGTGCGCCCGGCGTCACGGCTCGGCGACGTGCACTGCAATTGCTTGGTGACAAGCAAGCAGTCGGAATTCTGTTCGAGAAGGTCGCTCCGCGGTTCATTGATCGTCCCGGCGGATACACCCGCATCATGCGTTTGGCCAAACCGCGGTTGGGTGACAATGGCACACGCGCCATTTTGGAATTCGTCGGCAAGAACGATCGGGTTTCCAAGAAAGCCAGTAAGCCCAGTTTTGAATAAGGCTCTGACCCGGGGTTTGGTCTTGATTTGATTGAAACGAACGCCGGGTTTTCCCCCGGCGTTTTTTATTGGGCAGTAGGCCTTGAAATTAGTTTAAGCGAAACGCTGGCTACGGTTTGAGTTAAAATAGTTGGTGACTCTGAGCATCCGACGGAAAAATGAATATGTTGCGGCGAGAGAATTGGAACGAAGAGCTACCAGGGCTGATCCGCGAGCGGATCCACATCCTGGACGGCGCCATGGGGACGATGATTCAGCGTCTGCACCTGGATGAAGCGGCGGTGCGTGGGAAGCTCTTCGTTGGACACCACAAAGATTTGGTCCGTTTCAGCGACGTGCTCTGTTTGACGCGTCCCGACGATATTTCCGACATTCACTTCGCCTATCTCGAGGCGGGTGCGGACATTGTCGAGACCAACTCCTTTGGTGCTTCCCCCATCGGCATGATGGAAATGGATTTGCCCAACGAATTGGTCCGGGACATCAATTACGCGGCGGTCGACTGCGCCCGAAAGGCCGTCGATCGTATGCTCAAGATCGACCCGTCGCGGCCTCGTTTTGTGGCTGGGAGTATTGGACCGACCACCAAGCAATTGGCGATTAGTACCAAGGTGGATGATGCTGCGAACCGAGACATCACGTTTCTTGAAATGGTGGCCAGCTACAAAGAGCAGGTTCAGCATTTGGTGGAAGCAGGAGCCGATTTGCTGTTGCCTGAAACGGCGATCGACACGTTAAATCTCAAGTCGTGTTTGTATGCAATCGCCGAGTACTTTCATGAATCAGGGCGCCGCATTCCCGTCATGATTAGCGCGACGTTTGACAAGGGTGGACGTACCTTTGTGAGCGGGCAAACCGTGGAAGCGTTTTGGAACGCGATCAGTCACTTTCCGATGCTGAGTGTGGGCATGAACTGCGCCCTGGGACCGGACATCATGCGGCCGCACCTCGAGGAGCTTTCGCGTGTGGCTGGGGCGGCCGTTTCTTGCCACCCCAATGCAGGCTTGCCCAACGAAATGAGCGAATACGATCTGACGCCCGCCAAGATGGCGGACCAGATCGAGGATTTTGCGAGACAGGGCTGGCTCAACATCGTCGGCGGTTGCTGCGGTTCGAATCCAGATCACATCCGCGCCATCGCCCAACGTGTCGCGAAGATCCAGCCACGCGTCGATGCCGAACCGATCGTTTGGACGCGTCTGAGTGGCCAAGAAGCCATGACGCTTCGACCTGAAACGCAATTCACCATGGTCGGTGAGCGGACCAACGTCACAGGCTCCAAAGCGTTTGCCAAACTGATTCGCAACGATCTGTTTGAAGAAGCGGTCGAGGTCGCGCGGCATCAGGTGCAAAACGGCGCCACGATCATCGACATCAACATGGACGATGCCTTGCTCGACGGCGTCGAAGCCATGACCCGGTTCCTGCGGTTGATCGCTGGCGATTCCGTGGCCGCTTCCGTACCGGTCATGATCGATTCGTCAAAATGGGAAGTGCTGCTGGCTGGACTTCAGAACGTTCAGGGCAAAGCCATCGTGAACAGTATCAGCCTCAAGGATGGCGAGGACGAATTCCTGCGTCGCGCCCGCATCATTCGGCAATACGGTGCCGCGGTGGTGGTGATGGCTTTCGATGAACAAGGGCAGGCCAGCGAGACTTCCGAAAAAGTCCGGATCTGCAAGCGGGCTTATGAGCTGCTGGTCCATCGAGCGCACTACCAACCTCAAGACATCATTTTCGACCCCAATATCCTAACGGTTGCGACGGGGATTGAAGAGCATGACAATTACGCCGTCAACTTCATCGAAGCCTGCCGGCAGATCAAAAAAGAATGCCCAGGAGTACGGGTGTCAGGCGGGGTCAGCAACATCAGCTTTTCGTTCCGCGGCAATGATGTAGTCCGCGAGGCCATGCACTCAGCATTCCTCTACCATGCCATCCAAGCTGGAATGGATATGGGAATTGTGAATGCCGGTCAGCTCGCGGTGTACCAAGACATCAACAAGGAGCTATTGGAACACGTCGAAGATGTGTTGCTCAATCGGCGTTCCGATGCCACCGAGCGCATGCTGGTCTTGGCGGAAAATTACAAGGGAGAAGGGACGAAAAAATCGGCCGGTGAGAATCTGGAGTGGCGGGCAAGACCGGTCATCGAACGGCTGAAGCATGCACTTATCCATGGCATCGATAAGTACATCGATATCGATACCGAGGAAGCTCGCCAGTCGTGCACGCGATGCCTCGAGGTGATCGAAGGCCCGCTGATGGCTGGCATGAGCGTCGTCGGTGACTTGTTCGGTGAGGGAAAAATGTTCCTCCCGCAAGTCGTCAAAAGCGCTCGTGTAATGAAAAAAGCGGTTGGATATCTTCAGCCCTTCATGGAAAAAGAAAAGCTCGAGGCGGGCCTAGAGGGACAATCCTTTCGAGGCAAAGTGTTGATGGCGACCGTTAAAGGGGACGTGCACGACATCGGCAAGAACATTGTGGGTGTTGTCTTGGGTTGCAACAACTACGAAGTGATCGATCTGGGTGTTATGTGTTCCTGCGAAAAGATTTTGGAGGCAGCCGTCAAGCACTCCGTCGACATCATCGGATTGTCCGGCTTGATCACACCGAGTCTCGACGAGATGACGCACGTTGCCCGCGAAATGCAGCGGCTCGGAATTACCATACCTTTGCTAATCGGGGGCGCGACGACTTCGGCCAAGCATACGGCCGTGAAGATTGCACCGCATTACACGGAGGCGGTTGTGCACGTGCTGGACGCTTCGCGATGCGTAGGGGTGGTCGAAACCTTGTGCAATCAGGAGGGGAAGAAGCCCTACGTTGAGAATAACCGAAAACTGCAACAGGAGCTTCGGTCCAGCTACGAGACGCGACAGCTCAAATTGGTGCCGTATGCGGAAGCGAAGGCCAAGCATTTTGAAACCGATTGGTCAACCGTTCGAATCGATACGCCGAAGTTTCTTGGGGCACGCGTTCTGAAGGAGTATTCGCTCGAGAAACTTGCCAAGTACATCGATTGGTCTCCGTTCTTCATGGCATGGGAGCTCCGCGGTAAGTATCCGAAGATTTTTCAAGATGAGTTTGTTGGAGAAGAGGCCAAAAAGCTGTTCGATGACGCCAACAAAATGCTCTTCGATTGCATGGTTCAGAAGCGACTTGTGGCCAATGCAATTTACGGCTTTTGGCCAGCGGCCAGCGACGGCGACGACGTGATTCTGTACACCGATGAATCGCGTAGCAAGGAGTTGGTGCGGTACCATTTCCTACGTCAGCAATGGGAACGTAAGGGGCAGAATGATTTTCGCTCCCTCGCCGATTACGTCGCGCCGCTCGCGTCGGGGCGCAAGGACTACCTCGGCGCTTTTGTCGTTACCACAGGTCACGGTGCCGATGAAGTTGCGAAAGAGTTTGAAGCAAAATTCGATGATTACTCGTCGATCATGGTCAAGGCGATCGCGGACCGTCTGGCGGAGGCGTTCGCGGAGTTACTCCATGAGCAAGCGCGATTGGACTGGGGTTATGGTGTTGAAGAAAGTCTTTCTGCGGAACAATTGTTCGACGAAAAGTACCGAGGCATACGCCCAGCCCCGGGCTACCCCGCGTGTCCAGACCACACCGAGAAGAAGATCCTTTTCGAAATGCTGGACGTCGAGAATCAGATCGGTGTGAAATTAACGGAGTCGTATGCGATGTGGCCTGCCGCCAGTGTTAGCGGATTTTACTTCGGACATCCGGATTCCCGATATTTCGCTGTCGACCGAATCACGAAAGATCAGGTTGAAGACTACGCGCTCCGAAAGGGAAGTACGGTCCGAGAGATGGAGCGTTGGTTGTCGCCGAACTTAGGGTACGAACCATCATGACCACCGCGTTGGCGATTGCGTTGATTCTGTTCGTAGCCGCCTTGGTCGTCTTTGCAATCGACTTGTTAATACCCACCGGTGGGGTACTCATCGGGGTAACGGCCATTCTCAGTTTGGCTTCGATTGTGTTTGCATTCCGGCACAGCTCAATCAGTGGCGTTTGGATGCTGATCGCAACGCTGGGCATGATTCCTGTCATGCTGGTTGCATTGATATACGTCTGGCCTAGGACTCCGTTTGGTCGACGGATGATGACCGTTCCGGATCAAGCGGGGCAATTTGTTTGGTCCGATGCAGCCGAAGTGGATCCCGTGTCACTGGTCGGTGCCCACGGAATCGCAGAGACCGAATTCTTGCCGCACGGCACTGTTCGCATCGGAGATCGAAAGTTCGAAGGGATCAGTGAATCTGGATCGATCGAACCTGGGCAAAGCGTCAAAGTGATGCGATTGGATATGGGGCGATTGGTGGTGTTACCGGTCCGCACACCGCAGCCCAACGATCGTCCGATCTCCGAAGGGACGGCACTCGATCAACCGATCTCGGACTTGGGTTTTGAGTCCTTGCAATAGGCGACGGTTAATGTCATTGCATTCCACCGTCTTCGTTGGCTGCGGCGGTCCGGCTTTTGGTGCGCAAGGTCGCTCGTGAGATCCCCAGGCGCTTGACTGCCATTTGTTGACTGCCATCGGTGGCTTTGAGTGCTTCGTCCACGACGATGGACTCCACCATGTGGCTTTCCGTGGCGGACTTTCAGAGGCTGGAAATTCAACTACATCACGTTGCACCACGGCTCAGCGCTGAACCAGTGGCGACGTTTGTGCAATCGCTGGGCGTTGCGAAGAGACTCTACTTTTCGCTTACGAATCCGGCCTCGACGAGATCTTTGTATCCCGGTTTTAGCGGGCGTACGTCGTAACCATACTTTTTGAGGATCTTGGCCGCTCGCAATGATCGGTAGCCAACAGCGCAGTACGTGTACAGGATTTTGTCCTTGGAAACTTTCTTGTCGACGTCCTCTTTCTTCAGGTCGTCTTGAAGGGCGCGCCACGGAAGTAAAACGGCATTGCGAATGTGCCCGTCGTTCCATTCGACCAATTCTCGCACATCGATTAAGAGCGCCTTTTCTTCTTCGAGTCGACCTTTGACCTCCTCGAGCGTGTCCTCGGTGTGTTTTTTGGGTTCGTCTTCGCGATCGTCAGCGAGTGTCGCAACCGATCCGGCAGAGACCGCAAAACCAAAGAGGATGGCTGGGAGCAAGAGGCGAAGGAGTTGAGGGAAAGTACTGGCTGGCATTTGGAAATCGATTCTGTTGAGGGTTTGGACCCTTTGCCCTGGTGATCGGGATTGGTCCACAAAGACGAATTGTAGCTTTTCTCAGGCTCGGTGGGCAAATCCGTTTTGCATTCGTTACAAGCCTTACATGTGGTCCCCCATCTTGGAGATTGCTTCTAACCGCAGTTGGGTTGATTGCATCGATCGCGCGGTAGCAACCGAGTGGAAGGGGTGGTCCGAAAGGGAATTCGGCATTGGGTCTTTCGAGAAAGCGAGCGTGGCAGGATGCGAACGCGCTGGTTGGCGATCGGGATGATGTTGTGTTTTGGGTTGGGGTGCGCGCCGCGCCTTCGGGTTCTAGCAAATCCGAAACCACAGGATCCCGGCATTCGGTATTATCGACCCAAACCGTATCTGTTGATTTCCAATGTGGCCCAAGTGGTTCCGGGGGACACCAACAAGTCGATAAAGGCCGTTCTCGATGAGCGATACGTTCAAATCCAGTTGCAGTACTTGCCCGACTTTTCGGAGGAGTACGCCATCGATGTTCGAAGTGGCTTAGGCTACGCGGACGTCGGAATTACGTTGCAAGATGGTTGGAATCTAACGGCCATCAATCAAAAGCTTGATTCGCAGACCGACGAAAATCTGAAGGCCATGGCGGATATTCTGGGTGGCGTGGCCGATATCGGTGGAGCAGGGTCGAGGGTTTCTGATCCGAACACGACTAATGCGACGCCCGCGTTTCGTGTGAAGGCTTCGAATATTCCTCTCGGTTACTACGAGTCGGTCCTCGGACAGGATGCTTGTGGTCGCAAGCGTTTGTATGGATTTCGCTACGTAGGTTTCATGCCGTATCAGGCTTGTCCGATCGTCATGAGTGGCATGGAGACCGGTTCATGCCAAGCGACGGAGCTGTATGGATTGGTTTTTGAAGAGGGCACCATGGTCTTTCGGCCATTGGTTCAAGTCGGAGCCTTGGTCGATAGCTCGGACATTGTGTTGCCAAGTGATTAGGAAGATGAGATGGCTGGAGGTGCGGATTGCAGGCACGCCTGTTCGAGCTGACGATCGGCGGCTTCGAGGAGCGAGTCGACGCGGTTATCCAAATCTCCTCGGTAGGCTTCGACGCGGTACGTTTCTCTTCCACAAGCATCCCTTCCAAAAGCAATGTGGTCTCGGCAGGCCATGGTTTGCAGTCCTGGGCCTAGCGGCCGTTCACTGCCGGACGTGGCTCGAAATTCGGCCCCGCATCCATGGCATTGAACCAATTTGCCGTGCAGTTCGACCGGGACATGAAGGCTGCGACCACATGTGGGGCAAGCTCCAGCGAAGCGAATGGATCCTGTCATGGCTCTTCTTTCCTCGTTTTTTGGGGTCCCGCTATCCGTTAGCGCGGCAGTCGGCATCGCACCGAGTTCGTGATTATCGAGATTCTTGACGCCACTGTCAACGCATTAACGTGATCTTATTTTCCTGTCGCTGGATCAGGAAGGGAAATGAAAGGGGGCCAAGATGGATTTTTGTCGAACGGAAGGTGCGCGGATGACCCAACGTGTCCGCTTGGCAGGTGATCGTAGCCAACCTCGTTCGGTGCGATTGGTCTGTGCGGTGCGAGCGGGTTCGTGGACCGTGGTTGATTGAAATGCTAGCATAGCAATGGCGTTGAAAACGTTAGGTGAAGGGGGAAACGATGGGAGTCGAAGGCATTGCAATCGGTACAACCGTTCCGGCGGAGGCGTTGCCCTTGGTTGGCGGTGTGCCCGAGCGCCAGGATAGGATGCTGCGTTTGTCGCGGGAGATTCGAACGTTAGAGACAGCGGGGCGTCCCACAGGTTCATTGATTTCCAGTGGCTGTCCTGCCATGGACGCATGCTTGCCCGGCGGCGGCTATGCGTTGGGGAGCATGGTGGAGCTGGTGCATGGTGGGGGAGGCTGTCGTCACGCGGAGATGCCGGTGCGGGGTGTTGGGACGTTGTCGTTGGCGATGCGGCTGGGAATGGAGGCCATGGCGGGTGGCAAGTACATGGTGTTGATCGATCACCAGCGTCAGTTTTACATCCCGGGTGTTCTTGGGTTAGGAGTTCCCAGCGAGCGTTTGATTGTGTTGCAACCCAAGACCGATGCCGATGCGATTTGGGGCATCGATCAATCGCTGAGGAATACGGCGGTGGGTGCGGTGGTGGCGATGTTGCATCGGTTGGAAGATCGGGTGGCTCGGAGGTTGCAGTTGGCGACGGAGCAGGGAGGCGGGTTAGGGATTTTGGTCCGCGATGCTCAGGCGGCACGGCGTTATCCGAGTTGGTCGGAGGTTCAATGGCGAGTGCGGGCGGCATTGCCGGTATCGAGTTGGCAGACCCGTTGGTTTGACATGGAGTTGTCGCGGGCCAGCGGTGCGCGTGTGGGAACACATGTGCGGGTTGGTTTGGGCTCGCGTGGAGAGTGGGTCATGGCGAGTGAGAAGGTAGGGAATCCGCATGAAGCAACGGGTGCTTTGCATTTGGCTGCCCAATTGGCCCAGCCAGCGCTTCGCCGTCGCCACGTGGCAGGCTGAGTCGCCCGAGCTGGGCGTGGATCCCAGGCCGAATCAAGCCCTCGGGGCGCGGGTGCTGTTCGTCAACGATCCGCGTCGCGGGCGAATCGTGGCTGCGGCCAACGCGACCGCCCGTGCGCGCGGGGTCGTACCGGCCATGACGTTGACGCAAATGGGCACTATGTGCCCTGAAGCCACCTGGACCGAACACGATCCTCAAGCCGATTTGGAAGAGATTGTATCCCTGGCTGAACAGCTCCAGCAGTTCAGCCCCGTCGTCGGTTTGGAACAGCTCGGCAAAACCCTTTGGGCAGGTCGCTCGTTGCATCAACCGCAAGCCATCTTCATCGACGTCACAGGGACATCCGCATGGTTTGGCGGCGAACAGGCGATGGCTCGAGCCATTCATACGTGGTGCTCCGAGCGGCGATGGATAACGTGCATCGGCTTAGCGAGTTCCCTTGGAAGCGCCTGGGCGATGGCCAATTATGCCTTTCGCGATCGCATTGCATCGGCCATGGAATCGGTGGAATCGGGGCTTAGTCAACCTGCGAGCCATGTCTGGATTCGTATCAGTGAAGACGATGCGGATACCCATGCTGAGTTGGCTGGCTACCCGATCGAAGCGCTGCGCGTCGAGCTTGCGGTGGTGGCCAAGCTGCATCGGCTGGGGATACGTAGGGTGGATGCCTTGATGCGATTGCCGCGCGCGTCCTTGACCGCACGCTTCGGCCCAGAACTGCTCGTGCGCATCGATCAATGCTTGGGCGATCGCCTCGAACCCATCCGATCGCAGCAAATCGAATTGGAACTGGCGACGTCGCTCACGTGGGAGCATCCCATCGCTAACATTCCGTTCTTGAGTCAGCGGGTCGACGAAGCGACCCGCGATGTTTGTCAGCGCCTGCAGCACATCGGACATGGTGCATTGCGGTTGGTATGTCGTCTAGAGCTGGAGCGGCAATCGATCGATATGGACGCCCCAGTCGGATCTCGAGATTGCGCAGCGCACATCATGCAATTGAGTTTGTTCCAAGCCTCGAACGATCCAGAACATATCGCGTGGTTGTTTCTGGGCCAGCTCGAACTCTCGCCACCTCGGATGGGCAGTGACATCGCGGTCCGATCGCTTCGAATGGAGGTCCATCAGTCGGCCCCGCTGCAATGGCGTCAAAACGAATTGTTCGAAGAGGTGAATGTCAAATATCAGAGTGCAATTGCGCGGTTGATCGATTCACTCTCGGCGCGACTGGGCCGCAATCAAGTCCTCGCGCCGTCGGTGGTCCGCGACCCATTGCCGGAGTTGCAGGTACGCATGCGACCTTTGACCGGTCTGCGGACCGATGGTCGTGCCCAGGAGACCAAACGCAAATTGTCCCGTGCGCCGAAACGAGATTTCGCCAACGAGTCTTCCATGGAAACACCCGAGGAAGCCCACTTCTCACGACCCAGCCGGTTGCTCAGCTCACCCCTTTTGATTGAAGTCGAGGTTTCGAAGCTTGGAGAACCCGCGACGGTGCGGTGCCGGAATGATATTTGGAAAGTCCTGCGTACGGCGGGGCCCGAACGGGTGGAAAGTGGCTGGTGGTCCGGACCTTCGCATCGACGCGATTATTTTCGCATCATCCTCGAGAGTGGGGATTGGTGGTGGATTTTCCTGGATTTGAAAAGCAAGCGATGGTTTTTGCATGGCGGGTTGGACTGAATAACTAGAGCGACCCTCTCGCTGGTCCAAGGTTTCCGAGGGCGAGAAAGTGGTTTAGACTACGGGTGAGGGGCAAGATGGACCGCATGCGCAACGTTGTGCGACGCGTCATGTTTGCCATATCCGCGGACAGAAGGTGCGCTCACTATGGCGCGATGGGCGTTGATTTGTTGGCCGTTGTCCACACAGGTTCTCAGGGTCTTGAATAGCATCGGTTTCGCTGTATTCTTCGCGAGCCTGATCGCATTGCCCACCCGGTCTTGGTCCCAGGCCCTTTCTCCAAGCCAATCGGCTTCGTCGGGCGTGCGCGTGGTGGCACTCGATGGATCGGAAACCCAGGGCATATTGGTCTCGGCGACAGAACAACAAGTCGTGTTGGACGATGCAGGCCGAATGGTCAATTGGCCCGGGAAGGAGATTGTCCGAGTCGAATTCTCCAATCCCAAAAATCCGGCCGTCGAACCGCTGGAGTTGTCGCTGGTCGATGGTTCTAAGGTCCGTGGTCAAAAGCTCGTGGGCAGCGAGCAAGCCTGGCAATTCGCAGACAGTTCCGGCGCCGCGCTCCAAATCGGATCTGGGATGATTCGCTCGTTGTTGGTGCGCAACGTTTCCGGGGAGTTGGCTAAGGCATGGTCGGAATCGCTTCAACAAACGTCCGATAGCGATTCGCTGATCTTGTTGCGTCCCGGCAACGCGACCGATCGCATCGATGGGATTATCGTGGAGGTCCGAGCCAACAGCGTTGTCTTGGATCTCGATGGACAGGTTGTCGACGTCCCCTTCGAAAAATTGGTGGGGATGATTTGGTTTCGTAAATCGCAGGATCGTGTCAAACCCGCGATTGAGATTCAGATGACCGACGGTGGAGTGGTCTATGCTGAGACGCTTCGGCTCGAAAGGGATCGATTGGAGTATCGAAGCTTGTTCGGCGCGTCTGCCCAGTTGCCTTTGTCACGTTTGTCGGTGTTGAATTATTCGTACGCCAATCTGAAATGGCTGTACGAGATTTCTGCGCTGGAGAGCAAGAAGGAAAAACGCATGGATTGGGCCACATCACCAGCGACACTCGATCGCGCCCTCTCACCGCGCTTCGTATCGCTGATTGACGAAGAGCCGCAAGGCGCCGATTTCGATTTGGTGTTTCCGGTCCCTGGTTCCTATACCTTTCGGGTGCCCGATGGGTTTTCTCGATTTCAAGCCCGAGTGCAGCGTTCCGATACGGGTGAAAAGCGATCGGCGATATCCCTGGAAGTTTGGCAAGATGACCAACGAATTGCGCAAAAGCAATTGTCTCCTCAAGACGACATTGCGGATTTGGATCTGCCATTGGTCTCAGGCAAAAAGGTTCGTCTCGCAGTCGTATGCGAATCGCCGTTGATGATCGGCACTGCAGTAACATGGAAACAACCGCGTCTGGTGCGTTGATCGCGCGGTATGTGGTTGTATCGCATGGAAACTTCACTCAAAGTTCTTTTGTCTTCGTGAAATCGATTTGCATCGCGCGTTTGCGCGTTCCTTCACGACTGTCGCAATTGATGCGGCGCTGGGGTAAGGTTCCTCCAAGTTCTTGGTAGAGAACTCGAACTTCGATCGAAATTCAAACAGCTCCTTACCGATAGATTGCTCTACGCAACACCTACGGTCGATGGGATCCTACAAGTTTTCCCAACCCTCCACGCTGGCATGAATCAAGGATGATTCGGCAGCATACGGGAGGGTTGGAGGGGCGAGTGGGACAGCTCACGAATCGCAAGGCGTGCGGACATCGCACCTGGATTGTGGAAATGGTTACTACAGCATAGGTGAGTCGAATTGCCGAACTTAAATAATATTCGGGAAGTTGTGTTGGAAGAGCTTTGCAAGATGCATCAGCTCCTCCCGGACGCCTTTCCGCTTACGGAAAAAACGTTGCATAAGCAGGGTAAAACCTGTGGGATTTTTTACTGTTTGCATGGCCCTCGCAGCATTCGATTGACTGCGGTCTTAGATATCGAGACTGCCAGGGTTCTGTTTTACGATTCGACGGGTCAGCGCTCGAGGACACGTTGCGTACGTGATCTCGTTGCTACAGCCGCTTGAGTTGTGTTCGATTGAAATTGAAGAATGAACTCAAGCCGCTTCCGCTGCTTGAGTGTTTGAAAATACCCAGTTTGTTTCATGGGAATGGAATCTCAGTTATGTTGATTTTGTCGCGTCGAGAATCGGAACGAGTTTACTTGGGCGACGACATCGTGCTGACGATTGTTCGTGTTAGTGGTGACAAGGTTCGCATTGGAGTCGAAGCCCCCTCCAATGTGAAAATACTTCGCAACGAACTGGAAGTCTCACCGCCAAAAGCCGAGGATACTGATAAAGGTCCAGGAAGCTCGAAGCGAGTTGCATGATGTCCCGCCATCGCTCCCGCGCGATGGCTCTGGCCAATAAAACACATGACGGGCGCCGGTTCGATGCCCCAACAAACATCGAGCCGGCGTCTAGTCATGGTTTTTCCTCAACCTTCTCTCTGTGGCATGGTTGGGTATTTGGCATTTCTACACGCCCTTCGTACCTCAGGGACGTGCCACCCAGGAATCAGGTTCGTTCCGAGCCAAGTTGAGTCTGAACTTGTTCTTTCTCAATGGAGAACGGATCCGTTGCCCAGCTCACCATTCATGTGCTTATTCGACAACTTTGGAATCGATCCACTTCATTAAGCTGCGGAGCTTCTGTCCGACTTGCTCGATCGGGTGTTTGCGTTCCAAGCGTCTCGACGCCTTGAAGGCTGGTGCTCCCGCCTTGTTTTCCAAAATCCATTCTCGCGCAAACTGACCGGTTTGGATTTCTCGAAGAATCTTGCGCATCTCGGCCTTTGTGGCGTCGGTTATGATTCGCGGACCGCGAGTGTAATCACCGAACTCGGCAGTGTTCGAAATGCTGTATCGCATGTAGTTGAGCCCGCCTTGATAAAGCAAGTCGACGATCAGCTTGAGCTCATGCATGCACTCGAAGTAAGCCATTTCGGGTTGGTACCCGGCCTCCACCAACGTTTCGAAGCCTGCTTTGACAAGTTCGCTAACGCCGCCGCACAGCACGACTTGCTCGCCGAAAAGATCGGTTTCGGTTTCTTCCGCAATCGTGGTTTCAATCACTCCGCCGCGGGTTCCACCAATACCTTTCGCGTAGGCCAGTCCAATTTTCTTAGTGAGGTCGCTAGCGCCGGTACCCAAAGCGATCAGGCAAGGAACTCCTCCACCCTTGGTGTACTCGCTGCGGACCAAGTGTCCTGGGCCTTTGGGCGCCACCAGCAGCGAGTCCACACCCTTAGGTGTCTCGATTTGGCCAAAGTGCAAATTAAAGCCGTGGGAGCACATGAGCACATTGCCTGCCGACAGATTGGGCTTGATGTGCGTGCGGAAAAGGTCCCCCTGGACTTCATCGGGCAGCAACACATTGACGATGTCCGCCGCCTTGGTGGCTTGATCAATGTCCATCGGCTGAAACCCATGGCTGACCGCCAAGTCATAGTTTTTACCGCCGGGACGCTGTCCAATAATCACTTTGCAGCCACTGTCGCGCAAATTCTGGGCTTGGGCATGCCCTTGCGAGCCGTAGCCGAGAATGGCGATCGTTTTATCCTTGAGGTGCGAAAGATCGGCGTCGTTGTCGTAGTAAATGGTGGCTGCCATGGAATGATATGCTTGTGGGAGGTTAGGAAAGGATGGAATTGATGGTTGTGCGGGGTTGGAATCGCTAGGTTGGGTGCGACGTAGCTGACGCATCATCCGTATCAGACAATGCGTTCGGGTTGCTGCCACGCACCATGGCGATTCGGCCCGTTCGAACCAACTCGGTGATCGAATACGGACGCATACGTTCAACGAACGCTTGTACCTTACTTTCGCGACCCGAGACTTCGATCATCAGTTCTTCGGGGCCTACGTCGACCACTCGGGCTCGGAAAATGTTCACGAGCTCTCGAATTTCACTTCGCAAGGATCCCGTGGGTGCGCGGACTTTGACCAGCATCAGATCGCGTTCTACATAGTCGTTGGCGCTGATATCTTCGACCGATACCACCGTCACGATCTTTTCCAGTTGCTTCCGAACTTGTTCAAGCACCCGATCATCGCCTCGGACGACAAACGTCATCCGAGACAGGCCGGTGACTTCGGTTTCGCCGACCGCGAGGGAGTCGATGTTGTAGCCTCGTGAGGCCAGCATGCCTGAGATGTGTGCCAGCACACCAGGAACGTTTTGAACAATGGCGGAAAGTACGTGCCGCATAGTTTTTCGCTAAGTCAAACGGAAATGGACACAAGGACGCATTTGAGGTTGTGGAACGACCCGTCGCGGGGAATCATAAGTCGAGTTTCCCGTTTCCTCAAGAGACTCAAAATCCACGCGTCGATGCCCAACCTACTACCTGCTACGTCCGACACCACTGCAGGTTACGAATTGATCGATTTTGGCCGAGGACGCAAACTCGAGCGATTCGGTGGGGTGATCGTTGATCGACCATGCCCGGCAGCAGCGTTGCCGCGCCGTTCCGAAAAGGAATGGTCATCAGCCGAGCTAATGTTCGACACCCCTGCTCGCTCGCAGGTTCGGCCATCGCATTGGATTTTTCGCGGGCAGACGATGAGCGATCCCGATCAAATTCCAGCGTGGGACTGCCACCATCGCGGCTTGATTTTTCGCATCCGGCCACAGAGTTCCGGACAAGTTGGGGTTTTTCCAGAGCATTGGGATGTTTGGGACTGGATGGCGGAGCGATTGGGTCGTGAACCTCGGAATGTTCTGAACTTATTCGCTTACACCGGCGCCACGTCATTGGCGTTGGCCGCTCTGGGGATGAACGTCACTCATGTCGATGCGGTGGAGACGACGGTGGCATGGGCTCGAGAAAACGCATCGCAATCAGGGCTGGAAAACGCACCTATTCGATGGATCGTTGACGATGCGCGGGCTTACGTAACCAGGGAATTGAGACGTGGCAATCGCTACGATCTGGTCCTGCTGGATCCTCCGAGCTACGGGCACGGTGCGAAAGGTCAGGCGTGGTCAATCCAACGCGACTTGATTCCTTTGGTGACCGACTGCTGGCGTTTGCTTTCGGAATCGCCCGTCGGCGTATTGCTTGCTGGACATAGTCCGGCCATCGATTTGGGGACAGTGCATCGCGGATTGGAAGACAATGCCAAATCCGGAGACTGGATTTCGATGGAGACGGGGCAAGCCAAACTGATCGATCGGGCCAATCGACCATTGGACTGTGGGTATGTTGCCCGATTTGTACCACTGCGGGTAGGCCCTTAGAGAATCGGGGCTAGAATACCGTTAGAGGCTTCCGTATGGCGGTCCGCTTCCGGATCAGGTGCCGCTGCCGGATCACGGGTCACTGCCGGATGTCGGAGGTCAGGAATGGATCACGAAGCAGTACTTCAAGACGTAGTTCTTTACGATGGGCAATGCAATTTCTGCAAAAGTCAAATCGAGCATCTTCGTCGGCTGGACGGAAAAGACCGATTGCGGTTTGTTTCTTTGCACGATCCAGAAGTAGCAAGCTTGTACCCCGATCTGAGCCACGAACAACTCATGTCCCAGATGTGGGTCATCAGTCCCGATGGCAATCGCCACGGTGGAGCCTACGCGCTACGTTACCTGACCCGTCGCTTGCCGATTCTATGGCCACTGATGCCATGGATGCATTTCCCAGGATCGATGCCGCTCTGGTCTTGGCTTTACGCGGCCGTTGCCAAGCGACGTTACAAGATCGCTGGCCGCGATTGTACGGATCAATCGTGTGCCATTCATAGCGACATGAAAACCTAGGGACACAAACAGCAATTGGCTGTGTTCGAGAACGCTAGCGTTTGATCCGATCTTTCTTGCACGATTCCATCTTGGTTTGGAACGGTTCCTTTTGGTATGGTCCGCGGACCCGACAGCCTAGGCACACGGATGTGGCCTCGTCGTCGGTTTTATCCAAGGCACTGAGAAGGAACCAGGTCGATGCCCAAGTCACTGAACGCGCAGTCAAGCGTCCACATTCGATGGATGATCCGTCGTGATATGCCTGCGGTTTTGTCGATCGAAGACAACAGCTTTGAGTTCCCTTGGACGGAGGAAGAATTTGTTCGTTGCTTGCGTCAACGCGATTGCATCGGCATGGTCGCCGAAGCGGCTGAGAAGGTAGTCGGCTTCATGATCTACGAGTTGCATCGGACTCGGATCCATGTCCTTTCCTTCGCCGTCCATCCTGAGTTCCGTAGGCAAGCTATCGGTGCGGCCATGGTCGAGAAATTGGTTTCCAAGTTGGCCTACCAGCGACGAAACAGGATTGTCTTGGAAGTCCGCGAAACGAATCTTCACGCTCAACTCTTCTTTCGCAGTCTTGGATTTCGCGCAACCGGCGTGCTTCGGAGCTTCTACGAAGATTCGACCGAGGATGCCTTCTTGATGCAGTATCGAGCGACCGAAACCGAGGCAGCAACCGTAGGGAACGACTGGTCGCACGAACGAAGAACCGGTTGAACGGCAGGAGCATTCCATGGATCGCAGCCAGCCGAAGGTACTGTTTCGAGCCAAACGCTTTTGTGTGGAGCAAGTGGCCGAACGCCTCGGCGACGGCAGTTTGCTCGAACGCCATGTTGTGCGTCATCCAGGGGCCGTTGTGATTTTGCCTCTGGTCGATCCGGAACACGTATGCATGATTCACACGTATAGGGCCGCGATCGATCGATGGCACTTGGAATTACCCGCTGGAACCTTAGACAAAGATTTGCCACCCTTGGAGATGGCGCATCGCGAACTCGTTGAAGAGACGGGTTACCGGGCCGAACGCATTGTTCATCTTCATACTTTTGTAATGTCGCCAGGTATCCTCGATGAACGGATGCATTGCTACGTAGCGACGGGTCTGGTCCAAGGCGCGACGGCCCGTGAGCTAGGTGAGCAAATGGACAATAGAATTTTTTCTTGGTCCGACATCGATCGTTTGCTCCGCGATCATCAGATTGAGGATGCAAAGACGTTGGTGGCTTTGCTTTGGTATCTTCGCTACCGGGAGCATGCTTAAGATGGATCGCAACGCGACGTTGAGGGTTCATCACGATCATTCGTTGGGGCGGTGCCGACATCCGATGTCCGCATTGGGAATGGAAGCAGCCATGCAGAGCGCCGTCGAGTTGCTGGGCTTCTTTGGGAAGGATGTTGGGGTGGAAGCCAAGGGGATTGCGAATTTTGTTTCGTCAGCCGACTTGGCTGCCGAACGCGCGATTGTCGATACGCTTCGAAAAAGCTTCCCGGCGCATGCCATTATCTCGGAAGAGAGTCACAGCGATCGAGCGGATGCCGAGCATCTATGGATCGTGGATCCACTCGATGGAACCAGCAATTTTTTGCATGGCATCCCGCATTTCGCAGTCTCGATTGCCTACTACTATCGGGGAGTAGGCCAAGTAGGAATCGTTTGCGATCCAGCGGCTGGCGATTGGTACGTGGCCGAACGGGGTGAAGGAATGTGGCGCAATGGAGATCGCATGGCCGTCAGTCGCGCGACGCGATTGGATGAGTCCATGGTGGCTTGTGGGTTCTATTACGATCGAGGGCCGATGATGCAGGCCACGCTGGCTACACTTTCGGACCTATTCCAGGCCCAGATTCACGGCATGCGGCGGATGGGCGCCGCCGCTTTGGATTTGGCGTATGTTGCCTGCGGGCAATTCGAAGCGTTCTTTGAATACCGTCTCAGCCCTTGGGATTACGCCGCAGGCAGACTGTTGGTCCAAGAAGCGGGCGGACAAGTTAGCGATTGCTTTGGGGGTGAGTTGCCATTGACGCATGCGAGTGGCATTTGCGCTACCAACACACTGCTCCATTCAGCTATGCTTCAAAAACTGATGCCACATCGCACGTTTCCGGAGTGATCGCTTCCGGAGTGATCGCCATGACTTCGCAACGTCCATGCAGGTATCACTCCGCGATGACCGGGGCGACCGACAGGGTCATGACTTCCTTGTTGCGTAGCAACTTGACCGGATACGCCTTGTCGGCTGGCAGTTGTTCGACGACGCCGCGAAAACCTTCGGGGGTGAAAACACGTTGTTCTGCAATTTCTAGAATGACATCATCGATTTGAACGCCGCCTTTGACGCCAGGGCCGTCGGCCGATAGACGCGTGACGAGAACGCCCCCCCGCAACGGCAACTGCAGTTGGTCAGCGAGGGCTTGGGAAAGCGGTTCGACCCGCATACCTACCTTGGCCCTGCGGACTTTCCCGAACTCGGTGAGTTCGCCGGTGATCCATTTGACGCGGGCGCTCGGGATGGCGAACCCAACGCCTTGAAAGGCCCCGTTGCTGCTCATGATCGCGGTGTTGATACCCACCAATTCACCGTCAAGATCGAGCAGTGCGCCGCCAGAGTTACCGGGGTTGATGGTGGCATCGGTTTGGAGCAATTGCCCCTCCACGAGATTGTTCACGGAGCGCCCTTTGGAGCTGATGATTCCGACGCTGACCGTTTGCTCGAGCGCAAAAGGACTTCCGATGGCGATGACCCAATCGCCGATACCTAGCCGGTCGGAGTCACCCATGCGCACGAACGGCAATGGAGATTCGGATCCGATTCGAAAGATAGCGAGATCACTGGAGGGGTCGGTACGAACATCGGTCCCTCTGAGTTCTCGACCGTCGGCCATCCGCACACGGATCTCCGTGGTGTCCTTGAGGACATGGTTGTTGGTGACACAAATGCCAGTTTCATCCAGGATGACACCCGATCCAATATTGAAGTTACGCGGAGACTCGGTGTCCAGCAAATCCAGGTCGTCCAGCATCTCGTTGACGTCTTGACGTTTGGCGAGGACCGTGACCACCCCTTTCATCGCCCTGCTCGATGCATTTTGAAAAGCGATCGAAAGGCTTTTCGCGTGGTTCTTGGCCAACTCATGCAGATCGTCGCCGGGTGGGCGTCGTTCTTGAGCCGAGCTGATGTGTGCAAGGCCTAATCCTAATGTCAAACCAAAAACGCAAGGCAACAGCCATCGCATTGGCGTGAAACATCGGACGCTGGACTGAAGCAGGGAATCGAGTTGGGTCATGTTGCGATTCGGTTTACAGAATGAGACATGGTGGGCTTCATGGGTGCCTTCGACGGGGCGACTTTCTATGATACCCTCTAAGCGGGTGGGTTCGATATCGGAAGGCCGAGCCAGGGGGCCGATTCCGTGCGTTGTTCCCTTTTTGTCTGCGAAATTGACGTCCATCATCCGCCGCCTCCCTGCGGCGTTGCGAGAACCCAGCATGATACCTGCGGTAGTGATTGCCCGGAAACGCGATCGATTGTCACTTAGTACCGAGGAGATCGAGTACATGATCTCTGGCTACGCTCGCGGAGACATTCCCGACTATCAAATGGCGGCTTTGGCGATGGCGATATTGATCCAAGGCATGGAGGGACGCGAGATTGCCGATTTGACCGACGCCATGATTCGGAGCGGCGTGACGTTGCGGCGAACCAGTGATTTGCCCCGGGTCGACAAGCATTCGACGGGAGGTCTCGGCGACAAAACCTCGTTGATCCTAGCGCCGCTTTTGGCTTGCTGTGAGCTCGATGTACCGATGATCAGTGGCCGGGGGTTGGGAATCACAGGCGGAACACTCGACAAATTGGAAGCGATACCTGGGTATCGATGCGATTTGACGGACGAGGAATCCGAATCGCAATTGCGCGATTTGCATTGCTTCATCACCGGGGCAACGGAGCGGTTGGTGCCTGCCGATCGAAAGCTTTATGCCTTGCGGGATGTGACCGGGACGGTTCCTTCGGTTGCCTTGATCACCGCCAGCATCATGTCGAAGAAAATAGCGGAGTCCCTCGACGCGTTGGTGTTGGATGTCAAATGCGGTAGCGGCGCGTTCCTTGCGACCGAGGCGTTGGCCTGCGAACTGGCCCGTTCGTTGATTTCTATAGGCCGTCGAGCGGGAGTCGCCACGAGTGCGTTAATCACCGACATGGATCAACCCTTAGGCGAAATGGTGGGGAATGCGTGTGAGGTGGACGAGGCGGTCGAGGTTCTGTCCGGGGACGGTCCGCACGATGTTCGCGAATTGACCATCGAATTGTGCGCTCGCATTCTGATCACCACGCAGCGCGCAGAAAATATCGAAGCAGCCCGCAAGCAATTGATCGATCATCTCGACACGGGTAGAGCCATGCAACGCTGGGAGCGAATGGTGCATCGTCAGGGAGGTGATTTGCGAGCAAGGCGTCGTGTGGGGCGCGTCCACGCATGGACCGCGCCGCGATCCGGTGTCATTGTCCGAATCGATGGTCAAAGGATCGGACAAGCCGTGATCGCCATGGGGGGTGGGCGAACGTATGCTGGTCAAGCCATCGATGCGTCGGTGGGTATGCGGTTTACCAGTCGCATCGGTAGCACGGTTCGACCGGGCGATGAAGTGCTCCAGATTCTGTGCGACAATGCGGACAAGGCCGAGGAGGCGGCCCGGCTGGTGGCGTCGGCCATTGTGATTGAGGATACTCCCGCCCGACCTCAAGTGCTTTGGCGAGAGTTCGATGGCGAGTCCTTTGCCGTCTCAGGATGACTTGGGACTGTGGTATGGATCGACTACACTAGGTTTGGTTCTTATTGAGGCGTTTTCGAAGAGATAAGCATGACGAAGATTTTGCAGACGTTGCCTGTCGGTCAACGGGTCGGGATCGCCTTTTCGGGCGGGCTGGATACGAGTGCAGCTATCTATTGGATGCGTCAAAAGGGAGCGATTCCGTACTGCTACACCGCCCATTTGGGGCAACCCGATGAGTCGAATTACGAGGACATTCCGAAACGAGCGTTGGCATGCGGGGCAGAGGCGGCGCGATTGATTGACTGCCGCGATCAACTCGTGCACGAAGGCTTATCTGCCTTGCAGTGCGGTGCGTTCCATATCACAACCGCCGGTGTGCCT
This sequence comes from Pirellula sp., assembly GCA_041752005.1. Lineage (GTDB taxonomy): Bacteria > Planctomycetota > Planctomycetia > Pirellulales > Pirellulaceae > JBKCUI01. The sequence goes on along the minus strand of JBGSHV010000023.1, from coordinate 123,820 downwards.
TACTTCAATACCACCCCGATTGGTCGCGCCGTAACCGGCACGATGCTGGTCCAAGCCATGCGCGAGGATGGAGTCAACATATGGGGTGACGGCAGCACATACAAAGGGAACGATATTGAGCGATTTTATCGCTATGGCTTGCTGGCCAATCCCCAGTTGCAGATCTACAAACCATGGCTGGACGAGCAGTTCAATCGGGAGCTTGGCGGGCGCAAAGAAATGTCAGAACTGCTCGAGCGGGCAGGCCTGGGATACCACATGAGCAAAGAAAAGGCGTATTCGACCGATTCCAACATCTGGGGAGCGACGCACGAAGCCAAGGATCTGGAGAGTTTGGATACGGGCATAACGATTGTGGAACCCATCATGGGAGTTCCATTTTGGCGATCCTCCACTCAGGTCGCTCCAGAGAGAGTCGAGGTGACTTTCGAGAATGGACTTCCCGTAGCGTTGAATAACCGTAACTTCGCTTCGAGTGTGGATTTGGTTTTAGAAGCCAATGCAATCGGCGGACGGCATGGATTGGGAATGTCCGATCAAATTGAGAATCGGATCATCGAAGCCAAGAGCCGCGGGATTTATGAAGCGCCCGGCATGGCGCTGCTGTTCATCGCATACGAGCGATTGGTGACCGGAATACATAACGAAGGAACGATTGAACAGTATCGGGACATGGGACGTCGATTGGGGCGACTGCTTTACGAGGGCCGTTGGTTCGATTCCCAGGCGTTGATGATTCGGGAAACACTGCAGCGCTGGGTGGCCAGAGCGGTGACCGGCTCCGTGGTGATTGAACTTCGCAGAGGGAATGACTACTCGCTTTTGGATACGCGCAGTCCGAATCTGACATACAAACCGGAACGATTAACGATGGAGAGTGGTCAAGGAGAATTCACGCCGACCGATCGCATTGGTCAATTGACCATGCGAAACTTGGACATCGAAGATACGCGAGAGAAAATTGACTTGTATCGAAGCGTGGGGCTGTTGCGAGGGGACGGCCAAGATTCCATTCGCTTGCTCGAAGACTAGGTGAAAAAAGCTTGAGGGCGGAGTAGCGACGTCGAAATTTACTCAGTTACTCTAGCGTTTTGCATCGTCCATTTTTTTCTGAGAGGCCGCGAGTTGAGCCTCGAAGTGCTGGAGGGCCGCAATCAATGAGGGCTGATGCGGTTCGAGAGCGAGTGCCCGTCGCTGCTGTTCGATGGCTTCTGAGTAGCGATCCAGAGCAGCGTAGCAGTGAGCGAGTGTGTCGAGATACGCAGAACGGTTGGGGGAGAGTGAGCAGGCTTTCCGGCTAAGGTGTAGGGCTTCTTCAAAGTTGCCTTCTGTGTTGGCGATCAGCCAAGCCAGGGTGTTCATTTGGTTGGCCAAGGAGCTTTGTTCGGTGGCTTGAAATCTGGGGTTTTCCCGTTTCAAATCCCGTTCGCGGGCATCGATTTCGCTGCGCAACTCGAGGGAAATTCGCTGTTGAAGTTTGCGTCGTTCGAGAATCTGCTCTTCGGTTTGGTTGGGGAGGCGGTACATGCCGATGATGGCGTCTACGTTGTCTTCGGCCAGCTCGATCGACTTCAAATAGTGCTGTCTCGCTTCTTCGGTTCGGTCGACCGATTGGGCGTGATCCCCTTGATAAAGATAGTAGTTCGACACCAAGCTATCGGCGCCTTGTTCGGAGACTTGGGCTTTAAACATCGGCTCCTTTTCAAAACGGTCGACGAATTTATCCAGGCACGCTGCCGCTTCCTCGTTCCGACCCATCTCGTGCAATAAGAGCGAGAGTTGAGTCAACGTGAGGATGGTTGCAAACTCGGCTTCGTCTTCGCGGTTTTTGATCGCCAGCCGCAGTTCGGTTTCTGCCCAATTGAATCGACCTCTGCGAATCAAGAACTCACCCATTTCTGCGCGTTCAAACGCTTGGGAGGCATTCCGCTGCATGGTCTCGAGCAAGTGCTGATTGAGCTTGGAATTTTCACTTTCCGTAGGATCGATCGGTGTTTTCCGCGTTCCATTGGCATCGACGGAAACACGTTGTGAGGTCAACTCAGCGATTTCGTTTGCGACGGCATTTTTGTCGGTGTTGGGTGCCTGCGGTTTGAGTCGTGCAGCGTCGGTTTCTTCGGATGGCAAATAGCTCTCGGCCAATAAGTATCCGAAGCGCGGGTTGAGCAACGACAGCTCGGAGAGTTCGGCGTGCTGCTCGCGAACGAGTTCGGGCAGGCCAACCGACAGTGCCCACTGTTCAAACTCGATGGACTGTTGGTTGCGGTTGGCGCCCGCGGATCCAAAATCAGCGGGGATCGATCGGGCCAACTCGAGGGCTTTGTTTCGCTGTTCGCTGATTGTTTTTGGGATCTGTTCGACCACCCACCGCCGCAGGCCATTGAGGATCTCGATGCTGGTGTCGGGTGACTTGCGGGCTAGCAGCTCTTGCTCGGCTTGGATGGTTTTGAGCCAAGGTTCGATGGCGATTTCTGAGTCTTGGGCTGCGTACTGTGCCACCCACGCGCCTGCAGTGCTTAGCGTCCCATTCACTAAAGTGTCGATCATCGCTCGGCGTTCGTTTTGCGACATTGCGATGGAGGTTTTTCCACGCATCAGCAGCAGGGCCGCTTTCTTCGCCAGACAGCCTTGAGTCTCGTAGCGAACCAAGCGACAGAGGGCAGGCAAGCCTTCGTCATTTTCAAGCGCATCGAGTTGTTCGATGTAGGTCGATTTGTCGTAGAGGGCTGCGGTGGTGTAGTTTTCCAAGATACGCCGAACTGGAAATGGATCGGTTTCCCAAGCCCAATTAAACTGGTTGCTTTGAACCAAAAATCGTGCTTGGCTCGCTACTTGCGGATTCGGATCGAAGCTGGCTCGGTGCAATTGATCGAGAGCTCGGACCCCGATGCGTTCCAGCTCACTTTGGGCTTGGAGTCGCATGGCGTAGTTAGGATCTCCTAGTTTTTCGATCCAGCCTGCGATTTGCTTCTCAAGGGATGCTACTTCCGTTGCGGTCAATTCACCTGGGAACTGGGACGATGCGTTGGTTTCGCGGATCCGTGGGACACTCGTGGCCGTCTGGGCCATGGCACCCGAACCGAGCATCAAAGCGAGGGCTGCCTGTGCCAAGCAAGTTGGGTGCTGAGAGCGAATCCGATAGATTTTGAGCATCTTTCCGTCCTTGTTCCTTCACGCGATACAGAGAACCAGTTCTTAAACCACGAACCGCTCCGCACATGCATTTTGACGCACGCGGGACCTGAAAGCCAGTTCAGGCGGCTACGATCCGACATCCGCGGCCTTGATTTTGGGACATTTTTTCTAGGACGACTTGAAAATTTTGACAGGCGTAGGGGCGAACGATACCATACTAAGACTGGGAGAAGGATGTTGCAAAGTCCTTGTCCTAGGCTGATCTTCTCATCCATCCTAAGGTCCTCATCGATTCGGTCATCCACTGCGGAAGCGCGGAAGACTTATAGGAATCGCGGTGCGATCGTAGCGCTTCCGACGCTTAGGGAATGAAGGGAGGACCAGGACCCGTCCCTCGCAACGAAGTTTTCGGGCTTTCGGGCCATCGCGAGCACGGGTGATTTGGACTGCGTGGATGTTTTGGACGACGGTCGGTTCGACGAGGAGGCTCGCACGATGGCGAAGAAATTGCAGCATGTTTGGGGCATCGAGATTGGGCAGAGCTCGCTCAAGGCACTGCGCTGCCATGTCGAGGGAGATACCGTTGTCGCGGACACGTTTGACTTCGTTGAATACCCGAAGATCTTGTCGCAACCCGAGGCCGAGCCAGAAAAGCTGGTTGCCGATGCCCTTGAGCAGTTCGTTTCACGCAATGATTTGAAAGGGAATATTAAGATCGGCGTGAGTGTCCCCGGTCAAAGTGGTTTGGCGAAGTTCTTCAAGCCGCCACCGGTTGAAGTCAAGAAAATCGCGGACATTGTCAAGTACGAGGCTAAGCAGCAGATTCCGTTCGATCTCAACGACGTGATTTGGGACTTCCAGCAGATGGAAGGTGCTCAAATCGAGGACGGCTATGCTCTCGAGAGCGAGGTCGGTCTGTTCGCAATGAAGAAAGAGGCAGTCTTTCGGGCGCTCAAACCGTTCCGTGAAAAGGGCATGGACATCGATTTAGTCCAGCTGGCTCCCATCAGCATTTACAACATGGTCACCCTAGAGCGGTTCTCGCAATCGTTGGCCAATGATGCATTCGACCCCGAACACCCGCCCAAAAGCACGGTCATTTTGTCGATAGGAACCGATGCGAGTGACTTGGTTGTTACCAACGGTTTCCGCGTTTGGCAACGCAGCATCCCGATTGGCGGCAATCACTTCACCCGCCAATTGACGAAGGAATTGAAACTCACGTTTGCCAAAGCGGAGCATGTCAAGCGGAATGCCATGCAAGCCGACGATCCCAAGTTGGTGTTTCAAGCCATGCGACCGGTCTTCAATGACATGGTGACCGAGATCCAACGCTCCCTCAATTTCTTCAAATCGCTGAACAAAAAGAGCGAGTTGGAGAACATGCTGGTCATGGGGAATACTGCCAAAATGCCTGGGCTTTTGCAGTTTCTGAACAAGAACCTGGGCATGGAAGTGGAGCTCTACGATAAGTTCTCGAAGTTGACAGGCCAAGAAGTCCTCGGGGCTCAGCCGTACAAGGAGAACGCGGCTGCGTTCGGGGTTGTGTATGGGCTCTGCTTGCAGATGCTCAACCAAGGCCCGATGCGGACCAATCTGCTCCCACGGGATATCGTGCTCGATCGCGTGGTTCGAATGAAGAAACCTTGGGCGGTCGGTGCGCTGTCCTTATTGCTGGTCGGAATGGTTTCGCACCATGCGATGCTCGGACAAGTTTATCGGCCGGTTCGACCAGAGATTTGGTCGACGGCGGAGTCTGCGGTGACCAACGCCAGCAAGTTGTCTCAGGATGAATTTGCTAAGGATACGGCGGTCAAAGGCAAACTCAATTTGTACAAAAACGTTGGAATTGAGGTCAGCAAAGGTGCCGAGCGACGGATGATGTGCTTGGAACTTTACAAAGCCATCGAAGCGGCCCTGAATCGGGACGAGGCGTTGATGGACAAAACGGCGGCCGAGCTGCCGTACAAAGACCGGCAAGATTTCCATGTGACGAAAGTTGACCAAGTTTATCGAGACAATTTGGCAACGTGGTACAAGCCGGATATCAAGCAGAATTACTTGGACCACTTGCAGGTCCGCAAGCAGTTGGGTTGTGAGATCGTCGAGCGGCCCGCCGACAAGAATCCGGATCCGACCGGTCCGGGTTGGATTGTTGAAATCCGCGGGTATCACTTCTTCAACGGCATGGACAAAAAGGGGCTTGAAGGCTCCGCGCACGTCGCCAAATTCTTGATCAACTTCCTGGAGAATGGCTCGGTCCGCTTGCCCGATTCGCAGCCAGGAGAGGTCCGGGAGGTCAGTATGTACGATCTCGGAATACGTCGCCCTGTGTTACTGAATAAAAACTCCAAACCGAATTACACCTTTCGTATGCCCAACCCTGAGTACACGCGTTTGCTCGTCGAGCGCGGGCTGCTGAACCCAGCCAGCGGTACGGGGAATTCCGCTGGGTCGAGTTTCGGCGGTGGAGGAAAGCCGGGGTTTGGCGGCAGCGGTGGTGGCGCAGGTTCGATGAGCGAAGACATGTCCGAAACCGGTGCTGCACCTCCTCCCAGCGGTTCGGGAGCAGCGGCGGCGTTCAAGTTCGGGGATCCCATCAAAGATGATTCGGGCAAATTGGTTATGCCCGACTTCGAAGCTCCAAGATTCGATTTCGTGGTGCAATTCGCTTGGAAACCAGGTGATATGGCCAACGCCACTGGGCCGGCCGCATCTGCCGCGGTCCCAGCGGCACCGGTTGCTCCGGCGAATAACAATTTCTTTCCAAACGACGACGATTGAGAATAAGAGGATCATGCGATGGAAGATCTGAAACGGTACATGAAAGTGGTTTCGAAGTATTCCTTCTGGATTATCAGCGGGTTGCTGCTGATTCTTTCGTCGGTTGTCTTCTACCTCACCAAGTCGAGTTTGGACGAATCGATCAAAAGCCGAATAACAGCCCTTGAATCTTCGTTTAGCAAGATCAGTGAGGTCAGCAACAAGGCCACGACGCATCCCAACACGCACTCTCAAAAGGAGATGGATAAACGTCTCATGGGCTTGCAGGAGGACGTCGATCGGGCTTGGGAGTTCCAATACGACCGCCAAAAAGGGCTGCTAACCTGGCCCATGGAAGCCTTTCGCGAACCTCGAACGCACGAAATATTCGACAATCTTAGGCCGTTTGAGAAAATGGTCCCTTTTCCTTTGCCCTCCCCAATTCCTGAGGCATTGGACAAAGAAACTCGCTTGAGTTCGATCACCGAAAACGATCGCAAGGTGTACCGGAACTACATCGAGCCTGAGTTTCCGAAGTTGGCCCAAATGATCGGCAGCTCTTGGAAGTTTGATTTGGAGGGCACCGCGACGAGCGCCCCTGGTGGGTTTGCGCCTCCGGGTGGTGCGGGTGGATTTGCTCCGCCGGGTTTCAACGCTGCCAAGTCCGCGTTTGATTCTCGGGATTTGGTGCGTTGGACCGAGGTTTCGCAGAAAGATTTGGCGACGGCAGTCATGCCATGGTTTTCAAGGCCATCGCCCCCCACGATTTATGAGATTTACTATGCCCAGGAGGATATTTGGATTCTGCGCGGTTTGATGGATATCATCGCCAAAACGAATGCTGGCGCAAATGAGAATTTTCAAGCGATCGTCAAAGAGATTGAATGGATTCGGACCGGCTCCAGAGCCAGTCGCGATGCGGGAGCGCTTTGGCAAGAGGGTGCGGCCGGGGCGCAAGGCGGTGGCAGTCCTTACGGCGGCGGCGGACCTCCGACCGGCTACTCCGGTGGCGGTGGCGGGGGGATGCCCTCGGGTTACGGTGGCTCGGGTGGACCTGGGGGCGGACGTGGTAGTGAGACTGCGAACGCCGTGCGAGCAGCCGTTCAGATCGATCCCGCAGATGGCAGGTATCTTGATGTCAACTTCAAACCTTTGACTGGGGCTCAGTTGCGAGCCGCGATGAAGCTTCAGAACGCAACGGATGCCGTGAATGCAGTCGCCAAGCGGATCCCAGTTCGTATGCGTCTCAAAGTCGATGAGCGTTTCGGCCGGCTAATCACCGAATGTGGCAACGGAAAAATGGTGCTTGAGGTCATCCAGGTGCGTTACAACACGGATCCAGCTCCAGATACCGCGTCCGCAGCCGGTTCGTCCAGTATGAGTGGTGGCAACAAACCCTCGTTCGGCGGTGCCGGTGGAGGTGGTGCGGGATCCATGAACGAAGAAATGCCCACCAGCGGAACGGGCAATGCAGGGCCTGCTGCAAACGATCTAGCGGGAGGGGAGACATCGATCGAGATCTATGGTTTGATCTATCTGTTCAACCCCCCTGCGAACTTGAGCGGCACCAATGCGGCCGTGACCATTCCGGCGCCTACGGCAGCCGTACCGCCAGCGGCGGCAACTCCTCCCGCTGCGGAAGCGGGTGCTACGGGTGGCAATGCGACCGCCGAGGGCGCGACGCCCCCTGCATCCAACGATGCTGTTGGACCAGGAACGGAACCGCCACCCGTTATCGACCCACCCGCTGCGGGAACAGAGACCGAAACGACTTCGCCACCGGCGGGCGAAGTACCTGGTGCAGACCCGAACGTTCCGGCGCAACCTGCGAATCCAGCGATCGATCCACCTGGAGGAGGCTCGGCTCCGCCCGATGCAGCGACCTCCCAACCGGGAGCCGCGCCGCCGGGCGTAGGGGGGACTTCGACGGACAGCGGTGGCGGTTCTTAACCGTCGAACGCTCGAGGCAAGGTCAGTTCATCGATAAGGACTGTCACTTGGCGCCGGGGATAGAAACGTCCCCGGTCCAATCGCTCAATCAACGAATGAACGCAACGCAGCCAGCTTGGGAAGGGTGATCGCGATGTTTGGAAAGAAAAAAGGGGACCGACCGGCCAAGGCACCGAAGCCGTCCAAGTCCACATCGAGAGGGGGGTTCAACGCACAAGAGTTCATGCTCTTCCATGCCGAGAAATTCGTGTTCGGGCTTATCGCTATCTTGGCGATCGGCCTCATCTATTTGGGGGCGACAACTCGCTCGTTTGACAATCAAAAAGATCCAGAGGTCTTGAGCAAGCGTTCCAATGAAACGCTGCGTCAGATCGCCGAGAACCACTGGGAGTCGATCAAAAACGAAGAGGCGAGAGTCAAGGGGATTACCGACGTCAGCTACGCTGCGAGGGCAGTCGAATCAACACGTCCTTCTGTGCCAATTGCTTTGGGGATTGATCCCGGCGACTCGAACCAAATGCGAGAAAAGAGGGTCGATCCCGATGTTTTGGCCCCGATTCGCTTGGAGCCCAAGTTTTTCTACGGCCCAATCGTGATCAGTAGCAACACCCCGCAACACACGGCTGTCGTCGATTACCTGAACAAGTTGCCCGATGCCAAGGTCAAGGAAGAGCCTAAAAAAGATCCACCCAAAGGTCGCGGTGGTTATCCCGGTGGCGGAGGCGGAGCCCCTCCTGGTTACGGTGGCGGTGCAGGCGGAGGAATGCCACCTGGATTCGGTGGCGGAGGCCCGAACGCGAGTCCGGATGCCAAACGTTATTTAGCCCAGGGGTACGACCGTGGATTTCCAGCCCATACGCTTGCTCCTCCATCGGACAAGCGAAAAGTGATTGGAGCGCGCGATATTGGCTTTGTGTCGGTTTTGGCTTTGGCGCCCCACGGAGATTTGGAGGCTGAGTACCGGACCAAACTGGGGCGAGCAGGGAGCATCATGCCAGGCCGAGATACACCCAACTACCTTGGCTTTGAAGTCGAGCGGGTGGACGTGACCGATGATCCTAGCAAAGCAGTAGCGGAGTCCGATTGGGAACACTTGCCCAACGCCGGTTCGGAGATTCTCAAAGAGCGTTCGAAGTCTTCATGGCTTGGGGTCAACCCCGAAGTCTGTGCTGCAGACTGGACCATGAACAATTTGACGATGCCCATTCCACCTGTTCTTTTGAAGGACTACCGCAAGTTTGCGGTCCACTCCGAGATTCCTAAGGTAGGCGAAGGGATTGTACGATCCGGCCCGCCTTTGGGAGGCTCTGGCGGAGATGAAGAAGGCTCTGGGAGTGGGGGTTTTGGCGGTGGTCTCATGGGTGGCATGGGCGCTGGCTCCGGTGCCCCTCCAGGCTATGGAGGCGGAGGACCGCCCCCAGGTTATGGCGGTGGCGGTGCAGGCGGTGCGATGCCCCCGGGCTACGGTGGTGGCGGAGCCCCTCCGGGCTATGGAGGAGGTTCGGGTGGTGGCATGCCTCCGGGCTACGGCGGTGGCGGTGGCATGCCTCCAGGCTACGGCGGGGGCAGTGGCGGTGGCAGTATGCCACCAGGTTATGGTGGCAACACCAGCATCATCGCGCCCACTGCGGAAACGCCAAAGGAACTACCTTCGACTAGATACAAAGCCGTGCGATTTTATGATTTCGAGGCCAAGGCCAATCGTGTGTATCGATACCGCGTGCGGTTGCTGATGTACGATCCAAACTTCCCCGAAGCAGCCTCCATTCAGCCTCGATCCAGTCTGCTCGATGTTGCATCTGGTACCCTGAAACGTGTGCAAGAGCTGTTGGATAAAGAGCAAAAAGAAGTCGCCGTTCATCGAGCTGGTGATAGCAAGACGCCTTTCCAACGCAAATCTTCCCGTGCGACCGCGTGGTCGGAAGCATCCCCACCAATTTCCACGATTCGCGTGATGGAGGGTTATTTGGGTGAGCCAAAAATGGTTTACAGCTACGACCGTGATAGCAAACCTTACGAAGCCTCTAGTCCGAGAGCAGATATGCTGGTGACGGAATGGGATGCGGTAAATGCGATCTTCATTCCTCGCAAAGATCAAGTCGTTCGAGGATATGTTTTCGGCCTTCCGAATCGAGATGCGGGCCGCGAAGCACCCTTCGAAATCATCCACCCAATTTCCAAACTGATCAAGAATTTGGATCAGCGGGAGACCAAGGAGTTAGCCACAGTCATCGATTTGGATGGGTACTTGCCGCTGGAGTCGAAGGTCCCCAAGGACCCGAATCTGAAGTCAGGTAGTGCAGCGTGCGTCTTCGATCCGATTTCGAGTCGTTTGATCGTTATGCGGGAATTCGATGATTTCACAGGCTATGGCATGCACCATGAGCCGGATAAAACGGCGGTCGGTCCGTTGGGAGGCCCTCTGCGGCTTGATGGCGGCGGCACGGGTTATGGTGGCGCGGCGGGAGGTGGAGGCGGTCCGGGCTTCGGCGGCAGCGGTGGCGGCGGTCGAACCGGTGGGCCAGGCTTTGGTGGCGCCGGAGGTGGAGGTGGTGGCGGTGCGAGTGGTGGCAACACGACTTCGTCTTCCAACTAATTCGTCTTACCAGCCATTCGTGTTTTAACGAAGTTCAACTGCCAGATTAGAGTGTCTTTTTGCAAGCCGCTCGTACACAACTGTGGATGATCCTCCTCTCGGGCGGGGATCGTCCATTCTGGGTTTGAATTCTGTAGGAACGCGTTCAATAACTTCGCGGTACTGTGCGCATCCGCTTGAAAGAGAATCTTTGCGGATAAATTCGCCGCGGTTTTCTCGTGTTGACACGTTGCTTTTGCCGTCGGCTACTGATGCAACTAAGTTCGTTTTGCTCAGCGATTTGCACCAGAATTCGAATTGCTAGCTGGGATTCTTGACGTGGATCAATCAAAAAAATTTGGTTGGGGATTCGAAATATTTCATTTGCAGTTGACGACCTGCATCCCCATCCCTATCCTCTTGCGTCCCGCGGTCGCCGCAGGGACTTGTAGGGTGTGATTTCAACGGAATCGCACGTTGAGGAGTAGTTTTTCGAAGGGTTGGGTCGCACGGTGTCTGGATCGCACGAAGTCATACGAATTCGAATGGAAGCCTATGACCATGCGGTCTTGGATCAAAGCGCATTGGAGATTGTGGAGACCGCCAAGCGGACACACTCCGAAGTGCACGGTCCAATCCCCTTGCCGACCCGGATCGAGCGGTACACCGTTCTTTCTGGTCCGCACATCGACAAAAAAGCTCGTCAGCAGTTTGAGATCCGTACGCACAAGCGTCTGATCGACATTAAGCAAGCGACGGCGCGAACCATTGAGGCTCTGAACAAGTTGAGTCTGCCTGCGGGTGTAGATATTAAGATCAAAGCGACGTCCCGGTAGTTTTTTAGTTTATCCAAGTGGGTTTCCTTTGTATGGTTTGGAAGTCTTGCGGGTAACCATCGATAGGGCTGCATGTGTGCGGTCCATGGCCTCCTGGTGGGGGTTTTTCGGTGAGTCCTGCAAAGCAAGCGAGTACGGAATTTGACCATGAGATTAGGTATACTCGGCCGCAAGGTCGGAATGACACAGATTTTCGAGCAGGATGGGCGCATTGTACCGGTAACGGTCATTGAGGCTGGTCCGTGCAATGTATTGCAGGTCAAGACCGTGGGTCGCGATGGTTATGATGCCGTGCAGTTGGGCTTTCTAGACAAGCCCCGCCGGTTGGCGAGTCGCTCGGAGCGTGGGCATGTGGCCCCGATTTCTTCCAAGCGATCGGATCGTTTGAAGGCTGCCGGTGTGGCGGTTTCTTCTAAGGCGGATTGCGAGCCAAAGCGGTTCGTGCGTGAGCTTCGCGGGTCGGGTGAGTACGCGGTTGGATCGCAGATCCTCGTGTCTGCTCTCGAGGGCGTGAAGTCAGTGGATGTCACCGGAACCAGCAAGGGCTGTGGGTTTTCGGGTTGGATGAAGCGACATAATTTTGCCGGTCAGCGTGCTACGCACGGCGTGAAAAAAGTTCATAGGCATGCTGGTGGTACGTCTGCAGGAACTTATCCTGGCCGTATTCGCAAGGGGACTCGCATGGCGGGTCACTACGGCGTGGACCGTGTAACGATGCGTAACCTGAAGGTGGTTCGGGTGGACGCCGAGAAGAATTTATTGATGGTGAAAGGCGCAGTGCCTGGTCCAGCGGGCGGGTATGTGATTGTCTTGGAGACGAACATGGTCGGTTAGTCCGATCGGGTTTCTCTTGGGTGTCTGCTTGGTTGGGTTCGAGCGAGAACGAATAGGTTTGTGATGGTGAATCTCCCTGTATACGACATGGCCGGCAATAAAGTCGGCGAATACGAAATCGATCCGCAAGCGATTGCGCCGAAGGTGAGCAAGCAGTTGCTCCACGACGTCGTCGTTATGTACTTGGCGAACAATCGCCAAGGCAGCAATAAAACAAAGTCGCGCGGCGAAGTTTCGGGTTCGACTAAGAAGATTTATAAGCAAAAAGGAACAGGGAACGCTCGGATGGGTGCAAAACGCACGCCGGTCCGACGCGGTGGTGGTCATGCGAATTCTCGACAACCGCGATCGTACTATTACCGACTGCCTCGCAAGGCGGTTCAAGGTGCGACGCGTATGGCGATTGCTGCAAAGATTTCCGCTGGTTCGGTGATTGTCATAGATCGGTTGGCAATGGACGCTCCGCGAACCAAGGTGTTGGCTTCGGCCTTCAAGGCGTTGGGGATCGAAGGTGTGTCGAAGACGTTGGCGACTGCGGCAGTGGATCGCAACGTGTATTTGAGTGGTCGGAACATCGAAGGTTTGACGGTAACTCCCGTGAGTGATCTGAATGCGTTGACCATTCTGCGTCCTCGCAAGCTGGTGGTTACAAAAGAAGCCTTGGACTTGATCAAATCACGAGCAACGGCGTAAGGGACGAACATGGCAAAACAAGCTCCAAAAACGAAGATGGAATTGACTCCGCACCAGATCGTTTACCGACCGCTGGTGACGGAGAAGGGTGTGCACAAGGCGACTCGGCAGAACCGGTATGCGTTTCAGGTCAGCCCCTTAGCCACGAAGACACAAATCAAAAGTGCGATTGAAGAACTTTTCAACGTCAAGGTGATCGCTGTGGCCACGCAGAATCGGCTGGGCAAGGCCCGTCGGTACCGCTCCAAGGCAGGCGTTACCAAGGCATGGAAGAAAGCGATCGTCAAGCTGGGTGGTGAGTACAAAATCGACTTCTTCTAGTCGGTAATGGATTCATCGCGAGCAGGCTGGAACACGAGTAACAGGAACGAAATTCATGGGAATTCGAGTATACAAACCAACGTCCCCCGGACGCCGAAACTCGTCGGTTAGCGATTTCGCGGAACTGACCAAAGGTGCGGTGCCTGAGAAGTCGTTGCTTAAGCGATTCAAGCGCAAGGGCGGGCGGAACAACCAAGGTTTTATCACCTCGCGGCATCGCGGCGGTGGTCACAAACGGATGTACCGCATCGTCGACTTTCGTCGCCTTAAGGATGGAGTGCCAGCCACGGTTGATTCGATTCAGTACGATCCTAACCGAAGTACGCGAATTGCATTGCTCAACTACGCTGACGGCGAGAAGAGATACGTGCTTGCGGTCGATGGGTTGAAGAAGGGCGATGTCATCCACAACGGGCCGGAAGCGACCCCGACGGTTGGAAATTGCCTGCCTATGAAGAACATTCCAGCCGGGATGGAGGTCTGCTGCATCGAGATGACACCGGGACGTGGAGCTGCTTTGTGCAGGTCTGCTGGTTCATCAGCGGTCTTGATGGCTCGCGAAGGCAGTTGGGCTCAGCTGCAGTTGCCAAGCGGTGAAGTTCGCCGTGTACCGAGTCAAGGACGCGCGACGATCGGCAAGATGTCGAACAGTGAACACGACTCAATTCGCATTGGCAAAGCGGGTCGTAACCGATGGAAGGGGAAGAGGCCGCACGTACGCGGAACGGCCATGAACCCGATCGATCACCCGCACGGTGGTGGTGAAGGTAGAACCAAGGGTGGACGGCATCCGGTCAGCCCGACCGGCAAGTTGGCGAAGGGTGGATTCACTCGACGTCGGCGGAAGCCGAGTAACTCAGCCATCATTCGTCGACGCAAGTCGGTACGGAATGGTCAGTTGAAACTTAGATAGTGGTTTAGGCTATTACGGTAGCTCAGGTGCTACCAACTTGGAACAGATCGCAATAAGGCGAGAGTAACGATGGGACGATCGACAAAAAAAGGTCCATACGTGGATCCGAAATTGTTTTCCAAGCTGATCAAGGCGCGGGAAACCAACAATGTTCAGGCCATTACGACCTGGGCGAGGCGATGCACGATTGTGCCTGAGTTCGTGGGTGCGACCTTCATGGTGCACAACGGCAAAACGCACCTTAGGGTTTTCGTTACTGAAGATATGGTTGGACATAAGCTCGGTGAGTTTGCGCCGACGCGGACTTTCCGCGGCCATGGTGGCAAGGGCGGCAAGAAGTAACTGGGTTGAGAGTGGGGTTTGGTTCCATGGGTTATCGATCAATACATCGTCATGCACGGATCAGCGCCAGAAAGGTGCGACCGCTGGCAGATTTGGTGCGTGGCAAGTTCGCTGATGAAGCGCTGGATCTATTGCGGTACCAGCCTCACCGCGGTGCTCGCATGTTGGAAAAAGTTATCAAGAGTGCGGTTGGTAGCGCTCAAGATACGGATCAAAACGGAGGGCGTGCCTACAGCATCGAGGAGTTGGTAGTTACCGACGCCCGTGTTGACGGTGGTCCAATGATCAAGCGGTTTCAACCGCGGTCGCGAGGGCAAGCGTTTACGATCCTGAAGCGAACGAGTCACATTTCAGTCGAACTTAAGCGGTTGGAAGAACTGTAGGAAGAAACAGACTATGGGACAGAAGGTTAACCCAATTGGTTTTCGTACCGGCATCGTAATGGGCTGGAAGAGCCGTTGGTACGCGAGCAAGAAAGAGTTCGGCGAGTTGTTGGTGGAGGATCAAAAGATCCGTAAATTCATCAAGTTTCATCCGACGAAGTCATCTTATCGCGAAGCGGGAATCGACCGAATTGAAATTGAGCGGACACGCGACGAAGTGCGTTTGCTCGTGTTCGTGGCCAAACCAGGCTTGATCATCGGAAAGAAGGGGACGGAGATTGAGGTCTTGCAGGAAGAACTGCAGAACCTGATTGGACGTCGCGTCAATCTGAAGGTCGAGGAAGTTTATCGCCCCGAGATTCAGGCTCAGTTGATTTCGGAAGACATTGCAAAGCAGTTGGCCAAGCGTGCTAGTTTCCGTCGGACGATGAAGCGTTCGATTGAAACGGCGATGGATTCGGGGGCCAAGGGTATCAAGATTCAATTGTCGGGTCGATTGGGCGGGGCCGAAATGGCACGCTGCGAGAAGGCAAACGCGGGAGCGGTGCCGTTGAGCACCATTCAAGCAAAGATCAGTTATGGGTTTGCTGAGGCTGCGACCCCTCAGGGGAATATCGGAGTCCAGGTCTGGGTAAATCAAGGTTCGTACGCAGGAGATTCAAACGATGGCGCTGATGCCCAAGCGGGTCAAGCACCGAAAAAGCCAAAGAGGTCGTATAAAAGGTAATGCGACCCGCGGCAATAAGGTCGTGTTCGGTGACTGGGGTCTACAATGCCTTCAAGGCGGGTGGATCCGAGCCCAAACGATCGAAGCGGGTCGTATCGCTGCGAACCAATATGTCCGCGGTGAAGGCCGATTGTACATCCGAATTTTCCCGGATAAGCCGATTTCGTCCAAACCCCTTGAAACCCGAATGGGTAAGGGGAAAGGGGAACCGGAATACTGGGTGGCGGTGGTTAAACCTGGAACAATCCTGTACGAGCTTGCAGGTGTTTCCGAACAACAAGCAAAAGTTTGTTTCGCTCGATTGGCAGCTAAAATGCCGCTTCGAGTGAGACTGGTACGACGTCGGCCTGCATAGGTCGTGCGTTTCGACGATTGGCACTCATGGGTCAGTCGTGTTGGAATTAGGGATCTCGAGTGATCAAGGGTTGGGGAGTAGAACGATGAAGGCATCCGAACTTCGGGAAATGAGCGATGAGCAATTGGAACTTACGTCCGTCGAGGCCGCTGAGACCATGTTTCGATTGCGCTTGCAATCGCAGACAGACCGCGTCGACGTGCCCAGTCAGAAGCGTAAGAACCGACGGTTGATCGCTCGGGTGAAGACCATTCAGACCGAACGCGAGTCGGCGACCAAGAATTAACCAACGCGACTAAGCGGTATCAAGGGGCAAGGGAAAGAGTATGGCACGGCGAATATTGATTGGGGTTGTCAAGAGCGATCGGATGAACAAATCGCGACGCGTCGAAATCGAGCGTTTCGTTCGGCACCCGAAGTATTCAAAAATCGTTCGTCGCAAGACGGTATGCCATGTTCATGACGAAGCGAACGAATCGCGTGTCGGGGACAAGGTAGAGATTGAAGAATCGCGACCGCTCTCCAAACTCAAGCGATGGCGTTTGATTCGGGTCCTCGAAAAGAATCGCGAAGTGGACCTCGCGGCGCTCCGGAACGAAACCGCTGCGGTCTGAGACTATTTGCGAACACACGTTGGCTTCGTCCAGATCAGGCTCGGACGTCTTATTACGGTTTGAAAGTTCAGTTCAATGATTCAACAAGAAACACGATTGCAGGTTGCAGACAATACCGGTGCACGCGAAGTGATGTGCATCAAGGTGTTGGGTGGTACGCGTCGCCGCTACGCAGGTTTGGGCGACGTGATCATCTGCTCAGTCAAAAGTGTGATTCCGGGCAGCGAAGTCAAAAAGAAGGCTGTGGTCCGTGGCGTCATCGTGCGTACGGCGCAGCCGACTCGTCGACAGGATGGAAGTTACGTCCGGTTCGACAGCAACGCTGTCGTGCTGGTCGACAAAGACAACAACCCCCGCGGAACTCGGATTTTCGGGGCGGTTGCTCGCGAGCTGCGAGAAAAGAGTTTTACGAAGATTGTCTCATTGGCGAGTGAGGTTGTGTGATGTTGATCAAAGTCAATGACATCGTCGAAGTCATATCGGGTCGTGACAAAGGGCAGCGCGGCAAGGTGCTGGTCGTCGATCGCGATCGCGGTAGGGTCATGGTCGAAGGACTCAACCGAGTGTTCAAGCACGTCAAGCGTTCGCAGCGGAACCCGCAGGGTGGACGATTGTCGAAGGAAGCTTCCATGAGCATTTCCAAGGTCATGTTTGTGTGTCCGAAAACGGACAAGCCGACGAAGATCGGGGTGCGGTTCTTGGAAGACGGAACCAAGGAGCGATACAGCAAGCGATCGGGAGTAACGATCAGTGTTGTAGCTCCACCACGGGTGGGAAACGCCAAAACGGCAAAGTAACGCCGCGGACGCGTTGGAAATCGGAAACCTTAATAACATAAATAAGAGGGCCTTGGGGGCTCGAATCGTATGGCATCGCGACTGCAACAGCATTATCTGGAAAACATCCAAAAACAACTCGGCGAAGAGCTCGGGATCAAGAACGTTTTCGCTATCCCAAAGATCGAGAAGATCTCTATCAATATGGGGGTGGGTGAGGCCATGCAGGACAAGAAGTTCCTGGAGTTGGCAGCCGATGCGATGGGCGAGATCTCCGGGCAGCGTCCTGTGTTGACGTTGGCTCGAAATTCCATCGCTGGGTTCAAGCTCCGCGAAGGCGTTGCGATCGGTTGCAAAGTGACACTTCGCGGCGAACGCATGTACGAATTCCTCGATCGATTGATCAGCATCGTTCTTCCTCGCGTTCGCGACTTTCGCGGCGTGAGTCGAACCGCTTTCGACGGTCAAGGCAATTACTCGATGGGGCTCAATGAATGGTTGGTGTTCCCCGAGCTTAACGGCGACAAGTACGCTAAGGCTCAGGGCATGAATATCGTTATTGTGACGACTGCTCGTAGCAACGATGACGGCCGTCGATTGTTGGAAATGTTCGGGATGCCCTTCCGGGCTCCGAAGAAGAAGTCTGCTTAGCGATTGCATCGCTGACACGTACGCGAAGTCATCCAGTTTCTTTGTTTTGATCGGAAGAATGTACCAGTGGCAAGCAAAAGCAAGATCGCGAAAGCGAATCGCGAGCCTAAGTTTTCGACTCGTCGAGAAAACCGTTGCAAGCTTTGCGGGCGACCGCGAGCCGTGTACCGTAAATTTAGCATTTGTAGGATCTGTTTCCGCCAATTGGCTGACAAAGGTCTGATTCCTGGTGTTCGGAAATCAAGCTGGTAAGGGTGGGGCAACCAAACAATGATCAATGACCCGATTGCAGATATGTTGACCCGGATCCGAAACGCGATCCGCATCGAACGACCTTTTGTAGATGTACCCTTGTCAGGGTTTCGCAAAAACGTCGCGGATGTGTTGAAGCGTGAAGGATACATCTGGGACTATGCAGAGATCGAAGCCCAACCGGCCAAGATGCTTCGCATAGAATTGAAGTACGGCCCGAATGGCGAGCGAATCATTCAAACCATCAAGCGGGTTAGCAAACCCGGTCGACGGGTTTATGCGAAGAGCGCGGAACTCAAGCCCGTTTTGAACGGACTGGGTATCTCGATCGTCAGTACGTCGCAAGGAGTGTTCAGTGATCGGGAAGCCCGACAGCACAAATTGGGCGGAGAAGTCCTTGCGGAAGTTTGCTAGCGGCGGTCGCTGGCGTCGGAAGACTGGCGGGACGGTAGTGGTCCTGAGCCATACATTCCTTATATGCACACAGATTGATTGAATCATGTCGCGAATTGGAAAGAAGCCGATCCCCGTGTTGGATGGGGTGAAGGTTGTGATCGATGGGCAAACCGTCCAGGTGGAAGGCCCAAAAGGGAAGCTGAGCTTCACGCACCGAGAACAGGTAAGTGTTCGGTTCGCTGAAGACAACAAGGAATTGATTGTGGAGCGAGATTCTGACGCTCGTGAGTCCCGTGCATTGCACGGTTTGACGAGAGCGTTGGTCCACAATATGATTTTTGGAGTCAAGAACGGCTACGAGAAGAAACTAGAAGTCATCGGTGTTGGCTATGTGGTTTCGATCAAGGGCAAGGCATTGAACATGCGAGTTGGCTTCGCCAACGAACTTCAGGTTCCGATCCCCGAGAACTTGACCGTGGTTTGCCCCGATCAGACGCATGTCAATGTTTCTGGCTGTGACAAACAGGCGGTAGGGCAGTTTGCTGCACACGTGCGTTCGCTCCGCAAGCCGGAACCGTACAAGGGCAAGGGTGTTCGCTACGTGGGCGAACAGATCAAGCTCAAGCCGGGCAAGAGCGCTACCTAAGCTGGATTCGGGAGAATTCGTTCTCGGATCGAGTCGGGTCAATTCATACAGATTTTGGTTTGGAATTTAGGCAGAGGTTACCAAGGTGGACATTCGCAAGGTTGTCGATGGTCAGCGTGAGCGACGCGCATTCCGCGTTCGTAAACGGGTACGCGGTACGCCGGAGCGTCCGCGATTGTGCGTTTACCGTTCGCTTCAGCGTTTCGGATGTCAGGTGATCGATGACGCGTCGGGCAAAACGATCGTGTCGGTCTTCTCCTCCGAGAAATCGCTCAAGGGTCAGGTTGGCTATGGTGGCAATTGCGAAGCAGCCACCAAGCTCGGAAAGATCCTGGCCGAGCGGGCCATCCAAGCAGGCGTTAAGGTAGTTTCGTTCGATCGTGGCCCTTACAAGTATCACGGACGTGTGGCAGCTTTTGCTGACGCCGCTCGCGAAGCTGGACTCGAGTTTTAATCTTGGCACCGAAAAAAAACGCCGGTAACTCATCAGGTGAATCCAACCAGGGCGATTCCCAAATCGACCGTGTCCTCAAGATCAAGCGGTGTGCCGCGGTGGTCAAAGGGGGCCGTCGATTCAGCTTTGCGGCACTCGTTGTCGTGGGTGATGGTCGCGGTAAGGCTGGTTATGGATATGGCAAAGCGAACGAAGTGCCCCCAAGCGTAGCCAAGGCTCAAAAGGCGGCCGGGCGCTCCATGATTCAAGTCCCGATCATCAACGGGACAATTCCCCATAAGGTGACGGGGCGATTCGGTGCGGCTCACGTACTGCTGATTCCTGCGAGCCCTGGTACAGGCATCATTGCTGGTCAAGCCGTACGTTCGGTTTGCGAAGCCTTGGGTATTCAAGATATTTTGACCAAGAGTTTCCGGTCCAACAACCCAACAGTGCTCATCAAAGCAACATTTGATGCTCTGTCTCAGTTGCGAACCCGGGAAGACGTAGAACGCTTACGGGGTGTGAGTCTGTCATGAAATTGGATGATATCAACGAAGGCATTGTCAAGAACCGTCCACGCAAGCGAATCGGCCGTGGTGTGGGTAGCGGAACGGGCAAGACCTCGGGTCGTGGCCGCGATGGTCACAAATCGCGAAGTGGTTACAGCCGGCACCCAATGTTTAGCGGCAGTGATACGCCGATCTACATGCGGGTTCCGAAGCGAGGATTCCACAATCGATTTGCCGTTACGGTAGTCGGTGTGAATGTTGGCGTGATCGATGCTGCGTTCGCAGCCGGTGAAGAAGTCACTTCGTCGGCCATTCGGCACAAAGGGCTGATCAAAGTGCGATTCGACGAGTTGAAAATCCTCGGCGACGGTGATGTCACCAAGAGTCTTCACTTTGTCGTGACACGCATCAGTGGATCTGCCCGGCAGAAGATTGAGGCAGCCGGTGGTACTGTCCTAGTGGTTGCGGCGAAGCGAACGCCCAAGCAACGTGTCGCGGAATTAAAGTCCAAGGCCTAGGCACTCGCGTTGGATTAAGGAACAATGGTGGCCGACTGAGCGTTGAAAGCGCAGTCGGCCACTTGCATTTGTGGGTGGATTATTCGAATTTGCGTACGATAGGACAGTCGCAAGATGTTTGAAAAATTGAGAGTGATTTTTTCCATTCCGGAACTACGTCAGAAGATCTTGCTGACGCTTTTCCTGTTGGCGGTGTATCGGATCGGATACCACGTCCGTTTGCCCGTGTTGGATTCGGATCTCGCCGTTACAGGCGAATTGAAGAATTTCATGGACAAGGTGGCGGTGTTTTCGGCGACGGACCTCCGTAGCCTAACGATCTTCGGCTTGGGGCTAGCCCCATACATCTCAGCATCCATCATTTTCCAGTTGCTCGGTACGGTTTGGAAACCGATCGAGGATTTGCGAAAAGAAGGTGCGGCCGGCCGCAAGAAAATCAACGAATACACGCGTTACCTGACGGTCATCATTTGCGTGCTGCAAAGCTGGGTGTACCTGAGCTTTACTGTCAATGGTCCACTCGATTCGACCGTGTCGTCTCAGTTCTTTGGCGTGAACTCAAGTACTCTGTCGTTCGGTTGGCAGATCACGTCAGTCATGATCATGACAGCCGGTTCCATGTTTTTGATGTGGCTGGGTGAGCAGATCGACGAATACGGGATCGGCAATGGAATTTCGCTGCTGATCATGGCCGGTATTTTGGCACAAATGCCCAAAGCCCTATGGGACTTGCGGCAGAACGTTTCCAGTTCCCTCAGTGGCAACGGTGGGAACACCATCGGTCCAGACGTATTGGTAGTGTTGGCGGGACTGTTCATTGCGGTGGTCTTCGGCGTGGTGTTCATCACCATGGCACAGCGGCGTATTCAGATGCAGAGTGCCAAGCACGTTCGAGGTCGTCGAGTGTTTGGTGGAACTAAACAATTCTTGCCGCTAAAGATCAATCAGGCAGGCGTCATGCCTATCATTTTCGCAAGTAGCTTTTTGATGATCCCAGGCATGATTTTTGGGTTCATGGCCTCCGGTTTCTCTGGTAGCAGTGGTTTTTGGGGTGTCGTCTCTTCTATCTGCCAGCAGCTATCTTCCATGTTCAATTCCGGATCGTCGTTTACCTACAACGTTTTGTATGTCCTGCTGATTTTCTTCTTCTGCTTTTTCTGGACGTCCATCATGTTCAATCCCAAGGAAATGTCTCAGAATTTGCAGGATTCGGGCGCGTTCATCCCTGGATATCGGCCTGGCAAACGGACGGCGGATTATCTGGAGAAGGTCATGGTTCGGATCACCTACGTAGGGGCAGCCTTTTTGGCGGTGATCGCCATCGTACCAACCATCATCACGGCTCAGTTTGGCGTCTCCTTTACGGTGGCTGCGTTCTACGGCGGTACAGGATTGCTGATCGCGGTCAGTGTGGCCTTTGATTTGATCCAAAAGATCGATAGCCATTTGCTGATGCGAAACTACAAAGGACTTCTCGAGTCCTAACACTCGGCTCGGGCGAGCGCTCGGGAGGGTGGAAACGCCCACATCCCCAGTCCTAGGGGAATGCTAAAATGCATAAGGTCTAGCAGCGGCGTGTGAGATTCTGTGTGTCCACGCGCTGCGATGCTGGTTTTTGTCGAACCTCTCTCGATGGAAAGGGCCGGAATCATGATGATCGTGTTTATCGGTCCGCCGGGTGCTGGCAAAGGGACCCAATGCCGTCGTTTGGTCGAGTTGCTAAAAATCCCACATCTCTCCACGGGTGAAATGCTCCGTGCACAAATGCGACAGGAGTCTGCTCTGTCGCGCTGGCTCGCATCGTATATCGATGCAGGACGCTTGGCTCCGGATCACTTGGTCATGCGGATCGTGGCCAAGCAGCTGCAGAGCGACGATTGTGTCAACGGTGCCTTGTTCGATGGCTTTCCTCGCACGATCGTTCAGGCACAGTTGCTCGACGACTACTTGGCCGAGCATCATCGGCCGCTTAGGGTTGCGCTGAACCTGCAGGTGGATGAAGAGATGTTGGTCGAGCGTCTGTTAAAGCGGGCCCTCGTTGATGGTCGAGCCGACGATAACTACGAAACCATACGAGAGCGGTTGCGTGTTTTTCGAACGCAGACCGCACCTTTGATCGAGTATTACGCTGGGCAAGGCAAGCTCGATACGATCGATGGGGCTCAGTCAGAAGACGCCGTGTTCGACGCCATCCAAGCCGCCTTGGACAAACGCCAACCGCACGTTGCTTAGTCAACAGCATTCTTTTGAAGGATCCTTTTGGTATCCTTGCCCCCGTTCCCAGGGCAGACTGCAGGAGCAGTTTATCGGGTTAGACCCTCTCCCAATCCATCGCGTTCGTGTTGCGTCAGTCGGTGCATATCGTAGAGGAGCTGAATGTCGCAACGCCTCTGTTCGACGTTGCGGCGGGCAAACATACGCTGTTGGGTACTCACCATGACCTCTGGCGGTAGACTTGCCACCTGACCAAACAACCGAGCGTAGTTGACGAAGCTCGGCACGTTGCTGGTAACGAACCCGTACATCATGCTGCACGCACCGATGACTTTGCCGGTGAATATTCCTGTATTGATGGCCGTTTTTGAGTAGTCGCCCATGACACAGCCTAAGAACTGCATGTTCGTCGTGGCTTTGCCGAACGGATATTCCATGTTCACATTGCCGTACGTGTTCTTGAGGTCGCTGTTGCACGTACCGGCACCAAGATTGATCCAGCTGCCGAGGTAACTATGGCCGAGAAAGCCATGGTGCTGTTTGTTGGTGTAGGGTTCCACAATGGATGCTTCCACCTCTCCGCCAATTTTTGTCGTGTGGCATAGAGTCACCGCATCTTTGATGGCTGAATGTTCAAGGATCTTCGTCCGCGGTCCAACGTAAATGGGGCCACGCAGCAACGTGTAAGGACCGATCTGAGCCTCGGCGTCGATCACGATGGGTCCTTTACGTGTGTCGGTCAACACGTAATCGCCGACACTCGCATTGGGAGCAACAAAGACGCCATCGTTGGTTTGAATCAAAGACTGTTCGGATTCCCCTTGTTCAATCCGCCACGCCAGGTTCTCGCCGATTGCGGACATATTGCAGGCGATGATTTCGTGTGGAACGGCGAAGGTTGTCAGCGGAAATCCGTCGTCAAGGCGTGCGAAACCCGTGGCTTCTTCCAAGAGGTGGGACATCCCTTCGTAGCCTGTCCGAGCGATTTGCTCGAGCGACCAAGGGGGATCGACGATGGCGGCGATGGTATCGCGATCGAATAGCACGGCAGGCTTTCCTGCCGCTCCCTGACGAGCCTCTAGAAGTTTGGTCAAGGTATTGAAATTGGTGCGTGTCGGTGCGATGCGCGCGGATAGCATCAGCGATGGAGACGCTTTACTGGATTTGGGCAAACCTGAGTCCAAGGTTAACAGGTCCGGAAAATCGATTTTCTGCATCGATTCCAAGTGAGGGCGAACGAGCCCATACATCGATAGCTCGGTTGGTTGGCTTTCAGCAGCCTGTTGAATCAACATCCGTAAGAGATCAACCAGTCGATAACTAGCGCAGTGAATCGCGCAAGCCATGCGTGCGTACGTGACCGGAGCGAGCATTTCCGACTGCGGATCTTCGTAAACAACAATCGACGATTGAGTCATAGGCATTTGGATCTAGGCGGCTTTCTTGTCAGCATCGCTGCCGCTGTTTGTCGATTGCGGTGAGTTGGAGGAAGTTGGATCAGACTGAATTTGTCGGTTACGAATCTTCAATCGCAGGGCATTGATCTGTCTTTGTTTTCGTTGCTCAATGCGGGTTGCACGCACATGATCGATCAGCTTACCCTGCAAATCATCGCGACGTCCGAGCGTTAAACGCAGAAGACTTCGAATGGCCAACCACGAAGCGGCCAAGAATACAATCACACCGACATAATCGTTCATCGCTCCCCTAGGCTGCCCGTTGGGCTTTTCCAGAGGCTTGGACTAGGAGATGTCGAACGCGCTCAAATTCTTCGATGCTGGTGAAGTGGATCGTGATGCGACCGCGACCACGGCTCGTTTGATTGATATCCACACGCGTACCGAGCGACATCTTCAGGTCGCGTTCCAGCGCGGACAGTTGATCGGTCTTGGAGGCCTTGCGGCGCGGAGCCGCCTTGAGTATTCCATCCTCCGATGCAGCGGCTTCCGCAACAGCGTCCGCTACACGAGCTTCCGTTTCGCGGACACTCCAGCCTTCATCTCGGATTTGCCGCATGGCCGCGATCTGCTCTTTGATACTGCCCAAGCTCAGAAGGGCTTTGGCGTGGCCTGCGGAAATCTCTTCTCGTTGAACCGCATCGGTAATGACGTCGGGCAATTCGAGCAGTCGCATCATATTGGCTACGGTACTGCGATCAATCTTCAGCCGTTTAGCAAGATCCTCTTGGGTGCATCGGTGTTCGTTGAGATAACGTTTGAAGGACATGGCCTTTTCGATGGCATTGAGATCCTTCCGCTGCAAGTTCTCGATGATGGCCAATTCCGCGACTAAGCGATCGTCGGCGATCCGAACTTCAGCCCGGATGGTCGGTAAACCCGCTCGGACGGTCGCTCTTAGACGGCGTTCGCCGCTGATGAGTTGGTAACGCTCGCCCATGCGGCGAACCAGGATCGGCTGGAGTTGCTGATGCTCCTTGATACTCTCGGCCAGGGACTCAAGTTCCGATTCGCTGAACTGTCGCCGCGGTTGGAATGGGTTGGCATCGATCAGGGTCGTTGCGATCTCGAGCAGCTGGGGTGTGGTCGCTGCGACTGAATTCGTCGACTCCACCTGTTTGGTGATTGGAGTCATCGGGATCGATACGGGATGCAGATCGGAGTCGCTGGTGTCTTCGCGTTCGTGCGCGTCCTGACTGAGCATACGGATGGTTTGCTGGCGATCGCGCGGATCCACCGGTCGCTGGACCGAAGATTGATTGCTAGCAATTCCTGGTGGGTTATTGGAGGCTGGGGTTCCTGCACCTTCTTCCACGGGGGTTCCAAGAAGTGCGGCCAATCCACGTCCGAGTCTTCGATCTTTAGTCACGATCCAATACCTCCATGCACAGTTCGATGTAAGCGCGAGCTCCACGCGAGCGCGGAGCGTAGGTCAAAACGCATTGACCGTGGCTTGGTGATTCGCCGATCGCGATGTCTCGCGGGATGACAGTATCAAAAACGATGTCTCCGAAGAAATCCCGAACTTCCTGGTCAACTTCGGCTGTAAGTTGAAATCTCGGATCGACCATAGTCAGTAGGATACCCCCAAACGTCAGCTTTCCCGGCTGGGACTGCATGATGTCCCGGATGACATGGATCATCTGCGTCAGCCCTTCCATGGCGTAGTATTCGCACTGGATGGGCATAAGAACTTCGTTGCTTGAGGCCAGCGCGGTTTGCGTTAGTTCGCCCAACGAAGGTGGGCAATCAATAAAGACCGCATCGTATCCACCCATCCCGGCATCGAGGTGTTGCCGCAGAAGGGCTCGGCGACTGATTTCGCCGCGTTCGAGTTGGTCTACGTCTTGAAACGTGCGACAGCCCGGCATCACGTGCAAGTCCGGCAGGGGTGTTTCGAGGATGCTGTCTCGAATGGGTGAGTCAACGAGCAGGGGATGTCGGTCGGCAGGCGTGAGACCCAATCCGGTGGTGGCATTGCATTGCGGATCGAGGTCGACGATCAAGGTGCGATTGCCTGCCATGGCGAAGGCCCACGCCAAATTGACGGCTGTGGTGGTTTTCCCCACTCCCCCTTTTTGATTTGCCACACAGAAGATGCGAGCCATGGCTTTGGGGGATAGTGAGGTGAGGGCAAGCTGGGACACAACGCAACGCTTGGAAGATATGCAATGAGCGAAGTGTAAAGAAATGCCAGTTCCACGTTTCACGTGAACTTTTCCGTGTCAAGGCCGATTTCTCCAAGGTCTTCAGGTATGTCTGAGGTCTGCTACAATGGAGGGCGCTGCAAAAATAGGGCTTTGGATTTGAGCCGAGCTACGACAACTTTTTTTGCGGCTTTTTCTCAAAAACCATTTCGGACAATTGCCCGCTGTCCCCTACCTCACCTCCATACCCCCTGAATGTCATGAGTACCTTGCTGCAGAGATTTTTTGCTTCGTTGGTCGCTTCCACTGCGGTGGTTTGGTCCATTTCCGGTTCGTACATGGCCGTGTTGAAAGCGGAAGTGCCCGTGGAAACGGCAGCCGCCGATTCTGAGTCAGCCAAAGGAACCGAGGCAAATCAATGGCCGAGCTGGCGTGGTCCCGAACAAAATGGAGCCACGGTCGAAGTTGGATTGCCTACCGACTTAGCGCTCGATGGGGCCAATCTGCGATGGCGCAAGGAAGAGTACGCGACCCGTTCCACTCCTGTCATCATGAATGGCCGCGTTTACGTGGTTTGCCGCCATGCGCCCGAAACAACTCAGGAAGCAGAAAAAACGGTTTGCTTGGATGCCGAGACGGGTGAATTGATTTGGGAGAGCATCCACAACATATTCCTCTCCGATGCTCCCTCGGAAAGGGTGGGTTGGGCGAGTGTGGTTGTTGATCCAGAAACGGAACAGGTCTACGTGCTTGGTCTTGGTTGCATGTTCCAGTGCTTGGATGGCAAGACCGGCAAGACCATCTGGGAGCATTCGTTGCTTGAGGAATACGGAATGCTTTCCACCTATGGTGGTCGTACGAACTTTCCAACTGTCTTCGAGGACATGGTCATCGTCAGTGGGGTAACCACCGGTTGGGAACAGACCAGTGTTCCCGCGCATCGTTTTATTGCCATGGACAAGAACACCGGGGCTGCGGTGTGGGTCATGACCACCCGTCCTCGGCCTGAAGACACGACCTACAGCACTCCCGTGTTTACGGTGCTCAACGGACAAGCGGCCATGGTTCTCGGAGCCGCCGATGGTGCGGTGTATGCGATGCAACCTCGCACGGGAAATGTGATTTGGAAGTACCAAGCCTCGCCGCGCGGAATGAATGTCGCGCCGCTGATCGACGACGGCATCGTGTACATGGGACACGGGGAACAGAATGAAAGCGATCGAACGACTCTTGGCGCTGTTTTCGCAATCAATGCCAACGTTTCGGGGGATATCCCTGAAGAGAATCTCCTGTGGAAGATTCCCAAGAAGACTGTTAGCCGTTCTTCGCCGGTCAAAGTCGGTAGTCGCATTTACTTTATCGAAGATGGTGCAGCCATGTTCGGAGTCGATGCCAAGACTGGGAAGATCGAAATTGAAAAGAAGCTCGGTCGAATCATGTTCGGATCACCACTGGTATCCGAAGGTAAAATCTATGTTGGAGAGAACACTGGGCGTGTGTGGTGCTTTGAACCCACCGAAACCGAGCTGAAGGTGTTGGGGCAATTGCGGCTCAATGACGGCAGCGAGATCTTTGGATCGTTCGCTGTTTCCAATGGACGCATGTACTTGCCGACGAACAAGGCGCTTTACTGCTTCGGAACACCCGACGCGAAACCGGCGACCGATGCAAAGCTGCCGCCGATGCCAGTTGAGCCACCCATTACAGACAAAGAGATCTCGCATATCCAAGTGTGTCCCGTGGAGATGCTGATGCAACCAGGTCAAAAGGCCAAACTGCAGGTCCGTGGGTACAATAAAATCGGTCAGTACATTCGTTTGATCGAGGAAGCCGTGATTACGACCGAAGGTGGCGGCGAGGTGAGTGACGAACAAGTCTTCGTGGCACCGGAAGCACCCGGCGGTAAAGCCGTCATGATCCAGGCTACGTTTGGAGAACTCAAGAGCACCGCCAGGGCACGCGTGAAACCCTCGTTGCCATGGCAATTCGACTTTGAAGACAAGAAAGTACCGAACCATTGGATCGGAATGGCATACCGCCATCAACCTTCTGAACTTCCAACCGGCGGCAATGGCTTGGTCAAGGTAAGTACCATTCCAAAGGGAACCCGAAGCCAAGGCTTCATCGGTAGCCCGCGGATGCATGACTACACCATTCAAGCCGAGTTCTACGCAGCGGACACGAAGAACAAAGTACCCACCACAAAAATGCCTGACATGGGTGTGGTTAATCAGCGTTATACGATGCTCCTAGCTGGAGCTCAGAAATTGCAACTACGTTCGTGGGTTTCGTTGCTCGAACAACGCTTTGCCGTCACGATCCCCTACGAATGGAAGCCAAACACATGGTATGTGATGAAATTTCGCTGCGAAGCGGCGGAGGGCAAGGCGGTACTCAAGGGCAAGGTGTGGGTTAAAGGTGAACCCGAGCCTGAGGCTTGGACAATCGAGGGTGAGGATCTCACTCCCAATCTGATTGGTAGCCCGGGGCTCTTCGGCAACTCGAGTGATGCAGAGTTCTACGTGGACAACGTCTCAGTCACTTCGAATCAATAGTTGCAACGGAACGCGCAGCGTATGTCGGAAGAGCTCAAGCATTTGTACATCGAAACCGTTGGCTGTCAGATGAACGTTCTGGACAGCGAAATGGTCGTGGCTGCCCTCCGCAAGGACGGGTACGTGCTTACTTCCGATCCGAAGAAAGCCGATGCGATATTGTTCAACACATGTTCCGTTCGCGAGCATGCTGAGGAAAAGGCCTACCACAACTTGTTCCATCTGAAACAGTTGAAACTGGCGCATCCAGAAAAGGTGATCGGAGTCATGGGCTGTATGGCTCAGAAGGACCAACAGCGGGTCTTCGACCGTGTCGGCTTCGTCGACCTCGTCGTCGGACCAGGGCAGTTGCATCGTATCCCCGAAATGATCCAGCGCGCCCGTGCAGGCGAACGGCATCAATTGGCCGTCAGCATGTCCCGACGTGATGGAAACATCGAGGACATCAAACGATCGCACGAAACCTTCGATCCGCTCCGCGATCCCGAAATGCGACCGACTCCATTCCAAGCCTATTTGAGGATTCAGATCGGCTGCGATAAGTTTTGCACATACTGCATTGTGCCCATGACGCGCGGGCCTGAGCAGGGCCGATCGCCGGAGCACATTGTGGCCGAGGCCCAGGCGTTGGCGAGGCAGGGGGCCAAGGAGATTACACTTCTGGGGCAGACCGTCAACTCGTACCGTTGGGTCGATGGTGAGCGTGTCACACGACTAGCGGACTTGTTGCAAATGCTCCATCCGATTGAAGGGATTGAGCGGATTAAGTTCGTGACGAACTATCCGAAGGACATGACGCGCGAACTGTTGGAGACCGTCCGCGACTTGCCCAAGTGTTTGCCTTACCTGCACGTACCTGCCCAGAGTGGTAGCGATGTGGTGTTGAAGCGGATGAAGCGTGGTTACACAACGTCCGACTACTACGCCATGATGGATCGCATTGGGGATATTCTTCCGGGAGCGGCCGTTTCGAGCGACTTCATCGTTGGATTTTGCGGCGAGACGGAAGAGGATTTTCAGGGAACTATGGAGATGGTCCGACGCTGCCGATTCAAGAACAGCTTCATCTTTCAGTACAGTGTCCGGCCGGGAACACGTGGGGCAGAGCTGTATGCCGACGATATCCCCGAAGACATCAAGCATCGGCGGAATCTCGAGTTGCTCGAGGTTCAGAACCAGATCTCGCTCGAGGACAATCTGAAATTCCTGGGGCAGGAGGTTGAGGTACTGGTAGAAGGACCGAGCAAATGGTCCGTGCGCAAACACCAGACCGGCGAGCTTAGGCAGATGACCGGTCGCACGCCGTGTGATCGTATCTTGGTCTGGGACGGAAACATGCGTCAAACCGGCGCAATCCTTAAGGTACGGGTGACGGACGTATTTGCTTTTACCTTGATGGGCATGGTCGAAACGCACGAGATCGTCCCCGATCTTGTTCAGCTCAGCGTTTGAGACATTCGCAACGCTAGCCTTTCTTGCTAGCGCGTGATGGCGCATGCCACGGTGCGACGGCGACAGGTGGCGCTGGCGATCGAGTTCAAGCGTACCGACTTCAAGCGTACCGCGTTCAAGCGTACCGAGTCGATCGACTTCGAGCTTGCCAAGACTCCTTTGACGGTCTGGGGCGGAGGTTGGAGGGTGCTGGGACGCCGAGTTAGACGAGGCCGTTCGAGCTTCGAATCGAGCATGAGCTAAGTCGTTTTGCTCAGCATAGTCGTTACAGTCCGTACAGTCTTTCCTCAGAAAGTCCCTGTACCTTCCAAATTATCCGACTTCGCTATTTTTCCTGTTTCATTCTTCTTCACCAGTCGATTTATGTCGCCTGTTGGGATTTGTGTTCCTAGCACACCGAGTCAATCGCCGAGCAGGCTGGTTGCTCCGGTCTCGTCAAGTACGCCCTTGGGTTAAACCGAGGGGACGAGTCGCCCCTTGGGTACGTAGTCTTGTTTCGAAGCAGCCGCAACTGGTTCGGAAACGAGATTGCTAACGCGAGGGCGTCCAGGGACGAGACCTAACCGAGCAAATTTGTTGGCGGCCGAATGCGTCGTCGATGGATTCGGTCCGTGTCTAGAAAACAAGCCGAACAACGACAACGGAGTGACGAACAGCAGAACGTCGCCTCGTTCGATACTAGTGTCCTGCGTGGTACTGCATACGTTCTAGGGAGAATGGAACAATGAGAAAGCTTTTGGCTCTGCCAGCTCTAGCGGCCCTTGTGTCCGCTTATGACGCTGGAGCTGTTCAAGCTGCTTACGGCGGTGCGATCAGCTACGAGAATTGCGGTTGTAATGTTGTGGATCCGAGTGGTCCAGCGACGCACACCGTAATGAAGACGGTCCGCAAGGTAGTTTACGAACCGGAAACGGTTACCGCCAACAGACTCGTGAACCAGGTTGTCTACGAAGACAAACAAGTTCAACGCGTCCGTTACGAGCGGGAAACGCACCAGCATGAGGTCAAGTACACGGTCAACGTGCCGGTACGTGAAACCCATCAGGGCGTACGAAACTACACGGTTCGCCGACCGGTTTACGAGACTCGTACCAAACAAGTGACGACCAACGTCATGCGTCCGGTGCACGAGACTCACAGCAAAGTTGTGAATTACACGGTGATGGTCCCAGTTCGTGAAACCCACGAAAAGGTGATCAACTACACCGTTCGACGTCCTGTTTACGAGACCAAGACCAAGACGGTCAACTACACGGTCATGACACCCGTTCGTGAAACCCACGAAAAGGTTGTCAACTACACCGTGATGAACCGGGTCATGGAAGCTCGTGAGCAAGTCATCAACTACAAGGTCATGGTTCCTGTAACCGAGACACGTGAGCGAACTGTCAACTACTCGGTGACCAAGCCGGTCAACTACACCAAAACCGTTATGGTTCGTGGTGGCAGCTGGCAAACCACCGAAGAAGAAGTTGCTGGTCCAATCGTTCGTCGCACCGTTCGTGAACCAGGCACTTGGACTTTCGATCCTGCAACCTGCCGCAATGTCTATTGCCCAGGCGAATGCCGAGTCGAATGCGTTCAATGCCCTCCGAAGAAGGTGTGCAAACGAGTTTGGGTCCCGACTTGCGAAGAAAAGACTGTTAACTGCGTCAAGTACGAAACCGAATGCCTGAGCAAGGTTGTTCCGTACACGGTCACCAAGTGCGTGCCAGAATGCCGTAGCAAGACAGTCAAGTACAACGTTTGCAAGATGGTTCCTGAGTGCCGTTCCAAGACGATCACTTACACCACCTGCAAGATGGTTCCTGAGTGCCGATCGAAGGAAGTTTGCTATAAAGTTTGCAACTGGGTTTGCGAGCAGAAGAGCAAAGTCTGCACCTACACCACCTGCAAGATGGTTGCTGAGTGCCGACAGAAGACGGTTTGCTACAAGACCTGCAAGATGGTTTGCGAGCAAAGGACCAAAGACGTCTGCTACACCGTGTGCAACTGGGTTTGCGAACAGAAGAGCTGCCCGTACACCTACACGACTTGCAAGATGGTCAAGGAATGCCGCACCAAAATGGTTTGCCACACCGTGTGCAAGCCAGTGAGCTACTGCGAAACCGTCAAGGTTGCGAAGTGCGTCAAGGTTTGCCAGCCCTACACCTACACCAAGTGCGTTGCTAAGGTTGTCTGCGAAGAAGTTCCAGTCACCGTCTGCTGCGATCCTTGTGCAGGTGTTGCAAGCTGCGATCCATGCTCCGGCATGGGCTCGGGCAACGGCTGCTGCGGTCGAAGCGGTCTGTTCAACGGACGTTTGCGATCGTGGCTCCGCGGTCTGCGATGCCACGGCGGTTGCCACAAGGCTTCGGCCTGTGACACCGGTTGTGACGCTGCTCCAAGCTGCGGTTGCTAATCGAATGACAACTCGCCACTGATCCTCACGCGAACGACTGGACTGGTTCTGTCAGCCAGCCAGTCGTTCTTCAGCCAGGAACGCCAGGCGAAATAAAAACGATCAAACGGCTGGTATCGAAAGATGCCAGCCGTTTTTCGTTTTGCTTAGTGGGCAACTCTGAACCGAAACGAAGCAGCAGGCTGTCTTGGTTCACCGGCAAGAGGAATCTACAACGACGCGGCCCACCGAGCGCGGGCGGATCGAATGCTGCACCCATCCCCTCACCCCCAGCCCCTCTCCCCGAAACGGGGAGAGGGGAGCAAGAATAGATCCTGGGCCCCTCGCCCCCCTTGGAGGAGAGGGGTGCCGCAGGCGGGGTGAGGGGACTCGGTGCATGCAAGCATGGTTGCATCGCTCGAGGCGAGAACTCGATCCTGCAGCCCTACAGCGCAGCTAATTCTCGTTCTCATAAGCATCTGATTTCTTTCAAAAACTCATCGCGCGAGTTGCACCCATCCCCTCACCCCCAGCCCCTCTCCCCGAAACGGGGCGAGGGGAGCAAGAATGGATCCTGGGCCCCTCGCCCCCCTTGGGGGAGAGGGGTGCCGCAGGCGGGGTGAGGGGGGCGTTGCATGCAGAATAAAATGAACGACATGCATCGCGGATGGAGGGAGAGAGGAGCCTCGTACTCCTTTAGGAATTGCGCTCTCTCGTTGGTATCGTGGACTCCCGCCGACGCCTGGCGGCTAGTCGTTAAACAACTTCAGAAACGGAGTTGTCATGTTTGCTTTGCCCGTATCGAGCAGGCCGCCTAGGCATCTGGTGGCTAGTCGAAATTGTGAGCGCGGGCACCCCGATTGGATGACCGCGCGGGTTGAATTGCCATCGAAAGTCGGCGGTTTTGATGGGTGTCTCAGGGGATTGAGATTCTTTTTTTTATGACTTGACAGACCGCGATCGGATTTTACGAGTGCCTGGAAGGCCAGTCGCATTAGGGAGCGATGGGCGATCGCTAACCTACCGCAAAATCTAGACTTAGCGAATTTGTTGGTTTTGCTATCGGCAATCGTGCTTTCGTCGCGGCTGGCTTAGATTTGGCAGGATTTCGATTCAGATTGTTTCGATGCTAGCAAAGCGGGATGGGGCTAAGCCGTTGATCGGTGGATCATCGCCCCTATACTGGCTCGCCTTATCGAACACCGTTCGATTTTGCCTGATCGGCAGACTTCGCTTAAACCACAAAGTTTGTCGACGTGACGCATCCGCTCCACGAACGTCAACAGGCGAAAGCGAACGGTGCAAATCCGCCGCTCTTTTGCTGGTTCCAAACTTGGACACCAACGATGCGATCGATCGGACGGGTTTGAAGGGTTTTGGCTTGTACCATGAAAAGGGAGAAGGTCCAAGATGTTGCATTTTGCGACGTTGGCGTTGATGTTCGTGTTGACCGGCGATGGAACGGGGGACGGCAACGAGCCCCTGACTTACGAAGCGGCATATCGAAAAGCTCAAGAAGAAAAGAAGCCGCTGGTCGTTTTGATCGGGGCGGAATGGTGCCCGGCGTGCAAGAATATGAAAGCCGACACTATGGAGCCAATGAAGGTTGCGGGCGAGCTCAAGGAAGTCGTGTACACGCAACTCGACAAGGATGCCAATCCGGAGTTGGCCGATCAAGTCATGCAGGGCAAAACATTACCTCAACTGGTGGTGTTTGCGGAAAGCGATTCTGGTTGGAAGCGATTCTCACTGACGGGCATGCAAAGTGGTCGTCGTGTTAAGGAACTGATTCGGAAGGCTTCAGACGTTTTGCCAAGACGGCGATAGTTTGCTTTATCAGCAATTAGGTTTGGAAGCCACTTATGGCATTGGAACAGTTCAAAACTTTGGTGCGAGAGGATGTGCCTCTCGCACCGTTCACGTGGTTGCAACTCGGCGGCCATGCTCGCTATTTCGCTGAACCTGCCGATGTCGCCGAACTTCGCGAACTCTTGGTGGCATCCTCCGACGAGGGGTTGTCGGTACGATTGTTGGGCGGAGGTTCCAATCTCTTGGTGCGAGACGCAGGTTTCGATGGATTAGTTATCCAACTCAAGGCCCCCGCGTTTTCCAAGATTCAATTCGATGGCTCGTTGGTGACCTGCGGTGGGGGCGCTCCGATCTCGCACTTGATCACGGCCTGCGTGGGCCAGGGGCTTGCGGGAGTCGAGCACTTGGTGGGTATCCCGGGAACAGTAGGCGGTGCGTTGCACGGCAATTCGGGAACCGACGAAGGAGACATTGGCCACGTTGTCCGAGCGGCGACGTTGCTGCGACGCGATGGTTCGATCGTTCAGGTCGATGCCAAAGAACTCGCATTTTCACACCGTCGAAGCAGTTTGGACGAATTGGTGATCTTGGAGGCCACGTTTGAACTTCAAAAAGATGATGCAGCGCGATTGACCAAGCGCGAACAGACTTTCTGGATTCTGAAGCGGAGCAAGCACCCGAACGCACCGGTTCGCTCCGCCATTGCATTCACCAACCCCGATGGTGCTTCGGCCGCCGACTTACTTCAGCGGTTCGGGCAACTAGGAGCGATTGAAGGCTCCGTGCAACTCAACCCCACCTATCCTAATTACATCACCGTCAGCGATGGAGCGACGAGCGAACAAGTGCTTGCGTTGCTCGAACTCGTCCGGGAGGCTGTCTTCGAAAAGTCAGGGGTTCGACTTCTCACTCACTTAGTCGTTTGGTGATCGCAGAGAGTCCAGCACCCAGACGTTGCTGTTGAGATCAATTTTCAAGGCCATGGCCGAATCGGGTGTGAGCCTTATTTGTTCTTCCTCGGTTTGGTACACGCCATACCCACACCGAAAGGTCGGTGTTTCTACGGCGATGATCCCCTTTGCCACGGACGGGTCGATTGCCTCATCAGGTATCCAATCGATGGCTTCCACGGTGTACTTTTTCGCGTTTCGAATGGCTGCGATCCCGTTGGTGAGGCAGTGCAGTACGGTACCTCCGTCAAAAATGTCAATCAAATCCCGTTCTTCGAACCCTTGTTTGATGAGCATGGTATACGCTGGCTTGGCCTGCTCATGCACCTTGCGAATGGCCTCGATCGCGTCGTGCGGCAACAGTTCTAAGTAGATCGGGTACTGTGGCATCAAGTCCTCGATGAACTGTTTGTCGATCATCGACAACGCATCGGCTCGCGGGTAATCGATCGGGAAAAAGTGAGAGCCGATCGCGTTCCAAAAGGGACTCTCCCCTTTTTCGTCCAGGTATCCGCGTAGTTCCGCGATCGTTTCTTTGGCAAACCGTTTGAGATGCGCCGCCATGTACATGAATCGAGACATGCTCAGTAAACGACCGCCACCTGAGCCGCGGCAGGCTGGTAACAGGAACAGCCCGCCTAGTTCCGTGGGACCGTTGTGGATTTTTACGAGATGCAAGGATCGGATCTCTCGATTCTGATCGAGCAGTTCACTATGTTGGGTTTGGCAAACGATTCGGTAGGCGTAAAAGGGTTCGAAGCCACCGGTTTTGGAGAAGATACATGAGGTGCCGACCAAGCGTTGCGTATCGGTGTCCTCCATGACGAAGACATATGGGGCGCCCTCGGGCTTTTCAGTCGTTCGTCGGAATGCGAAGTGCGCACGTTCGATCCGATCGGCCAGTTGTTCCCGATCGATTTGCAACGACGTCATCCCGGTGCTGCTCTGCGCGATTAGCTCCCATAGGGAGTCCAAGTCTGAAGTCGATACCTCACGAACGATCAATGCCATGGACAGTTGAAATCAAGTTGAGGTTAGGGGGCGCGTTTTCGAAGTTTCCGCTGGAGTGACCGGCGATGAATACCGAGCCGCCGGGCGGCTTCGGAAATATTGTTTTTGCAATCCGCCAGCACTCTATGAATATGCTCCCATTCGGCTTGTGCCAAGGTCGGTACGGGGATTTCCTCATCGGTTTCCGGCATCTCGACATCCGCCCCACCTCGTTTGAACGCGTTCAGGATATCATCGACATCTGCAGGCTTGGGTAGGAAATTCACAGCACCCAAACGTATGGCGTCAATGGCGGTGGCGATGCTGCCAAAACCGGACAAGATCAACACAAGGACGTCGGGCCGCAACTGTTTGAGTTCCGCGATTAGGCTCACGCCTGGGCGGCCCGGCATCCGCAAATCGACGACTGCCAAATCCGTGGGATGGCGGCGGTAGACTTCCACCGCTTCGTCGCACGTTCCAGCCA
Organism: Pirellula sp.; assembly: GCA_041752005.1. Taxonomy (GTDB): domain Bacteria; phylum Planctomycetota; class Planctomycetia; order Pirellulales; family Pirellulaceae; genus JBKCUI01. Next base: position 86,754 of record JBGSHV010000023.1, on the reverse strand, counting down.
CCTCCACGCGGAAACCACGTTCTTGAAATGCTTCGGCCAGCCGATCTCTCAAAATGGCACTGTCATCGACCAGCATGATGCTGGTGTAGTGCAACGCGATTTCTGGTTCCATCACTTCGGCCCGTAAAGTAACGATCGGTCAAACGTATCTCAATCCATCTTATTCAGAAACGGATGCCATATGCGGGACAGTGTCGAGAACTTCTCGCACCCGTTCCTCCGTCCCTTGGTGATGCGACTCGTATAGCTTCCGCAGACCGACCATTTCAATTTGGATCGAATGCAATCGATGGTCTGTGATCCAAGGCAAATACTGGTCGAACGCTCCTGGCAAATCGATCGCGAGATGGTCGTCGGTGTGTTCGATTACCTCAGCCCCAACGGGCAATTCAAGATGATCGATCGGATTCGGGGTTCGCGCCGTCAACCGATGGATCTGACGGACTTCCTGCAATCGCCCGGCATGAACGACCTGCCCGTTTCGCAAGATCGCCACGTCGTCGCAAAGCTCCTCAATTTCACTCAAGATGTGAGAACAAAACGCTATTGTCGAACCTTGATCACGTGCTTCACGCACCAGCTCCAGAACGATGTTGCGAACCGTGGGATCCAAATTTGCGGTCGGTTCATCCAGGATCATCAAGGGGCTCGGACAGCTCATCACGCAGCAGATCGCGAGCTTTTGACGCATGCCCGTCGACATGAACGCGACGCGACGGCGGAGATCCAAACCGAGTCGGTTCGCAACCCTCATTGCCAGGCCCCGATCACCGCGAGGGTGGATCGACGTGAAGAAATCAAGGCACTCTTCGCCGCGCATCAATCGAAATAACTTCGACTCCGCCGGTAGGTAGCCCACGATCCGACGAATCTCCAGACTTTGGGTTCGACAGCTCAATCCACGTACCCAGGCATCCCCGGATGTAGGACGCAAGTAACCCAGCAGACATCGAATCAAAGTCGTTTTGCCAGCGCCATTAGGTCCCAGCAACCCGAAGATCGACCCTTCTGGGATCGTTAAACTGCAACCATCCAAAGCGGCGAAGTTTCCGTAACGCTTCGTAAGCTTGTCCACCTGTAGTAGATTGGATGACACAGATGCCCTCATTTCGAATTCGCTCACTAAGACACAGAAGCTAAGCCTAGAACTCGAGACCCGAATTGTCCACCCAAAGCCAACCAGCGTGGATCAAAAATGGTACTTGATGGCAGCAATCCACAGGATTCGGTACGCACTTTAGCGATTTTGGACCGAATGGCATAGTTTTTGTACTGCAAGAACCCATGCATGCGGCGGTGCGACTTGTGGTCGGCCAGAGACCGTGATGCGGGAAGCGAATTGAGGTTACAAGATTTTGGGGGAACGAAAGATGAAGACCAAAAACTGGCTGATCGGCGCGTTGGGCGCTTTGATTGGAATCAGTGGCTTCGCCGCGCTATCACCGTCGGTAGGGGCGGATGATAATTGCTATCGAGGGAATGGAAATCGATACTACGGCAATCGGAATGCTGGTCGCGCGTACTACAGCAACCGACCGATTGTGGTTCCAAATTACGGCTATTACGGCGGGTACAACCCGTACGCCTACGGCGTGTATCCGAATTTCGGTTACGGAAGCTACTATCCGAACTACCGCAGCAACTACGGCTATTACGGCAACATGAATCCAGGTAGCGTAGGAGTTCGCGGTTGGCCGTCGGGTCCTTCGTTTGGTGGCGGGGCATTTCCGGTCGGTCCCTCGTATGGCGGCGGCGGTGGATTCGGCATATAGATCGGTGGTCGCTAAACGGTCTCTAGCATCGATTGTCTGGCACAATCGAAATAAGACGTTCATCGGGCTCGCAGTCTTTCGGGGTTGCGGGCCCGACTACTTGAATGCCGTCCCATCGCAGTCTAGAGTTCCTTGTTTGGGAACTGTCAGCGAACTGTAGTTGGAGTGACATACTTGACCGGCACGTCCGACGACGATTCACCGACCGATCCAATGCGTTACTACGGCCAAACGGATTTGCTCGGATTGGGCCAATTGATCGAGGGCTGGCAGGGGCGTGAACTGCTCTACAGTTTCTTTCTTCGCGACTTGCTCATCCGCTACCGTCAAGTCTTTGTCGGAGTGCTCTGGGTTCTTTTGCAACCGCTGATGAGCACGCTGATTTTCTTGGGGCTATTCTTCGTGCTTGGGGCAGGCAATGCCGGCCCCAACGGCTCGACCGTTCAGTACGCGCCTGTGATTTTGCTAGGAATGCTGTTTTGGCAATTGGTGAATAACAGCCTGCGCGATGCGACGGGATCGCTCGTCAACTACCGACACGTCGTGACGAAGATCTATTTCCCTCGCATGTTGCTTCCGTTGGCCAGTTTGCTGTGCGCAGTTTTTGACTGGATGGTGGGTTCGCTGCTGATCGTACCGGTGTGCATGCTCGCGGGTGTTTCGATCCACTGGACAACTGCGGGTATCACTGTCGTCGCGGCCTTATGGCTAATCTTGTTTTGTTTCGGCTGCATCCTCTGGCTCTCGTCGCTCAATGCACAGTATCGGGACGTTGGCTACGCGCTACCTTTTGTGATGCAGATTGGCATGTTCGTATCCCCAGTGGTCTACGATGCCCAGCGGATCACCATGGTTTTCGGTCCTCAGTGGCAGTGGCTCTACGATTCCAATCCGATCGCGGCCACGATCGGTATTGCGCGTTGGGCATGGCTCGGTTCTCCGTTTCCCACCTGGACCGGTTTGTCCCTTGCTGCCGTCGCAACAATTGGCATCGTCCTATCCGGATTGGCTTGGTTTCAACGTTCCGATCAACTCTTGGCCGACAGGATTTGATCATGTCTACCTCCTTTAGAAAACGGCGAGCCATCCATGTGGATCGAGTCTCAAAGCGTTTTCGTTTGGGTGCCGGGATCGAGTACAGCCGATTGACCGAGGCCCTCGCGTACGGTGGATGGCGTTGGCTGCGTTCAGCACAGCAGCGTCTGAGCGATAAATCGTCGACGGAGGTGATGCCACCGTCGGTCGATAGTCCTTTTCAGGATGGTTGGTTTTGGGCGCTCCGCGACATCGATTTCTCCGTCGACTGTGGAGAAGTTGTCGGGGTGATTGGCCGCAATGGTGCGGGCAAAAGTACGCTTCTCAAAATCTTGTCCCGGATCGTTACACCAACATCGGGTCGTGTGGGCGTTCGCGGTCGGGTAGGGAGTCTGCTCGAGGTTGGTACGGGTTTTCATCCGGAGCTAACTGGCCGCGAAAATGTTTTCCTCAATGGTGCCATCCTCGGTTTGCGGCGTTCAGAAATCCGCAAACGCTTTGATGAGATCGTGGCCTTTGCAGAGATCGAACCCTTCCTCGACACTCCCGTCAAACGCTATTCAAGTGGGATGACAGTACGGCTTGGGTTCTCAGTGGCTGCCCACATGGAACCGGATGTCTTGATTGTCGATGAAGTACTGAGCGTTGGAGATCAAGCGTTCCAGAGGAAGTGCATGGGGAAAGCCTCAGAGCTAGGTGCTCAAGGCCGCACGGTCTTGGTCGTTTCGCACAATCTTGCAGCCATTGCAACCATGTGTTCACGGGCAGTCTTGATCGATCAGGGACGGCTGCTAGCCGATGCTACGCCTCAGAGTGTGATCGAGCGTTACCTGCAGTCGACGGATGCCAACGCCGGTCGAATCGAATGGGGGAACGCGGATGCTCCCCAAAGCGATGCGATCCGATTGCGCTCCGTTTCCGTATTGGGTACAGCGTCCGAGACTCCGACATCTCAAGTCGATATCGATCGCGAGCTTGTGGTGTCGTTGGAGTACGAAGTTCTTCGCGCGATTGCCCCGTACAACATTCATTTGCAGTTGAAGGATGAATCCGGTGTTTTGGTACTGGCCAGCGGCAGTTTGGCCGGTCGTGAACTGGACCAGGAAGTAGCGGTCGAGAACATCGTGGCACCCGAAAACATCATGGCTCCCGGTACTTACCGTACGCAGTGCCAGCTTCCGTCGAATTTACTCAATGACTGCCGATATTGGATCGGGCTGTACATTGGTCCCGAAGGTGGCAGCCCCAACCTCATCTGTGATCCCGCGTTGTCGTTTTCCGTGCACGATACATCGACCGTCCGGAGGGAATACTTCGGTACCTGGACCGGCCCGGTCGTTCGTCCGAAGTTAGGATGGAGAACCGAGTCGATCGATCTCAACGAAACATTCCGGTGATTGTGTTGGGCGCATCGATTTTGGTATCATGATCCCGATCATTGAGGGATCCCATGGAAACATACAAGAAATGACCGTGATATGGATGTAAACCCGTACGCGCCTATCACCACTTCGGCACTTGATTCCAACTTCGTGGATATGAACAATGCAGAAGCCATCCGGCGATTGCATTTATCACGCGAAGCCAACATCAAGTCGGTGGGAGGGCTTTATATCTTCGGTGCGATTATCGTGTTCCTATACGGAGTATTGATAATCGGGGCCGCCATCAGAAACGTCATTGATCCAAATAATTATGTAGACCTGGGACTCGGAGTGACGGGGGCTTGGGCGATCTTTGGCATCGGTGGTATTGTCGCTGCACTGGGGTTGATTCAGTTTTGGGGTGGATTGTGCATGTGGAGACTAAGACCATCCGGTCGGCCGTGGGCGATCTTCGTAGCGGCTGTGGGCCTCATCAATGTCCCCATTGGGACATTGATCAGTCTCGCGATCCTTTGGATGCTTTTGTCGGCCAAAGGCCGAATGGTTTTCTCGCCGGCGTATCGTGAAGTCATCCAGGCGACGCCGCACATCAAGTATCGGACATCCATCATCGTCTGGATTTTTTTGATCTTGTTGCTGGCTGTGATCGCCGTTGGAGTGTTCGGGGTTTTACTGTTGGGTGCGTAGAAGTAGGCTGGGAATGCAACAAAACAAACCTGTCGACCAACCCTTGTTACCTCTCGACGACCTGGAATACCAGACTGAGTCGGAACACTTGGAGATTGTTCTCCAGGTCAACGATGCAATCGCGTCCGATGAAACTCAAGTCGTACTACCAACCATTGCATTCGACGAAAGGGAGGCCTATCTAAGATTGTCGTTGATCCCCGGTATTGGTCCGCGGACCATGGCTCGTCTACTCAACGAGTTCGAAAAACCGTCGAATGTATTGACGGCATCGCTCGGACAACTGGGAGCCGTCCAGAAGATTGGACCAAAACTGGCCAGCGGCATACGCGATGCACGTCACGATGATTTAGTCCATCGCGTTGTTGAGCACTGCCAAGATCATGAGGTCGAAATTCTTTACCCGGGCGATTCAAGAAATTTTAAGCTGCTACAGGAGATCGCCGACCCGCCTCTGCTGCTGTATGCCCGAGGTCGATTCTCAAAAGCCGATGCAATGTCGATCGGAATCGTAGGAACCCGTCATGCATCGTATTATGGCAAGCAAATGGCCGATCGAATCGCTCGCGGATTGTGCGGTTATCAAATGACAATCGTGAGCGGCTTGGCTCGTGGAATCGATGGCGTTTGCCATCGCTCAGCCATTGAAGCTGGCGGTCGAACCATTGCGGTTCTCGGAAGTGGCCTGACCGATATCTACCCACCCGAACACAAGGAACTCGCGGACCAGATCACCGAACATGGACTGCTGATCAGCGAGACGCCACCGTTTTCAAAGCCCAAGGCAGGCGTTTTTCCCCAACGTAATCGCATCATCAGCGGCTTGAGTTTGGGGATCGTTGTGATCGAAGCTGCCGATCGATCCGGGTCGCTTATCACGGCCCGGCATGCAGGAGAACAAGGCCGAGATGTCTTCGCGGTTCCCGGACCCGTCACGTCACGAACTTCACGAGGCTGCAATCAACTGATTCGCGACGGGGCCATCTTGATCCAAGATGCAGAGGATGTAATCGAACATCTAGGGCCCTTGACCCAAGGCGTTGAGGTCGATTCCGGACTCGTAGTCCAAACTCCGTCCGAGATGCAGCTCAACGATGTTGAAAAAGCTGTGTTGCAAGCGATCGAAACCCAAGCCACCGACATCGATTGCGTTATTGCTCGGAGCGGGCTGCCAGTGCCGCGCGTTTTAAGTACCATCAGTGTCCTGGAGATCAAGGGATTTATCGTCCGGACTGGTAGTCGCTCACTCACCAGAAGATTCTGAACTCTATTTACTAAGCATCGTGCGGAAAATAAGTGACGCCTTTCGCTCCGCGAATAGTGGCGTCTCTCGATTCTTTCGCGGAGCGAAAGACGACTATAAATATCCTCAAAGTGCTAAACGGGTCTTCCGAAGATTTGTGATGACCGAGGAAGACGGATTTTAAGTCGCCAATTGGGGCGAGGCGGTACTCGTCGACTTGTTCGCCTGCTGCGATCGCGATGGACTGCTCAAGTTCGCATTCCAGTTCTTGAAGAAAGGCATCAACGCGGATCCTTGGATGGGACGTGAAAACAATGTTCCCTGGGCCCAGCGGAACCCCAGGCCTCGAAGCTGCTTGGCTTGCTCTTCACTCGCCACTCCATCGACGCATACCGATAGATTGGATTGCGTTGCATGCTTATGGATCATCTCCAGCAATTTGGGTATGCAGGGGTTGCTTTCTAGGTTCTGAATCAGCAATGGGCTGAGTTTGATTCCGTCGACCGGAAACTGATCTAGATAGTGGAAGGAGGGAAACGCGCTGCCGAACCCATCAATGACCAGCCTGATCCCCGCCTCGCGAAGTCGCCTCATGGCGTCCATGGCTGCGGTTGGATCGCACATCACAATTTCTTCGTCGATTTCAAACTGAACTCTGTCGGTTCTCAAACGATTCTTTTTGAGGGTCATCAACGCGGTTTCGAGGAACAGTGGATCGAACAGCTGCTTGCGCGAGATATGCAAGCCGTTGCGACGGGGGCTGTTCGTAGGAGCTTCGTAGATCCACTGTGAGAATTGTTGGCAGGCATTGGCAAGCATCCAGGAATGAACCTCGCCACACAAACCCATCTCTCCAGTCAACGCTCTTAACTTTGTCGCAGGGATACCACTGTGAATGGGATGGTCCCAATGAAGTATGGTTTCGACACCTTCAAAGGCCCATGTCTGCAGATTGATGACGGGTTGGTATCGGAGTTCGAAGGAATGTGTCTTTGTGGTTTCACGCAATTCGTTTTCCAGGATGACCCGCTGCCTCAGTGCGTCCTCCATCGGCAGTGCGTACAGATGCACATTGCTACGTCCAGCGCGCCTAGCGCTTTGAAGCGCGATGTCAGCACAGCGGATCAGTTTGTGGAAGTCCGCGGTGGCTTCTTGAGCAAAGGCCACGCCGATACTAACGGACGCAAACTTGGTTTCGTTACTGATCTTGTAACCGGTGGCCAACGCTTCGGCCAAGCGTGTCGCAAAGGAAAGAGAAGATCGGGTGCCGTCGGCGCCACATAGCAGTACGACGAACGAATCACCGTTGCCGCGGGCCAGGTGATATCGGTTGCTCGGGAGTTCTTGGTCACCGTGCTGTGCGAGAGTTGTTCGCAAATGATGAGCAACGCCACGAAGTAGCTCCTCGTTTGCACCCATTCCTAATGAATCCGTAATATCGTTTACCGCATCCACGCCGATGACGAGTGCAGCATACGGACAGGGGAAATGAGCTGGCTGTTCTACCGCATTATCGATCCACTGGCACATCCCGTTGCGATTAGGTAATCCGGTCAATGGATCGTTGTGAGAAAGGAAACGCAAGCGATGCAACATGGCATGGGTTTTCAGCACGCATTTGATACGCGCTTGTAGTTCGACCTGGAGCAAGGGTTTCCTGAGGAAGTCGATGGCGCCTTCTGCGAACGCATCTGCGACTTCTTTTTGATCTTCGCAATCAGTCAATACGACGACCGGTGGCAGACGGTACTTCAGGGATGCTCGCAATTGCCGCAAGGTTTCGATGCCATTCCATTCGGGCATCTCAAGATCGAGAAGAATGAGATCGGGTTTTCGAACCTGCGCCATAGCCAACCCCTCCGCACCGGAGTTCGCATGCGCCAACCCGATTCCGGTGCCTGCTAGATGGCAATCTGTCAGGGCATGCAACTCGATCGAATCGTCGATCACGAGCATGTGAGGCATGTTCGACACGACCATTGCAGGGGAATGCATATTGAAGAGAAGCTCGTCGGGTGTTCCAGGATTTTATTCGTTGTGGAAGGATAGTACTAATTTGCAGAGTGGATGAAAGAAAAGGGTCATTTAAGGGGGTGAGTTGCGTACGTTATGCACAAAGGCGGCAAGGACGCTACGAATGGATTGCGCACCTTTGTAGGGATCGAAGTCCGAAGTCGAATTATTGCTTTTGAGGCAGTCGACAACCGTGCGGTCTCACCTGACACGGGTGCGGTAAGAGGTAGCGATTGCGGAATCTGTGACGATTGCGCAGGTGCCTGCCGAAGTCTTGGTGTCCATCCCGCTTGGTTGACTCAATCGATTGCGGAGAGTTTACCGAAGGAGGAAGAGAATCCGACGCATGTGCATTGGCACGGCATGTTGGGCGTAACGACGACGTCTTTGCGCGGTCGCTGATCCCCTTTTTGGTGAGGAGCATGGAATGCAACGTGAATTCCTTGAAACCATCGACGATCTGTCTGGATCGCGCAAGTCCATGCAATCTGCCATTGAAAAGCCTCTGACCGAAGCGACGAGCAAACGATTGATCCAAATGCTCGATGCGTATCATGGCAGCATTCGGCAATGGACGAATAACGCGGGGGGGCTGAGCCTGCACCAAAGACTCCCTTCGAGCACCACGATAACCCTGTTCGGCCTTGCCGTTTTCTTGACCATCGTGATCAATGGCTTCGTAACGCGCACTTCCCTGCCTGTGCAATATGCTGTTTGGGCAAACCTCGGTTGCGTTTGGATAATGCTCGTCGCTGGCCTGAGCCTCTTTTACGATCGCGTGGTTCGCGGCTATGGCTACGAGGGGCGACGCAAGGAGACGATGGTTCGATTTGCGGAGCTCTCCGATCAGTGGCTTTCGGTCGCTCGCGTGGTTCGGGACGTCGAGTCGCAATTGAATGACGCGAAGGAAGTGCTCGACATTGCGGAATTGGAGATTGCCAACCGCCGGTCGTTGGCTCAACAAATCCAGGTTCAAATCGACACTTCGAATTCGCAGATTGCCGCCAATCAAGGCCGGCTGGCCAGTCTATGCCGCGACCTGATGGACGAAGCCTCGCGACTGAGCCGATGCCAACACAGCGTTGCAACCCTGGAACATCAAAAGCAGGAATTGGAAAAGACGATCGAGGCCCACTCGGACAAACTGTTCGAAGTGGCCGAACGTCATGAGGATCTTTGTGCTGCTGTGTCAGCGATTGAGCATCAGAAGAAGGCATTCGAAGAACGCTTAGCGATCGAAAAGGCAGAAGGCGAAGTAGAAATTCGGACTTTGAATTCAGAGGTAACCTCGCTTCGCTCCGAACGGTCGGCGCAATCCGCACAACTGTCTGAGATTCGTCGCGAACTTGCGGAACTGGGCGACGAGCGTACCGAGTTGCATTGCGAACTCGATCTGTTGCGCGAGGAATATGGTCGGAATCGAGCTGCAAACCTTCAGTCCTTGACGGACCTTCGCGGCGAGATCCAGTCGCTTCAATCCGAGAAGAATTCAATGGGCGGCCAAGTGGTTGCTCTTCGGTCTCAGATCGAAGATTTGCATGAGCAACGCAATACATTGGGTACGCAAGTGGAGGAATTTAGCGATGCGAAGGAGCGGCTCGAAGCGGATTTGTCCTCGCTGACCGAACAGTTGGTAGACCGCCAGCAATCCCTAACTTCGCTTGAATCCGCCATGCAATCGGAGATCGCGATTCAGGAGGAGCGTCGCGAGGCAGCCAGGATCGAAGCAAACGAAATCGAGTCTCTTCGCGCGGAGAGTGACCTAGTTCTACAAGAGATCGAGCGATCGGTCCGTGAGTCCAGCCTGAAACGCCAATCGCTCGCATCGGAAGTCGAGCAACTTCAGGAAGCGAAGTTACGTCTAGAGAGTTCGGTAGGAGACCTCAACGATCGATTGCTGGATCGCTCCTCGGAACTCGAGAGAAATTATTTGCAGATTCACGAAGTGGCAGAGCATTTGGAGAAACTATCCCAGGCCATTCGTTGCTTGTCCGAACTCGAACAGCCCGGGTTAGGCACAAACTCGGATCGAACCGTCGACGAAGAGATTCGTTCCACGGTCGACGATCAAAAGCCGCAAGTCTGGGAAATCAAGCCGACGGAATTCCAAGGCCCCCACTGGGATCGAATGGGCGCGAACCCATTGACCGACTACCTTCGCGACGATCGAGAGCTGACTCGGGAATGAACAAGCTGTTGAGCCGAAGTTCAACCACGAGTGGAACAGGCTGAGCAGGCTGAGGGCATTACGGTTTCAATTGGGTATTGAACCAATCGAGCATGGCCGAGAACATGCGCTGGTTCCCCTCGGCGTCAAACCCGTGCGCAGCGCCTTTGATCACCAAGAGTTTGGTTGGGATTTTTGCTTCCGTAAGCGCATCGCGCATTTTTTCGCTGTGCCAAAGAGGAACCAGTTCGTCGAGATCCCCATGGACCAGCAACGTGGGCGCGTCGATGGCGGTCACGTTCTTCAGAGGGGAAAATTCATCGCTCCGAGTCGGGTCGAATTTGAGGGCCGGAAATTGTTCCCTGAGTGGATTTCCCGGCCGAACATAGGGTTCGAGATCGGTCGGGGGAAACACAGCGGCGACGGCGGCGATTCTAGGGCCATCCGTACCGGCCTTTTCCGCTCGATCATTGGCCGTGGTACCGAGCATCAGTGACAGATGGCCGCCGGCAGAAAAGCCGAAAACACCCAGTCGCTTCGGATCGATCTGCAAGGATTTGGCATTGGCGTTCACGTAGTCCAGTGCCAGTCGCACATCGTCGACAATCTCAGGGATGACGTACCGGGGACTGCTGCCGTGTCGGACGGCAATCACTGTGTATCCCGCATCGCTCAGTGGTTGAAACAAACCAGCCATCTGTTGCGGTGGCATCCATTGGGAAACCCAACCGCCGCTAACCATGAACAGCAATCCAACGCCGCGTCGATTCGATGATGGCTCGAAGATATCCATGGTTAGGGCCATGCCGTCCTTATGGCCATACACGACATCCGCCCGGTTGCCAGGTTTGGGATCCTCAGATCTGCCATTCGAAGACTCAACGCTAAGAAATAGCAGGCATGCAATACATAGGGTGAACGATGTGCGAAGCATTCGAGAGGCCCTTGGGTTTGATTTTAACGAAGACGAAAGGCACGGTTGTGGGTGGGGTATGAGCGAAGGCTATTTCTCGGGCAACCGAATGAACCCGCTCCAATCCGGCGGTGCGGTTCGACCGTGTTGGGCAATGTAAACGGTCAAAAAGTCCTTGACCCGGTCTTCTGCAGGAACTGAGTGTAGCAACCGGAAGGCTTCGCTCCAATTTCCATCCTGAAAACTATCCAGAGCCTTTTCATAGGCATGTAAGTGAGCATCCGACATGAAGGGATGGATGGCTTCGGGTTGCAACAGTTCGCTGACCATCAGGGGCTTGCTATTGCCGAGCGGAAGAACCTTGGCCACACGTCGGACCCGGGCCACTTCGAGTGGAACTTCCTTTCGAATCCTTTGCGCCGTGGCCTCATCGATCAAGATAGGAGCTTGGAGTTGCTTGGTCATACTTTCGAGTCTTGCGGCCAGATTCACGACAGGGCCGAAGACAGTAACCTTGACCTGGTCAACCGATCCAATCCGACCCGCCACGGCATTTCCGGTCGCGATTCCAATACCGGCGCGGAATCCAGCCAGCGGATGATCTGGGATCGCAGCCGAGCGTTCGAATTCTGAACAGATTGCAAGCGCCGCCGCGGCCGCATTGCCGACCCGTTGAGGTTCGTCTAACGGCCAGCCCCAAAAGCCCATGGCTGCATCACCATGGAAGTCGCCGATGACGCCGCGTCGGTCGAGAATTTGATGCGTCATAACGCCTAACGCATCACTGACCCGGCGCAGCAATTCGAGCAAGCGATCGCTCGAGTCTTCGCTTTGGCGAGTGAAACCACGCAAGTCGCAAAACAGTACCGACACATTGGTCTCGCGCGGTGCGAGCACTTGGTCTGGATCTTGCGTGGACAAAGCATGCCGAACAATGGGAGCGAAGAAAGGGCGCAATGAGTCTTGCCGGCGCTGTAGCATCCGGGCTTGCCTCAACGTCGCCACTGTGCTGGCAGTCAATTCTGTGAATTTCAGATCGTCCTGTAGTTCTTCAGCGATCGCGACGGTTGCATCGCGGGCACCGGGTTCTGAGACGCTTAGAAAATCGCCAGCGACATAGATTGCCCAATCGGGGCCATTCTCATTGGCGATCGGAGTGCAAAAAGCCCAGTCGACGTTCTCCGATTGAGTGTAAACGTTTGGGGCATCGCGGCCGGTGGTGCGACTCCAGACATGCAACAGACTTTCGTCGGTTTGCAGCGCTCGACGAATCAACTGGGCTGAAGGTGAAAAAGGTTTGGCGAGGAGGGAGCGAGAATCCCAATGCAGAACACGAATTCCGAGTTCCGTTGTATCACTCCAACCGCCTGATTGCGGCGTCGATTCGATGGCTGATGGGTAAGTGAGATTGGGCGGCTTTACTCTCGCTTCGGTGACGATAGCGGCGAAGGTGGCTCTCGGGATGCCTTGCATTAGTAGGTTAACGACGCGTACGTGCATCTCATCGTCGCTGGTGCTGCTCGAGATCAACTCGGGCAATCGACTCAGTACCTCAATCCTTCGATCGGCATCGCGGTAACGTACATTGCGCAGTTGCGATGGAGGGTAGGACTGCTCGGTCAGGGCTTGGACGGGTTCCTCCTGAGCAATGAATCGGATGCGTTGATCGACCAAACTGAAAGTGGTTTGACCGATTACGAAATGATCTCCGACCCGCAGATCGAATTGATCTTTGCGCACCCCTCGATGAAAAATGGGATTTCGTGCATCGAGCCGTTTTTCAACCCGCAATTGATCGCCGTTCCAAAGTACGTCTGCATGTTGCCTTGAAATCCGATCGTCCCAGGGGACGGCCCAACTCGGAGTGATTCTCCCCAAAACAAAGACGAGTGGTTCGTCGCTCGCATGCGGGAGCTGCCGACGCCAACGGTCGGATGGATTTGGCCCTTGCGCGATCAGATCCGGCATAAAACACTGCAAAAAAGACTAAGCGGGGAACGCCTAAGGTCCCGAGTTAGAGGCATTGTACCCGTTTCTCGTGTGTTGAGCGAAAGTACACTATATTGATTGGATCGGTCCGAAAATGGTTCCAGTCAAGCGAGGAAACATCAGCATGGCAGACGTACTACCCAATTCCAACCCCGAACTCGAAGCGAATCCAAGCCCGGAGTTGAGTCCCGCACAGGTGGACTTTGCCCTTCAAACCCTCCGCTCCGAGCAGAATCTCATCGGAGGTGCTTTGGCAGGCCTGGCTGCAGCTGTAGGTGGTGCGGCGGTCTGGTCTATGGTTACGGTGCTGACTGGATATCAGATCGGTTGGATGGCAGTCGGGGTCGGATTCCTAGTCGGATTCGCAGTTCGTTTCGTTGGCAAAGGAATCGACAAGACATTCTCAATCATCGGAGCGATCTGCGCACTTCTCGGGTGCCTCTTAGGCAATCTCTTCATCGCCTGTTACTTCTTGGCACAGGGGCAACAGATAAGCGTCATGGAGGTCGTCGCGGGCCTTACGCCTGAATTGACTTTGGCTTTGCTACAAGAGACATTCAGTCCCATCGATTTGTTGTTTTATGGGATTGCCGTATACGAAGGCTTTAAACTTTCGACCCGCGTAATTACGCACTCGGAGATCGTGGCAGCGGCCTCGGGACGTATCGTCTAGCGGACCACCGGGTCGCTTGTCCTCACGGGTAGCCCCGACGGCACGTTACACTTTGAGATCGATCGCACCGTTGGTTCTCGACCATAGTTTGGAAAGATCGGGCTGCACAACGGAGCTAGGCTGCTCGATTCGATTTCGGTTCTGCTCGGCGAATCGACTCAAGGACTCTTCTCTCCACGAGCGAGCATCGCGATGGCTGTTTCCATTTTCCTGCGAGGATCCTGCGGACGATCCGTTTGTATCGACTTGGACATCGAAGCGATCGACCGTGAGACCTGTCTCTGCCAGTCGATCCTTGAGCACCTGTAGATTCTTAAGCAAAGCGTCGCGGGCGGATACATTTTCAACGTCCATTTGAGCCGAGACATGCGTCCCCTCAATTCGTAGGGTCAATTGCAACGTACCGAGCTCCGGTGGGTGCAGTCGCAATCGCACTTGTCCACCTCCGTTGCCGAGCTGCTCGAATCCGCGGAGCACGCGCAGCAACAACTTGCTCTCCTGATAGCGCGACATGGGTGTTGATCCACCGCTGACAGTTTTTTCTACTTGCATGCGTTCGGTATTCGAGCCATTCCAAGTGCCCGAACCCGCAATGCCAGCACTAAGCGTCGGATCTGTACTGGCGGCCGGCGCGATCGATGAGGTGTCCGTGGCTCGGCTAGCGATGGACGAAGGCGCGTTGATGGGATTGGTAGCTAAACCTGCTGCGGTAGCCATGGCTGCAGCGGACACGGATGAAGCAGGGGGTGCGTTGAGCAAGTTGTTGGTGGCATCAGGTGAAGCCGTATTGCTGGCCGATGGTGTTGCGGCGGTGGGATCCATGGCAGGTTTGTGGGATGCGCTGTTCGAAGACGCCGTTCGATCGATCGCATCGGCGTTGCGGCTTGTTGACGGGTTTGCATCCCCCTTGGTGCGTCCCGCAAGACGTTCGGCTCGGCGGTTCGGTGATGGTGACTCGCTGATGTTGGTCGTCAAGGGACTTTGCGCATCAAACCCCGACAGGCGCCCGTCGTTGGCATTGGCTACAAGGTTCGGTGCATCGAGTTCGACGCGTGCTTCATGCTCCAATCGGATAGGCACAGGGCCGTCGACAGCTACCTCTGTATTTGGTGGTAGCGAAGACCCAGATGCAAGCAGGTGTTCGGAGGACGCTGATTCTTCGGCACTGGACCGAAAAGCTGTTCGAGCCACGCTCTCATTATTTGGAACGTCTGTGCGACTCGGTTCAGTGGCAGCGTCTTTGTTTCGGGATTGTTTGCGTTGACCCGTGGTTTCGGCGGTCGATCGTCGATCGGCAGGTGCAATTTCGGCATCTCGCGGTTCATGGGCGCGCTCGATATCAGCCGCTTCTTTGGCAGCTACTTTTTCCGATTTGCGACGGACTTCGGTGATCTGAGGGAAAGCATCGATGGGAGGGGGCACGGCCAACCGTGGATCCACTGCTTGCTGGCTCTCTACCCGTGGGTCCGAATCGTCGGTTTCGTTGTCGCGGTCGTGATCCGATGCATCGTCTTCGATTCGGGAGGTAGCGGACCTGGCGAGTTCATTGGCTGCGGTGATGCCATCGGACGCATGGATTGTCGTGATGGAGTTGGCCGGGATTTGCAGCAGCGCGTCGACAAAGCCCGACGAGACCAACGTCACATCCTGCCAGCGATGTCGCGCGTCTTGGGACGAAAGGTTGTTGGGACTGAAACGAGAATCGATTTCTGAGGGCATGCGTGGATTCCTCCGCAACGGAAGTTAACCAGCAGCCGCATTCCCTCCCAAACCTTGATCTGCTTTTTCGATCGTAGATTCAATGGAGGTTGTGTTCTTGAGTTCCTTGAGGATCTCGCTGAGCTGTTGCTGGTCTTCTTCGGTGGTGAATTCGGCTAGAAGCTTCTTTTGTTTATCGGAGGGCAAGGCTTTGATAATCGAAATAACATCTGCTTTCTGATCGTTTTTAAGCATGAGCAGCATTTGCGATTTCGCTTGATCAGGCGCCAAGTTTTCGATGATCTTGGTGATCTCGCTCAAGTTCGCCGACTGGATCCCGTTTTTGATGCGATCGAGTTCCAATTGAAACTCCTTGCGCCGGGAATCAAATCGATCGATTTCATCGCGCAACACGCGTTCGCGATCGTACATTTGACGTTGCAATCGATCGAGGGCTTCTTGCCGGCTATCGAGCTCTAGACTCATTTTGACCTTGGCACTTAGGACATCCTCGTATGTCGGTACAGGCGCCTCACGGGCACTGACCAATATGTTTTTTAACTTTTCACCTTGGATATCCACTCCATTGAGAGCGGCCAATACACGTGTCATCGTACGTGAGTTCAGGTTGCCGCGGCTACCTGCGATGGTCAGAATGCAAAGCTGAGCCAAGACGCTGGCCACGCAAAACCAAAGAAATAGTCCCGTAACTCGGCGTATCATGATGATGTTTCCCGGCCGATGACGAATCGTGTTTGTGACCACTCATCGAGATTGTGCTGATCGCGGCGTTGGGCCGCATCTTCGTCCGCACGAAGTTGATTCTCTTGCAATTTTTCAATTGCCCGAACCGATTGCTGGCATTGCAGCAACGCAGCTTGTCGACGCTCTAGTTCCTGGATGAGTAGCGATCGGTCGCTTGCAATGTGCGAAGCTTGAGCGGCCAAAACCAATTGATAGCGTTGGGCTTCGAGGATTTGCCCAAGATCGATCGTACCCGTACTGGATTGCTTGCGAAGCGCATCCATGATCCGATTCTGTTGATCGATTTCGCGCAGCTTTTCGTCGAGACGCTCGATGGCGTTGCGGGCGTCGGAGACGGCCAACGCCGCTTGATCGCGCTGTTTCTGCCGCAGTTTCAAAATGGTGGCGAGTCGTGAGGTTTCGATCATGATTCAGGAAGCAAGGAAGCGGCAAGCGTCCGCAAATGGTTGTGAACGGTATTTTGAATGCTCAGGCCGCTCGTGACGAAACTGGAATCGCTGCGCGATTGAGAGGACCGGCCTGGGGCCGCGGAGGATCGGATGTTGTAGCGGTTTGCGGTGAGTTCAAACCGGACGCGATGCGGATGAGTTGTTGGATCGAGTCATCCCAAGCAATCGATTGCAGATGGGGTTGGGCGAGGAATGCTTCTATCTGCGAGCGGTATTCGATCGCCAGGTCGATCTGTGGATTGCTGCCGCGCGGGTAGGCGCCAATATTGATCAAGTCTTCGTTTTCACGGTAAATCGCCATGGAGGCGCGGATCGCTTCGGTGGCAGTTCGCATGGCGGCGGGTATGAGTTGCAATTGCAATCGGCTCAAGCTGGGAAGGATATCGATGGCGGGGTATCTGCCTTTGGCAGCGATCGAACGCGCGAGGTGGATGTGTCCATCGAGAAGACCACGCAGGGCGTCGCTGATGGGTTCGTTGGCATCGTCCCCTTCGACCAGCACAGTGTAAAACGCTGTGATGCTGCCTTTCGGATTCTTTCCCGTTCGTTCCAACAATTGGGGCAACATCGAAAATACGCTAGGTGGGTAACCCCGCGTTGTTGGTACCTCGCCAGCCGCAAGTCCCAATTCACGCTGCGCCATCGCAAAGCGAGTCACGGAATCCATTAGCAGAAGGACTGACTTGCCTTGATCTCGCAGCGATTCCGCGATTGCGGTCGCGGTTTTGGCTGCCAAGATGCGTTTGGGGGCGGGTTGATCGCTCGTGGCGACCACGGTAATCGATTTTCGTCTGCCCTCTTCTCCCAAATCGCGTTCTAAGAATTCTCGCACCTCGCGTCCTCGTTCGCCGATCAATGCAATAACAACATGATCCGCCGATGATCCTCGGGCCAACATTCCGAGCAAGGTGCTTTTGCCCACCCCGGACCCAGCGAAGATCCCCATGCGTTGACCTTCGCCGACAGTCAGCATCGTATCGATAGCGCGTACACCGGTAGGAAGAACAGAATCGATGGGCGGACGCGAGAGGGCAGCCGCGGCGGATGCGTCACAAGGGATACGACTGCCCATCGGTAGGGCTGGCCCATCATCCATCGGCAATCCGGTTGCGTCGAGCACACGCCCCACCAACTCCGGACAGACGTGTACGGATCGGAAGGTTTGGTACAACTCAACATGGTCACCCGAACTCACGCCTTCGAGCGGATCGAGTGGTGCGAGCAAGGTCTTGCCGGCATCGAAGCCAATGACTTCAGCCTCCAAGGGCGATTGGCTTCGACGGTTGATACGGACGACGGCGCCCACAGGTACGGGCAGCCCATCGACGACTACGGTCGTCCCGCGGATGCTTCGAACGCGGCCTGTAACCGCAAATGGAATGATGCGATGCAGCGTGCCACTCCATTGTCGGCTCTGCGGAATGCTGGGGAATTTGCTAAGGACATTGGCCAAGCGAGGATTCGTCATGGATCAGGCGAGTTCCTGTTCGAGGCGCTTCAATTGGGTAGCAATGGTTCGATCGATCGTGGTGTCCGGGGTTTGAATGATCGCGCCGCAGCGACCAACGCTAGGGTCATCGACGACTTGAATCTCGATCTCCGGTGAGATTTTTTCGATCAGTTCCGGCAAGGCACTGGACAGGATCATGGCATCCTCCGAATGCAATCGAATGGTGATTCTGCGCTGGCCATGGATCATTCGGACCGAATCCTCGATCCATTGCAACAACACCGTCGGGTCCTTCTCCATTTGCTTGACCAGGAGTTTTTCGGCGATTCCGATTGCAATCGCAACGGTCTCATGCTGCCAGTCACGCAACCACTGATGGGTGGCTTGCTCCAGATCATCGCAAATGTTTTGGATAGCTAGGGCTGCACTCTGAACCTTGTCCGTGGCCAGTTGGTTAGCGATCTGTTGGGCCAGCCGTTCCACATGAGCCTCGCCGACACTCATGCCATCTTCGCGAGCCTTAGCTTTGAGTACTTCGCATTCTTTGCCGCACCGGTCGAGCATGTCGCGGGCTTCGGCTCGGATGGACTCCAAATACTCTTTGGCTCGCCCCGCGACATCGACCCAATTGAACACCTCGGCTTGAGCCGTGTTCATCCCTTCATTGAGGTTCTTTGATTTTAGTACTGTGGCCATGCGAAACGATCATTGTTGAGTGAATGGATGGGTGCAATGGTTCCGTCGGCCGCCATGTACGCAGCTTTATCGAGGATTGCGTCGCGGGCCTGATCGATTTCACGCAACGACACATCGCTCAACTGATTCAAGCGTGCTCGGAAACGTGGCACTTCCTTCTTGGGGATCAAACGTTCAAAACGCGCAAGAAGTTTTCTATCCGCGTTTGCTAATGCTAGCAAAACAAGATCGGGCTCCATTGCATGAAGTACACGAACGAAATCCAGATCTTCCAGCCGAAGTAGATCATGCCAAGATCGAAAAGGCCTCGCCGGATTTTCCGTACGGGTATGATCCTCGAGTACGGCGCTGATTGCCTGAACTTCGACATCCTTTCCCGGGTTTTTTCCGTGCTCTCTGGAACTGAGTGTTGTTGAAGTATCGGAATGGTTGGTGGTTGGCGGTGTTTCTTGCCAGCCCAGTTGTGCAGCGAGCTTTGGATCGTGCTGGTCCAAGGCTCTGGCCCATACACCGCGTTGGTCCGAAGGGACGTTGGCGGTTATGGCACGCAGGCGATCAAGTCCCGCGTGGTTGTACTGTTGGGCTCGCGTCGCATGAAAAATCTTGGTCCGCATTTCCTCCAAGATTTCTTGCAATAGTATCGAGTCGGTGTGGTGCAGATTCGGCAGGACAGCCATGGCTTCTGTCGCAGCTCGGACGGAGAGTTGCTGTAGAACCGACGTGGCAAGTCCGACGGGCAAATGATTGGTGACCGTTGCAATAACAATGGCGCGTTCGTGTTCGAGAAGTTCCGCGATGAGTGCCGGTGAGATATCCGCCCAAGGATCATTCTCTGGCTGCGAGTTCGCGAGCGTTGCTTGAGTCGTTGAATGCGGCGCGAACTGGGTAGCGGACGATTCCGATCCGCCCGCCTGTATGGCTTGAGGTGATAACTGAAGCGAGTCCTGAGTCGATGAACCGTGGGAAAGCAACTGGAACGCAGGTGACTGCGCGTTTGTTGGGCTGGTGGCGTTGGGTGAAGCGGGAGGGGCGATACCCATCAAACCCTGAAGTTCTGCCATGGCTTCGGCGCGCTCGGACGGCGGAATCGTTCCGAGATTGGCCATAGCCCTGCGTATGTCACGTCCGACGTTTTCCGGAAATTGGGCGAGAAGTTTCCGGGCGGTTGCCGAATCCATACTTTGCAGGACGATCGCCACTCGGCGAATTTTCTTCTCCGATTCGCTAGCCATAATGTCGCAAAGGCAAGGGGATTGGGCAAACTCCGACCCCTGGTTTGTAGCTCGTTTTCCGATGCGGCGTCCAGAGTGAAATTCCAGCGTCGGTTCATTGCTGGTCAAGCTGATCTTGTTCTGCTCGCTCGAGATGTGTTATGCCGATGGCCTATGGACCCTCATGTACGATCGTCTAAATCTTGGAAGCGCGGCCAAAGTTTGCCTTGCGCACGCACATACGTGCCGCGATGCCTGTGGAGCTGCGTGTTTTTGTTGAGCCTAGCGAACCTAGGCTGCAATCGAAGCCAACCATACTTGGTCACCTCCCCGACGGGCTTGATGACTTGGCCAGCGGCGAATAGTCCAGTGACTTCGGTGCCTGGATCCCTCGCCGCGACGCCACTGATGTCCGACCCATTGGCCATCAATTCAGGTCCCTTGAGCACAGCTCCCGTGAATCCCATTGCGGGAGATTTGGCGGGCGGGACGGAATTGGAGCGTCGAGCACGCTTGCTGGACGAGAACAATCGTCAACTTCACATGCAGCTGGCCCAGACCCAACAGCAATTGGACTTGAGTAGAGAACGTGCGGAATTGATGCAGAGGCAGCTCAAGGATGTTTCGAGTCAATTGCAGACATCGCGCGTGGCATCGGCCAGACCCATAAGCCCGGCCCCGATCTCCAACGATCCAGGAACCGTGGCCTCACGATCGGTTGCAAATGCAACCGATTCAGGCTTTCAACGCGAGACGACACGAAAAAGTAGTGCTCGATTGACCGCAAACACGAGCCAAAGACCTACGTCCGAAGGTCTCCGTGAGTTGGGCTATGACGTCGAAGTCCAGGGGAATGTACTCCGATTGCGCGTCCCCAGCGATCAGCTTTTTCAGCCCAGTTCCGCCCAATTGAGCCCGGGTGCGTCGGGCATCCTCGATCGCATCGCCGACGTTGTGCGGGCGGAGTATCCAAGGCAACGCATCGCCATTGAAGGCCATTCTGACAATGCTCCGTTGTACGGCGGGAGCTATACCACCGCCCACCAACTCACCTCTGCCCAGACCAGCACGATTCTGGAATACCTCATCCGGCGGAATCAACTGCCTGGAGCCCAATGGTTCACACTGGCTCATGGTTCTAACTACCCGATTCAAGACAATCAAAACCCGGTGGGTCGGGCCGCCAACCGCCGGATCGAGTTTGTCGTTTATCCGGAGACGTTCTGATCGTGACCGAATCGCGTTACGACGTCGTTTCAATCGGAGAGACGATGATCCGCTTGACACCCCCAGGGCTGGAGCGGTTGGAGCAAGCACGGGAATTCCAACGGCATGTTGGAGGTAGCGAATCCAATACCCTGGTCGGTTTGAGTCGATTGGGTCTTCGGACATGTTGGCTATCACGTTTGACGGACAATCCACTCGGACGAACCATTGCGCGTGAAATCCAGATGCATGGCGTCGATGTGTCTGACGTCTGCTGGACAATGAATGACCGAGTCGGCCTATATTTTTACGAACCCGTTGTCGGTGCTCGTTCGAGCGATATCGTTTACGATCGAGCTGGATCCGCATTTTCAAAATTTCCAAAATCCGAGTTGTCCGTCGGTGCCCTGCAGCACACACGTGTCTTGCATACTACGGGTATATCCCTGGCCCTCTCCGACGCGGCGCGGGAAACAATGGAGTACGCCCGATCGGTGGCTGTCGCCGGTGGTTCAAGGCTCAGCTTCGACTTCAATTTTCGCTCCAAGCTATGGACGATGGCCGAAGCTCGAAAGACCTGTGAGTCATGGGTTCAAACGGCGGATCTCGTGTTCATGGCCAAGCGAGATGCCTGTGGATGGTTGGAGTTACCCGAGGATGCGCCGGATGCATCCGTCCTCGATGGATTGCACCAACTGCGGCCATGTGGGGTGACCGTTCTCACCTTGGGATCTTCGGGTGCCATGGTGCGTGCCGAGGACCTCACATTGCATCAGCCCACGATCCCCAGGCTGCCTGAAAGTCGCCTGGGAGCAGGGGACGCGTTTTCGGCGGGCTTTTTGTATGGCTGGTTGAACGCATGGGGTTGGGAGCGCTGCTTGAATTGGGGGAACGCAGCGGCGCAGATCAAGCTGAGTATTCCAGGCGATATGCCCTGGTTCCACGCCGAAGAAGTCGCACGCGTGGCGGACGGAGATGCCACCCCACGCTTGGTGCGTTGAGAATGGATGCATAGAATGCCAATCGGCGGTAACCTTAGCTTTGGGGCCCGCCGCTTCCACTCCTTTCACGCCATTTCATGAAATAGGTGATCCATGTCGACCGCTTGGATAGCGATGGGGACACGAACGCCGGTGGGACGCTTCCTAGGCGACCTCTCAGGTTGGTCCGCGCCGGAACTGGCTGGCTTTACTTTGAAACAAACGGTCGAGCGATCAGGGATTGATCCGTCCGTGATCGATGAGATCATCCTCGGACAAGTGCTGGGAGCAGGAGTCGGTCAGGCGCCGGCCAAACAAGCCGCCATCCACGCGGGTTTAGGCAATCAAAAGGGGTGTTCAACCGTTAATAAAGTGTGCGGCTCGGGACTGTATGCCGTATTTCAAGCCGCGAGAGCCATTCGTTGTGGCGATGCTAAGGCTGTTTTAGCCGGCGGAATGGAAAGCATGAGCAATGCGCCGCATCTGCTTCGAAGCGGTCGATTGGGCTGGAAGTATGGGCAGCAACCCTTACTCGATTGCATCGAATGGGACGGTCTTCGTTGCCCCCATGGATCCGCCCTGATGGGTACCTACGCGGAATGTGTGGCAACCAGTTTCGGCATCGATCGTCGCGCCCAGGATGAATGGTCACTCGCCAGTCATCAGCGGGCCATACAAGCCATCGAGGCAGGCAAATTCGCTGCGGAAATCGTTATCTTGGTCGATGCCAAAGGAAACGAAATACATCGGGACGGTGGACCGCGGGCCGATGCGAGTTTCGATCGCTTGGCAAAACTCAAGCCGGCATTTTCGGAGTCCGGGACTGTGACGGCCGGCAATGCCTCCACCCTGAGCGATGGAGCCGCCAGCGTGTTGGTCGTCGGCGAAGACTATCGATCGCAACTTCGGTGCAACGATTGGTTTAAGGTCTCAGCCATGTCGGTGCATGCCCAAGCCCCACAGGATTTGTTTTCGGCTCCCATTCAAGCCATCCAAAAGTTGCTTGCATCGGTTCGTATGGAAATCGGTCAGATCGATTTGTTTGAGATTAACGAGGCCTTCGCGTCGCAGACTGTACATTGCATGCGGACGCTCGAGATACCGCCAGATCGTCTCAACGTCCATGGGGGAGCCATCGCCATTGGCCATCCGATCGGATGCAGTGGCGCTCGCGTCTTGGTCACACTGATGCACGCATTGGTCGATCGTGGGGCACAATGGGGAGTGGCGTCGTTGTGTCTAGGAGGTGGAGAAGCCGTCGCAATGCTTGTCGAACACGAACGGGGATCCTGAGCCATGGCTATCGAAGTTTCCGTCATGGAGGCAATCGCTGCCCGGCATGGGGTGTTAATTGAAAACATCTTGCCCCCCGACCTTTCGGAACGCTGTCGGTTATTGCGGGTTTGTCTGGAGAATACCGACGTACCCTATCCGATCGATCCCAAGTTTGGGCAAGCGTACTTGGAGGAGGCTCGACAAGGTGTCCCCTTTGCGATCGGTGCCTTGTCGGGCGACAGCGTGGCGCTGGGCGAGTATCGGAGCGAACAGCACTACGACCGTTACACTTCGGAAGAGCATTTGAGTTGGGCAGTTTTGGTCGCCGAGCAACAGAAGACCAAGCATCGCTATGCCTGCCAAGAATACCTCGATGGTGAGGATGTTTTTGAAATCGGCGGTTCGAACATTCCCGACTACTACTTGCTTAATGCGCGTATTTACCAACAAACCGGTTGGCAGCTCGCGACGGTGAGCATGATCATTCCCGCCGAGTTGTTTTTCACTTGCCATAGTCATCGCTTTTTCCCGGTGACCACATTCATGCGGCCTCTTGAGCAAGACTATTTGCAGGAGCCCGATATCGGTCACGACGTGGCCGGGCATGTGTCGACCTTCACGATTCCCGTGGTAGCGCATGTCATGCGCAATCACGGTTTAGCCCGCGATCAAATTTATGCCGAATTCGAGGCAGGCATGAGCCGCACCAGTGATCCGGCGGAAATCGCGAGGTTGAAAAAACGTGCGGACGAGCTGTTGCTTTATGCCGAGCGAATCTATTGGTTCACCGTCGAGTTTGGGTTGGTCATGCAATCGGATCAGGTGCGTGCGTTCGGAGCTGGAATATTGTCATCGCCTGGAGAGACCGTGTTTAGCATCGATTCCCATATTCCCAATCGGATTGCCATTGATCCGAGCCGCGACGAGCATCTGTTGCGGTTGGCTACCACCGACTACCTGATCAGCGAGTTTCAAAAGACCTACTTCGTTACCGAGGATTTTGATTTGCTCGAATCTTTGACGCCCGAGCGGATTGTGGCAATCGCCAAACGAGCGGCGACATTGCCACACTTTTCATGGCGTGATATCGTGCCTGGGGATCGGCTTCTGCAAGTCGGGCAGACTGGAGTGTCGACCAATGAAAAGTACCTTCGATTG
Source organism: Pirellula sp. (assembly GCA_041752005.1). GTDB lineage: Bacteria > Planctomycetota > Planctomycetia > Pirellulales > Pirellulaceae > JBKCUI01. Next base: position 61,989 of record JBGSHV010000023.1, on the reverse strand, counting down.
ATGAGCCGAACGCCTGAAGATGAATGCTTGACCCGTACCGCGGTCAGGAATCTGAGATGGTTCGCTGGAGGCCCGCACGCAGAAATCGATCTGGATTCCGCCTGGGGAGGCCCCATCGCTCCCATTCCTAAAGGGCTCTTGGATTGGTTTCGCCAGCACGATGCTCAGCATGATTTCACGGTTGAAACCCGCCCGCTCAGTTCGTGATTCAGGCCTGTCCGTTGAGCCAGTATCTTCCGTTCTCGATCCATCCCCAAGCGGCCCGCAGCGGCGAGACGACATCCAACGCGAACCGATACAGACCTGTGAAGCCGTCCAGCGCAAACGCAAATCCCGCTCCTATTACCAGGAGATTTGCGGGGATGAGGAACATGACGCAGAACTTTCGTCCTAGTTGCTGCAGTTCGGGCGCACCGTGGACCCACTGCAGGATGCCGGAAGCGACATGGTAGGCCACGCCGAATCCGAGGACCAAACTTCGTAGGGTGGCTGGAAGAACGAGCCAGCTCGTCAGCCATAGAAGTAGCGATGCAGCAGGGAATACGTAGGAGCTGGCTAGAACGATCCAATTGCTTGGGCCCAAAAACCGCCTGGGATGCTGTTCCAGATTTGGACCCAAGATGCGATCCGAGAGGACATTGGTAAAGGGGGAAAGTAGAAGAAACGAAAACAACGATTGGGTGATCCGTCGTTCCCATCCGATCAGGCGTTGCACCCAGGGTTGGTTGACCAAATCCGTGCGGCACAAAACGACCACTACCGAAGCTCCCAACGCGAACATGGTGGCTCGGACCGGGTACTCGTCCAGTTTGCGCATCCAAAGGCCTACCGCATGCACAATGAGCGGGCTAAACACCGCAGCGACTCCAGCCGCTAGCCATTTGGTCGAGCCAACCAAGCGGTCGACGCGTTTGGCAAGAGGCGAGAGAGATCGCATCGAATTCGCACCGGACCTTGGAAATTATGGGTGGACCGCTAAGCTTTAGCTGGCGTTGGTAGATCGGAAAGCACGGATAAGAGGATACTGCGGGAATGAAAACAGTGGAGCATGATTTGGTCGTCCTGGGAGGGGGGCCTGGAGGCTATGTCGCAGCCATTCGCGCAGCGCAACTCGGCATGAACGCTGCTTGCATCGACGAGAACAGCAAGTTTGGGGGAACTTGTCTGCGGGTAGGATGCATCCCTAGCAAAGCCCTCTTGGAGTCTAGCCATCTCTACCACGACGCCAAGTCCTCGTTGACAACCCATGGTATCGTCGTCGGGGATGTGAAACTCGATCTGACGGCGATGATGAAAAGGAAAGACCAAGTCGTGGCGACCTTGACGGGCGGCATCGATTTGCTCTTCAAGAAAAACAAAGTCACCGGATACCGCGGTCGCGGTCGATTGGTTGCTCCCGATACCGTGAGCGTGGAGGTCGGTGGAGAGACGATCCATATCAAAGCTAAGAAGATCATCGTGGCTACCGGTTCAAGGCCCGCGAGCATGCGAGGTGTTGAAGAGGACGGGGATCGAATCGGCAACAGCACCGCTGCGCTTGCCTATCCCGAAGTGCCTAAGAAACTGACCGTCATCGGCGGCGGCTATATCGGTCTCGAACTGGGCAGCGTCTGGAGTCGACTCGGCAGCGAAGTGACCGTGCTCGAAGCCATGGATCGTATCTTGCCCGGTATGGACATGGAACTGAGTCAGCTCGCTCAAAGAATTTTCACGCGTCAAGGAATCCAATTCCGATTGAAGTCCTGGGTTGAAAGTGCTCGTATCGAAGGAGATCGTTGCGTCGTACGTTGCAAAGACGCCGAACCTTTGGAGTCCGATCGCGTTCTATTGGCCGCCGGCCGCGTTCCTATCTCATCGGAAATCGGCCTGGAAGGCGTGGGTGTGGCATTGGACAAACGCGGTTTCATCACGGTCGATGGTGATTTCCAAACCAGTGTTCCCAATGTTTACGCCATCGGGGACGTGATCGGAGGAGCCATGTTGGCGCACAAGGCGATGGAGGAAGGGGTCGTGTGTGTGGAACGTATCCACGGTATCCATGCTCACTTCAATTACGATTGCATCCCTGCCATCGTTTATACGCATCCAGAAATTGCTACGGTCGGCAAAACAGAAGAGCAGTTGAAGGAGGCAGGAATCGAGTATCGCAAGGGAGTCTCTGCCTACGGCGCGAACGGTCGAGCCAGGACGTTGGGCGAAATCGAAGGTCGCGTCAAAATCCTGGCCGACGCCAAAACCGACCGCGTGTTGGGGGTGCACATCATCGGAGCCCGGGCTGGGGATTTGATCGCCGAAGCGGCAATAGCCATCGAGTTCGGGGCCAGCAGCGAAGATATTGCCCGGAGTTGCCATGCTCACCCAACGCTAGCCGAAACGATGCACGAAGCGGCTCTGGCCGTCGACGACCGCGCCATCCATTCGGCCTAATGTCATTCGGCCTAATGTCTTCGTTCGCACTCTCAGTTTTTTAACCTTCCAACCTTTCGCCCCGCAGAAACACAGATGCCCCGTTACAACCCAGCTGTCATTGAACCGAAATGGCAACGCTATTGGGACGCGAACAAAACGTTTCGATGCCCCGATATGCCCGATCCCGAAGGGGCTGGCAAATTGTACGTGCTCGATATGTTCCCCTATCCGAGTGGCGCGGGGTTGCACGTTGGACATCCGGAAGGCTACACGGCCACGGACATCTACTGCCGCTACTGGCGCATGCGCGGCAAAACGGTCTTGCATCCGATGGGTTACGACGCGTTCGGTTTGCCGGCGGAGGAGTACGCCATACGAACCAACACGCCGCCGCGGACGAGCACCGAGACCAACATTCAGAACTTCACCCGCCAGCTCAAAATGCTGGGCTTTTCGTACGATTGGGACCGTTCGTTAGCGACGACCGATGTGGAGTACTTTCGTTGGACACAATGGATCTTTTTGATCCTGTTCGACTCCTGGTACGATCCGGTCGCACAACGCGGCCGTCCGATTTCGGAACTCCCCATTCCATCCGAAATAGAGACCCAGGGCGAAACCGCAATCGCAAAGTATCGTGATCGCAATCGTTTGGCCTACCAAGACGATGCGCTAGTGAATTGGTGCCCAGGCTTGGGAACGGTACTAGCCAACGAAGAAGTCATCGATGGTCGCAGCGAACGCGGATTTCATCCGGTGCAGCGGATTCCGCTGAGGCAATGGATGCTCAGGATTACCTCCTATGCTGATCGCCTTCTGAGCGATCTGGACGGCCTCGATTGGTCGCCAGGTATCAAGAAACTACAGTCCGATTGGATCGGACGCAGTACTGGTGCAGAAGTCGATTTTCCGGTCCTCAGTCGCGATCGAGTCGATGCGTGGTTCGCGGCGCGTGAACAGAGTCGATTTCCAGAAGATTCGGACGTTAACGCCCTGAGGGTTTACACGACCCGACCCGACACCTTGTACGGTGCCACCTACATGGTCATCGCTCCGGAGCATCCGCTCGTAACGGTGATTACAACACCGGATCGGGCCAGCGAGGTCGAAGCCTATTGCAAAACCGCTTCGTTCAAAAGTGATCGCGATCGCACCGAAGGAGATAAGAAGAAGTCGGGCGTCTTCACCGGTTCCTACGCCATCAATCCGCTCACGCGAAAACCCATCCCAATTTGGGTCGCTGACTACGTTTTAATCAATTACGGTACTGGCGCGATCATGGCCGTGCCAGCGCATGATACGCGTGACTACGAGTTCGCAACCACTTATGGACTGGACATCATTACCGTCGTGTATCCCGAATCCGCTACGGAAGAGGAAATCGCAGCCATCGAAAGTGGTGAGGTTTGTTTCGCGGGTTACGGAGTTGCTGTCCGAAGTGGATCGCTCAATGGCCTGACGACCGAAGCGGCCAAGGCGAAGGTGATCGCAGAACTGTCTACCGACGGCATCGGTCGCGAGGCGGTCAATTACAAGTTGCGGGATTGGCTCTTCAGTCGGCAACGTTTTTGGGGTGAACCGTTTCCGATCTTGCACGAGCTGGGTGCGGACGGACAACCCAATGGAAATATCCGTGCAGTACCTGTTGAACAATTGCCTGTTGATCTGCCGCATCTCGAAGACTTCAAGCCGCACGGTCGACCTGAACCACCGTTGGCCAAAGCCGACGACTCTTGGTTGTATGTCGAATTGGATGGGAAACGCTACCGACGTGAAACCAATACCATGCCGCAATGGGCTGGTTCGTGTTGGTACTACCTGCGGTTCATTAGCCCGACCTGCATCGATGCGCCGGTCGATCGAGAAAAAGAAGCTGCTTGGATGCCGGTTGATTTGTACATCGGTGGTGCCGAACATGCTGTCTTGCATTTGCTCTATGCCAGATTCTGGCACAAAGTGCTTTTCGACCGCGGAATCGTGTCGCATCCAGAGCCATTTCAGAAGCTAGTCAATCAAGGCATGATCTTGTCCTATGCCTACAAAGACCCCCGCGGTGCTTTGGTTTCCAACGATGAAGTTGCGGAAGTGGAGGAGGGCATTTACTCGCACACCAAAACGGGCGAACCGCTCGAGCGGATCGTAGCGAAAATGTCCAAGACGCTGAAAAATGTGATCGACCCGGAAGGGGTGGTTTCCGAATACGGTGCCGACGCACTGCGCTTGTATGAAATGTTCATGGGTCCGCTCGAAGCCACCAAGCCTTGGAGCATGAATGGCGTCAATGGCGTACGGAATTTTCTGGACCGAGTCTGGCGACTGATGATCGATACCAATAGCGACGACAATTCGCTTTTAGCATTGATCACGGATGCACCACCCAACGCAGACCAGAATCGGGTGATACACACCACCATTCATGCCGTGACACGCGATATTGAGCAGCTGTCGTTCAACACGGCCATTGCTCGCATGATGGAATTCGTTAACTTCTTTACCAAGGAGAGTGTCCGGCCCCGGTCGGCCATGGAAACCTTGGTCTTGCTTCTGTCTCCCTTAGCCCCGCACATCGCCGAAGAGCTCTGGCAATCACTTGGGAATGAGACCACTCTCGCATACCATCCCTGGCCCAAGTACGATGAATCGCTGACCAGAGAGAGTGAAATCGAAGTTCCGTTGCAGATCAATGGCAAGCTACGGGCCAAGGTTTTGGTACCCGCCGGATGCAGCGAAACCGAATTGGAGGCTGCGGCACTCAGGCACGAACGGTTGCAGGAATTGCTTGAAGGCAAACAGATCATCAAAACGATTGTGGTTGCCGGACGAATGGTCAACTTTGTGGTGCGTTAATCCTTTCGGATAGAGGTAGTATGACCATTCTCGGTATCGATCTCGGTACAACGCATTCGCTGTGCGCTGTCTTCGGCTCGAACGGCCCAGAACTGATTCCGACGGCGCATGGTCGATTCCTGACGCCGAGTGTTGTTGCTCGGTTGGATGATGGTCAAATTCTGGTCGGTGATGCGGCTCGAGAGCTGCGAATCGTACGACCCGAGTTGTGCGCATCCCGATTCAAACGCTGGATGGGCACGCAACAGTCGATCGCGTTGGGTGAGCAGTCGTTCACCGCCCCGGAACTATCGAGCTTTGTACTGCGTGCCCTCAAGCAGGATGCCGAAAAGAAGCTCGGGCATTCCGTCTCGCGTGCTGTCGTTACGGTTCCAGCCTACTTCAATGATTTGCAACGTCGGGCGACCATACTCGCGGGCGAATTGGCGGGGCTTGAGGTAGTGCGTGTGATCAATGAGCCGACGGCCGCTGCGTTGACGTATGGTTTTCATGATCGCGATCTACGCAAGAAGATCATGGTGATTGATTTGGGTGGCGGAACATTCGACGTCACCATCATGGAAGTCTTTGATCGCATGCTCGAGATCGTGGCTACGTCGGGGGAGAGCATGCTCGGTGGCGAAGACTTTACAGACCGCATGGCAGCACAGATTTTGCAAAAGCGAGGACTGCAACTCGAGATCGTTGAGCTCAAGCATCCTTTGCAGTGGGCGCGTCTCAAGCAGCAATGCGAGGCGGCGAAACTGCGATTCCAAAGCGAATCGTCCGTCGACCTACGCTTCCCGGATGAAGAAGGACATATTGATGAACAAGGCGTGCCTGACAAAATCCACCGTGAGGAGTTTCACCAATGGATGGTGCCGTTGCTCCAACGCTTGATGAAACCCATCGAGCGCGCGATGCGAGACGCCGGGAAACGTATCGAGGAATTGGATGACATCGTCCTAGTCGGTGGTGCTACCCGGATGGCTTGTCTACAGTCCTTCCTGATCGAACAACTGGGACGGAGCCCTCTTTGTCAATTCAACCCCGATGAAGTGGTCGCATTGGGGGCGGCCGTACAAGCCGCATTGATCGCCGACAACGCAGCCGTTGAGGACATGGTCTTGACCGATGTCTGCCCGCATACACTCGGGATCGAGATCAGTAAGGAATTTGGAGGACAGCAGGTCACCGGGTACTTTGAACCTATCATCCATCGCAACACCACGGTGCCCGTATCCAAAGAGAAATCCTTCTGCACCCTGCACCCGTTGCAGACCGAAGTCATGATCCGGGTCTACCAAGGGGAAGGGAGACGGGCAGCCGACAATCTGTTGTTGGGGGAATTGCAGGTCGATGGAATTCCGATTGGCACGAAGGGCAGGATCTTCGATGTTCGGTTTTCTTATGACCCTAGTGGTGTTTTGGAGCTCGAAGTGATCGTACCGGATACCGGAAAAACGCATCGGACGGTGATCAAGCGGTCGGATTCGCAACTGACTCCTGCACAAGTTGAAGACCGCGTGCGCGCGCTGCAGGCCATCAAGTTCTATCCTCGCGATCAACTCGAAAATCAATTGCTGCTCCGCTTCGGCGAAAGGTTGGTGGGGGAGTTGCCTACCGTATTGCGAGAGGAATTGAGCGAGTTGCTTGACCTTTTTGAGCATGAGATGCGTAGCGGCGATCGCGATCGGTTTGAAGCGTCCCGCAGCATGTTGATGCACTGGCTCACCAGCCACGGTTTGGATTTCGATGCTGGGAGTTCAGGTGGTATCTGAAATGCGATCCAAAGTTGAGCAACAGGCCTATCTTCGTTCGATGCTCCTATTGAATCCTTCGGAGTGGGCGGGTCGAGGGATCGCACAGCGGAGCGAGTTCCTCTACCCACCGAATAAATCGCTATTGGAGAATTCGCCATCGCAGGTTTCGCCACAAACTCCGCAGGCGACGGGCGAAGCGATGGATGCGCACGAGTTGCTTCGACTGATTGAGGACTGCAGAAACCAGTTCTGGTCGCCGGAGAGTGTCGGATTGTTGGAGACGTTGGCACGCACCAACTTTGAATCGGCTCCGGAACTCGCAACCATGGCAAAGAGGTTGGTTGCATGGCATGTAGTACGCGAGCAACTGCGTGAACTGGTGATGGTGCTGGGGTTGGATTCTTTGGCAGGCACGCTGCATGCGATGGCCACGATGACGGCGCGTGAGATAGCGCTGGCCAAGTTCTCGCTGGAACAGCGGCAGCGGACTCGCCGTGGACACGGAGTGTCGCGGCAAGCGATGCGGATCAAGCGGCAGGCGCCTGAGGTCTACCGTCTCGATTCGCAATGGCTAGATGATGTGATCCGTTTCAAACGTCGGGGCTGAGCCTGCGGGAAGGAGCAGACACATGAGCGAGTCGACTGAACCACCGTGGCAATGGCTGCCGAACCATCCTCGTCGTTTTTTTGGTTTGGCGGACGATGCGGGTCAGGAGGAGCTCAAAGCCACATATGGCCAGCTCATCCGACGCTTCAAACCGGATCGATTTCCGGAGGAATTCAAAAAGATACGCGCTGCGTACGAACGCTTTTTGCGAGAAATTGAGCAGCCCAGGGACTCGGCGCTTCGACTTTCGGAATTCTCCGATCTTCTCACCTACGAAACGCATACCTCCGAACCGGGGACTCCAATTGAGACGGGGGATACGGTTGAGTTCCTTACCGAGCGATCCATCGCGTATCAAAGATGTTTGTCCCAGGAGTCGGCTGCTTGGTATGAGGAGCTCCGATCCAAAGAGAATCGATCCTTGCACGATTATTTCGTGCTCGCGCTGCTGTCGGATCTCGTCGAAACGGACGAGCGGACGTTCGTGGATTGGATCGCTCAAGCAGTCGAGGAACATCCGCTGCAGTATGAGTTCCGCGGACTATTGGATGCCTTATTGCGTTCCAGCGAGGGCACAAACGACGCGGCCCCATTGTTGGAGCGGTTGTCGCGATCGATGTCGCCTTTGGTGTATTATACAGCAACCAAAAGTCTCTGGTTGCATTACGCGAAATCGGCTCCGTGGAAAGACGTGGACGCGTTGCTGAAACAATGCGAACAGCACTTGGGATCAAGTGCTGTTTTTATGAAGCTTGATTTTACGATCGCGATGATGCGTCGAGTGATGTGGCGTGCTCCGATCGAATGGTTGCGCGATAAGCAACGATGGATTGAATCCGGTGAGGCATCCTTGGAACCGTGGATCGAGTTTCAGCATGAATTGAATTGCAAACTTTTAGAGTTACGTGAAAAGCATCTTGATGAGCTTGGGTCCGGTCGCTTTGGAACCCAGATACGCAATGCAATTCGAGCCTTCTGCGAAGAAACTGAGGCCGACGCGGTGGCAGCAATCTGTAACTGCCAAGCGGAGATGGCCGCTAACCCACGGGAACTGTTGCAAGAGTTTCCGTATGTAGAGGGGAAGGATTTGGCATGGCTGTATGGCTGGGCCTGGATTTGTTGGAACGCACAATCCAAATTGGCGTCGCAAGAACCTCCGGCTGAGGCAGAGCAGGTTGCGGAAGCCATCGTCGCGACCATGCAAAGGATCGATGCGGGGTTTCCGCGATGGATCGACAGGAAGGTTCAATGGATCAATCTTGCAGCGGCTATCGGCTTTGTGCTGATTGCTTTGATCACGCTTAGTACCCTGCTCATCGCGCTTATCGCAACGTTGCTCTTTTTCTTTGGTACTCAGAGTGAATTCTATCTTTGGCTGACGCTGCCGGCGATTGTTCTCGGAGGACTTCTGGTCATCGTCGTCTACTTCCGCGTGTCCAAAATTTGGACGGCTAAGGTGATACATCCCATGATTCGGCGACATGTTCTGTACCAGTATCAAAGGAAATGGCGGTTGCCGATCGCCAGAATGATGCAGACGTTGGTGTGTCCCTTTTCGCAATTGAATTCGACGGTCGACAGTATTGCAATCCAGCCAGGCAATCGACTGGGGGCTTCGCGTTGGCTGCGCCATTTCCTCGGATACGATCGCGGACTTATCCTCTACAACACTGCCTTACCCTTTGTCCGGTAGAATTCGTATCCGTTCACACTCCGATTAGCCGGAACGCGTTAGCGTCCGGTTTCCGTAGCAATTCGAAGAAACTGGACGCTAACGCGTACCGGCTGATTTAGCTGCAAAAATGCACAATGATTATCGGGGCGTGAACGGTTACGTAGGAAACGGGTACGCGAGCGAACCCCGGGTTGTGGTTCTTGATTTAATTGGTTGCTTCAGGGTGGCGGGGAGTCAGAGAGTCATGCGGATCGAATTTCCCATGGAAATCGAAGGCAAGTATCGGGTGTCGGACGTCGACCGCTTGATGTTGGAATTGGATCGGCTCGGAGCCGTCTTTCAAAGAGAGGAGTCACAAAGCGATACGTATTTGCAACATCCGTGCCGGGACTTTCGGATCACCGACGAAGCCTTGAGGATTCGCGTGATCGATGGGGTGCCCTTTGTCACCTACAAAGGACCTAGGAGGGAAGGCACGCTCAAAATGCGGCCTGAAATCGAGATACCCTTAGGCGATACGAATATGGATGCATGGCATCGAATTTGGCAGTCGCTCGGATTCGAGCCTGTTGCGACGGTCACCAAAACCCGTCGAGTCTACCGAATGGTACTGGATGGTCGCGAACTGTGGATCACGATCGATCGAGTCGAGCGTGTCGGTTGCTTCGCCGAAATCGAGCGTGTTGTCCAAGCAGAGCAAGACCTAGAGATCGCGAAAGCGGATATCGAAGGAATCGCCTTGCAGCTGGGGCTTACGCACATGGAGAATCGCAGCTATTTGTCCATGCATCTCGAACTCACCCGTTAACGCGCCTTGATGAGCGCAAAAAAAAACGACCTCGGACGCATCCGAAGTCGTTCTTGAATTTTAGTTCGCTGATCCGGAAGCTTAGTTGCAACCGCATGCAGGAGCTGGTGCATCGCAGCAAGCGACTGGAGCTGGTGCACAGCAAGCAGCCTTGCGAGCGCGATGGCGAGCGAAGAAGCCCATGTGCCGCTTCTTGCCGCAGCAATCAACAGGAGCTTCGCAGCAGGTAGGAGCTGGTTCGCAGCAAACAGGTGCTGGAGCTGGTTCGCAGCAAGGAGCTGGAGCTGGTTCGCAGCAGGTGGTCGGTGCACAGCAAGCCATCTTGCGGGCATGCAGGCGAGCGAACAAACCTACGTGCTTCCTGCCACCGCAGGAAGGAGCTGGATCGCAGCAAACTGGAGCTGGAGCTGGTTCGCAGCATACAGGTGCTGGTGCGCAGCAATCGCTCTTGCGATGGAACAAACCAGCCGAGGCGCTGGACGACGAAAGAACGGCGATGGAAACAACCGCCAAGGCAACCAAAATACGACGCATTCGAAACTCTCCCAAAACAGGTACAGGGTACAACCGATACCGCGTCGTAACCAACAGGCTCGAAGGCACCTCCGGAACTGTTACATCCATCGATGCAGTTCCCGAAGGCGTTGACGCGACACTTTGATGGTAAAACGTTCCCCATGAAATCCGTAAAGGGAACCCAAGCCGCAAAGTTTAGTTAGAAGTTAAGGTCTTGCACCTCCTAATTTGCGGATTTTTCGTTTTGGGTACTTCCCCCCCCATTTGGGTGGGGCGTGCGGATGTCCGTGTCTTCCTTTCCATCTGGGTTACCTTTGGTACCCTTGGCCCAGTCGGTTGGGCACGTCTTGCGACAATGCTGGGCTTTTCCTTAGAGTTCATCCTTGGCAGCGGGACTTGGTGATGCAGTTTGGTGTCAGAAAATTTATTTAGCGACGAGTGAAGCAGGTGGATAAACATGGAAACAAGTGCCCCACAGCCGGCCCCGCCGATTCAGCCGAACCCGGCCCCGCCGATTCAGCCGAACCGTGTATTGCATGGAATCTCCGCAGCGTATTTGCCGTGGCGGCCGGTCGGGCAAATGGATTTGGACTCGTTTGCCGAAGTCTTGGAACGCACCTGGGCCTGCGGATTGATCCCTGCGATCAACATGGATACCGGTTTTGCCAATTTGCTTTCACCGGAACAAAGGGACACCATATTGAAGTTTGCGGGTCGACAGGCTTCGTCCAGGCCTTTCGTTGCGGGAGCGTTTGTCGAAGGACTACCGGGTGACTGCGTCCCGCATTATCGCAAGCAAATGCAGTCCATAGCAGATGCGGGTGGCCTACCCATCGTATTTCAGTCGAGCGATTTGGTAAGCCGATCTCCCGTCGACCTGCTCGCGGTCTACCGTAGCTTGGGGGAATCGGTCGAAGCATTTTTGGGATTCGAGCTCGGAACCATGTTCGCTCCGTTCGGTGCTATTTACGACCTGGATTTCTTCGAGCAATGGATCCAGATCCCGCAATTGGTCGGGATCAAACATTCCTCGCTATCGCGGGAATTGGAATGGCAGCGGCTAGCGATTCGGGATCGAGTGCGGCCCGAGTTCCGAATTTATACGGGCAACGACTTGGCCATCGATATGGTGCAGTGGGGAAGTGACTATCTCTTGGGTTTGTCCGCGTTCTATCCTGAGGCTTTTGCCCTTCGCGATCGCTACTGGTGTTTGGGAGATCGCCGTTTTTATGAACTGAATGACGCGTTGCAATTGCTCGGAGGGATCACGTTTCGCAATCCCGTGCCGGGCTACAAGCACAATCTAGCCATGGCCCTACGGATGCGGGGTGTCATCACCAGCGACGCCCAGCCGCCAGGAGCGGTTAGCCGGCCATCGGGGGACCGGGAATTGATCGAACCCATCCTCTCCCGCATTGAGCAACTACTTCGATGAAGCGATTCGAACATGTCCGACATAAACCTCCCGCAGTGCTGGAACGTGAACGCGAGATCGTCGTGGCCTTGGCTCCGATGCGCAGCAACGTCAACTTAAGCCGGATCGTACGATTGTGCGGTTGCGCCGGCATACGTTCGCTGATTCAATGCGGGGCAGGCAAGGTCGATCGAGAGATCGCTAGGGACGCGATCGACTATGTCCAGATAACGGTGCGACGCAGCCTGCCACCGGTCCTCAAGCAACTCTCAAGCGACGGATATACCCTGGTCGGCTTGGAACAAACCACCCATTCGGAATCGTTGTACGAGTTTCAATTCCCTAGGAAAACTGCATTGGTGGTGGGTGCCGAACGCGAAGGATTGGACGAAGAAAGCTTGGCCCTCCTGGACCGTGTGGTTGAGATTCCTGTCTACGGACAACCGTTTAGTTACAACGTAGCTACTGCGACAACCATGGCGGTCTACGAATACTGCCGCCAGTTCCCGGTAGGCTGAATCCGCTCAAACCGCCCAAATCTCAATTGGGTGCGGCATTTTGACCCCTTCGAAAGGGGTCGGTGTTATGACACACTGAGGGAGCCGCAGGATTGCAATCGTTGCAAAGCCCAGAGTGGGTTGCCTAGCATGATTCCTTGCGGTCAGCCCACCAGGAAGCGATGAGGATCAACATCGCGGATGTTTTCGAAGTCTTCCCTCCGGAGAATTGTGTGATGATGGCGATCGATCGAGGCCGATGGAACAGGGCCCAGCCTCTACACGCCTTGATTTGCAACACGGTTCTGGGTTGGGTTTCGTTGGGCTTGATCGTTTGGTGTGGCTGCAGCCCGGCACCGTTGGAGTATCGATCCAATGCGTTGCAAGCAGCAAGCTTGATGCGTGAATCCAGCGATGACTCTCCGCTGGAAGTTGCCGACTCGGCAGCCATGATCGTCGAGACATGGTTCGGCACGCCGGATTCCCCGCGTTGGCCAAGCGATTTGTTTTCGACTCCTGATCTTGCGCAAGTTGTCGATATGGACGAAGTAGCCCGCTGTGCAGGAGCGGTCGGGCGAGCAGACGATCAAATTGAACGTGGATTGTTCCGGAAGCATTGCGTAGCTTGCCATGGCATTACAGGTGATGGTCGGGGCGCCGCGGCGGCCTTATTGGCACCGTACCCGCGCGACTTTCGACGAGGTACGTTCAAATTCAAATCGACTCCAGCCGGATTCAAGCCGACGCGCGAGGATCTGCAACAGACATTGTTTCATGGCATCCCAGGAACTGCGATGCCGGCTTTTGCAACCCTCTCAAACTCGCAGGAGTTCTCCGAAGATATCGACGCTCTGGTCGAATACGTTCGCTTCCTGGCCATCCGAGGGGAAATCGAACGGAGGTTGATTGCGAAATCAATCCGCGAGGGACTGGAACTGGCCACCGACAACCCGCTCGCTCAAGAAGTCGCCACCGATGTGGTGGAGCGATGGAAGATCTCGGAACATGAGGCTGCGAGTGTGCCAGAGCCACCCTCGCTCTCCGACCAAGACTTGATTGCCTCAATCGAGCGCGGACGCGAATGGTATGCCAGCGAACTGACTGCATGCGTGAAGTGCCATGGAGCAACCGGACACGGCGATGGCGCTTCGCAGGACTACGATGAGTGGACCAAGGATTGGACGATCATGGCTGGGATTGATCCGAAGAGCAAAACCGAATGGAAGGAGATGAAAACATACGGCGCTTTGAAGCCGGTCATCGATCATCCCCGCAATTTTTCATGGGCCTCATTCCGTGGAGGCAAGTCTCCCCAAGACATTTTCAAACGATTGGTGTTGGGGATCGAGGGTACCCCCATGCCACCCATCGCACGCGCCGAAGGGGGCAATCAGGGGCTAACCGACGCACAGATTTGGGATGTGGTCCATTACGTTATGTCTTTGGGGGATCGATCATGAGTCCAAGCGATATCTCGCCTGTGCCTGTTGCCCCGGCAGTATCCCACCAGGAAGTCGGCGGGCAAGTTGTCGTCCTTCAGAACGAAGGCCTTCCATCAGTAGGATGGATTTGGCGACCAGCCTTTTGGGCTTGGTCGGTGACCCTTTTCATTTTCCCCCTGATTTGGGTCGGTGGTCTGGTGACCACGCACGACGCGGGCATGGCCGTCCCGGATTGGCCTGGAACGTATGGCTACAACCTTTTTTTGTATCCCGTTTCGGTCTGGCTGTACGGTCCCTTTGATTTGTTCATCGAGCACGGTCACCGATTGCTCGGTTCGTTTGTTGGTCTTCTGGCGATTGGATTGTGCATCGCCGCATGGCGTTTCGAAACGCGACGATGGTACCGGTGGGCCAGTTTAGGACTACTGTTGGCAGTGATTTGCCAAGGACTCTTGGGCGGGGCACGCGTCGTACTTGATGGTCGCACGATTGCCATGCTCCATGGCTGCGGAGGACCGATGGTTTTCGCACTGGCCAGCTTCATGGCACTCTCGGCATCACGAGATTGGCGATCGGCTACCGGAACGGTACGGCCACCAGGGCTGCAGCGATTGTCCTGGGTTTTGTTGGTCAGTTCGCTCGTGCAATTGTATTTGGGAGCCCAACTCCGGCATGCCTTACCGGACACTAGCCCCACGGCCTTCATGGCCATGGTCCATCTCCACCTGACGGTCGCCGGATTGCTGACGGTTCTCATCCTCGTTTTGGCAGTTTTGGTTCGGCGGGCACCCTACCGCGATCAACCCCCATTGCGAACCCCGGCCAATGCCTTGTTGGCTTTACTGGCCCTCCAATTATGCTTGGGGATTGGCACATGGGTCGTCAACTACGCATTGCCATGGAGCGATTGGTCACCGGTGTTGGCTCGGTACGTGATCCAGGCCAAAGGGTATTGGGAGTCCTTGGTGGTGACGGGGCATCAAGCCACCGGATCGCTTTTGATCGCAATGTCGGTTTGGATGGTTTGTCGGATCGGGCGTCGGCAAGCTCAACTTGTGGGGAATTCGCAATCGTTTACGATGACCAGTGCAGAACCCGTGTGACGATACGCTCCTAGTTTTCTGGCGATTTCGCAACGCGGACGCTTATCAAGCAAAATAATTATGAATCCCCTCCAAGCTTCAACTGTTGTCCCACCCGCTGATGCCGCAATCGCAGCCCCTGTCGTTGCATGGCGTGCTTCGAGTTGGCGAGACTACTGCGCGTTGTCCAAGCCACGCATCACGCTCATGATCTTGTTGACGGTCGGTGTGGCCATGGCGGTCGCACACCGACTGCTCGGCATCGCGGTTCCGCCGAGTGTTTGGCTATCGACATTGATCGGAACGGGAATGGTTGCAGCCAGCGCAAGCGTTCTCAATCAATGGTACGAGCGAGATCGGGATTCCTTGATGCCGCGCACCCAGAATCGCCCCCTGCCCAGTGGTCGGTTGACAACCAGTGAAGCGGCTGTTTTTGGCTGGATGTTGGTGATCGTCGGCATCTTGTTGATCGGTTTCGGCGCCAACTGGACTGCGGCCTCGGTCAGTTTTGTCACATGGTTCGTTTATTGCTGGGTGTACACACCGTTGAAGGTGCGTTCATGGTGGAACACAGCCGTTGGCACGTTGCCAGGTGCATTGCCGGTCATGATCGGTTGGACTGGCGTTGGAGGTGGCTTGGCAGACATCGAAGGCTGGGCCTTGACGTTCATCGTGATCCTCTGGCAGTTCCCGCACTTCATGGCCATTGCATGGCTGTACCGCGATCAATACACGCAAGCTGGATTTCGGATGCTGACTCGTGAAGAGCCGACGGGTATCGCCGCCGCTTGGCATGCCATCGTCCCGGCGGTCTTGTTGATACCCTTATCGATAGCGGTACTGCAACCGGTGAGTGCGGTCGGTTGGGTAGTCGCAGGATTAGGCGTTCTCGCCGCTGCAACCCAAGTTACCGCTTCCTATCGATTCCTTCGTGTGCGCGACAATGGGACGGCTCGAAAGCTTCTACGAGCTTCGCTGGTCTATTTGCCAGCCATCATGTTGCTGACGGTCATCCGCTGGGTGATTTTGTGAGCGAGGCTACTCCCGCCTTGCGAATCGATCGCGTGACGCATCGCTACGGCAAGGAAACTGCACTCGATGCGTTGTCGTTGGAGGTTCCTGAGGGCATTGTATTTGGGCTACTGGGTCCAAATGGGAGCGGTAAATCAACGCTCTTTCGTTTGGTCTCAACGCTGGTTCCTGTTCAGGAAGGCAACCTTTCGGTCTTTGGCCTGGACGTGACCCGCTCTCAGTCCGAGGTTCGAAGTTCGTTAGGAGTCGTCTTCCAAGCTCCTAGTTTGGACCGCAAGCTGACGGTGCGAGAGAACATGGAATGCCAGTCGTCATTGTATGGAATCCACGGCGCGGATCGAACCGAACGCATTGCAAGCCTCGCCAAATTGATGGGATTGACCGACCGATTGAACGAACGTTCCGAACGGCTGTCGGGGGGGCTGAAACGTCGGGCAGAATTGGCCAAGGGCTTATTGCATCGTCCTCGTTTATTGATTCTCGATGAGCCGAGCACAGGTCTAGATCCCACAGCGCGACTCGAGCTTTGGAACGCGCTGACCGGACTCCGTAATGATTGGGGGACAACCCTCGTTTTGACCACCCATTTGCTCGAAGAGGCCGACAAGTGCGATGTGCTAGCGATTCTGGACCGAGGCAAGTTGGTGGCCTCGGATACGCCGGAAAATTTGCGCAAGGAAACCGGTGAAACGGTTATTTCTGTCACAACCAACGAACCTGAACACGTAACTTCAGTCCTTGAGAAACAGTTCGGTTGGAAACCAACACGGATGGGAGAGCAAATTCGCGTGGTGACCAACGAATCGGCCATGCGTGTGGGCGACGTCCTCGAAGCATTAGGGCCTGCTGCTCTCAGCGTCACCGTTGGTCGGCCTGGATTGGAAGATGTTTTCATACGCAAGACCGGGAATGCGTTTCTGGGCAAATGAGCGAAATCAGAGGACGCGACGAACCGAGTCACTTTCAGGAGTTGGTTCAGACCGCATGGCCGTTGATGCTTTCGACGGGGTTGTTTTCTATCACCCTGTTCGTCGATCGTATGTTCCTCTACCAATATTCCGACGCTGCGGCTGCAGCAGTCATGGCAGCCGGAACGCTGTTTTGGTCGGTTACCTGTTTGCCAGCCGGCATCTGCGGATACACCAACACATTCGTTTCGCAGTACCTCGGTGTCGGACGATTGGATCGCGCGTTGCAGTTGGTCTGGCAGAGCTTACTCATCGGCGTGGCGCTGATCCCGTTCCTGTGTCTATTGGGTTTGTATGCGCACCAATTGTTTCTTCTCGCAGGACACGACGCGGCCTTAGCATCGGCCGAAGGAGCCTATTTCCTATGGCTCGTTCCAGGCGCGTGTGCAACCGTCCTAGGTGCCTCGCTCGTCGGTTTGTTCGCGGGCAGTGAACGGACGATGGTTTTGCTCTATTGCGACGCGGCGGCCACGGTCCTCAATATCGTCTTGGACTACGCGTTGATTTTCGGCAACCTTGGATTTCCAGAGATGGGGGTGGCGGGCGCGGCCACGGCCTCGAGTCTCTCGTTGGTCCTCAAGCTGCTGATGTTGCTGTGGTTCGCTTGGTCCTACTTATGTCGCGGTGCCTTTGGCGAACTACGGATCGTGCCCGATGCGATAGCAAAAGCAGTGCCGCGCGCGACTTCGAGCTTAGTCACTCAACTACGATCGCTCATGCGATTCGAGCGACGGCTGATGAAACGATTGTTCGATTACGGCTGGCCAGCCGGCGTTTCCGTTGTGGCCGAGGCGTGGAGCTTCAGCATCATTATGTTGATCGTTGGCAAATTAGGGGAGAAACCAGCCGCCGCCACGACACTCGCACTCGGTGTCAATGTGCTGGTCTTTATTCCATTGATCGGATTGGGAACAGCGTTGGGTGTGGTCGTCGGGAAATACTTGGTGCGGAATCAATTGGATACGGTCAAGCACATGGTTCGTATCGGATTGGGGATCGGGATGGCTTATAGCAGTATCTTCGTCGTCCTCTATGGTGGCTTTCCCGATTTCGCCATCAGTATCTATTCGTTCGGTACAGAAGCTGAACGATTCGAAGACATGCGTCCGGCACTTCGGCCGTTGCTGTACTTCATCGCCGGGTATTGCGTCTTCGATGCTATTCAGATCATTTTTTCCGGTGTGCTCAAAGGGGCTGGAGACACCATGTTTGTGCTCGGTGCACATCTCGTTGCCGGCTTCGGTGCGGTCGGGTTCGGAGTGTTCGGGATGTTGTTCATGGGCTGGGGCGGGTTGTACTATTGGTGGGGCGTGATCACACTTTGGGTCATCCTACTGGCCATCGTATTTACCGCCCGGTATTTGCACGGCGGTTGGAAGACGAAACGGGTGATTGAACCCGATTTGCTTCTCGAAGAGATCCCTGCTCCCTAGCGCCTCGTTTCGAAACGAATGCGTCAAGCCGTAGCCAAGGCAGCGAAGGATGCATTGTGGACGACCTCTTCCCAACGGACTCCCGTGTGCCCAATCGTGCGACCGATGCGCTGTGCGATCCGATCGGTGAGCCGTGTCGCAAAATTGTTGGTGGTATGATAATCGACGAATCGATTTGCCATGGCGGTAGGCTGGTACGTTGCGGACGCGTCGAGACTGATTAACAGCTGTGTGGCAAATGTCTCCGGCACATTGGTGTCGCATGCAACACCCAACGAAAATCTGCGGATTGTCTCATCCATCCAACCGATCGCGTTGGCCAAGACAGGGATTCCGACGCTGGCTGCCCGAATGACGATGCTGGCTGAGTAATGGTGATGAGGATAAGGCGTGCAGATCAAATTCGAAGCGATGCAAGCCGCCCAGAGCTCTTGGTCGCTCAAGTGACGGTCTAGGAAAAGGATACGTCCCGTATCGAGCAGGGGCTGGTATCGTTGGCGGAGAAGCTGGCGGATCTCGTCGGTTGCTTTGCCAGCCAGCAGCAGGCGATCCTGCGATCCCAGAGTCGGCAGCGCTCGCTGGAATGCATCAAGCAATTCGCGGGCTCCTTTGCGCCGCTCGATCAAACCGACCAAGGATGCTATCCGACCAAGTTCCGGTAGGCCCAATATTTGCCGAGCCTGTGTTCGATCCATGTTCGGCGCTGCCTCGACCGGGTCGGGAAGCAACGAAACAATACGCGACAATCGCGATCGATGCCGCTTCATGACCTCTACCGCATGGGGAACAATGTGATGAACACGTGTCCAAGGTCCGCGCGCCAGGATTGCCAGTGCTAGCTGCTCCTTGCACTTGGATCGAAAATCCAGATGTGGGTATGCGTATTTTCCGAACAACAAAACCAGCTCGGTTTCGACTCCACGCTGCTGCAGCCATCGCGATACAGGATTGGGGAGTCCACACCAATGTGCCATTGGATTCCCGAAAGGAATAAAGACATGCTGCGGCTCGATCATTCGAAGTCCAGCATGGAACGACCGAATCATGGCCATGACCGCCTTCGGGCCGTTGACGCGAATTTCCGACGTGCCATAACGCGAGGCAAAGGAATCTAAGGCTGTAACATTCATCATCGGTGCGATCGCACCCAAGTGCGATTCAAATTCTTCCGATGCAACCGCCTGGCGACTGGTGAGCAAATGCACTTCGCACCCCAACTCGATCAAACGTTTGGTCAGATGCCGTACGTAAGCGAGGTTGTGCCCGACAAATTGTGGCTCGAAAACGAGAGCTCGCATAAAAAAATTTTGTGGCCGCAGTGGAATCGATGCGGCCTTAGAAATTCAAGGCCGCCGCGACTCACATAATTGCAAATCGAGCCTGGCAATCCAAGACCAATCCGACCGCGTATTTGAGCGTTTAAATGGATTGTCGAAGGATTGCACGGCGACACTTAGCTAGCGTTTGTTTCGCCTCTTTGCTGGGCTAAGGTTTTGGTATTCGGGCGGTCAGTTCATCGAGAACCCGCAACAACTCTTGCTCATTGTCCGGACTAGCCCCGACCAGGACCTTGCGAATCGTTCCATCCCGATCGATCACGACGGTTTGCGGGATGGCCTGGACTGCATACTGACGCGCCACCGATCCATCGATATCGAGCGCCACCGTGGGAGTGATCTCTAGTTTCCGCAGAAATTCGCGAACGCGGTCTTCGTCTTCTTCGAGATTGATAAACAGCAATTCCACTCCCAAGTCTCGGTACTCGCGCGAGATGTCCAATACTCTGGGCATGCCTTGGATGCATGGCCCGCACCACGAGGCCCAAAAGTCGAGCACCAGCACGCGCCCTTGGTAGTCGGCGAGTCGGCACGGAGTTCCATCGATACGAGGCAAATCAAACTCGGGTGCGGTTCGGCCTACGAGGCGGTCTTGAGGCGTGTCGGTGGGCGCATCGCTCTCCGACGCATCCCCTTCCTGAATGTACTTGGGGTCAATAGCATTTTGCAGTTTCCATTTGCCGAACCTGCTACGGGCTGCATCCACGCGGATTGCATCGCCCAAAATCATTTGTTCCACTTCGGTCCATGGCAATTCACATCGGCCCAGGAACGGATGAATGCCGAGCAAAGATTCTGCGGTAACCGCCTCCGGTGCCAGCGACACACGCGACCCCTTGTTCAAAACGATCTGATACAAATCAAGTCCATCGTTCTTCGTCGCCTCACCCGTTTCTGACGATGCCTGGCTGGCATCTTCTGTCAACGAGGGTGCCGCTTCGAGTCGGATGATCTCGGAGATGTTTTTCATCAAGAACGTACGTGCTTCGCCCCGAAGCTCCATTACAACTTCATCGCGATCGAACGAGATCAATTGGCCGCGGACCATGTCCGTATCCCGAGCAATCAACGCATGGGTAGGCGGATTTTTGCGTTGAACTCGGGGCAATGTCAGCAACCTCGACAAGACTTGTTTGTCGCCAACCGCGTTGCCTGCCATCTCCACGACTCGGATCCCCCGGACCATGTTGGCGGGGATTTCGGTCTGCTGGAAAAATGGCGAGCTGAATCGCACGATGTCCCGATCGCCTGAAAGGACCCTCGCAGGAAAGCAATCCCCAGAAACAAGGAACAAACTGGGTTCGTCCTCCAGCAACGGACGGATCAACGGGGACAATTTATTGGCTGTATCGGCTCGAATAGTGGCTAGAGGACCGGGACTTATGACTCGTCTTTCAGTCATTGCCATAGGCGCCCGTATCGGTTCGATCGTCCCATCGGACGTAGGATTGATGGGTACTGCGGCGATGGCGTGGCGAGGCATCCATGCCAACGTTCGCTGGCCCGTTTCCGATACAACCACCGAATCCACTTTGCCCACCGAAACGGCATGGTTGGTCAACAATTGAAAGGAGCTCGACGGAGTAACGGAATCGACCAACGGGCTGGTTGGTTCCAGCGAGGGTGACGTGATACTCAGTATGGATGATGTTGAAATACGCAAGGTTTGGTCATCAAAGATCAACAGCAACGCAGGTGTGTTGTTTTGGGATCCATTTGCGATGTCGGCCTTTGTGGGACCTGGTTCCGATGCAATGCGATCCGTGGCGAAATGCATGCCGTTGGCCAATTCGAACCGTACCATACGCAACGTTGCATGCGCATCCGACGGAGGATTGGATTGAGCTGGGAATTCGATCCGCTCCAATTCGTCATACGCGATCCGGGTGATGGAGCTATCGCTGCCGATCACACGGAACTCGCTTGGATCGTCGGACGCGTCCACGGAACCGAAGTAAGTTCCTCGATTGCGAGTTTTTACCTCGGGCATCGATGTCTGGTTCTCGACGGCGGGCGCGGGCGAAGCAAAGGGGCGGCTGGAAATTCGAAGATCGCTCAATGTCAGAACGCCAATCGCCGTGTTGGTAAAACTCACTTTGGTCCGTCCGATGATGCGTTCGTCCGGATTCCCTTTGAGTTCCCCCAATACCCGTTCATCGTGCAGCAAAACATACGCGCCTTTGTTGGCATCGCACAGCAACTTGAGGTGCAACGACGAATCTGTCGGGTATGGCAGCTGCACCGAAAGGACATCGGCGTCCTTGGAATTCTCAACCAACAAGGTGATGTTGAGTAGCTCTTTGTTTTGCAACTTGCGGACCTGCAACTCGATCCGGCGCGGTTCGCCAATGGTAAGCCACCAGTTGACGGACGGTTGATCCCAGGAAACATCGATATCGATGGTGGAGAGTTCAGAAAGAAATCCCCATTGGGAGATGGTCGTTCCGCTGGTATCCGTCGAGATTTCTCCCGCCTTCAAATACCACTTGGTTGCGCGTCCGTTCCGGGTCGATGGCAACACTTGTTCCCAAGCATCGGACTTAAGGATCTGCAGCGGTTGCTCTGCGGTTGGGTAAATTCGGAGCACATTTCGGATGGAATTTATTGGCAACTTCCGTTCACCGAGATCCGGCACGGACAATCGCAATGTGTTGGCTTCAAATCCAAGCAATTGACCGCTAAGCACCTGCCCGGAATGCATCTCAATGCAATACGCTTGGTCGGGCAACGGATCGGGAGGAAGAGTCGCGTAGCTTTGAAATCGTTCGACGCTCTTCCAAGGAAATTCGACGGGAGCCAGGAAGCTAGGTGACTGCCACGCCAACCGATCGGAGTGGATCGTTTGGACCATCGCGCCGCGATAAATATCCCCGCCAATCAAACGAAGCATCCCTGCATCGGATGCGTCGGTGGCGCTTCGCCGTGTTGCCGTCGATGGCCATCCAGCGTCGAAAGCCAGGGATGGTTGGGAAATCAGTGTCCATACCAGCACGAAGCACGCCGCGATGTCACGCATGGGGAAACGAATCTCAAGCCGACTCATCAAGTGTTTCAACGTTCGTAGATAGGTAGGAATCGAAAGTTCAGGGCCAACGAGAGCAGGGACATGGAGGTGGCCACGGTCGCTCCATAATTGCCATCGAAATGGCCATCGCTTTTCTGCTTTTCCTTCAGTTCACGGATCAGCAGATTGTTCCATTTCTCCCAGGCCTGAAGATCGGCCTGAAACAACGCTTGGGCTTTGTAGTAGGCCGTATACTCACCGTAGTGATCGGACGTCTCGAAGGTATCGGAAGTTTTGAGGAAGCTCGATGTGGCTTGGAATTCCTTCAAATCCTTGCGGCCTGACACAGAATAAACCAACGTGGCGATCGAAACGCGCGCAGGCGAATTGTCGAATCCCCCCAGTCCACCGGCGTATGCTACTTGTCCGCTCGGAGATGTCATGGAGCGAAAGTACTCCACCGCGCGATCGATGGATTTGTCGGGCACTTCGATTCCAGCATTGCGAGCTGCCAGCAATCCCATCATTATGGAACCAGAAACCGAGGTGTCGGCGTCGGTGGAATCGGGGGAATAACGCCAACCTCCGACGCTGTTTTTATTTTGACTGGTTATCGCAGTTCGGACAGCCAACTCAAGCGCTTGGCCAATCGATCTCTGTTGACTCGAGCCGCTCGCGTTTCCTACCCATACCCGTTCTTCATCCACCGCGCCATACGCTTCGGCCAGCGCGAGCATGGCAAAGCCATGATGGTACATGCTGCTACCGATGTAGCCTGTTTTGGCGTTCTGATCTTCAATGATCGAGCGTACGGCCAAGCAGGCGTTTTGAGAGTATTGGCCATGATTAGGATCTTCACCGTAGGCGAGGAATGCCATCAAGGCCAATCCGGTTACGCCGGGTCCGACTTCGCCCCCAGACCCTTTCCAACGCCCCGTATTGTCTTGATTGACGACGAGCCAATTGAGTCCACGTTCGTACAATTCGCGCACATCACGCGGTACGGTCTGGCCCTGCACCGAATTTTCTCGCCAAGCCGCTTGCGCGAATGCGGGACGGGGATCGCAATGCCAAAATACGGCCCCACCAAGCCCAAGCCAAAAGCTCGCCGTCGCCGAAAGCCATTTGTTGACCCGCAGGCCATTTGCGATCGGTTGCATCCGTGGAGGTTCTCGTCTAGGGTTCATTCAATTTCCGCCGTCAATAATCAATAATCGTACTTCATTCGATTGCTCCAAATCATTGGATAATTCCTCGATCTGCTCGTTAGTAAACCATTCGCGCTTCTCGCTCTCGGGTAGTGCTTGGAGATGTAGCCACGCAGATTCAAATTCCTGAAATGAACCCGAATAGGACGCACCATACGTTTCCAGTCGCTTCCTCTGGACAGCGGTCAGCCCAAGTCGGCGGGACAACTTGAGGATAGTCTCTAATCGCTGCGTCTTCTGCCGAAACAGATTGCGATTTTGTTCGTCGGTCTGCACGTCCTTGAGTTGGTCGGAACTCAATTGACTGTAAAGTACCTTCTGCCACAAAAAGACCATCTGGACCGTCACGCTGCTTCCTTTGGATTGAAAGCGTTGCAAGATGGATTGGAGTTTTAGATTGACCGCGGAGAACTGTTGCGGTGTCATACGGCTTGGGGCTTCGGCCACAATACTTGCCATGTCTATGTCGAGCCGTTGCCTCTCAAGTTCCGCCGTGGCTAAGACTTTGTCTTTTAAACCGTCGGACATACTGCACAGTTGATCGATTCGATTCAACGTTAGCCGTACCCGGCGGCGAAAAAGCTGCTCGAAATTGGCCTTGTTTCCTCCGAGTGACTGGTAGGCGAAGTCAAACAATTGGTCGCGAGCGAAGAGAACGTCTTGCACTCCAGCTCGCGCCTGAACCGCTGGTTCGTCCGTGGTATCGGAGTCGGTTGGGCGATTCAACACGCTCGGAATTTTTTCCTGAGCTGAGCATAAAGATAGTCCTGGCCGCGATCCAAGCATGTCGATCGAGCATACAGCCACCAGACCAATCATACTCAGAATCCCGTAGGGTTTTCGGGTTTCAGGGGGGGCCATCGATCGCATCTTCGCCCCTCATGCGGATTTCGATCGGTGGATTGGAAAGTTCTTGCGAAGGTTGATCGCCGGTCAAGAGGATACTCCGATCGCTTTCTACCCCAGACATCTCGAAACGTTGCTTTAAACTCGTTGACGGCAGGTCTATGGTGCCTCCCTGCACGTAGGTCTCCGAGAAGGTAACGCCGCGATCCATGCCCATTGTCCGTTGAGAATCACTAAGAATATTGCTGATCCATGAGAACTTGGTCTCGGGCAACGTACTGGTGCGATACATGCTCCACCACGAAGCCTTCCAACGTTCCTGCAACGCTCCGTCGATGAGCTCCATTTGTTCTGCAGTGAGTCCCAGTTTTCGTTCGGTATCTTGAACCATGAGCCCAATGACCAATCGCTTTCGCATGTCGTTACGACTGTCAATTTCGGCGTTCCAAATCGACACTTGCGATTCGTTGAGATGCTCGCCGACCCACACGCCGATCAGTCGTTCGACCCGCATCTCGAAATCGAACGGTTGCCTTGGATTGTGTGACTCGATGTAGCCTTTGATGGTCGTCGCCAATCGATTCTTCCACTGCGTTTCCGCCGTGTTGACCAACTGCTGGCGTTGCTCCGAAGAGAGTCGACATAATTGGTCAATCGCGTGGAGTTCTCGTTGAATCAACCCCCGGATCCACCGCAATGCGTTCTCCCGGCGGGAGTCTGGGATTTCGTTTCCTTGAACAACCATCGCGGGTGCCAACAATCGCATCGCGGGAACTACCTTGATGTCCAGCGGCCGAGGAACCGGCGGGGGTTCATCCACCTCTTGGCCCGAAGCGCACGCGGAGACCCAAGCCCAGAACAGGAGCCCGATACAAGGGAAAAAGCATAACAACGAGCTGCACCGAACATTCATTGCTATTTTTTGCGGTCGACGCGTTCGAAGTATTGATCGAGTCCATGGCGAAATTCTTCGGGAAGTTCCGATCCGCTAGTCCCGCTGGCTTGTTCGATCCCATGATCCTGTCGGATCTCTTTCTCGTTCATTCCGGGACCGATCATCGCGATGGCTGCGTCGGTGGTTTCACCGCTGCCACCGCCGCCAGGGTTGCTGCCACCACCACCGCCTCCCTTGGGATTGATCCGCTTGCTCTGCAGCAACAATTCGATCGCTTCCGTTTCGGCCGCGACGGCGGGTCGACCGGTTTCCGGCCTCGCAAGGATGCTTGTCGCTTCGCGCATCACGAGGTCGACACTCTGCATGAGTTGAATGTCCTTTGCAAAGTCCTCGGCAGCGTTTGGCAACTCTTGAATCTTCTCGATAACAACACTAACGCGTTGCTGCAATTCGGTTTGATTGTCCGCAAGCTCCCGAGCAGAGCGTTCGTAACCTTCGATTTCGTTGGCATCCTTGGATTGCTCTACGACGCGTGTACGGTCACGAAGATTCATCTCGCCTTCTAGAATCTGCATGACTTCTAGAACGAGTGAAGGAGGCAATGAGCCTTTGGACTTCGAACCGGGACATTCGCCTTTGCAGGCTGGGTCGATCAAGTCCTCGGCCCATCGGTCAAATGTATCGGACCAGTATTCCGCTTCGGAAATCGCTAAGCCTTGTTGATCGGTGAGTTGCTGCGACAGCTTGCGCAACCCGCCGAGTGGATCTTGACTCCGAACGTCTTCGATCACGTCCCGAAACTTGACCATCGGCCGGCGTTCATGAAATGCTTCGAGGTCATCGATGATCAAGCCAACGGTGTTGACCGCGTTTGCTTCGCGCGACGAAAGTTGCTGAAGTTGCGTTTGTTGGTCGGCGGGCAAGCGTTTGAACTTATTCCCAAACGCTTTGGCAATTTGTTCACCGGTCGAATCCGCGACTTGTATTTGCTCGCGTGAGGCTGCCTTGAATCGTTTGACCAGCGTGCTGCCTTCTAAGTTGGCCATGATCTTGTTGAGCTCTTCGGCGACCTTGTCAAACTCTTTGAGAAGCGCTAGCTGCTGTTCGACGGCGGCATCGATGCTGGCCGATGCCGGAGGTGGCGGTGCAGAATTGGGTTTGGATTTGCCTGCCCCAGCAACGGTCGTGGTGGGCAACCCGAGCGATCCAGCCTTAGGAGGTCCCTTCTTGGCTTCGCTAGGTGGACCATCGATTGGTTGTTGGCTCGACTCCCGATCTACTACCTGAGGTGCGGGAGGGACGGCCGGTTTTGTCTCGGGCTCGGTTGCAGGGGACGGAGGCGGTCCGCTGGAGGCATCGCGATTGCTGCCGGCAACCTTGGGGGCGGGGCTATTGGATTGCGAGCCTTGGACGCTTTCCGCCTTGGCCGCTTGCTTCAAAAGATCAGCGACCGATGGCATGCGATTGGATGCGATGTCTTTCAAGATCTGTTGGATCTCAGCCCATTTTTCCAAATGACCTACCCCTATCTCCGGGTTTCGCGCGGCCTGGCGGAGTAAATCGTCGCCGCGTTGATTGAGGCCGCTCAAGCGGCGGGCATTTGCCTGCTCGGCGGCGGCCTGCTCCTGGATCTGAGCCCTCACTGCGTCCTTCGCCAACTCGTCGGTGTCGAGAGAACGCAATTGCGTGTTGGCAGACAAAAGCTGCAGTTCCCGATCACGGACTTCCAAAGCCTCGCGTTGCCAGCGATTGAGCTGTTGCAAAACCCATACGGCATGGTCGCTGGCGTTGAGGACCACGAGCAAGCTGGGTGAGGAATAAATTCGACCGCGGTCGGGCAAGAAATCTTCGACGAAAAGTCGAAGTTCAATTGGTTGCGGCGGGATATTCAACGCGGTGGCTTGGAATACCGCCTCCGCATCGAACGCTTCGGCTCGAGGATTGCCCTCGGCCAATATCCATTCGCCATGAACGGGGTCAGAACTGGAAGCCCCCTCGGCAGTTCGCCATTCCATCCCCACACGTCGAACGCCAAAATCATCCGACGACCGGATACGAAACCGGATCTGTTCAGAATCGAGAATGATTTTGCTGCGCGGTAGATCTTCAGCAAAAATGGAAGGTGGCGCATCGGGCAAGATGCTGACTTGCAAATCGAAAGGAAGCTTTTCACTGAGCCCATAACTATCCGTCCATCGCAAGCGGTAGGTGGCGGATTCCAATGGATTCAGGCTTGGGCTCGCGAATTGCGCACCATCAATTGCGATGGATGATGCATCCAGCGTGGCTGCGATCAAGTCGCGATTGGTTTGACCGCGAACAAGCAGTTGTGAACCGTACACGGTCGATACGGTTCCACTACGCGCGTCGCGAATGATTGGTTCTGGACGTTGCAAATACTCGGGCAACTTGACCGTGACCTCAAGTTCGGTGAGTTGCGGCCGGAAGACGGGCTCGATTGGAATCACGCGACGCGCATCACCAACGCGCACGTGCAAGGCCGTTGGTTGAATGCGAGGCGGCAATTCAAAACGGTAATCCAAATCCGAGCGTTGAGACGCAATCTCGGGGAGATCGGCCATCCGTAACGATGCTGAATCCGGCTTCCACATCGACTGCTCGGTCAGCTTCAGTTTGAGTTCAAGCGGTTCTCCGTGCGGCACAATCCACGGCGATGGGATCGGCTGAAGCTCGGCAAAGGTAAAACGTGCCGTATCCTTCCAAGGCATTGCGAAACGCAGCCAAGCGTTGGAAGCGGCCGCGGGATACCAACTGCATACCCATAGGATTGCGGTCAACGCGACGCCCGCCATTGCCCACCATCGCAAAGGGAACGCATCGGGAGCAACGATCTTCAGATCGCGCGCAGCAGTGGTTTCCGCGACCTGTTCTAAAGCCGCGCGACAGAGTGCCGGTGAACGCGACTGCTCTCCGAGATTGCTCGACAGTTCGATTGCCCCCAAGAGGGAATCTCCCAAGGCGGGGTCTTTCCGTGTCATCAAGCGAGCCAAGGATGTAGGCGTGCCATAACGCAGTACCCAACGTTGAAACCAAATCGGCACGCTGGCCACACCGGACGCAGCGACGAAAAAAACCAGCCAACGAAACCAAGTTGCGGTTTCCAACATCCGATCGGCGGCGAAGACACTTAAAAAGCCAACGGCCACCGCCATGCTCGCGATGCCAGCGGCTTCCAGCATTTTTGATTGGCGCACCGTGCGACGATAACCGTGGAGTTGCCGCGCTAAAGACTCGGGAATTGCAATCGAGTTGGTCGCTGGTTCGTTACTCATCCAAAGCGTCCTGTACCGCGAAAAATTTCGAATAGCTTACATGTTTCGACTGCGAGACGACTTCATAAGTCGCCTTCCGGGCCTGTTGCCCCCGCAGATAACTGCAACAAAGTATAGCGGCTCCAGGGGGCGAAACTCAAGCAAACGCGGTTTCCGATTGCGAAATTGCCACGCGGCGAGTGCGATGTTCCCGTCATTCAATCGTTACAATCGATGCGTCAATGGAGGATAGGACCCATGAACAACTTTCCTGGACGATGGTTCCATCGCGAACCCGACAGCGATCGGATCGTCTGCGATCTCTGCCCACGGCAGTGCCGTATGAAAGAGGGGGATCGCGGTTTTTGCTTCGTCCGGCGGGTCCAGGACGACGCCATGGTGCTCGATACTTACGGTCGAAGCACGGGCTTCTGCATCGATCCAATTGAGAAAAAGCCCCTCAATCACTTCTATCCGGGGACCAGCGTTCTGTCCTTTGGCACCGCAGGTTGCAACCTCGGTTGTCAGTTCTGTCAGAACTGGGACATCAGCAAATCGCGGGAAGTCGCCAAGCTGAGCAGTCAAGCGGGACCGGAGTCGATCGCTACCGCAGCCCTTGAACTCGGTTGTCGCAGCGTGGCTTTCACGTACAACGATCCGGTGGTCTGGGCCGAATATGCGATCGATACGGCCGTCGCGTGTCACGATCTCGGAGTGCGTACCGTAGCCGTAACGGCTGGTTACATCCTGCCCGAAGCAAGGCGAGAATTGTTTGCGCACATGGATGCCGCCAACGTGGACCTCAAGGCCTTCTCGGAATCGTTCTATAAGAAGATCACCTACTCGCACTTGGAACCCGTCCTGGAGACGCTCCGCTATCTGAAGCACGAAACCGATGTTTGGTTCGAAATCACCAATCTGATTATCCCTGGCGAGAACGATTCTCCCGAGGAGTTGAAGCGAATGTGCGATTGGATCCTGGAGCATTTGGGGCCCGATGTCCCGATCCATTTTTCAGCGTTTCATCCCGACTTTCGAATGCTAGACCGACCCAACACCCCGCCGTCCACACTCCTAGCAGCCCACACGATCGCCCGCGCATCGGGATTGAACTTTGCCTATGTGGGTAACGTTCATGATCTCAAGCATGGTTCGACCTATTGTTGGAATTGCAACGGGCTATGCATCGGGCGGGATTGGTACGAATTGACCGAATACCATCTCATTGGCAACGTATGCAAAGCCTGCGGTGCCATCCAACCAGGTGTCTTCGATGCCCAGCCGGGACGGTGGGGCCGCCGTCGACAACCGGTGGACATGCGGCGTTATCAAGGAATAGGTTCCGATCCTAATGCCCAGCCGGTTCCAAAGTTGGTGCGTTTGTCTCCACCGTCCGCTCACCCCACGACCAATGGGGTATCTTTAACGGTATCCACTGACACGCATGTGGAAACGTCGCCAGGAAGCCGCTCGCAAGGAACGAGGAAAAAAGCCATGTCACATCCGATGTTACCCGAGCCGAAACTATTGGCATTTCTAGACCTGACTTCGCTCGAACCAAACCAACGTGCGTTGATCCAACAGGCCGCACAACGCGTTGTCGCAGCGACCGTGTTGCGGACTGGCGTCGCAGCATCGGTTTTTGAACCTCTGGGTGAACTCGCGAATCAACTCGTTCACGGTTGCTTCACCACCCTGCGTCGTGGGACGCAACTGCGTGGATGTTGCGGAGTCCTCGGCAAACCAACCACGCTGCGCGACGCGATCTTGGATTCCGCGCATCGCACCGCGCGGCAAGACAATCGTATGCCTTCCATCTCGAGCATCGAACTCCCGTACTTGAGCTGCCATGTCACGTTACTCGCACCCCAAGTGCCTGTGGCTGGGAAAGGACAGGATCGCAAGAATGGAATCGTTGTGGGCAAGCATGGGCTATGGATCTCCAGCTCAAACGATAGCGCCTACGGTCCGCATTCGGGTTTACTTCTGCCGAGTGTGCCGGTCGAACAAGGCTGGGATGTGCCTGCGTTTTTGGCAGGGGTATGTCGCAAGGCAGGATTACCCGAAGACGTCTGGCTCGACCCCAACGTTCGGCTCGAGACCTTCGAGGGACTCGCCATTGAAGGTTCGATGGACCAGGCTGATCTTCCGGACACGTTGCCGATCGCACCTGCCCCTGGCAACTTGGAGGGTTTGTTTCGCCTGAAACAAGCCGCTGCACAAAGTCTTATCGCGCTGGCGCAGGGTCGGACTCCGAATTATTACGTCCTCGATGCGATGGATGGGAATGTTCATGGCTTGATCGTTACGGCCGTTGATACCGACGGAAATCAACCAGTCGGGCATTGGATTCAAACTTCGCTGCGACCCGGCCTTCCCTTACAGGCAACCTTGTTCGACCTGTGCAAATTGGTCGAAACCACACTTCGCCGAACTCAGTTTCAAAAAGCAGTCGATCTGGACATCGCGCTCACCGTCTTGTTTGACCCCGCACACCATGGAAACCTCCAGCCAGATGATTGGACCAAAGGTGCGTTAGGAGAAACCCTAGCGCAATGCGATCTGCGTGGCATTGATCCGGCTACGCGTGGCATTTTGGCCATGTGCGGACAACGTGTCGCAGTGGCATTCGATTCGAGCAAGACCATCTTGCAGTTGGTTCAGGAAGCTGCGGAAATGGTCAAAATCCGGGATAACCCCATCCCGATTTTCTCCGTTGGATGCATCTCCACCGTGAGTTCGCTCTTGGCCACCAATCGCGTTCGAATCAACACCAACGACACTCCGCGAGCACCTGTGCTGGCCAATGCCTTTTATCCAGCCGATGAGGCGGATCGCCGAACGTTGATAGGTGAACTCGCCGAAGCTTGCTCGGTCGAGCCCGCTCCGGACACGTTGGCCATCCTCACTCCGCACGCAGGATTGTCGTACAGTGGTCGCATCGCAATGGACGCATGGCGAAGCGCTCCGTTTGCCGAAACCGTGATTGTGATCGGACCAAAACACACCCAATTGGGTGCTGACTGGGCGGTTTCACCTTCGGCTGCATGGCAACTCCCAGGCGGTTACGAAGTCGCTTGCGACCTCGAGTTGGCTCGAAACATTGCCGCGCATGTTGAGGGCATGGAGCTCGATGCAACTGCCCATGCACAAGAGCACTGCGCCGAGGTCCAACTGCCGTTCGTCGAACGCTGGGCCAGCGATGCGGGTCAGCAACCGAAAATGGTTTTCATCGCCATGTCGCAAGCGTCGTGGCCCGAAATAAAAAAAGCAGCCTCGCAACTGGCGGACGTGATTCGTCCTCTGCAGCCTCGGCCTCTGCTCGTTGTCTCGAATGATATGAATCATTTCGCGAGCAACGATGAAAACCGACGCCGCGATGCGTTGGCCCTCCAAGCCTTGGAGGGCGGGGACCCTGAAGCCTTGTTGGAGGTTTGTCGTCTGCATGCGATCAGCATGTGCGGTGTTGTTCCCGCCGCATTGGTCATGCAAACATTGATTGAATTGGAAGAGCCGTGTACCGTCGAACAAATCAGCTACGACACCAGCGGTTCTTTTTCCGGTGACCTGCAGCGCGTGGTGGGCTATGCAGCTTGCCGATGGAGACGCTCCAGCTAGTCAAAACCCCCGCAACTGCGCTTCCTCAATGAGTTCGTTTAACGACTAGCCGCCAGGCGTCGGCGGGCGTTCGCAATTCCCACCCGAACGGCGAGCACCGATCGAGGCATTGTACTTGTTTGCGTCACAGGTTTAGCCAAGGTTGCTGCTATTGGTATTGGAGTAACTGATACCTGAGAGCAAGTTATCGCTCCGATAGCTTCTGGTCTCCGTGATCTCATTGCCCAGGACTTCTGTCGTCACTGCACTTTAGGCAAAGATCTGTAGCTTGTCATAACTTGGCTTGATAAGCCAGGGCTTGGCCTACGCGGTTTGAGAACACTCGCTTAGCCCAAACGGTTACGCAGTTGGGCCTGGAGTTCCGATGCCAACTCCTCGTCGAGTTCCCTTCGCGTTTTGGAGTTCAAGGCCTCATCCGTGGACAGAGCTTGATTCAGGAAGGTCTGCAGCATCTGCACCGTGCCAAAAAGTTTACCTTCTTCACGGCCTTCTTGGCGGCCTTCTTGGCGGCCTTTGCGTTCTGCGGCGGCGATTCGCCAAGCTTCGTTCAGCTTGGCTTTCTGCCGTGCATCGTAAAGTTCTCGGTATTCGGTCTTCATCTGGATCTCCTCAACTGTGTCAATCACTTACGCCGGTTGCAGTTCCGAGTAGTATTGCCCCTTTCATGAGTTGCTGCACGTACAACGAACATGCATAGAAAACCATCCGATTGCACAGTCCTTCCGAAGTCGTCAACTGCATCTCCACGTTGAGAACCAACTTCCGCTGGCATCACGGGCCTTGATGTCCAGCACCGAAAGTTTGTCTCCCTCGAACTCTTTCTCGTTGAACGGGTTTAGCAACTTGATCTCCTCGATCGGAATCTCGGGCTGCAAAATCGAATTCAAAAGCGCGATCAATGGAAGTGGGGCATTGCAATGGCAGCGAATTGAAAATGTGGCACGACGCTCCGCGTCGTGATTCTCGAATTCAAATACGCCGAATCTATTTGAACCCGCGACGCGGAGCGTCGCCCCACACTGTTCTTCATTGCATTCTACGCGGTGTGCTTCACCACGCTCGATCATTGTCGAAGATCCGCCGTGGCGAAGATGCAGCGTGACTGGCGAGACGCGATGAAGGAGCGATTGAATCTACCACCAACATTCAGTGACTGGTTCTCACGCGTCCGCTTCGAGCAGTCGCACTGTGTATTCGAAGTACGAGCACTCGGCGACGAACTCGACTTCGGCGCATTGGGTTGCTCGAAAACCGTACTTTCATAGAGCTCTTTACCACTCCCGGACATATGACACGCGTTCTAAAGGTCGAAATCGTCGAGAATTCTGGATGCAACTTGCGAAGATCACGCGAGCAGTTCGAAGGACTGTACGCTGTGCGTCATTCAGCTCAAAAAGTTGCTCGAAACCAACTGTGAGAGTCGCAACACGCCATCGCAACGTCGGCGCAATGCCATGTTCAAAGCACTTCTGACCCTGCAACGATGGCCGCGTTGCACAAAAACACATAGGGAAAATCGCAGGAAAACGCTTTTGCTTGCTGCTGTCTACTGAAAACCGACCACTGCTTTTCTACTTTCAACTCACTACGTTCAACTCTCTAGCCGCGCAGCGGCTTTCCGCTCTGGCGGACCATCGTCACTGGTTTCAATCGCATTGTTCTTTAGGTGAACGATACAATAGCTATCCACTCTTCGAGATCAGCCAGGCGACTTCCACAACCATTATTGCCAATATTGGAGCTACTATGTTGGGGAGGGCAAAGAAAATGAACAACAAGAGGGATATTGATCGTCGTCTTCGAGATTCGAATTGCCAATTGCAGAGTATGGAATGCGATATTGGAAAAAACCACACGAGATAGCTTAGTTTGCCCAAAGCTTCGATTTCGATGGACAAAGGCGTTCCGAATAGAAGGCCCAACCAGTCCGACGACTTTTCGAAACAAAATAGAGCCGAAAACAACGAGACAGAAAAAATG
This sequence comes from Pirellula sp., assembly GCA_041752005.1. Classification (GTDB taxonomy): domain Bacteria; phylum Planctomycetota; class Planctomycetia; order Pirellulales; family Pirellulaceae; genus JBKCUI01. The sequence continues at coordinate 27,357 of JBGSHV010000023.1, read as the reverse complement.
CAAAACCGGTAGTGTATAGACTTTCGGCCATCCACTGCAGGTACCTCCAATGGGTCCAGCCCCTCTTTAACGCGTAGCTGGGGCCCTGATTGGTATGGGTTCTCGTTAGCATTCATGTACCAGAGTCACTATCCAAGAATTGCTACCAATTCCAACTGCCCAGCCCGCAATTTCCCGAATGGTGATGGCAGTTTGGACCAAAAATTGAGAAAGTAATGTAGCGAGCCTGACAATAATTGGATTTGGCTTTCGGACAAACTAGATCCTTTCTACAGCTTCCTTCCCAGTTTATCCAATCGCGGACAGTGTTTGGCTCGTAGGATATCCAGTACCGTCCTCGATAGTTTGGGATCCATCCACCGGAATTATTGTTAGCTTGGTAACAATCTTGATTGTCGTCTGCGCAACAGATGTACGAATGTCTAATCCGATAGCCAAGTGGACAAGTAAACCATCCAACGCTGTAGTCGAAACACCGGCTCCATCCAAAAAGCTGGTTCTCAACGCAACGCCAAATCGGGACTTTCTTAACAATGACGCCTTCTTCACAGCAAGATTCGTCCTCTCTATACGCTATTCCAGCACAAGTTGTCATCTTTGAGCATCGTTCTTCTGAGGGTTTACGATAACCTTCTAAACGATGAGGATCAACTTTGCGAAGAGTGCCAGAGTTGAGGTATTCATAAATATCCATGGTTCCTCCCTTGAATCCAATTGGGTCTCTGGTTGTGAACCTCCCGGCGATGGGGCTCATCCACCTAGCCCGGAAGTGATGCAGCGCCAGCGTGGCATCCCATTCACGTCCGGTAGACGTATAGCGATTCGTGATCGCCGAGGTGCTGAGCACCGAGGCCGACGCATCAAGGATCGTAGGCAGTCCATACGCGGTGTACGCGTAGCGTTCAGTTACGGCCCCAGCCGAAGTGGTTACGGCGGTGATGGAGTACTGTTGGTTGCAACAGATCGGACTACTGCCGTTTTGAAATCGTGAACACGAATCGCCTTGCATTGGCCGGGTCCACGTCGCAGCGCCGATGCTTTGGCGATCGCATGATTCAATCACGAATCCGGCATGCACGTCGAAGCCTCCCGCGCGGGCATGCGCAGGATGCGGTTCTTTAACGGTGCTTTGAATGATGCTCAAGGACATGGGCTTCATTGTAAACCATCCCCGCGTTGAAAGCTTCTATTGTCTTCAGGGCACACCGCCGAGCTCGTTTCGGGGGATGCCTGAATGATTAGCTACCAGCACACGCTCCGGCCCAAAAGGATTTCCCTCACCACCGAGCTTGCTCGGTGGAAGGATGACTGATCGGCTACAAAGCGCCGAAACCCAAATGATTCTGCATTCGCGGCTTGCGGCCGCGAATGCAGAATGGAGGGGGGGGGTGAGGCTAAACGGTTACTGGTTTCCAATTGAAGCCTCCACCCTGGCGAGCAAGGTGGCAGGCAGAGCAAAGCAATCAACATTTGAAATGCTTCTCGTTGGCAGGTCGATTTTCGGAATGCATCGGTTTTCCGGAGGGAAAACGCAGAGAATCGATCTGCAATTGTGTTGAACCCGCAGCGACACCTGTGTCCTGAACCTTTACCTCCGAGGACGTGCAAACCGATCGCTTGATGCGAACGCCGACCTGCCTAAAATGCGATACTCTTGGGATGAAATCGCAGGGGCACCGCGACGGCAAATAATGCAAAGAGTGGCACGACGCTCCGTCGTCGTGATTTTCGCATTCAATCGAACAGGATTAAGCGATCGGACGACGGCGGAGCGTCGTACAACATTGGAGTCCAAGCGTGATTGGCGAGAAACGATGCAAGCGCGTTTGAATCTGCCGCCAACGTTCAATGACTGGCTCTCGCGCGTCCGCTTTGAGCAGTCGCACTGTGTGTTCGAGGTCCGAGCACACGGAGACGCACTCGACTTCGGCGCATATGGTTGCTCGCAAACCATACTATCATCGAGTACTTTACCACTCCCGGACATATGACACGCGTTCTTCAGGTCGAAATCATTGAAAAAGATGGGAGCAACTTGCGAAGTGTGCGCGAGCTGTTGAAAGGACTGGGCGAGAATCGCCATTTAGCTCCAAAAGATCATCAACACCATCTGCGAGCGACGCAAATCGGCGTCGCCGCTTCAGTGTAAGGCCTTGATCAATGCACTTCTGGCCCTGCAACGATGGTCGTGTCGTACAAAAACCTCTAGGGAAAAACGCAGGGAAACGCATCTACTTCCTGCTGCCTACTGCAAACTGACGACTGCCTTATCGACTTTCAACTCACTAAGTTCTACTCTCTAGCCGCGCAGCGGCTTTCCGCTCTGGCGGACCATCGTCACTAGAATCAATCGCGTTGTTCTTTAGGTGAACGTTCCGCAAGTATCGACAAAAGTGTGAATTCCACGAAAGTCCACAATACCCCTGCACAGACTACTATTGGCAACAACAAATATGCAAAAAATGGAGAAGCATTCGCACCCCAAAAAATCGTAAAGAATAGACTGACCGCGAACAAAGTACAAAGTATGGTTCTGACATAGCCCTGTAGCCTTGTCACCTGAGGATTAGAGTGTAAGCGGCGATGGATTTGCGTATCATTCATCGCATTGATCTCTTTAGGTGGTTTGTATGGATTTGCGCTCAATTGGTAAACTAGCTCCATTCATGCGGATTTGAGTTTGTCGATAGGCATCTACCATTTTGGGCCGCGAGGACTGTCTGTTGGAAAGCTGTAATCGCAATTTCTCTTGTCAATGCAATTCTTCATCGGGTAAATCCACCAGTGGTCCGGGCTGTCTGAACGTCTGCCGATGTGATCATCACCCATTGCTATACCATTGTCAATATAAATTACTTCACCGTTGCAAAGCACCAATCGGAATACAACGTGCCCTCCATTGCTCCCAACATTAAACTCATATTTGCAACCGGATATGCCTTGCCATTCGTGCCTGGCACCGATCGAAGACCGAGCGAAGTGGCCCCTTGCACCGAGCGAAGAGGCCTCCGGCCTTAAAGCAGCCAGAATCCAACGCTAAAGGGGACAGATACCATGATGATCACGATGACCACCAACCATGCCATCGGAATCACGGACCATTGTGTTGAACTCACGTACGGCCAACGAGGTCCAGAATTTTTACTGAATCGAATTCTACGGTTTAGCCACTGAATTCCAAAGATTGCCAAAAAAAGATTTAGCCGCGTATCCTCATTTCCCATGCTGTTCTCGATCTCCCAAAACAGACGCGATGAATTAGCATGAACCTCCAGAAGACATTTGACCACATCCTTGTAGGTCGAATACGGCAACGCAATCAATAGAACGCCAATCCAAGCGGAATTACTCCAGATGAACATCGTGCTTTTTCTTGGATTTTGGTAGTCGTCTTGGAGCGATTCAGACTGCAACTGGGGGCAACGCGTTACGAAGTAAATAGCGAGTAGAAAAGCTGGGACAAGCAGCGTGATCAAATAGACGGTTGGCATCAGAGCGTACGAATCAGCAATCGGGGGTGAAAGCTCTCTCGTCCCCCATCCGACGACCCATACTATGCTCGCGAGGCAGATCAACATGATGATGAGGCTTCCAGTCAGCAATCGTCGACGCATTTTGGAACTGTTCGGAGTCAAGTAGAGGCTTGCGAGGAAAGCCAAGCCGCCAACTATTCCAGAAATCCAGAAAGCAGCAAATCGTATCGAGACCCCTTCGACCTGCAGCAATCGATTGGAACCGTCCAGTGGGACTTGAGCGAAAGCGGACGCCGGGCTACTCATACCCAGGAGCAAACCATTGCAACTCAGTAAAACCAGTGCCGTAGTTAAACCGTTGCAGATCACAGAAATCCCAATCAGGGTAATGCCAAGTAGGGTGCACGAAGACCAACTTACGATCGACCTTTTTGGACGAAGCCCATTCCTGGACGCTTCGCTTGCCATCCATGGGCATGTTAGTGTTGACAAAAAAATTGCCAATGTCCACGTCGTACTCAGTCCTCTTCGCCAAGCATATGCATAATCCCCTTTAACCCAATCCCAATGTCTTTTACCAGGGAATAATTCATGGATCGTCGACAGGACTCCAAAGAGAATGATTGAACCGAGAAGGGCGAGCAGTACAATCTTGCGCCGCGGCCAGTACCGAGCATCACCTCCTTCGGAAGAAACTTGACATTCAAGAATTTGCTGTGACATTCCGGCAATCAAGAAACCTGACATTGCGATACGTATTCCAGTCACCGCAGCGTCCGGGTAATAGATGAAGATGCAGAGCAGGTATGCAATCATCGATGCCAGAAACAGCATCGATCGTATAGACCATTGGCAATTATTTCCGATAGACAACCAGCGTTTTGGTCGGACCTGCTGAGCGTCATTCATTTTCCATGTCCGTTGAAGAAGTCATATCAAAGCCGAGGGTGCATTGAGAGGCTATGCGGCTTGCTGTTGGAGTCGTTCCAGCTGATCAAAGCCCAACGCTAGTGGGCATGAAACTGTGCGAGTTATTCGTCGATTGCGATGCTCTGCAATCGATCGATCAATTGCTCGAGGTATCCGTCGTAGCGTTTTGGTAACCCATCGAGCCATCGGTCGGTATGGGTTGACCATTGATCGGAGATCGAAGTGGCTTCCGAAACCGTGCACCCGGTATCGCAGAGCGCGTTCAATGCGGCCATTCGCATTCCCCACTCGCTGTCGTCGCTGACGGCTATCCGTAACAACAGTTTTTTCGCGTAGTCTCGCAACACCGAACCCTCGCCATCTTCAGAATCATCAGCCGCTGGCGATTCGCACAACGCTTCAGCAGCAATGATCCGTACCCAAGGAGATTCATCCTGCAAGGATGAAGCCAGCGCGCGATTCAGACTCGGTACACTGCCTTTTGCCATCAGGGATTTGGACGCAATGGCTCCCCAATAACGAACAATCATGGCGGGATCACGGAGCATTTCGATGCAGCGAGTGGGATCGGCCGAAGCGTCCCCAGACCGCCATGCGGCATCGATTGCCTCCGCATACGGAATCGAAGCATTCCATAGCAAAGTGCCTTCAGGGATGGGACCGGTGTCTCCCGTCTGGAGCATCCAGGTTTGAAGTTGATCGGACAGCCTGCGTTGGATGGATTCGGTCGCAACATCGCCCGCCAGGTTGTGGATTTGATGCGGATCCTGCTCCAGGTCGTAAAGTTCCTCGATGGATTTGGGTTTCCAAAACGCTGCTTGCACGCGCGTCAATTCTCCAGCGAGAAACGCATCGTTCCAAACCTGGGTTGTCGGTGTTTGGAACATGTAAGCTAGGTAGGTGCCCTGCGGACGACGGGGCATGAAATTGCGAATGTAGAGATAGCGTTCATCGCGAATGGCACGGGTGCTGTCGATGCGTTCGTCCATCCGATCGCGAAAGCCGATCAAGTACCGATTCGATTCGGTCGCGGGCCCGATAAAGGATCGACCATGTAGGAAAGAAGGCTGTGGAATGCCCGCCAATTGGTACACCGTCGGCGCTAAGTCAACGAACGAAACCAGACGCTTCGATTCCGAACCCTCGCTATAGACATCCTCCATTCTGGTTCTGTAACGCTCTGGTATCGAGACAACCATTCCAACCCGCAATCCTCCTTGATACAGCCAACGTTTCGAGCGTGGCATGCCGCTACCGTGATCTCCAAAGAAAAACACGATGGTCGACTCGGTCAGGCCATCGGCCTCGAGTTGCTGCAACAGTGCGCCGACGGCGGCATCCATTTCTGTGATGCGATCGTAATATTGGGCCCAATCCAAACGGACTTCGGCTGTGTCGGGATGGTACGGCGGTACGGGAGCATCGTCCACCGCATGCTTGCTCGTGTAGGGGCGTTTGCGTATTTGGCTCTCATGCGTTTGTTGAAGATTGAAGACCGAAAAAAATGGCTTCCCAACAGGGCGATTCCTCCAATGTGCACTTGGGCTTGAAGCATCCCACATGCCTTTCGGCTTGGCAAAGTTGTAATCTTCCTTGTGGTTATTGGAGCAATAGTAGCCGTGCTGCTGCATCCACTCTGGGATCGTAGTTGTCCCTGCGGGTAGCGGAACGGAGCATCGCATGTGCTGGCCGCCGAACTGCGTGGGATAGAGACCCGTGATCAACGTGGTTCGGGCAGGTGCACAAACCGGCGCGTTGGACCAACAGTTCGAGTAACGCAGACCGCGTTTGGCAAGAGAATTGATGGCGGGTGTGTTGGCATACGTGTCGCCGTAGCAGCCGAGTTCGGCACCTGTGTCTTCACAGGTGATCCAGAGGATATTGGGCGGTTGTGTGCTGGATTGAGCGATCGAGATCTGGCATAGGGTGCAGATCAAAAGAACCGCGACAATGGCGGAACACATTAAGTACTTCATGGTTCGCCTCTGCATAAAACGGGTTGTTAGAAGTCCCTGATTTTAGCCTGTTTCGCTCCGTTGAAATGATACTTTTCGACGTGAACCTAGCGTTCCAACAGGATGCGAAGCATTCTGCGTAACGGTTCGGCTGCTCCCCACAGCAATTGATCACCCACTGTAAAGGCGGACAGAAAACGCCCCTTCATGGCTGGATCGAGTTCCAGTTTTCGCAAACGACCCACGGGGCATTTTAAACTGCCAGAAACTGCTGCAGGGCTCAGTTGTTGCATCGATGCTTCACGCTGATTGGGTACGACCTGCGACCAGGGGTTGGCCGATGCCAACATATCTTCGATTTCATCGAGCGGCACATCCCGCTTGAGACAAATCGTTAACGCTTGGCTATGGCAACGCATGGCACCAATTCGGACACAGATGCCATCGACTGGGATCGAACCCGCCGCGCGTCCCAAGATCTTGTTCGTCTCCGCTTGGCCTTTCCATTCCTCCCGGCTTTGTCCGTTGCCTAGATCTTTGTCGATCCATGGGATCAAACTACCGGCGAGAGGGACTCCGAAGTGTTGTTGGGGCAAACCGTCGTTTCGGAGCGACTCGGTAACGGCTGCGTCGATTGCGAGAATGGCGGTGCTGGGCTGATCGAGCAGCGGGGCGACGGAGCCATGGATCGCTCCCATCTGCAAAAGCAGTTCACGCATGTTTTGTGCGCCCGCGCCCGAGGCAGCTTGGTACGTCATGCTGCTCATCCAGGAGACTAAGTCATGGTCGAACAACCCCTGCAATGCCATGAGCATCAATGAGACAGTACAGTTTCCACCCGCAAAGGTTCGGATGCCGTCGGCGATACCGCGTTCGATAACGGTCGCGTTGACTGGGTCGAGAATGATCAGCGCATCGTCTCGCATGCGAAGCGTCGAAGCCGCGTCGATCCAGTAGCCTTTCCAACCCAACTGTCGCAACCGGTCATGCGTGGTTTGGGTGTACTCCCCACCCTGGCATGTCATCAAAATATCCAGTTGGGCCAAGGATTCCAGGTCGTCGGCTGCTTTCAATTTGCCGGTTAAACGCCCCGACACTACCGGGCCTTCGCCTCCCGCGTTGGACGTGGAATAGAAGATGGGTTCGATGAGCGCGAAGTCCCCTTCCTTGGTCATGCGATCCATCAGGACCGATCCTACCATGCCACGCCATCCGATGATGCCAACTCGTTTCACGACCGCTCACACACCTTCAAAGAAAATGGTATCGACATTGCCACGTAAAACCTGTGTTCCGAGTTCAATCGCGAACGATTCACTAAGCCCCCGTTCGCGACAGATGCTCTGCGAGAGGACTTTGGCCAAGATCCGTTTGTACATCCGATATTTGGGAAGGATGAATTCCAATTTGTACGCGTCACTGTAGTAGCCGATCAGCTTGTTGCGAGGCACGGCGTCCAACCTCGCTTTGAGATCGTGTTCAATGTAGGTCGGCGTATTGCTGTACCACCAATGTCCATGAGCGATGACGTTTGGAAAAATCCAAGCGTAGTCGACCAACTCTTGATTGCTTACCGAAGCCAAAACGGAAATCGGGAATCGCACCTTGGGGAAGGCATTGAACAATTCAGCGTATTGGATCATCGACCATCGCGCATCGTACAAGTCTTGGCCTTGGAACACGCCTGTCGGATAAACCTTTCGATTGACACCGATCATCAAGTCGAAGGGCAAATGGTATTCTTGGCAGTACTCCGCCAAACGCCAAAAGACCCAATAACTCAACCGAATGCGGTTGGCGGGATCGGTGGCGTCGTTTTCACGGAGAATCCGTTCGAAACTAGCAGCCGTGGCTGCGTCGTCGATCGGTACCGAATGTGGCGTGAACCACGGAGGAAGCGAGATCGCACAAGCCCGGGCGCCGTGCGCAACGAAGTGCGCAAATAGCTGACCGATGGCGCTGTGTAGTCCGGACAATGAATGGGGTTCGGATCGCGTGGCTGACGAGAGACGCGTTAGGGTGTTGGGTGAGGTAAGATGGAAGACCAAGTCATCGGTTCGAAGGCAAGGAATGTATCGTCCAGTGTCGAAATCGTTCAATGGATCATCGAAGTCGTTGGTCAGGAAAATGCGTTCGGTACGACTTTTGGTCAGAACCTCCTCGATCCAGTTTGGTTGCTGCATGCATTGCAGCGCCGTATCGTAGAGTTGTCGCCAATTACTGCGATCGATCGACTCGGCAGCGAAGTGGAATAATTCCCGCGATAACTCGAGGAACCATGACCACTGAACGGTATGATTCACATGCTCGAGCCACTCGAAGAGACGCTCTACTTTTTCCTCACCGGTAATGCCCGGTTCTTCGATCCGGGCCCGTGGCATGCCCGAAGCATGGGCTAACGCGGTGTAGTAGTGATACCCCAGCAAATCCGCGATTGATTTCGAGGCGGGAGCCCTGGGATCGATGTGGGAATGCGAATCCACCAATGGGACGCGATCCAATTCCTCGAAAATGCGTAGTTCTAAGTTGCTCATGCCGACCGGGTCCGAGAGGCTAACCACCGCTGACGGGCGGAATCAAAGACACGCGTGGGTCCGCCGCGGTTCGCAATTCTAGACAGACGGACGCATCAGCAAAAGTGTGCCCCACTGCAATGCGGCTAGAGCTCACTAGTGAACGGATGCCTGGATACTCTTCAGCAATAGCCTTTTTGATGCAATCGGCAGTGCACCGTTCCGGCACATGCAGACCGATGCTGGCGCGTCCAATCGCTTCTCTCACTCCCGCAAACACGTGGACCTCGATCCAGCGTGTGGCAGCAGTTGTGGAGGCAGCAGTTGCGTCTGCAAGGGCTGTAGGTTCCGTATCCCGCGGTTGGCTCATGGCCACTAGTGTACCCGAAACCGTAGTTATCGCTTCTCAGCCAGCAGAGTGGACTTAGTCCTTGGCCGCGAGGATCTCGCGGGCGTACGGATTCACAATGATTTTCATTCGAGGCGGGCGATTGGAAGCTACGATGTTGAGCTTGGGTACCGAATCCTCGTCTGAAACGTCATCCCCACAGCATTCCGGTGCATAGGGATTAGCCATCGGGCTGGGCATGGAAGCCGATGGGTACGTCGCGGCAGGCGAATACTCTGGCGTTGAGCCTAGGAGCGGAAACGATGCGTAGGGGCTATCCCCATACGGTCGCTTGTAGCGTTCACCGTAATAAACTGGTGGGTAGATCGAAAAATAGGGCGGCGTCGGCAACCGATTGCGAAAACTGGCCTGGCTTCCTAACGCAAAACCGAAAGGAAACCCATAAATTGGGTCGATCGACTGTGCGAAAGTAACACTCGGCAACAGCAAGAACGCAAACGCGGTGAACAGCTTCAAACGAATCATGGTGACCTCACAGGATGGTTGATTCCCCTGCGATACCAGACTAATTGGCTCACCCTACAAATCCAAGAGATTTGTCACTTATCTCGACGCATGAGATTGGGGGGAATCTCCCAACCCACTCGTGCGGAAAATCCCACGTTCTTGCAACCGCGCACAATCGATGCAAGCCGTAGCGTAAGGGACCGCCTGCAATCGGGCCAATGCAATCGGCTTCTCACACCCATCACAGTTTCCATAGATTCCATCGCGGAATCGACCCAACGCTTCTTCGATTTGGCTGAGCTCGCGGCTTTCGACTTCGACCAGTTGGCTGCTGATTTCATCTTGAGCAGTATCCATGGCCGCATCCATGACATCTCCGCCTTCTTGGGACAACGTTTGGAGCAAACTCATGTCACCATCCAACGCCTTACGGAGAGCTTCGCGACGGATCAGAAGTACATCTCGAAGTTTCGCCAACGCTTCATTCCTGGACATCTCTATCTCCTTGTGGCCCTGTACCCCTCGTCTGAGGGACACGTTTCGTGACAACTATAGTACGCATTCTTGGAAAAAACGTTCATCTTTGCTTCCGTATTATTAAAAAATCGTAATATTTTTGGGTTTGGACGGTCGGAATTCTTTGCTAAATCGTATCGCTGTATTGGTTTACAGCGAATCGCTGGGTGAGCAGGAACGCTGTATGCCATGGCGCCAACACGCGGATTTTGCGGATCTTTCCTGGCCACTCAGTAATTCTGCAGCCCGAGTAGAAAATTAAGGGAAGACGGTCTCCGGGCATGGCCGATAGCTCGAAAAGTCGCTTTGTAAGCTCGCTTAAGCCTATTTTCGTATTTGAATTGAATTCATGATCACCCCTTCCCTAGATGCGAGTCCGATGCCAATCCCGGACACTCGGCCCTCGACGCGGGTCTACGGGCGCGTGGATTGGCTGGACGCGAACGGGAATTTGCTTGCTAGTTGGGGTGTTGGGGCCGGGCTGTGCTCCGTGGGATCCGGACCGAATGCGACGTTACGAATTGAGGATGGCGGTTTAGCTCCTGTTCATTTTTCGTTAATGTTCGGTAAGAACTACACGCTGCTTAAGGCCATAGGTCCGACACAAGTGGGGGGCCGAAAAGTAAGTGAGTGGTTGTTCGACCGCAGAATTTTGATTGAAGCAGGAGCAATGTCATTGGCGGTATATCCTCCCAATGCCATGCCGGTGGCAGTCGTCGCGGGGGATCGATTGAGCGAAACCACTGCCCGCCTTGCTGCCTATCGATCGAATCAGCAAGAAACCTTCGTGCGGAACATGGACAGCGTCGATCCTTCGCCGAAGGGATCCGTGAGGGACACGCATGTTGCTGCAATGATGTCCGAGATGCAAAAGAACATGGACGCGCTTTCGGAGGCGGTTCGGGAGTTATCCGACGGTCGAGAACTCAATGCCGTTCAAACACCGGTGCTGGGTGCAGATCAAATCGAAAATCTAGTGGCCGAGCACGCCAAACGATGCGCTGTCGGTGTTCTCGAATCCGAGCAAGTTACCTTCACCGCCACCATCCGCGAGGAGATCGCAGCACAGGCTTTCGAAAACCGGGCTGCGATCGAGCGTTTTGAACGCTTGCTCGATGAGCGTCTCGCAGGGCTAGACGAACGACTGCTGGCAAACGACGAGCTCGCCGCGCAAGAGTTGGGACGACTCATCGAACGCATCGATGAACTTCAAAACGAACAAGATTCGATCCGATCGTCGCTCGACGCTGTCTCTACGTTGGAATGCGATCGCGTCGAGAGAAATGATTTTTCAAATCGGGCGTTTGAGCTCGTCGCCGAAGAGTTTGGCACCGAAAAGATCGGTACTGAAGAAAACGTCGCCGAAGAAAACGCCGTCGAAGAAAACACCGCCGAAGAAAACGCCGTCGACGCGATCGGTACAGACGCGAATGGTTACGAAGAGTGCGGTATCGAAGAGAACGGTATCGAAGAGAACGGTGCCAATGAGATCGGTACCAAGGCTGAACCTCGATGGGACCTGCCCCCAATCCGATATCCCGAGCAACAACTCGAGAGTCCTTCCATTGACGAGGTTCAAATGGCCGCTTCAAACGCGGCCTCTTTGGATGGCGAAGCTGAGCTAAAAGCTGAGCGAGAATCTGAGATGCTGTATTCCAGCGACGAGCAGTTTGATTTTAGTGTTGACGATGAACCGATCAGTCAACGTTTAGCCCGCATGTTGCTCGAATCCAGTAGCCGACAAAGTAGCGAGCAGGATCCAGATCCCATACCTGCTGTTTTCACTTCCAATCAGGATGTACGTTCCGAGCCGAACTCGTCGCCACCAATCAACCGTGATGCCGAAGCAAATCCTTTGCACATCGGCGACATGGATTCTGCAGCGCTCTATAGCTCATTGCCAACGGAAAATGGCAATCTCGATGCACTGGTCGAAGTCGATGCGAACTTCTTGGGTGATTCGTGGACGTTACTTGAGCCCACTTCGCGATTTGCGAACGCAGAAGAGTTAACGCCAGATTCGTCCACGCCGAATTCGTTGCCGATGGAATTCGATTTAGAGGAGCAATTCGATGCCAGCCGTCCCACAGCGGCGATGGTCGATGATGGCAACGCGAATGCTGATGAATCCATCGTGGTGCACCCAAACGCCAGCGGTGACGACGAGGAATCGATTGAATTGTACATGCAGCGACTGCTTCAACGGGTCCGGACCGGAAGCGCCGTGAACACGATTGAGGCTTTGATTCCAAGTCAACCACCAAGCTCAAGCGCATCCGGAAAGTTGAACAAGGCGTTGAGTTCTGAGAGTGCATCGGCGGTGGTCGGGGCGAGCGCAATTCACTCGTTATCTCGATTGCGTCCCGCCGCCGAAACGCTCATCAAACAGGCGATTCGAAGTGTTCCCGAAGCGACGGCAGATTTAGCGGCTTTCCGCGAAATCGCGAATTCCACGGCTCGCCGCGCAATCAGTCGCAGTGATTTGCGACGTAAAAGCTCCGATTTGCTGTTCAAGCTGTCCGTGGTCATGATCTCGCTGGCCTGCGCCTTAGCGATTCTGATCTTGAATGGACTGAGATTGAACGCCGCAATGATTGGCATGATTGCCGCTGTTATTGTCGGAGTCCTGTGGGGGATCGATTCCGTTCGCCAGTTTCAACTCGTGTTACAGGGGCAAGCCGCGCTTAATAGACATGATAACGCCGCGACCGAGGATGAGAGCCCTCAATCCAATTGAGGATCCAACCGCACCAAGACACTCTCGCGGTGTGCTGTCAATCCTTCGCGATTGGCCAATTCCGTCACGACTCCTTCAATCTCGCGAAGTTGCTGCCGATCGAATTGCACTTGGCTGTAGGAACGCAGAAAATGATTGGAACTAAGACCGGACGCCCATCGAGCTGTGGCACCGGTGGGCAAGACGTGGGATGGCCCCGCTGCATAATCCCCGAGCGCCACGGGCGTGTAGTGTCCTAAGAATTGCGCACCCGCATTGCGAATTTTAACAGCGAAGCGATCGGGGTGATCCACAGAGATCTGCAGATGCTCCGGTGCCAAGGCGTCGGTCAGCTCGATGAGTTGCGCTTCCGATTCGCAACATATACTTGCTCCGAAGTCGCTCAACGAGACCCGCGTCAGCTCGGCACGTTCAATCCTCAGTAATTGCCGTTCAATCTCCACATCGATCGCATCCAAAACGCTATCTTCGGTCGAGAGAACGATGCTCGAGCCAGGCGAATGCTCGGCTTGTGCGATCAGATCCGACGCCGCATATGCGGGTCGAGTACTGCGATCGGCGATCACAACGACTTCACTTGGTCCAGCGATGGAATCGATGTCGACCGAACCGTAAACGAAACGTTTCGCCAACGCGACGAATAGGTTACCCGGTCCGACGATCTTGTCGACCGAAGGGATGCCTTCGATGCCGTACGCCAAGGATGCAACACCCTGCGCACCGCCAACGGCGTACACTTCTTGTATGCCTAATTCGTAACAGGTCGCCAGGACCTCTGCGTTGTAAGCGCCGAAGGCTGTTGGCGGCGAAATGACAACCATCTCGCGGACTCCCGCGCACTGAGCAGGTACCGCCGTCATGAGGACCGTGGAGGGATAAGCCGCTGCACCGCCGGGAACACAGATCCCAATCCGCTGCATGGGTGTGTAGCGATGTCTCAGTCGAATTCCATTCTCGCAGGGAACATCCACGTCGCGATGGAGAATCGCGGTTTGAAACCGCTCGATATTATTGCGAATACTGCGTACACACTGGAGGAAGTATGGGTCCGCGTTGCGGTGTGCCTGTTCCATCGATTCGACTGGCACCTTCAGCGAAGCCCGCGAAGTGTCTGGGTTATCCAGAGCTTTGGCGTATTTGAGAACCGCTTCGATGCCTTGCGAACGCACTTCGGTGCAAATGCGTTCGACGACCTGCTGTGGCGACAGCGGTTGGCCAAAGATCTGTTGCGTCAGGAGTTGGCTTCGCTCCGAAACCACATTGCCGTCTGGACTGAGACGCTTGCGAAGGCTGTCGAGTTTCGAGTCGAAATCAGGTGATGAAGTGCGAAGTCGTTGGAGCATGATCGGTTTGGATTCTAGGCAGCGACTAACCGAGGGTTGCCAATTGCTCCGCCGTAAAATTGACGTTGGTGGCGACCGACTGCACGTCGTCGTGATCTTCGAGTTTTTCTAACAACTTCATGACCGAAATTGCTGTGTCGGAATCAACCTCAACCGTCAAATTCGGTACCCGGGTCACTTGTTTGAGTTCGATTGCGATCCCGGAGGCTTCGATGACTTCGACCAACGCCGTATAGGCATCGGGCGAGCAAGAGATTTCAAACAACTCCTCAATGTCCGTTACGTCCTCGGCACCGTTCTCGAGTGCCAGTTCCATCAATAGGTCTAGTTCTGCGTCGGTCTTCTTGACCGAAATCAACCCCTTACGCTCGAACAAGTAGGCGACGCAATTGGTCGATCCTAAATTGCCACCGGAGTTCTCGAAAACCTTGCGAATCTCGGGTGCCGTTCGATTGCGATTGTCGGTCATGATATCCACGAGCACCGCAACACCACCTGGACCGTAACCTTCGTAAAGGATCTCTTCGACATCCCCGCCGTCCAATTCACCGATCCCTTTCTTTATCGCGCGATCGATATTGTCCTTGGGGAGTGAAACCGCTTTGGCATCGATAATGGCGGTACGCAGCCGAACATTGCTCGATGGATCACCGCCACCGAGTTTTGCAGCCACGATAATGGCCTTCGACAGCTTGCTCCAAAGCTTGCTGCGCCGTCCATCGACGAGCGCTTTGCGATGTTTGATATTCGAATATTGGGAATGTCCAGCCATGCTGACAGCTCTCCGATTGCACGATGCTAGAAGGGGAATCTATTTTGGCTTTTTCTTGGTAATGCTCGATGCAATGGAACTGCCATTGGATGATTTTCCGGGCGAGGCTCCCTTTTTCGTGACTGGCTTGCTGTCCGATTTGCTTTTGGCAGGCGGGGATTTTTCTTTGCCTGTCGGTTTGCTTTTGCCCGCCGGCCGATCTGCTTTGGTCGCATCGGGTTTCTTCTGGGCTTCTTTCGGATTCCCAGTCTTGGCGGGCGCTGATTTCATCGCAGCACCTTTTTTTGCCGCGTCGTCTTTGGCTTTGCTGGTCGCCGATTTGGCGGCAGGACTGCCCTTTTTTTCGCTGCCCGCTTTACCTGCAGATTTGTCGGTGACGACTTTCTTGATGTTGGGCGGTGGGGTTTTCGCATCGTCTTTTTTGACGACGCCGCTGCCGGTTTGAGAATTTGCTGGCCCTTTGTCCACCGGAGCGGATCCTTTGCTCGGGCTCTTACCCGGACCGGCCGGCCCGGCCTGAGCGACGACGGTTTGCGGATTGGCGGCTTTGGGCTTGGCTTTGTAGGTCACTCCTAGATCCTTGAGGACTGCCAGTCCCGGACCGCTCTTGGGATGCAAATGCAGTTCCACTGCGAACTGGTGTACCAGCGATGCGAACTCGCTCCCCTTGTTTTTAGGAATGGCGCGTTCAATTCCGGGCACGGTATGCTTTTCGGCTTCCGCCAGCGTAATGACCTCGCACTGTACGAGCGCGTCCAATATCAGACTGCTGATTGGAATGGAATGACCCCCGAGGGCATGTTGTGAAACGTAGCTGACGATGAACGGCGTGATGCCTTTCCATTCCTCGAGATCGGTGATGGCCTTTCCGAGATTGGCCTTTTTCAAATCATCGATGTCGTATTGATAACGAGATTCGAAGAGCGCTTGCAAGCATTGTTTGATGCGGGCAGCAGCGTGTGCAGAGAACGGCAAACTATGGAGTGCTTCGGCCAGCTCGGCTGTTGTGGTTACCCGGACTTCGTTCCAATCAAAGTAGGTTTGTTGCAATTTGGCGAATGCCTCATCGGCTTGCTCATACCGAGCATCCTCCAAACAGCATGCATACAGCAGATGCTCGAGAACCGTTCGGTCGGGTGCGTCGGACGCCGGCGTGAAATGCTTCCTCAGGGTTTTGTGCAAGGATTCATATTTGGTGGCTCGATTGCTGGCGGTCATGGATTCACACTCGGGTCGATAAGAAATCAGGTTGGTAGTGGGAGGGCGATTTCAGAGGTAACCGTTCCTAGAAAGCTCGACGGAGACCTCAACCAAACGCATCAGGACTCTTCGCGGGCTTCGGGGGCAGGCTCCGAATCGTCGGCGGGACCGTCGATCTGAGGCACCGAGGAAAGTTCCTCGCTCTGAGACACCGAGGAATCTTCTTCGGTCTGAAGCACCGAGGAATCTTCCTCGTTCCGGGGAATCGCGGAAGCTTGCTCGGTCCCGGTAGCCGTGTCCGCTTGTTGACGTTCACGGGCAATTTGCTCAAGGATTTGCTGGACTGCAACCGACTTCTTGACCCCTTCGTCGACCATGAATGTCAATCGCGGGGTGTAACGAGTATCGATTTTTTCGGCCAATCGGGTCTGAAGAAAACCAGATGCATTCTGCAACCCTTTGAGGGTCGTTTTTTCCTGGTTTTCGTTCCCCATAATGCTGACGATGATCTTCGCCTCGCGCATGTCCGGGGATACGTCCACACCGACGACCGTCACATGCTTGACGCGTGGATCTCGCAGTTCCGTGAGGATCGCCATCGAGACGACCTCACGTATGGCCTCGGCTGCTTTAAGCAATCGACGGGAGCTCATGATTTCGAAGAATCCAATGTCCGTGCGACTTCTTCAATGCGGTAGGCTTCCAGAACATCATCGACTTTGATGTCGTTGAATCCTCCAAGCTTAATGCCGCACTCCATCCCACGATTGACTTCCTTCACGTCCTCCTTCACACGTTTGAGTGTGTCAAGGTAGTAATCACCGATCTTGCGTCCTTCGCGATTGACTCGCACTCGGCAACCGCGTTCCATCGTTCCCTGGGCTACATAACAGCCAGCGATGGTTCCAACACGCGAAACCGAGAATACTTGCTTGACCAATGCACGACCAAGTTCGACCACGCGCTCTTCGGGCTTGAGCCGTCCTTCGAGCAAAGCCCGGATATCGTTGGCCAAATTGTAGATAATCTCGTATCGGCGGACTTCGACGTTCTTCGCGTCGGCGAGAACACGCGCCGCCTCGTCTGGAATCACGTTGAATCCGACGATCACGGCATGGGATGCACTGGCCAGCGTAACGTCGGCCACTGTGATGCCACCGACCGAGCGTTGGAGGATACGAATATCCACTTCGGGGTGATCGAGTTTGGAAAGTTCCTTTTCGATCGCTTCGAGTGACCCGCGAGCATCGGCTCGGATGATCAAGTTCAGGACGACCATCTCTTCCTTGACCCCAAGCTTGCCCGACTGCAGCAATTCTTGGAACGTTTCGAAGGATACCTTTTGTGAGGTACCTGAGAGCGACTGAGCGCGACTGATCTCTTCGCGGGACGCCGCCAGCTCGCGAGCTTGGGCAATGTCGTCGATCACATAAAACTTTTCGCCAGCCTCAGGTGCTTTCTCGAGCCCCGTTATGTTCACGGGCATGGACGGTCCGGCCTCGGTCAGCTGCTTGTTGCGTTTGAGCGTATCGTAGACGGCTTTGATACGACCAAAGGTCGATCCGCATACGACGATATCGCCAACTCTCAAGGTTCCGTTGCGGACCATCACCTTGGCAATAACGCCGCGATCCGCTGACTGCTCGCTCTCCAAACAAACACCCATGGCAGCGCGTTTCGGATTGGCTCGATAGTCATGCAATTCTGCCACGGTCAGGACGGTTTCCAACAATTCGTCCATGCCTTCGCCTGTAATCGCGCTGGTCGGTACGACTTCGACGTCGCCACCCCAGGCACTTGGGGTCAGACCATGCTCGGTCATTTGTGTCATGACACGATTGATGTCCGCTCCAGGCAGATCGCATTTGTTGGCCGCTACGACAATCGGAACCCCGGCTGCCTTGGCATGCGAAATGGCTTCTTCCGTTTGTGGCATGATGCCGTCGTCGGCCGCCACAACCAGGATGGCGATGTCGGTAACGTTGGCACCGCGAGCCCGCATTTCCGTAAAGGCTTCGTGGCCTGGTGTGTCGACGAAGGACACAGCACGTCCGTCTTTCTTTACCTGATAGGCCCGGATTTGCTGAGTGATTCCACCAGCTTCTCCGGAGACGATCTTGGTGCCGATCAAATAATCGAGCAGCGATGTCTTGCCGTGGTCGACGTGACCCAGGAACGTTACGATCGGTGCCCTGGTGATCAGGTCTTCGGTGTCATCTTCCATCGACTCAAGACGAGCGATGACGCTGTTCTCGAGTGTCTCGGCACTCTTGAAATCGATTTCGATTCCAAGATCGACCGCCACCATCTCGGCGTGTTCCCGCGACATCGAGGAATTGATGTTGGCCATCGACCCCATCATCATCAACGAGCGTAGAACGCGTCCACCTGGGATTCCGACGGCTTCGCAGAAGCTTCGGATCGTGCACGGCAAAGTCAGCACGACACGTTCTTTTTTGCCGGTCGCCGATAGACTCTTCTTTTTGGGCCGAAGTCCTCCGCCACGTCGATCTTCGTCCTGCTCCAGAGAGGCCAAATCGCGCGTCGTATGAATGCGCGTCGCATTGCGAAGTGAACTTCGCTCGCTTCGCGATGCCTCGAGGCTCGAAAGTCCTTTCTTGCGGACTGGTTCGTCGGGTTCGTCACCCGGTTTGCGATGCTTTTGGTTGAGCTTGTTCTCGGCCGCTTGCTTGAACTCGGTCAGGCCCGCATGCTGCGTCTGACTTGGAGCCGTTGCACGACCGCTGCCCGTGCCCGATTTGACCGTGGGTGCCCCCGGTTTATCGGTGGGTTTCGTATTGCCTTGCTGCACACCCTTCAAGACGTCGGGGGTCAGTTTGACAATCGGCTTCTGAGCAGCCGGTTCTTGGGCCTTCGGCGCCGGTGATGGACCTGCCGATTTCGGGATCTTGGCCAAATTGATGTTGATAACGGGATCGCGAGATTTTCTCTGCTTGCTCGCATCCGTCGCTCCGCGTGACGTGTCTGCACTCTTCCCACGTCCAATCACCCGCATTTTACCAGAAGTGTCGGCGGGCGAATAATATCCTTCGCGCGACGTTCCTTCTGGAGTCGACCGACTGCCGGTCGATTCGACAGGCGTCGATTCGATGCTCGTCGCTTCGGTGTTCGTCTCTTTGGCTACTTCGGAGATCTCGGACGTCAGATCCGCCTCGGACGCGATTTCCGACTCCTGAGCTGCATCCTGCGAAATTTCTGATGCTAGATCCGATGTTTCGTCCAACGCTTCGGTTGTGGATTCCGAACGAGGCTTGCGCTCGGCAACCGCGGTCGCGGAAAGTTCCGACGCGACCGAATCACCTGCCAAGGACTTACTGCGTATCGATGACAGATCTCGCCGTGGGGCAACCGTTTTCGTGCCCAAGTCGCGAATCGGCGCTTCTTTCACCGGCTCACGCTGCGGTTTGAGCGTTTCCTTTGCGACGGCAGGAGGAGGTGCCGCTTTTTCGTCCAAGTGCTTTTTGATGCGAGCGATCTCGTCATCTTCCAAGCTTGCCAACGCGCTCCCTTTGCCTTGGATTCCGATGCGCGTACAAAGATCGACCAGCTCCTTGCTGTCCAATCCCAAGTCTTTTGCAAGCGAATAAATTCGAATTGCCACTGAGCAATGATCCCCGGGCTTCTGCCCTCGATATATAGAGGCGAGAAACCGATTCCCAAAATCGGTCCCTTCCGCTCGCCTTGAATGTTGTTTTCTTACTTCATGAAACGTCCCTTCGCGAATCCAGCGTATGACGCTACGAATCATCCAGTTGTCAACAAGACGACTCGATGGAACGTCAGCTGTCTTCCCCGACGACGACGCAAGGTGTCGGGGCTCGAGAATCTGCGATTGACATCAATAATAACGTATCCGAACCTTTTCGTCAGGCGATTTTGACCACTCTCGCGGAGACTTTTCTCCGATTGCGATCAGCCTTCGGGTGGAGCTCCCAGTTCCTTCTGCTCCAACTCCTCCGTCGCTCGACGCTCTTTTTCCTGTCTTTCCAGCTGTTTTCGGACCTCTTCTTCCGCTTCTTGTTCTGCTGCTTTGTCTTCGGCTTGCACCACGATCGCGTCCACTTGTTCTTCGGTATATCCCCCCATTTCAATGAGGGCCACCGGTTCGATCACGGACAGGTCGTCGAAGGACAAGTAACCTTGTTCGACCAATTGCTGAGCGACTTCTTCGGTCATGCCATCGATCTGAAGGAAGGCTTCCATCGCGCGTTCGATCTGACGCTCCAGTTCTGGCGCAGTCATGATTTCAATGTCCCAACTGCACAGCTTGCTGGCCAGTCGCACGTTCTGACCGTAGCGACCGATCGCCTGCGAAAGGTGCTCTTCGTTAACCAGGGCAATGGCCCGTCCGATCATGTCGCACAACAATACTTGCTCGACCTGGGCGGGTTGCAATGCGTTGGGAATCAAGACCATGGGGTCGTCGCTCCAACGCACAATGTCGATGCGTTCCCCGGCCAATTCGCTGGTCACATTTTTAATTCGGTTGCCACGGACGCCCACGCAGGCTCCCACGCAGTCGACGCGTTGGTCGGAGCTACTGACCGCCACCTTGCTTCGATACCCAGGCTCGCGACTGACCGCATTGATGCGGATCACACCTTCGGCGATCTCTGGAATCTCTTGCTCGAACAACCGTTGAATCAATGTTGCCTTGGTACGGGACAGAATGATCTTCACCCGGTTACCGGCAGCCTTGACTTCGTAAATCACTGCCCGAACTCGAGAGCCGCTGTGGTAACTCTCGCCCGGAATCTGTTCACCTTTGGGCAAGATAGCTTCAACATTGCCAAGCTGCACGATCGTCAGACCCTTTTCGGTCCGCTGAACGATGCCGGTTACCAGCTGGCCGACTTGACCATGGAATTCATCCAAACGTGCGTCGCGTTCGGCTTCCTTCAACTTCTGAATAATCACTTGCTTGGCCGTCTGAGCCCCAATCCGACCAATTTCGTCCTGGCTCAAGTCTCGACCATCGACCGTAGCGACAATTGTTCCAGTGCCGCGAGCGATTTGAATGTCGACCTCGCATTCCTCTCCAAATTGACGCTTCGCTGCGGTCACTAAGGCGGATTCAATGGCCTGAAAGACAAACTCAGGGTCGATCTGCTTTTCGCGATGCATGGAATCGACGATTCTGAGCAGTTCTTGAGGATTCATTCGGTTATGTCAGTTTTTTTGGGGTGTTTAGTCGCGCGCTGAACACAAAGACGCTTTGCTGTCTTCGCTCCCAGCGGGAATCGGCCAAGGCTATCGACACACCCTCCAAATGTCAACGGCCGATGCCCTGGGAAGCCAAGGATCTCGAGATGGTTTGCTCCGCAATCAACGACGAAATGTCCGCTGGCACCCCCAATTCAAGAACCAAACCAAACTGCAGTGCAGCGGAACTACAATATGTAGAACGCCCCGCCGTTTGCCATGGGCGGGTCCTCTGCGTTCGGTTTCTTGTCTTCCCTACCATCGCAAAATGATGTCTGAGCGCTTTCCTCCCGATGCTACGGTTCCTCCCGATGCTACGGTGCCACCGATTGATATTAGGGTGCCTCCGGTTCGCCGGCAGTGTGGCACGATGGCGGTCTACCACCGATTGTGCGAAACCGATCCGAGCTTTCGAAAAACCACGGCCGAAATCGAACGCCGCACGCAACAAATTTTGGAAACGGATTGCATGCGGCTGGAGCATCGTCTTCTCTTTCGCATCCCGACGGTTGTTCACATTGTTTTTCAAGATCCCAGCCAACGCGTTACGAAAGCCCAAGTGAATGCGCAACTCAAAGTTCTCAATCGCGATTACCGACTGAAGAACCCGAATCGCCGGTCGATCCCCAAAGTTTGGCGCGGTTTGGCAGCGGATGCGGGGATAGAATTTTTTCTGGCGACGGTTGCCCCCGATGGATCGGCTTCGACTGGAATCACCTTCACACGCACGAACCGAGAATCGTTCGGAACCGGCGATTCGATCAAACGGTCAGCGACCGGTGGCATCGAGCCATGGGATACGCAGCGCTATCTGAATCTTTGGGTCGGGCCTCTTTCCGGAGGTTTGCTCGGCTACGCCCAATTCCCTGGCGGCCCCGAAAAGACCGATGGGGTGGTGATCTCGCATACGGCCTTCGGGATGCGAGGCACATCCAAACCGCCGTTTCATCGCGGGCGAACCGCGACCCATGAAATCGGTCACTACTTGAACTTGTTGCATCTATGGGGCGATACCACCGACTGCCGCGGGACCGACCATTGCTGTGATACTCCCGATCAGCAGTTTCCTAGTTTCGGGAAACCCAAGTTTCCTAAACTCTCGTGCGACAACGGTCCGAACGGCGACATGTTCATGAATTACATGGACTACACGAACGATGAAGTCATGTGCTTGTTCACTCAGGCACAGGTAGCCCGCATGGTGGCGACCCTCACCGGTCCTCGCAACCGACTCGATCCCAATCCGATTTCCTTGGAGTCGGTGGAGGCAGTTTCCTGATGAGCGATAACCAAAGTTCTGTCCGAGCGTCATGGTTGGGTGCATGGCGCCACGCGCACGAAGAAGATACCTCATCGGAAATGGTCTTTCGCCATCTCGACGTCGACTTACCTCCCTCCCGTGGCCGGATGGGATTCACTTTGCACCCCAATGGCTCGGCCACGTTCTCCATGCCCGGTCGCGATGATCGAGGAATGCAATCAGACGCGCTCTGGCATGTCGTAGGGGCGAATGGCCTACGCGTCGAATCGGTCGACAGTCAACAAATCCTGTTGCAAGGAATCGTAGTGCAATGCGATGAGGAGCGCATGCTGCTGAAACCGCTGCATTAGGTGTCGGTCTGGGATTCGTTGGGGGGGTGCACAGACACGCCCTTCGAGAACTCAGGGACGTGCCACCCATGGCTGGTAAAAACAAATCCTGTTGGCTGTTTGGTGTAGCGAATTCCCGACCGAAAAAGCCTCGCATCGCTGCGCTCCTGTGCCCCGCTCGCCTCGGACGGTTGCGATTAAATTGCAATCGAATTCGAAATTTGCATATTGGCAATCGTCTATATAGATGATAATCTATGTGAATGAACCAACTTGACCAAGCATTTGCCGCTCTTGCAGACCCCACGCGACGAGGAATCCTGGTGCATCTGGCGAGCGGCGAGGCATCCGTATCCGCCTTGGTCCGCCTCTTCGCGTTGACGCAACCTACGATTTCATCGCACCTGAAGGTGTTGGAATCGTCGGGGCTGATTTCGCGCAGTCGAGTGGCCCAGTCGCGGCCCTGCAAGCTAGAGATGGAGCAATTGAAGGCGGTCACCGATTGGTTGGAGAACGTGCAAGAGATTTGGGAAGGTAACTACAAGCGACTCGACGCGTTGCTCGCCGAGTTGAAACAATCGCAGAAAGAGGAGCGAAACAAATGAAACCTGCTGAAGTGAGTACTCCGTCCGATCGAGAAGTCCTAGTTACACGAAGCTTTGATGCGCCGGTGAATCTGGTGTGGCAGGCATATACGGAACCGGCATTGATGCGTCGTTGGCTAACAGCCATGCCCGGATGGTCGATGCCCGTGTGCGAGATGGCGGTGCATGTGGGTGGGAAGTACCGCTGGGGCTGGCAAAGCGAGAATGGCCAGGAGTTTGGGTTCATGGGAGAGATGCTTGAGGTCGTACTGCACTCGAAGATCGTGCATACGCAGCACTTCGACCCCGGCAATCTCGGTGAATCGATGGGAGGTGAGCCGTCAGTTATCACGGTCACGTTCCACGAGACCAATGGGATCACGCACGTGGCAACTTCGATCAAGTATGCGTCGAAGTCGGATCGCGATGCAGCGATGTCGACCGGTATGACGGATGGAATGGAAATGAGTTACCAGTCACTTGATGAAGTGCTGGCGAATTAGGTTAAGAAAAAGCTCAATAGCCGACCTGTCGACAATACGCTCCGACATTTGAGGCATCACGGTGGGTCCCGATTCAAAGCGGCGACGTTCGGTTTCTTCGGTGGCAAGAATCTTTACGCCGGTCCCGCCGATATCAATGCTAAGGACGTTCATGGAAGGATCGCTCCGAGGATATAAGGATGTCCGGTAGTGAAAGTTGCGAAACTTCCGGCCGCTATGGAACTTTAGCGAGTTCAACTACAGTACTGGAGGTGGAAACTCTAGTGAGTTCCATTTCGGGAGCTGGGATTCTACTTAGTATACGTCACGAGGGGGCCCTGTCTTGTTTGTTATTTGTCCGATGGAGGCGAGATAGGGACAGCATCCCACCAGAGATCGTTTTGGCTTTGAATCCAGTCTGGACGAGCATCCGCGTCGCGACGTATGCACGTTGCCCGGAGCGACATATCACGTTGATCATACGATCGCGGGGGAGTTCTGCGAGACGCGACCGAAGTTGTCCAATGGGGATATGAACCGCTCCAGCCACATTGTCCACAGCAAGTTCCTTAAATTCTCGAACGTCCAGAAGGAATTCGGATTTCGCCGACTCCCAATGGGTCAGTGGCATATCACCGCGCAAAGTATCCGCTGCGACCATGCCTGCGAAATTGACGGGATCCTTGGCGCTGCCAAACTGGGGAGCGTAGCAAAGCTCGGCTTCCTCAAGGTCGTAGACGGTAGCTCCCAACTGCATCATACCGGCAATCGTA
Organism: Pirellula sp.; assembly: GCA_041752005.1. Taxonomy (GTDB): domain Bacteria; phylum Planctomycetota; class Planctomycetia; order Pirellulales; family Pirellulaceae; genus JBKCUI01. The sequence goes on along the minus strand of JBGSHV010000023.1, from coordinate 2,410 downwards.
CTGATGCGTTTGTCCACGTTGTCTTCGCCAATTCCCATGGCACCCAGCACCCGTCCATCGGATTTTCGAAAGATGACCTTCATCGCAATAGGTTTGGCCCCCGGGTAATACCCTGCGTGCGAATTTGGAAAGATGTAAATCTTTTCATAGTCGGCATCACCCAAACGATTGAGCTGCTTTTCACTAACCCCTGTCCACGCAATTGCAACGCCGAACAGACCGATGATCGATGTCCCCTGCGTACCTCGGTATCGGGACTCGCGGCCCACGATCACATCCGCAGCGATACGACCCTGTCTGTTGGCTGGACCCGCCAATGGAATCAGAGTCCATTGGTCAGTGACGCAATCCTTGACTTCGACTGCATCTCCCACTGCAAGAATGTCTGGATTGCTTGTCCGCATGTGATCATCGACACGAATGCCTCCGCGCTCGCCGATCTCCAATCCCGCTGTTTTGGCGAGTGAAGTATCGGGACGTACGCCCAGGGCAAGTATCACCAAGTCCGCTTGATACGTATTGCCGGCTTTGGTTTCAACGACAAGCGTCCCGTCGGCAGTTTGGTTGAATCCTGCAACACCATCATTCAGCGCAATTCGAACGCCATGCCGCTCCAACAGTTCTTCGATCACCCTCGCATGTTCGGGATCGACCGGCGGTAAGACTTGATCGAGCAACTCAACGAGTGTTACTTCGCAACCGCGGTGGACGAGGTTTTCGACCATCTCGAGACCGATGAACCCACCTCCGATGACGACTGCACGCGTCTTGGCTTTATGGCTGCAACTTTCTAGCCATTCGTTGATCTGTCTCGCATCGGGGACCGTTCGCACATGGAAAATACCTGGTAGGTCAATTCCTGGCAGAGGAGGCCGGACCGAAACCCCGCCCGGTGACAAGACGAGTTTGTCGTAGGATTCGGACGTGACTTCGCCGGTCATTATGTTTCGCAGTTGGACTGTTTTGTCATTAGCCGAGATGGACACCGCTTCGCAATTGGTTCTCACGTCGATCGCGAACTCCTCGCGGAACGTTTTTTCGCTGGCCACCAAGAGGCTAGACTCCTTTTCGATCACGCGACCAACGTGATACGGCAAACCGCAGTTGGCATACGAAACATACGGTCCCCGCTCTACCATCAGGATGTCTGCCGATTCATCCAAACGACGCAAACGAGCGGCACACGAGGCACCCCCCGCCACCCCTCCGACGATGATGACCTTGATGATTCTTACTCCATGAAAATAAGGCGAGGATAGTCAAATGATTCTCGTTGATAGGATAGCAAGATAACAAGGACATGCATTGGCTCGAAGACAATCTCTGGCTCGTCCCCATCGAAGACCGTCGGGCACAAGTGGACCGTCTCACGAAGTTATTAACGAATAACCGGCTGTACGGCAATTTCATGGCCACGACGCAGGCCGCCTTGCGCAGCGTCGCGCAAAAGCTAGGTGTGAAGCAGCTGGCCAACACTGCTTAAGCGACCGGCAAACGTCCCATCCTCGCGACACCGAGCCCCGCCGAAACGCACCGCTGCGATGAAGGTACGAGCGCATCAGGGGAAATTGCATGTTCGAGGCCCCTACGCTGGTCCCACGTCGCAAACGGGGGCCAAATGCGATCCGCGAGGCCCAGATACACACTGAACGACCATACGTGCAAGCATTCCGCCGACTGCTCCGACACGACCGCAATGCTTGTCCTTGCTACGCAGTAATGCTTGCTACACAGTACGCGCCGTCCTTGCTACGCAGAGCGTACGCGGAGAGAATGGAGGCGTCTGCGGACACTGCGATGAACTACTGGACGTAAACGACGCAGTTGGCCGATCACATTGATCGGCACGCCGATGGAGGAAAAGCGGTAAAAGAAAAACTAGCACCAGGATGCGAAACTTGCCACGAAGAGTTACATAGCAAAGTAGAATATTCATGAATAACACTGATAGAGCCAAGTGGTTGGAGAAGATAAAACACAACATTGAATCACATGGTTTTCATATGTATTTGGTGATGGGAGGTCTTACTCCAAGATTCGTTTATTCGATCGGATTAAGTCCAGTTATCGGATTTGAAATCGTTTTCGCGGGAGCGATTTTTTATGACAACGTGTAACCGTTCACGGGGTGGGGAGTAGTGAGGGCGAGGATTGGTTTGCCAGCTTTGCCTCGACAGCCTGAACGAGGTACTGATACACGCTTCGATTCTGCATGCGGCATGTTTCAGAAGCGCTGAAGATGCGTTCGATGAACCTGCTCCCATTTTCCGACTGCGTGCCAAACGAGAGCTTGCGATAGATGACGGCCTTGCGAAGCGCTCGCTCGGCTCGGTTATTCGTTGGTTCGAGCCCCTGGTTGCTGATAAACAGCCATAGTCGGTTTCGGTGCACATAGAGAGACTTGCATTGA
>JBGSHV010000022.1:0-50779 GCA_041752005.1 Pirellula sp. | reverse complement strand
AGATTCCGCTCACAGGATGCCTTTAGGGTATGGTCGCAGTCGAACAGTATTTGAAGCCGGAGTTGGCATCGCAGATCAAGCGGCTGGATCTCCGGGCTCAAATGGTTGTCAAAGGATTTTTGCAAGGGATCCACGCGAGTCCGTTTCAAGGCTTCTCGGTCGAGTTCAGCGAGCATCGCAGGTACTCGCACGGTGACGATCCCAAGGATATCGACTGGTTGGCCTACGCCAAAACCGATCGCTACTACATCAAAAAATTCGAAGCCGAGACCAACATTACCGGCTACATCGTTTTGGACACGAGCCAATCGATGTCCTACACGTACCGACAGCAACTGACCAAAATTGATTACTGCGTGTGCTTGGCTGCCGCTCTGACGTATCTGATGCTGATGCAGCAAGATCCCATCGGGCTGGTCACCTTCGACACCAAGATTCGAGCCAGTCTCTTTCCGCGTTCGCGTCGCAGTCAGTTTGCCGCCATCTTGAGTCAGTTAACGCGCCTCAAATCCGGAGGCGGAACCGATTTGCAAGCTCCGATGCGGCAGTTGATGGCGATGCTGCGGCATCGATCGCTGATCATGTTGATGAGCGATCTGTTGTCCGACGTCGAATCGACGCTGGCATCGATTCGGATGCTCAAACACTCGGGGCACGACGTGATCGTTTTTCACGTGCTGGACGAAGCGGAGGTGAGCTTTCCGTTCAGCGGTTTGGTCCAATTGCGTGATCCTGAGTCCGGGCAATCGATCAGTGTCAATGCCGACGATATCGGGCATGAATATCGCGACAACATTCGAGAGTACCGCGAGGCGTTGCAGCGCGGGTGCAGCCAAACGCGCATCGACTATGTTCCATTGGATACGAGCATGCCGTATGACAAAGCCTTGACGGAATACTTGCTCAGCCGTCGGCAACGTTTTTAAACAGAGATTCCGGACCGCCGCATGACGTTTCTGCATATCTCTTTGTTGCTCGGTTCCATCGTAACCGCCGCTCCGATCCTGCTGCACCTGTTGGGGCGGCGGGAGCCGAAGATCATGGTGTTTCCTGCGCTCCGCTTCGTCCGCGAGACCGCGGTTACGGCGCAGCGCGGTTGGAGCGTGAAGCGACTCCTATTGTTGTTGCTCCGAATTTTGCTGGTCCTGCTGTTTGCCGTTGCTGTCGCATCGCCGCGCGTGCCAGCAGGGCAGTATGGAAATTTTTTAGCCATCGGGCTTTTGTCCGTACTAGCGATTCTCGCATCCGCAGCAGCGGCGGTGGCGTGGGGATCGCGCCGACCGATGGCCGTGATCGCAACCACTTCGGTCATCGCTGTGGGGTTGTGGGCCGCCTCAGGCGTTTTCTTGGCGTCCGCATTAAGCAATTCCGAGCCGATTGCGTTGGGTAGCCCCGATGGGCCTGTATGCGCAGCGATTATTCTCGATACCTCCCCTTCGATGGCGTACCGTTACCACAACACCACGCGTTTGGAAGATGCCAAGGAGATGGCGCGATGGCTGATGGATCGACTTCCAGTCCCAAGTCAAATCGCGATCGTTGGAAGTGATTCCGGCGCGAGACTCAACCCGGACCGACTGGCCGCTGAGCGTCAATTGGAGCGCGTCGTTGTCGAGGGACGGGCCACGGATATCATCGGTCGTATTCGCGGGGCGATCGATTTGCTGCGGCGAAGTGAATACGAGCGACGCGAAATTTATGTGCTGACCGACCTTCGCGATGGGGCTTGGCGTGGTAGCGAAAGCTCCGATTTACCCCAGCTTTTGGCTGCTGCCGATGCAGGGGGCCAACCGCAACCCAAAGTTCTCCTGCAGTTCATCGACGTGAGCATTCCCGAGGCCGAGATCAAAAACTGGTCGATCGCTGCGCCGAAACTGAGTCAGGAAGCCGCCGCGCCCGGAGGACGAGTAACTGTCAGCGCTGAGATTCGCGGGACACCCGGCGTGGGAGACGATCAAGTCATGTGCGAGTTAGCGCTCGAACCAGTCGATCGACGATTGCCAACGGTTCGCGATGGCAAACTCATGGTGCCTGAAGCGGTTGTCGTCGATCGACGATTGGTGCAGGTGCCAGAGGGAGGCTCGGTCCCGATTCAGATGACCCTTTCGGATTTGGCCGATGGGACTAACCATGCTGCCCTGCGTTTGACCCGCCCCGATCCACTTGAACTTGATAACGTTGTATATCTGTCGGTCGAAGCCCAGGCGCAAGGGCAAGCGGCCGTATTGGCCGACGATCAGCGCGACGGACAACTCGTTGCACTTTTGCTCGATCCCAACGCGTTTGTAGCGGCAAGTGGTTCCAAAGACGCTGCGGCGGCTTCTCAAGAGCCAAGCCAGGAGGATTCGCAGTCGCAATCGGTCGTCGCACCGCCGCCGACGGTTGACTCCATTGCCAGGCTGCCCAATCTCGATCTGAGTCGCTTTTCGCACTTGGTCCTTTTCAATCCGAGAACCTTGAGCGTCGACGATTCGGATCGACTGCTCGAATGGGTCGCGGGTGGGGGAGGCTTGCTCGTGGTGCTCGGTCCTGCTGCGGATTCGGCAGAATCCATTATGAACAGTGGCCTCGCCGGCTTGATTCCCGGGCAGGTCAAACGGCAGACGCGTCGCGCGCTGGATGATCCGTCGGTGTTCTTGAATCCGATTCTAGAAAACCATCCCATCTGGTCCATCTTCGAACGACCGATCCGCGAAATCCCTTGGGTCAATTACCCGGTGTTTCGGCATTGGGACATTGAATCACTGGAGCCAGAAGCGTCGGAGATCATTCGCATGACGGGCAGCGAGATGCCGGCCATGCTCGAATGGGCCAAAGGTCAAGGACGTATCGTCGTCATGACCGTTCCGTACCCTGAGCCGGCCGCCACGGCGCAAATGGAACCTTGGAGCGAGCTGTTCACCACCAGCTCCGACGCTTGGCCTGGCTTTGCGTTGTTCGTCGGAACGACGCGTTATCTGGCAACCCACAATCAACATCCCGTCAACTATGCGATCGATTCGGTCGCGGTGTTGGCGAACAACTCGGCACAGTATCCCAAGGTGTATGAGCTGTTCACACCCAACGCAGACGTAATTCGCATCGAAGCCACGGATGACCTTCTTTCCTATCAATTCACGCGACAACCCGGGCAATACCGCATCCGCGGCTTGCGGCCACGAGGTCCGATTGTACGCGGATTCAGCGTCAACATTGATCGCGATGAAATCTCACTCCAACGGGTAGAAGACGCGGTACTAAGCAAAGCTATTGGGGAGAACAACTTTGCAGTGGCCAAGGAAAAATCTGAGGTGCAGAGCTCTATCGGCGAAGGTCGCTATGGTCGCGATCTCTCGCCGTTCTTGCTCGTCATCGTAGTGCTTTTGGTTATGGCCGAGCAGACGATGTCGAGTCGATTCTACGCGAGCACTGGGCGAGGAAAAGCATGATCGATTGGTCGCTCGATCCCGTCTTTGGAAGCTACGCATTGGTCGCGCTTACCGTCCTTGCGTTCCTCTTCATCTTGTTCGCCATTCGTGACAGCAGTTCATTGTCCCGAGGCAGGCGGGCAATTCTGTGGGGGCTGCGCTGTGCGCTGTGCATCGTGATGATCATCGCCTTGCTCCGTCCTGGTTTGACGTTCACGCGACAACGTGAACCGCGCGGTAGTGTGGCGATCATGATGGACACTTCGTCCAGCATGCAGTTGGCATCGGGCGATGGAAAAAAGTCCAGGTGGGAAATCCAGCGCGAGCTATGGGACGCGCTTTATGAGGCGAGGCAAGAATTCGGACAAGAGACCGTGCTGGTCCCTTTTCTTTATGACTCCAAGCTACAAAGTCTTGGAGAGATCGAAAGCACTTCGAGTGAAGCCCAACCGCAGTTGCCGGAGACACCCGAAGGTTCGATGACCGACATCGGCGGGCCGCTAGGTCAGGTCGCATCGAGTACGTTTTCATCTCCGTTGATGGCAGTTGTTTGGATGGGGGACGGCTCGCAGACTCAGTCCCCTGCCGGCTTGGATCCACAACAGGTCGCTAGGCAATTGGGTCGATTGGATATCCCGTTGTATCTCATTGGACTGGGGCCACGTGGGGACAGCGAGAACGCGCGCGATCTCGCCGTGGAAGGGGTCCCTGAACAGCTGGATGTGTACGCAAAGAATCAGATTTACGTGCGCGGGATGGTCAAGTGCCGTGGGGTGACCAACCGCGACGTCAATCTAGGTCTTTGGATGGTCGATCGCGATGGCGTTTCGCGACTGGTGGATCGGACGGTGGTCCGATCCACCAAGCCTGATCAAACGTTGCCCTTTCAGATTCCATTGGTTGCCCCCGATGCCGGTTCGTACGAGCTGATCGTTCGGGCGGAACCCGTGGAGGGAGAATCGGTGATGGAGAACAATGAAGCGGTGGCTTACCTAAACGTACGCGGCGGTGGGGCGCGGGTCCTGTACATCGAAGGGGAGCCGAGGACGGAGGCTAAGTTCATCGCCAACGCTTTGTTGGAATCCAGTGATTTGCAAGTCGACCGATTATGGATCGCCCGTGAGCCCGTTCAAAAGTGGCCGATCGATTTGTCCAGGAGACTTTCCAAAGGAGTATACGATTGCTTCATTATCGGAGATCTCGACTCGGAGGCGATCGGCGTCCAAGGGGCGAAATTGATCGCTGACCAAGTCGCCCAAGGCGCAGGTTTGATCACGTTGGGTGGATACCGAGCCTACAACGCTGGCGGATGGGATCGAACGCCATTGGCGGACGTTCTTCCGATTCAGATGTTCACAGGCAATCGGCAGGGAGGTAATGATGCCATCGATTTGCGAAATCATTATGTCGGACCGGTCCGATTGATTCCACGATCGACCGACAAGCTATTGCAAATCGGTGAACCTGGGGCCGATCTCAGTCAGGCTTGGTCGGAGATGAAGCCGCTGTTAGGAGCCAATCGATGGGATGGAGTGAAGAATGCGCCCGGAGTGAAGTTGTTGGCTCAAGGGGACGCAGGGCAACCGTTGATTGCACTTGGGACTGCCCAGCAAGGTCGTGTAGTGAGCCTTGCGTTCGATTCAAGTTATCTGTGGTTACGGCAAGGCAAAGGGAAAGAGTACAAGCAGTTTTGGCGTCAATTGGTCCTATGGTGCTTGCGTCGTGAAATCGTCGAAGAAGGGATTCAGCTAACGATGAATCAACGGCGATTGTTCTTGCAACAGCCGTCCGACATCGTCGTGAACTGGAATCCTGGTTCGAGCGAAGCGGACATGCCCGCTTCGATCATGATGCGACTGTGGCGTTTGGGCAATCCTCAGGAGGACAAGCCGGCTCAGGAAGAGGATCTCGGTGAATTTGCGTTGCAGCGTCGTGATGCCACGAGCATGAAGCTAAAGTTTGAGGGTGGCAAGCAGGCTGGAAGGTACGAGTGGCGCGCGAAGACGGCGGGTTCGAAAGGCCAACAGCTTGAGAGCCGATTGCCGTTCATCGTCATGGATCAATCGATCGAGAGCATGCAGCCATTGCCCGATTGGCAATTGCTGAGTCAACTCGCCAAGCTCAATGCAAGCGCCGGTGGCGAGTTGCTCGTTCCCGAGCAAACTCAGGAGATCGTACGCCGCATTTTGGATCGACGCCGACAAGCGACGGAGACACAGGTCGATAACGTGCGACTGGGCGATACGGTCGTTGACTCATGGCTGTTGTTTCTGATGGTAGCGGCCATCCTGGTCAGCCAGTGGGTGTTGCGCAAGCGGTGGGGATTGCCATAACACTTTCAACGTCATTACATGCGTCACGGATCAAGCCGATTTCGAAGCGCATATCTTTTGGAAATCCGAATGATGTCGTCAGCTTATTGACGTGCGAGGTCGGCGGCGAAGCTGACGGGCGATGCCAACTCAAGCATCGGACTGAATTTGCGTCGGCGCGCACTGCGCGTGTTGCCGCCGGGATACCATTGCACTCCCAAGAATGCATCCACGGTCCCGGTGTCCGAAGGCATGATCATGTTCGTTTCGCCGTAGATGGCCAAGGTTGCCGTGAGAGGCATTAGGACATCGGCACCGAAGAGGAACGATTCGTCTTTGGGAGGTGAGAAACCAGTCACTGCGTTGTCTTCGCCGTGCCCTTCAGCAACTCCAGCCCATAACGTTGTTTGCGCGCCCGTTTTCCAGAAGTGCCGCAGGTAGAGATGAAACTGATCGATGGGTTGCAGTCGAACGTTCGTACTCGTTCCGAAAATTCCGGCATCACCGTAGGATTGAAGCATGGCCGTACAACCGATTTGTGTTGTTTCGGAAAGGTCGTAAGAAGTGCGGATACGCCATTGCCCTAACTTGAAATCGTCATAGTGATTTTCGTAAAGAAAGTCATGGACAAAGCCCCATGCAAATCCACTATCGGTGCGTTGGAACAGACCGAGAGTGGTGAAATTCTGAGTGCGACCGGTGGATTCTCCCAGCAACTCATACACACGCACCGCATTGGAGGTGGCGGTGACGCTGGAACCTACCTGCATCCCTAGATAGAGATCCGCCAAGATTGGGAAGCCAGCATTGATGGCGGCTTGACCACCCAGCTGGGCATTGACACCAAAGTCTTGAGGCTGCTTTGAGCCGTCGATGGCCATGCGAACGTAGAGCTCGTCGAATGGGCCTTGGGTGGGTACCGGGCTGTCGAGCGCAAATGGATCCGCTGGGAGGAGAGGCGAAACAACGGCCAAGTCTGATATCGACGGTGAAGGGGTACTTTTGGATTGGATGTTTTGCCGAGCGACTTCCTCCGCCAAGCATTGGTTCGCTAGGGCGATCGCTAGCAAAGCCAAGATGCTTGTCATCGACTGGATAGGAAAGTGACGACTTCGTCGCGCACGGAGTCTCGCGGTGATAGTAATGATTTTCATGCAATCAAATATCGGCGCTGGAGTGAGTAGGCTTAACGCAGACAGTTGATCATGGCAAGAGAATGAATCGCGGCCCAAGGTAGGCTTCGACAGCCAATGCACGGATAGAGAGCTGGCGGCCTAGGGAAGTGGTCAACTTGGAATGGCCGTGCTGTTTCCGCGAATCATGGATTCGGGCGGAGGTTTTTGCGAATCGTGCTAGGGGTAGGTTCGCTCAGATTGAATTCTTCAAGTGAAAAGTCCGCATCCATGCGTCGGACGCTTTTCAGTTGCACGTCCCCTTTATTGGGCTCAATGTGGTAGACCACCAGCGTCAATCGACTCGGATCGAAGACCACGAGTTGTTGTGATCCGTTGCTGAGCGTCGCGCTGCTCATCAGATGGGTGCTGGTCGCTGCGACATGCGATTGGCCAATGACGGCAATTCCTGGAGCATAGGAACCCATGGACGGAAAGTTACCATTCGGGTCATTCGGAACGGATGCGGCCTTCGGTAAGGATGGGTTCGACGGAGCAGAGTTTGGGAGGGGCGGTAACGTACTAGCGTTGTTGTAGTCACCGAGTTGGCTCCAGGTGGGTGTCAGATGCGACGCCATGGCCAGACCGACGGCGAGAACCGAGGTGAAAACCCAGGCTGGAAGTCGGAGCGAGAGGGTGCGCATGGCAAGTATGTCGTGGGAGAGCGGTTGGAAATGGCGGGTATGCACCGAGGAAATTGAACTTACTCGGTACCAAAACGTAGCCGCTAGAGCAACTCCGATCCGTCCTTTAGAATACCGACCGCAGTTCGTACCCTATTCGGCTATGATGCCGCTTTTTGTTTGGAAACACACACACGCATGCGCCGCTTTGATGGCATTCTCAATGGCACTTCTGGTTCGGTGACTTCGGTGCTCGCACGTGGGGGGTTGTGGTTGGCATCTCAGCCGTACGGGGCAGTCGTGCGTTTTCGGAATTGGATGTACGACCGAGGTTGGTGGAGTGCGGGTCGGGCCAGTTTGCCCGTCATCTCGGTGGGCAATCTTACCGCCGGCGGCACTGGCAAATCGCCGGCCTGCGTTTATTTGGCGCGTTGGTTTCGTTCGCACGGTGTGCGGGTCGCCATCCTTTCACGGGGTTATGGCGCGTTGGCAGATGGGGTGAACGATGAGGCGAAAGAGATGGAGTCCATGTTGCCGGATGTTCCGCAGTTGCAATCCCCGGATCGATTGGCCATGGCCCGTCTGGCGCACGAAGAACTGGACATGCAGTTGTTGTTGCTCGATGATGCGTTTCAGCATCGAAAGATCAAGCGGGATCTCGACATTGTCTTGATTGATGCAACGGAGCCATTCGGTTATGGCCATCTGCTGCCTCGCGGCCTGTTGCGAGAGCCGATCGGTTCGATTCGGCGGGCGGATATCGTGCTCGCCACGCGAGCGGATCAAGTCGACGCACAGCGGCTGGCTGACATTCGGACGTTGATCCAGCGTTACAATCCACGCGCGGCATGGATCGAAGCCGAACATGCTGGGATCGAATGGGTCAATAGCGACGGAGAAACTTGTGGTTTGGCGTCCTTTCAAAACACGCCTGCATTGGCCATCAGCGGAATTGGAAACCCAAAAGGCTTTGAAACTTCGTTACAGCGCGTCGGAGTGGAATGGCTCGAGCATCGGATCTTTGCCGATCACCATCCTTACTCCCAAGAAGACCTTCGCAACCTGGAGGTCTGGATCGAGAGTGCTCCGCTGCGACCTGAGGTGATCGTGTGCACGGGCAAGGATTTGGCAAAATTAGCCACCAAACGCATCGGCGGCGTGGAGCTTTGGGCCTTGCGAATCCAGATGAAGATCGTGCAGGGCGAAGAGATATTGGAGGATCGCTTGACCGGTTTGCTCGCCCGGGTTCTGGACCCATCGGAGTGAAGAGTGATGTGAATCGTGCTGTGGGCACGCTCTCGCAGAGGCCAGGCAAAAAAAAAGGCTCCCGGAAGTGAACGAGTCCCAGGGGGGGACGGAGGACTACGAGCTACTTTTCCGGGAGCCAATTTTTGAAGGCAGACTGAACGATCATCCGTGAGTTCAGTCCGCTCGAATGCTGCGCGTGGTTCTATCTCGACACCCGCACATCCTTGTGCAAGCGTTGAGGTAGGTGCTCCGAAGAGCTAGCCACCGCAACAAGTTCTCAAAAGGCATTTTTGATTTGTCAGAGATCTGTCGCAACGTTCCTGCACTTCAGAGCGGCGGGTGACGTGTTGACGGAGCGTACGATAAGGAGCCTAGCCGCGCCAGGTCAATCTCGATTTTCGATTTTGTTCCTTTCGATCCTGGAACTTTTGAAAAGATGACCAACGGGATTGTAAAAAGAGTTAGTGCGGGTTGCCCTGAGAAGTTTTTAGGGGTTGGCGGACCGGCCACCGCGATCGAGTGTCACGCGATGCTATCGGACTTGGTACCGCAAGCTCCGTAAGGAGTATTCCCTGGAAATCAGGCCGTTTGGTAGGTGGAACCGGAAACCGCGGTTGTATCGAATGGATCCGGTGGCGTATAAGTAGGATACGATGGAGTGGGAACGCGGTTGGTTGGCACGACGATTGCGTTAGCAATTCATTCAGGTAGGCAGGCCGACGCTTGCGGAGTCAGCAAGACGAGGCCTGCGAACGATTTTTTATAGTTGGGATCCAGTAGTGACATCGGTGAGCGTTGGACCCGCGCCTTTCGTTTCGAATGGTGCAAACGAATCCATCGGAGCATCGAACACAACTGGGTTGGCTTCGAGGATCGGAATAGATAGCAACAGAGGGATTTCGATGTTGTGGCGAGTGGAATTGGACGATGAATCGTTCGCTCCCGCTCGAAGGCAGCATCTTTGCAAAGTCGCTTCGACTCGTCCAACGGACGGTCCCTCTGCGACACGGACTGCGAAGGATAGGATCGAGCACGCGGAACCGATTGGTTCTCGCAAGCACGGTAGCAGTCCACAGGTCACCACAACGACAACGCGACGGTTTTCGTTCGTCGGATGGCGATCACAGAACTTTTGTTCGAAACATGAAGGGTGCTGAAAATGCAGATTTCCAATAACGTTTCTATTTCCGGGATCGACGCGACCCGCTCTCCGAACCGCGTAAATGCTGGCCAACCGGAAGCTGACCAGGGGACGTCAAGCGGAATCACAGCCCCAAACGACCAGCTGGACTTGTCGCCCGAAGCCTTATCGATTTCGACAGACTCCAGCGGTGAAGTGTTTCGGGCCGACCGGGTCGCTGAACTGCGTCAGGCCATCGCGGCAGGCAACTACGACAACGATGAGCGCATGACGGAAGCACTTGGCCGAATGCTCGACCGACTGGGTTGAGAGTATTGGACAGAGCCGACAAAAGTCAAAGTAGGCTGGGACCAGTGTCCCGGCCGTCGATAACTCCTTGGAAAATCCATCCGCTCGGGACAATGGTCCAAAGCTACAGTCAAAGCGGGACGGTGTACAACCATACACGGTGATCGTCACCCGTTTCCTTTGACCTAACAGTGATAACCTGGTCGGGCTCAATATCTGGGATCGCGTAGTGATGAGTTACAATCTTCGCGCCAGGGTTCATTTTCAAGAGTTGTGGCTTCAGTTTGTTCAGTGCAGCGGGATCAAGAAATGCCGTAGCCAGGTTCGCCTCGCGCAAGTCTGCCGTGTACATTTCGTGCAACTTGAACTCGACAAAGCCATCCACCCCGGCCTGTTTCGCTCGAGCGAGCGAAACGTCGACCAAGTCCATATCGATTTAATACCCTATTGCTTTGGCACCATGTTTCAAAGCCGCGGTGGTGACGATGCGGCCGTCGCCACTTCCCAAATCAACTGGGGTATCGTTCCAGGTAACCTGCCCCGTTGTTTGTGCCGACGTAGACCTGCCCTCCAGCAACGACTGGTGAAGCGTACGTTTCGGATCCCAAGCTGACTTTCCATTTGATGTTTCGCCCACTCGTGACGTCCCAATCCATCGGGCCATTCCCATCGGGAACAACCGCGTTCCGAGTCGCATCCCGACCGAATACGGGCCAATCTTGGCCTGCCGCAAGTGCAGAAAACACCGGAATCAGGCACACACTTTCGATGAGAAGGTAGAGCCAAAAGGGCAAAGTAAAAAAACGCATTGTGAGTACCTCCGAAATACTCGGGTTTCTCAAACGGCGAAAACCATCTCAAATCATCTGATGGGATACCATTCAGCGAACGGTTTCCTTAAGTGGTAGCCGGTACAGGTAGATCGCGTGTTTTTCACCCGATTCCTCCGACTGCATGGTTACCTTCGTTTCAATTTCGATACCGGGAAATTGAAAATGATGAGACACAATCCTCGATCCAGCCGGCATCCGAGCGATCTGTTTCTTGAGCGCGTCCATTACGACGGGATATAGATAAATGGCCAAGACGTCCACGTTGCTCAAGTCCACTGCATACATGTCGGCTGGTTCAATGCGCGCGGTCGCTGAAAGTTGCTCCTTCATGATGGCAGCCCGCGAGAGCGCCACTAATTCTTCGTCGATTTCGTAACCCACCGCTTTAGCACCAAAAGCTTTGGCCGCCTCAATAACAATTCGGCCATCGCCGCTACCCAAGTCGACCAACGTCTGGCCCGGCTTTAGGTCAGCTTCTCGTAGCATGCGCGTTACGACATCCGATGGCGTCGGAAGATAGATAGGTACCGGCAGACGTCGATCGCCGATACTTGGATCAAGCTTCGGTGGGACGTGCTGTACCAATTGTGACCCAGCTAGGCTTTTGAACGTGTCATGGGAAATGTCATAGCAAAAAAGACGGTTGTCGAATCGCAAATAAAGCTTGCCGTTTGCGACCACCGGCAGCGATACACCCCGGGCAGGTTGAATGTCGGGAAGTTGGAATGACGACCGCGATTCCAAATCGGCTGAGTCAATATCGATGAGAGAGACAAGTCCACCGATGTCGGCACAATAGAGATGACCATCCGCGTACGTTTGCGCAAATCGACGACCCATGTGTTTCGAAGAAACTATGTTCCCAGAAATCGGCTCCACAGAAATTAGGACCTGAGGACTACGGATTTGAAACATTTTTCCGCGAGCGATCAGCCCAGCATCATTGAAAGCGTCAAGACTCAAGGGATGATAGTACCTTTCGGGAAGACTCAAGCCTACCGAGGAGGAAGCGATGCCAAGTCTCGCGATCCCACTTCCGTAGCCATTGGTGAGAACGATATCACCCCTGTCAAAGATCGCCGTATGACTGTTGGCGATGGTTTGATAGATCCGACCGTAGGTCGCCAGTGGTTTTCCATCATCCTTGGCGAGAAAGTGGATTGCCTCATTGGTGGTGACTACCACATACTCAAGGTTATCGAGCCGACCACTCAACGTAGCCGCGTGGGCAGATCGCTGAAAACGCTCCTTGCGTTTGTCGGAGGTTGCGACTGGCAATAGGCATCGCCAGACCTCCTGCCCTGTATGACGGTTGAGAGCAACGGCAGTGGCTTGTGCACCTCCGGGAACGCAAATCAACAAATCACCGTCGACCAACGGGTAATCGCAATATCCCCAAGGTTGCCGAGTAACGCCGTACTCTTGACGAAAATCCTTGCTCCACAGAGGCCGACCATCTTCGATCGCCAGGCAGACCAGCAATCCGAATGCGGTGACGGCATACAATTTCCCATCATGAACAGTGGGGGTCCGCTGGCTTAACCAGCGCATCAGTCGATGCGCTAAGATATAGTCATCCGATTGCAGTCCCAGCGGAGTCAGCCAAAGTCGTTGACCGGTGCCAGCGTTGAAAGCGACTACATACTCGTACCCGTCGAATTCCGAGATCGTGAAAGCACGTTCACCGACGATGGCGGGCGGTGTGATCCCGCTACCAAGTCCGTCGATCTGGTAGAGGAGCGGTGGACCTTGGTCCGGCCAAGAATCCAGCAGCCCAGTTTCATTCGAGACATTGTCTCGATTTGGGCCTCGCCCTTGCGGCCAGTCATCAGCGTTGACGCTGATCGGGAAAAGCAGCAGGACAATGAGAAGCACCTGGAGCAAAGAAGACTTCCGCATGATTCAGGTTCTCTTTTCGTTACTTGCTTGAATCCTCGATCGCATAAAGTGCATTTCGCCGAGCGATGTACAATACGTTGTTGGCGACGATGGGGGTTGTGTAGAACGCTGATGAACAATTGCACACGCTGATCAACACTCCATCTCGAATCAACTTTTGATTCAATTGCTCTATATCACTATCGCTGGCGCGGTTCAGCGACGTGAACGAAGCTGCCTTCGGTGTCGCTGTATGTCGAAAAATCGACACATCGCCATCTTCATCTGCAATATAGATTTTCCCATCGACGAGCATCGGCGAACTCCAGCACGTAGCGAAGCAATCGTATGTCCAAAACACTTGCCCTGTCTTGGCGTGGAGGCAATGCAACAAACCACTAAAGTCTGCGGTGTAGAGGATGTCATCTTGGATAACGGGAGTACTTATCGAGCGATGAAAGGTTTCCTCGAAATCGAACTTCCCATCGTGATTTTGGTCAAAAGCATCGTAGTGCCAAACGACCGCCGAATCGGGATTTGGAATCGCCCGCTCGCCAACTTGCTCGTCAATCGCTCGCAAACGACGCGGTGCGAGCACGTTTCCCTGTTTGTCGACGGCTAGTTCGGGGCTGACATCACCGCCGTCGAGCCGCATGGTCGGATCAATACACCATAAATGCCCATCACCCTCTCCATGTTCCGGATCGTCACCCACGGCAATGTACACAAGTCCGTCGTAGATTGCGGGAAAGGCGATCAAGCTATTGCGCGTGGCCATGCCTCCAAGAGCGTAGACAGTAGTCTTAGGATTGCAGTCGAATTTCCAAAGTAACTTCGCGCCTCCTTTTCCATCCCCTTTGGGATCGAAGCTATACAGCCAACCGTCGCCACCCGGGAAAATCACTTGCGGTTGTCCACCAAAAACTCCATAACTTGGCGAAGCCCATTGCGCGTGCAGGATATTTTCGCCAGGTGAATTATCCGTCCATACGACATTGCCTGTCTCGGATTCGATGGCGATAAAGCTCGGCGCATTTGGAGAAGGAATCGTGTTGTGGCTCTCGTCCACGCCGTTGGACGTGCACGCGAATAGCACGCCATCCACAACGAGCATGGAACAATTGGCCATGTTATGTTGCGAAACCCCTAGTTCCTGCATCATATCGAAACGCCAGACGACGTCTGCATCTTCTTTTTCGGTATTTTGCCGCGGCATTTCAACTCGCAGCAAGGGTCCTTGGAGTCGGACTAGAAATTGGCGTTTTTTGCCTCCGATCGCTCCGCGAAACGACCACTGTTTACCTTCGACGAGCGTTTGGGGCTCGAAAGTCATGTCGACGGCAACGCCGTGCGCTTTTAGCTCCTGCTCGATGTTGGCGACAACTCGTGGTGTCCCCAGCTCGGCAATAAGTTGATCGGCCACGCGAAAGAGCTCTTTGTAGACAACCTGTCCATCAGCCAAAGAGCTCCGATCAACTCGCAAGAATTCTCCCTCCCAAACGATTCGATAGATTGGCGTGTGATTGACGGTGCGACTCTTACTGTCGTAAACGTGCTCAACAACGCTCCAGCTTCGTTTGTCATCACCCGTGGTCAATCCGAACGAATTCGGCAACTGCAGGCCCAGTCTGGTAAATTCCTTCCGAATCGATATCGGCGTGTTGTAGTCTCTGTTCCAGTTTCTTAGCTGCCCATGCACATATGCATCCAACTCTAACAGTGGCACAAAATCCTGCTCTGGTCCATCATCCTCATTGTCGTAGTGGCCTTCGGTATCCAGGCATACGATTTCTCCCCGATTGGATACGTACCACAAACGATTACCGATGACGACTGGAGTCGAGCAGACACCTTGATTGGGCCAATCATGAACGCGGCCCGTTATCAGTTTCTGATTGGCGTGTTGCCAAAGAAAATTGCCGGTCTCTTCTTCAAAACATAGGAGCACTCCGAGATCAATATTTGGAGGATAGCGGTCCAGGTATCCAGCCCCATTGTTGGTACCCACAAAAACTTTGCCGCCGGCCACTATCGGATTGCTATAGGTCTCGGTCCCAAGAGGTACTGCCCACTTGATGTTTTTTGAGCCAACTGGATGTTGCCCTCGTTTCAGATTATTTCTGTCCAACTCGGTGATGCTCCATTGAGTTGGAGTATTTCGACCGACAGGCGTGTTCATCCTCGCATGGTTGCCGCCCCACTGCGTCCAATCGGATTGATGAGCGGCACCTTTCAACGCATCGGCGTCCTGTGCGAGAGCGCATGAATCGCGCTGAAAAAACAGTGCCCCACAGAAACCTACCGCTATCAAGATTGCAGAAGAATGCATCATCTATATCCCTCCATCTCAGAGCTCGAATTTAGCGTCGAACGTAGTTCGTCTGCAGATTAATATGGCCTAGCAATTCTTGAAGGCTCGCTGTTGGTACCTACATGCATTGCAAGTAGAACACACTTAAGTCCAAAAGTCATGCGTCTTGGATCGAAACATAATTATTTTTCTATTGAGATAGACCAAATCATTCTCGAGCCGACGATTCTATCGCGCAACTCCAAGTCGATCGGAACTTCTAAATCCAAGCGTGAAGCGACGTCGCGCAACGGGACGGTACGATCGATGCGGAGCCCAAATTCGTTGAGGTAGCGATCGACGCACGCTTCGGTTTGGAATGGATTGTTGGCGAAGATCATCCGCCCGGTCAGTTCGAATACCTTGCGCACACTCTGAGAGACTCCCGGATGGCTAGTGACGAGAGCGTTCAGATTTTCTTGCGTAACGAGATCGGTTATCCAAGTCGCGTTGCGGCCACGGGATAGTAGAGCAACAACATTTTCGAGAAACTGTCTCAATTCGTTGTTGGTCAAGTACAGCAGCAAACCCTCGGTTACGACTGTGAACGGCATGTGCGTATCGATCGAGTTCATGGCCTCGAGCATGCTGTTGAGGTCCAGCACATCGGTCCCGCAGTAATGCAGTACACCGCGATTCGCGGATGCGTTCGCCATCAGTGAATTGCGCACCATTTTTGCTTTGCGGATCATCAATTGTGACAAGTCCGATTCGATGTAGATTGTTCCCGGGCTCAATTGCGACCATTGATATCCGCGGGGGGACACGCCAGCTGCAAATTCAATGATTTGTGAAGCCGAACCAGCTGCCATGCCTATCGCTGCGTTCATCGCGTGATAGCGACTTTGAAACAGGACGGCCATAGCAGCATGTGTGCCGGCATCGGTGATCCCCAATTGTTCCAGCGCAACGGCCCCTTCCTGCCTCAATAGTTCATCGCCATCGAATTGGAGAGATTGGTCGAGTCCGCGCAAGTACGCTACAACCTTAGCCGTAGGGCTGACGGGATCGAAGGTTGCGTTATCTCGCTTGGATTCGTGCAGCAGAGAAGGTTGAATACTGAAGCGCAGCTGTCGCGTAGTTCCGCGAACGCCGGCTGGCAGACGAGCTTCGGCCGTCAGATAGGAATCCAGATTGCATTCGACCGATGACGAATTTTCTGGCTGCATCAATCGATCACGATGTTCTAGAACCAAGTGTTTTAATTGTTGCAGTCCGCGGAGCCTGCAGTTGGCTTCGTCTAGAGGAAGAGCCTCGGAGGATTCGCAAATGGTCAGGGCGTCAAGCTCAACGAAAAACCAATCCTTGAGCGGATCGTTTGGCGGAAGATCTCGAATTAGCTGCTCGATTTCTTTTGCTTGACAGCACAATTGTTGTTGTAGACATATTTTACTCATGATAATTTCACTTATCAGTCCGCCTGCAGAAGTTGATAAGTTGGTGATTGCAACGGTATGGTGCCATTCCATAGACGAATTTTGCCGTCGAGATTTGCAGTCGCCAATCGTAGACTGTCAGGACTGAATGCAATATCGAATACGGGATTCTTACCTTCGGCAAACGTAAGTAACTCCGAACCTGTGATGACATCCCACACTTTGGCCTGTCCGATGCCTTTTCCCGTCCAATCGCCGCTGGAAGTTGCTAGCCGTGTGCTGGATTCATTAAATGCGACCGACCATACACTACCTGTATGACCTCGCAGGTCGAGCGCTAAATGCCAATTCGCTAAATCCCATATCTGTATACGCCCTGAGCTCATATCGGTATCGGGATATCTTCCCATTGCTGCGGCAAGATACTTTCCGTCTGGACTGAATGCTAAATCCCAAATTCCGCCTGCGAAAATCTCCTCGCGATAGAAGACCTTTCTCCCGGTATTGACTTCCCAAACTTGGAGAAAACAAATCTCAAGTAGATCCTTTGCAGATTGTTTTTCTTCATTCCTTCCCGACCCAAGGGAGGTATGCCAAGCCGTTCCGCTGGCAAGGAATTCGCCGTTGGGACTAAGGGCTACACTAACAGCCATGGCTGGCACATCAAATCGGCGTCGCAGTTCACCCGTAGCCGCATCCCAGAGATCGACAGAGCTAGAGGCAAATGCACCAGCCACTCGCCTGCAGTCTTTATCTATGGCAATTTGACCCATGTAGCCGAATGAACCGCGTTTAGAGCAATCCTGAAGTGTTACCCGTGTTTTCCCTGTTTCGATATCAATCAACTCGCGTCCCCGGAGGCCCACGACGTGGTTTTCGCCAGCCGAAGCCGTCCATCGATACAAACCCGCTACTGAAGTGAGATCAAGCGATCGTTGTCTCCCCGTTTTGATCTCCCAGATTGACGCGACTCCGCTCGATGGGACAAGCAGCTGAGCATTGTTTACAAACGTAGTCCAATATGCTCTCGTTCCGCTCTCCAGCGTCGCCACTTCCTTTCCAGGAAGAGACCAGATTAATACTTCGCCTCCTTCAGTGCCGGCATAAACTCGATCTCCTGCCTGCGAAAAGGCGAGCGAACGTACCGTGTCACCGGTGTGGAAAGTACTTATTGACTCCTCCTTGGCGGTGGTCCAAATCTCGATCGTTTGATTGTCCCACGCCACCGCAACTAGATTTCCGTCCTCGCTAAGGGCTAACCGGCGGATTAGTTTTGAATCCGAAATACCCCAGATCGAACTCTCTGACTCGACGTCCAGTACACTAACAGTGCTCGACTTCCGGTCTTTACTGACGAACCCGGATGCGACTCTTTGGCCAGTGGAATCGAGGGCGATATTCGTAGTGCTTCGAAGTGATTTATTAGGCTGATTTGAAATGCCTTCGGTGAGGAGATGGATTCCCCATTCGCTAGCGAATCCTATCGCAAGTGAATTACCAGGCTTTAGAAAACCTAAGTCGGTTATACGATCCGAAGAGATCTTCCAAACCTCCAATTTCCGGCCAGTAGTAGCGTCCCAGAAGCATACTGTTCCCGAACTATCTCCCGTCACAATCTGTCTTTCGTCTTCGCGGAATTCTATCGCGTTCGACGCGGTATCAAACCCCGAGATTGTGAATTCTGTCTTTGCATTTTCTATGTCCCACAGCTTTAGCGTCATATCCAGACTGGCCGAGACAAGTCGCTTACTGTTACGACCAAAGGCAAGGTCGGTGATGCCATTGCTATGCCCCGATAGTAAGCAAAGCTGTCTGCCGTTTTCGGTATCCCAAATCTTAATCAACGGATCTTCTAGTCCCGCCGTAGCAATCCATTTCCCATCGGGACTCAACGCTAGTGAAGTGACGGGCGACGTTTGTGAAACCAGCCGCGATTCTTCGCCATGATGTTTGCGCCAAAGGTAATACCACTCGAATTCTCGCAGATCCTCCTGCTGGTCCGATTCAGGGATTACACTTCGCAACAATTGTACGATTCTCGCGGTATCACTTTTCTGCTCCGCGACTTGAATCAGCGCCATGCGGGATGCGTAAAGATGGCGTCGCGCTAAAGCTCGTTCGGCTTTGACTTCATCCACCGAGCGTTCAAGTTGAGCTGAAGTTAGCGATAGTTGCTGATTATTGGACTCAAGCGTGTCCCTGGCAGCCTCCAGCTGCTGATTGCTGGAACGGAGCTGAAGGTTCGCCGAATCAAGTTGTGCGTTGTAGTAAACTCCAATTCCCATGCCCATGACGGACAGTAAGGCAACTAAACTGGCAACGAGAAGTGCGGCCGCCATAGGGTGGCGACGAACCCACTTCACATTCCGCTCCAATACGCGGGCTGGACGCGCTAGGATAGGCTCGCCCCGAAGATAACGTCCGAGATCTTCGGCGAGTAGTTGCCCGGTGCAGTAGCGACGATGAGGTTCTTTCTCCAGGCACTTTAAGCAAATCGTTTCGAGATCGCGTGGAATCGCTGTGTTGAGTGTTCGCGGCGAAGCGGCCTCGGCGTGTATGACTTGTTCAATCGTCGCAACTACCGACTCGGCGCGGAATGGCGGACGACCGGTCAAGCATTCGTACAGGATCGCTCCAAGTGCGTACACGTCGCTGGCTGGACCGATTAAGCCACGCTTACCTTGCGCTTGTTCAGGCGGCATGTAACTTGGGGTCCCAAGGATCTGTCCGGTCTGCGTCAGCCCCTGATCCCCTTCGACCCGCATGGCCAGACCGAAGTCCGTGATATGAACTTGGTCCTGTTGATCGATGAGGATATTCGACGGCTTCAAATCGCGATGCAGGATGCCTTGCTGGTGCGCGCAATGAATCGCCTCGGCCATCTGACGCACATAGGTCGCAGCGGTTTTCGCAGGCAATAGATTCAGTCGCAGTGCTGTCGAAAGATCATGGCCTTCGACGTAGTCCATCGAAAAGTAATGCCAGCCTTCGTGCTGACCGACTTCGTGAATGGACACAATGTTCGGATGCTTCAAGCTCGCGGCGGCTTGAGCTTCGGCTTGAAAACGCTGCACATCCTGCTCGTTGGCCAACCGCCCAGCGACAATCATTTTTACAGCCACGATGCGGCCCAGGGTGGTTTGGCGGGCCTTGTAGACCACACCCATACCGCCGCGAGCAACTTCTTCGAGCAACTCGTAGTTGCCTACGTAGCTAAGCTGCTTACCCGGTCCGATCGCTTGATAGAGATCGTCACCAAACTCGCGAATCGGATCGGTCAGGCGCTTCAAGCGATCGCGCTGCGCAAAGAAATGCTTTAGCTCAGCAGCGAGTTCTGGAAACTGGTGCAACAACGTCCGTCGATCCGGCAAACCATCGGCTTCTGAAGCTCGAATGTAATCCGCGATGACCGACTCTAGCCGCTCGTCATGCGAATTATCCTGTTCTTCGATTGAGTCGCTGCTATTAGCCATAGTAATGGATCAATCGCTTAGTAGCTGATGAAGTTTGTTCAATCCCCGAAACAGCAAGCCTGCGATTGCAGGCTCACTACGGCCTAACTCTTTGGAGACTTCGGTCAGCTTGAGCCCTTGCAGATGATGCAGCACGATGGCTTCGCGTTGGGCTATGGGTAATGATTCCAGCGCCTCGGACAGCCGCAGCAAATCCTCCTCTTTGCTGACGCGCTGGCTGGGAGAAGACTGAACGGCCGCTAACCACCTATCAGCTCGAGTTATGGATTCGTCGATGATGGCCCCTATCCGTTGTTCGCGGCGGACATCTCGTTTTTCGCATTGCTCATGGCGAAGCACATCGAGCAGATTGTGCTTGAGGATTTCACGTAACCAAGCTGTGAGTTCGGTCTCGGATGAGCCACGGAATTGTTCGCGCTTTGAAAAGGCGTCCAGTAACGTTTGTTGGACGACATCCGAGGCATCAATTTTGCGGCCATTGACGGGCAAGATCCTGGCGCGAGCCAACAGCATCAAATAGGGTCGATGCCGTTCGAGAAGTTGATCGCAGTCTGCCGCTAAAGGATTCACGGGCTGATCTCTGATGAGAGGAATCTGCGAAGCGTTCAAGCAGGACAGTCCCAAGTCGGATCACGGATCATCGAGCTGGGCGTCTTGTTCGGTCGCTTTATGCCGTTTTGACGTTGGTCACAGTCTAGTCTTTTTCTTAAACGAACCGGGCAACTGAACGAGTCGATGTCCAGTTAGCCTGATCGCTACCGTCATGTTGGGGGACGCGGAAATCAGTCGAGCAGAGCGCGCGATGCAGGAAGAAATGCGAAAAGAACGTTTTAGGAATCCTTCGATTTCGCCGTCAGATCAACGTCCGAAGGCTTGTAGCGGTCATCTCGTCCATTTGCAAAAAATCCTCATTTTTCTCTACCCGACCCTCTGTTGGACACCTGGTATTTGCAAAGGCAGCCCGTGCTTAAAAAAGCAGCAACCCTGAAACACCCCCTCTTCAGGTGGGTTGCCTGGAAACTAGGCGGTGCTATCAAATGGCCATAAGTCATTGATATCATTGGCTTTGCGAGGAGGGTATTGACTGCATTCGCAGGATGGGTCGTTCTCCACGGATGCGAGGTAGCGGGGGTGATCGACGTCACACTCGGTACCGGCCCGTCCAGTGGGGGTTGGTTGAGCGGTGGCCAAGGGTCGGGCGCCGCTCGTGGAAATTCCGGCGACCGGTCACTGACTCGGAAACCCCTCCGAGTGAACATGGAAGGCAGACACGCATGAACTTTGAATCGAGCGAACGAACACCTATCGACGACCAAATCTCCCGTTCCACCCAGCCAATGGGAGGCGACGCCGCGGCGGCCAAGCCGGCGGTGGCGAACAAACGCCCGGACGAAATGGGAGAGAAACTGGCTGCAGAGATGCTGGTCTTCCAGCGCCTGGTCGACGAGCTGAAAGCCAAGCGGGATTCGAAGGCGCCATTGCAAAATCGTTTCGAGCAAATCGTTAGCGAAGCGACGGAACTGTTTGGTGTGGCCCCCACTTGGACCGCGTTCTATCGCGAAACCGTCGGTGTCGAAGGCTCGGTCCGGGCACTCCTGTGCAATAACGAGGAGATGCTAGCTTATGAAGACAGCCAAGCCTGTTGCAAGATCATGGAGATGCTCACCGTCTTGCGTTCCCGAGATCTGCCGGATTGCGATCCGAGTGAGCCGCAGCGCATGATCACGGTTCGATTGCCCAAGAGTCTGCACGATCACATTTGCTGGGAGGCCAATGATTTGAAAGTCAGCGTCAACAAGCTGTGTATTACCCGGATGCTGCAACGCGTCGATCGAAAGATGATCCCTACCTCGACCAAAAAGCGGCGAGGCCGTCGACCTGGGGCGGATTACACGCGCTCCACGACGGAATCCCGCACGTCGACAGAATCCACGACAACAACCGAATCCCGTACTTCCACCGAATCCCATTCAGCCACCGAATTCCGTGCGTCTGTAGAAGCCCACCCTTCGGCCCAAATGCGCCCGTCCCACAGTGGCCCGAACACGCAGGCGATGGCACATGAGTCCGTCGGGTATCTGTCCGAGTAGTGACCTGCGGCTATAATCGCTTTTCCGGGAAGCCGGGCAATCGCTGGTTCGGTTCGAATTGCATTCGAGCGGGACGAGAGGAAAGTCCGGGCTCCGAAGAGCGAGATGGTCGATAACGTCGACCGGCCGTAAGGTTAGGGAAAGTGCAACAGAGAGTAGACCGCTGGTCGAGTTTGCGCTCGATCAGTAAGGGTGAAACGGTGGGGTAAGAGCCCACCAGGGCAGGAGGTGACTTCTGTCGCTTGGCAAACCCCATCTGGAGCAAGATCCAACAGAATGAGTTTCGGGCAACCGAACGCATCGCTGCTCGCGATGCCTTCATTCGGGTAGATCGCTTGAGTTCGCGAGCAATTGCGAGCCTAGAGGAATGATTGCCCGCTGAGGGGTGTGCGCAAGCCACCCACTTGGTGACAGAACCCGGCTTACAGGCTTCCCGGTTTTTTCCACGATCGAATGACTGCCTGTCGGATG
Source organism: Pirellula sp. (assembly GCA_041752005.1). Taxonomy (GTDB): domain Bacteria; phylum Planctomycetota; class Planctomycetia; order Pirellulales; family Pirellulaceae; genus JBKCUI01. Next base: position 28,117 of record JBGSHV010000022.1, on the reverse strand, counting down.
GATCATCGGCTTGATGAATGCTGTCGCAAACGAGGATCACCGGAGCCGGTTTGTGTTGGCTGCGACGGCGGAATTGTCGTTGGGAGCACTCGCCATCCTATTGGGTTGGTGGTTCGGTCCCGATGCCCGCCAGTACGTCCCACGCATCCATGATTTGCGTGGGATCGCATTCGGCGGGTTGGTAGGCATTGGCATCGGGGTGGGATTGGCGGTCGCCATGCTGCTTGTCTCTCGTTTGCCACTGCCCGGCATTCGCAGTCTCAACGAATCGTTCGAAGCCCGATTTCGGGAATTGCTGGCCCCGATGACCTATCCAGAGCTTGTCGTCCTCGCCATGACCGCTGGACTAGGCGAAGAGCTACTGTTTCGTGGTTGGTTGCAATCGGCCATGACGGGCTCGATCGAAAATCCGAACGATTATCCGAGAGCGATAACCGGCTGGCTCGTGGCATCTTTCCTTTTCGGTTTGGCGCATCCCTTGAGCCGGGCCTACATTGCGATTGCAGCGGGAATGGGTCTGATTCTGGGAGGGTTGTTTCTGGTGACAGGCAACTTGCTGACTGCGATCGCGGCGCATGCGGCTTACGATGCTGTGATTTTGATCCGTTGGAAATGGGAGGAAGACTCCAAACTCGAAGCAGGCGACGCAACATGAATCTGAAGGGACTGGTGGAAGACACCTCGTGGCTGTTCGATTTTGGATTTCCGATTCGGCGTTTTGACGCGCCCGGGGATCCATCGCGATCCCCGAACTGGGATCTGGGAGAGGAATACCGACTCCCTGGCTTGAATAGGCTTTGCTCTGTCAGTCGGGAGTTCTCGGCCAAGATGGCTTGGGGGGCTCAAGGGGCATTTCTTCAGATCGAATATCCGATCATAGTCGCCCAAGGTGCGTTGTTTGAGTTCTCGAGTATCTTGCAGCTCTACATCGATACGCGAAGCAGTCCGGGAATCCATCGGGCGTCTGCGAATTGTCACTGCCTGGACTTTCGTTGCATACAGCCTTATTCCAACCGCTTTGAGTCCCGCCCAATGCGCGCCGAATTGTTACAGATCGCGCGGGCCAAGGCGTCGCCTAAGCCGATGCCGCCAGGGAGCGCCGTGGGCTGGTGTTCTGCGGACGAACGATCGATCCATATCCATGCCTTCGTCGGGATGGAAGCCCTCACCGGATGCGATCCTTTCGAGTTCCCCGAATGGGGCGTTATGTTCGTGGTAATCGATTCGCAGTATCGCCGTTACTCCTTGGCCCGGATGACGCAAGCGGTACCCATGGATGATCCAAGCCTGTGGTGCCGAGCGCGATTGATCAACCAGGATACGGGAGCGGGGCCATGATGGAATTGCAATGCCATTGGCATGAAGAAGCCATCCTCGACGGACGCGATTTACGTCCCGAAATCCTAGCCAGACTTGAGGATTCAGACATTCTGGATCGCCGTCTCGACACCGAGCGAGGCCCCGTACGATTGGGTGATGCGTTTACTTTGAAACGTTCTTCCGATCACGACGATCGTTTGGTGATCGACGGCGATTGCTCGCGCATCGATGGCTTGGGCGCATCAATGACAGAGGGTGTGTTGATCGTCCGCGGAAACGTCGGGAGTTTCTTCGGAGATCGAATCCAAGGAGGGATATTGATTGCGACGGGTGATGCCGGCAATTTCACGTGTTCCGCAATGACCGGTGGCACGGTGGGAATCGGAGGCGGGTGCGGCGATCGGTTCGGGGCACCGAAACCAGGAGCGCGTTCAGGAATCCGAGGTGGAGACGTCTTTATTGCCGGTAACCTCGGCGATCGAGCTTGTGAGCGGATGCGGCGTGGTACCGTGATCATCGGCGGGGACGCAGGCGATTATCTCGCGCCCCACATGATCGCCGGTACGGTGGTCATCATGGGGGACGTCGGCACGGCTTGGGGGCTCGGCATGCGACGCGGTAGCTTGATTTTCGCCGGTGAACCGAACGCCAGTTCAGCCGGGCAATGGTCGCCGCGTCGCGGTTACGAATTGAGTTTTTTGCCGTTGATATGGAATCATTGGCGTGCGACCCAGCGAGCTTTGCGAGGACACTGCGAAGCGATTCAGAGCGAAGCTTTCGGGGTTACGGGCATTCCGACCACGCGGTGGGTCGAACGGCAGCTAGGGGATCTGAGTATCGGCGGCCGCGGTGAGGTCCTCTGGCTGCAGCGCATGACTGCCCTGGCAGAATCGACACCTTTGGCGACAATCGCATCGGCAACAAACACATCGGCAACCAGCCCAGTCCGGCGAGAACGGGATAGGGAATAACTTCATGGCCAAGCGAAAAGGGATTTTTGGCGGTTCGTTTGACCCGATCCATCTCGGGCATTTGATCATGGCCGAGATGTTTCGCGAATCGATGGCCTTGGATTCGGTGCTATTCATCCCAACGCATGTGTCTCCTTTTAAAGTTCAATCGCTTCCGACGAAGGATAAACACCGCATAGAGATGCTTCGCTTAGCCATCGGTGGGCATTCGCAATTCGATTGGGATGATCGCGAAATTCGAAAGGGTGGAGTCAGTTACACGATCGACACCGTGCGAGCCTTGCAGGAAGAGCAGTCCGATACCCAGTGGTCTCTACTCATCGGGGAAGACTCACTACGTGACTTCGATCGGTGGCGCGAGCCCAAGGAGCTACTTGAACGCGTTCAGCTGGTGGTGGTCCATCGAGGTGGATTCGATGCCGTCTCATGGTCGGCAATCGAGTCGATCGCAACCGAAGCCCAATTGGCTGCGATACGGAGCCGGCGCGTGGAGGCCCCTAGCATTGAAATCGCCTCGAGTGATATCCGTCGCCGAGTGCGCGAGGGGCGCAGCATTCGGTATCTCGTTCCCGCAGCCGTGGAAGCTTATGTTTATGAACATGGTTTGTGGTCCCGCGAGCCAGAGCGTCTGACAGCATCGGACGATACGAATTAGCATCGAACGGTGAATGAGAGTCGCCTTTCGCTCCGCGAAAGTAGCGGGCTTCAGAAACACAGTGTCGCCTTTCGCTCCGCGAAAGTAGCGGGGCACGAATCTTTCGCGGAGCGAAAGACGACTATAGAAAGACGACTATTGATACTGAATGCTGCTTAGAATTTGCCCGGGCGTGAATCGTCAATTAGCGAGGCCGGGCGGCGCAGGTACCGCAGTACACCTTCGGCCGCCAAAGCCCCCGATCGCAGCGCGCCCTCCATCGTGGCGGGCCAGCCGGTGGCTGTCCAATCGCCGGCCAAATACAAACCCGGCTTGGCTGTCTCCTGTTCCATACGGCTGGATTCGTGACCAGGCGTTACGGAAAACACGGAGTTCGGGTCCGTGACCACACGCCCCCTAAGGAGCTTAGCCTGGCGAGCTTTGGGAAACAGAGATTCCAAATCCATTCGAACTGTCTCGAGCACGGCGGAGCTGTCTCCACGTGGTAGGTCGCGTGAGCCGCTGATCACGACTTGGTAGTAATATTCCTCTGGCGATTCGAGCTGAGATCGGTCTAGCTCCGTGTCGAGGGCGGGGCCGGGAAATACCCACTGGCATAAATGATCGATGATGATGGCGTGCGGTCGTTCCAACCAAGGGCGATCCCACCAAGTGTGGACGCCTGTGATGGGAGATGACGTCAGTTGTGAAGCGCACTGTGCGATTGAGAATCGCCACGCACCTTCCGTCGTCGCGCTGCTCCCGTCGCGGCTCACCACGGCGTTTTGTTGGGTTGTGTTTTGTTGGGTTGTATCGTTTAGGTTTGGCAAGTTGAAGTGGTGATCGAGAAGGCTAGGGATGCGTTGCCATGGAATAGCCACAATCAATGCATCGAATGGGTCGTCGTGTCCAGCGATGGGGAGCTCACCGCGCGACGGGTCACCGGTTCGTCTCACAGACCATTGTCCAGATGGCTCATCGCAAATAGCACCAATGGAGGTCGAGCAAGCGATTTCGACTCCGAACCCATTTAAGGCTGCTTGCGACTTGCGATCGATCAATTCCGAGAGCGGTCGTTGGGGAACCATCAGGTGGTAAGCGTCACGCGTGGCTGCAAAGCCATCGATCAGTACTTTGCGCACCGGTCCCATCGCCACCCGCTGGATTTGCTCTCCAAGAGCGCTCACCAAAATAGTGCTCCAGTAGTTTTCGATGGCGTTGGGGCTTTGATGATTTGCCCGGAGCCAGTCCAAGGCCGGTGTGCGATCGAATTCTGCGGACGAATGCGTTCCGAGCAATCGCATCAGTCCGTAGCTGACTCTCAATCGATCGAGAAACGTGAGATCCGGCCAGGCCAACAGCAACCCTGAGAGATGCAGTGGAGCAGGTAATGGCCAAGCCCGCACGGTGATCGGAACACCGGTCCGCGATACGAAATGCAGTTCCTCTTGCGTCTTCCAAGAATCCTGTTGGTCTGTCTTCGCGATCCATCGTCGAAGCTGTGTGCAGCACTTCATCCCGACGTGTTGGCAGTAGTCGATCGCGGCGCCGGTCGGGACATCATGAAACGAACCCGCTCGACCACCCAGCCGCGATTTGGCTTCGAATAAAGTGACTTGACAGCCATGGCGGGCGAGATCCAGGGCTGCATTGATTCCGGCCAACCCACCACCAATCACCGCAACCCGCATTGATTGCGCATGTAACTTAGGTGCAGTTAGTTGTTCGTAATCTTCGGCGTTGGATCGAAGATTGGATGAGAACAGTTTCGCAGGTGCGCACTGTTCGCGAGCCTTGATGACTTTTGAAAACCAAGGGGTGAAAAGATGCTGCGCGATTAGGCTCGACCGCGAACCGAAGGACAGCCGCTGCCGTTGGCGGAATACGGCTACGGGATCGCGTTCGATTTGCGCGAGCAGGTTCCGATAGGTATGCCACATCAGTGAGAACATCCGGCGGCCATCGGGTTCCAAGGAACGGCTGACAGCCCAACCGCGATTGAACAAGGCCTTGGCCCGCTCGCATTGTACGGTGAGCAATCCGTTCCAACCCCCGGTGGAAGGCAACGCAGATGCTGGGTGGGCAGACAAAAACTTCAATGCTTCCGCCCGATCGATACCAAAACGGGCGAGGTCGTCGGTGGGCAAGTAGAGTCGGCCGCGCTGTGCGTCTTCGCGCAGGTCGCGAAGGATGTTGGTCAATTGGAACGCAAGTCCGCAGTCCACGGCGGCTTGCCAAGTCAAATCATCGGTCGCGCGGGGTGGTCCAGAGGACCAAATGGCCGTGCAGCAGATTCCGACCGCCGATGCGACGCGGAAACAGTATTGTCGCAGAGCGTCCCACGAGCGGTATTCGGTGGGAGTCATGTCCATGTCAACCCCGCGAACGATTTCATGGAGCATGTTGATCGGGATTGAAAAGCGTTGCACGGCATCGGCCAACGCGGGCCGGACCGAGGACAATTCGGTGGGCAGATTGGCCTCGCGCGGTCCTGGTCTTGACGCATCGGTCAATCGATCGATCCATAAGTGCCAGTCATTGACACACCAGCTTGCGCTCGGGTTGGGGGCTGCGTCTGTCGCGTCGTCTGCTAAGCGAGCGAACGCATAGAGGGCCATCATTGCGCGGCGACGATGCCAACCAAGGAATGCGAACGAGCGATAGAAGTTGGAGTGGCTCGCGCGAGCGATCTGCTCGCAACGGAGGTACGAAGAATCCAGATCGATCATAGGTCCCGGGTCATTCGTTCTTCGTGGACGGGTGCGATCGCGACGGAGCGTGGCCGCACGAACGCTTGGGCAATCAATCGCAACTTCTGAGTTTTGCTAACGGTGATCGGACGGTTCCACACGTTCCCTTGTGCTGCCAGAATATTGTCCAACAGCGTCACTCCGCCGCGCGCAAAAAGCTGAATGCTGCGCGCCAACCAACGCGGACCGTGCGCGACCATCGGCAATCCTGCGATCAACATCGATCTGGCATCCCATGCCCATTCCCGGATGGCTTGAGCACACTTCGGATCGCTTCCCTGGCGCAATATCTCTTCGTCGATCGCGTGACGATCCATACGTTCCCGGGGCAAGTAGATGCGTCCGCGCCGAGCGTCGACGGGTACGTCTTGGCAAAAATTGGCAAGCTGCAGGCCGGTGCAAATCGAATCGCTCCAAGCATGCAATTCGGGCCGATCGAGATTGGCCAATCCGAGAACGAGTCGTCCAACGGGGTTGGCCGATCGCCTGCAATAATCGAGGACCTCGCCATCGGTCGCATAGCGAATCTTGGTCTGGTCTTGAAGGAACGCCGAGAGCAATGCTTCGAAGGGTTCCTTGGGAAGGTCATGAACGGCGATGGAATGACGCAGAGCTCGGTAGACCGGATGCCTGTCGCGTGGGTCCCACGAATTGCTCTGAAAACACGCTTCGAGTCCGGCCCGCCACCATGTCAACAATTCCGTCGCCTGTTCGGGACTATCCATCTCGTCGGCGAGGTCGTCGGACCATCGGCAGTACGCATAGATGCTGCAAAAATGGGGCCTTAGTGATTTCGGCACCAAGCCCGTGACCACAGAGAAGTTCTCGTAGTGCGCCAACGCTAGCTGTTGGCAGTACGCGAAGGCTTCATCGACTCCCACCACAGGAATGGAACAGCCGGGTCCAAAGCGTTCCAGATCGGTCCGGACGCGACCAACTCCGGAACGTTTCGCTCCCACTTGGGTGAGTCCGACCGAGCGGGTACTCGGGCTGGAATCAGCGGAGGAGAATGGGATCGGGATGTCTTCGCGAATGGTGTCCATGCGGGTATCATTATCGACAGATTCACAGTTTCCTCAACGGCCAGATTCCTCCTTGGAACCCAGATCCGAATGAAGATCATCCTCGCAGCCCCCCGTGGCTTTTGCGCCGGCGTGAACATGGCCGTCCAGAGCCTTGAGTTGGCTTTGAACCACTTCGGCCCGCCGATCTACGTGTACCACGAAATCGTTCACAATCAGCACGTGGTGCGAACATTTCAAGGGAAAGGGGCGGTCTTCGTGAATCACTTGGAAGAAATTCCTGAAGGCTCCACGGTGTTGTTTTCCGCTCACGGAGTAGCTCCGAGCATTCGAAAACTCGCGGCTCAGCGTCAATTGCTGGCCATCGATGCGACGTGCCCGTTGGTGACCAAGGTGCATTTGGAAGCCATCAAATTTGCCAAGGATTCGTACACAATTGTGCTGATTGGGCATGAGGGGCACGACGAAGTCATCGGGACCATGGGCGAAGCGCCCGAAGCCATCGTATTGGTGGAAGACACCGACGAGGTCGACGCATTGCATTTCGAACCGGGGACCAAGTTGGCTTACCTGACGCAAACGACGCTGAGTGTCGATGACGCTAACCGCGTGATCCATCGGCTCAAGCAGCGTTTTCCGTGGATCATCGGACCACCCAAAGAGGATATCTGTTACGCGACGCAGAACCGTCAGGAAGCCGTTCGGTTGCTGTGCGAACAAGCCGACAAAGTGATTGTTCTCGGTTCGCAAAACAGCAGCAATTCGCAGCGTTTAAGAGAACTTGCGGCTGAAAAAGGACGCCAAGCCTATTTGGTCGATGGCCCCGAGAATCTCAATCAGTCCGATTTTGAAACAAGCGATACCGTTCTTATCACAGCCGGTGCCAGCGCCCCTGAAGAAGTGGTGACCAGCACCATCGAATGGTTGATTCAGCATTTTGGCGCCGAAGTCGAGAGTCGCGAAGTACGCAAGGAGGAAGTCTACTTTCCATTGCCAAAAACATTGCGGGCATTGACGAAGCCGTAATCGGCCACCCATGGGCTTACGTCCACAAGTCGTTACGAGAATGGATGCTAAGAGAATGGATGCTAAGAGAATGGGTGTTAGGAGAATGGGTGGCACGTCCCTGAGTCTTCGAAGGGCGTGTCTGCGCATACACGCCCATCGCTGCGCTCTGAGCGTGCCACCCAAGCGCTCAATGCCACCCAAGCGCTCAATGCCACCCAATCACTCTTGGCCACCAAAGCGATGACCTGCTCGCGGCCCGTTCTCGCACTGCGTTAGGATCTCAGGTCCCTCTTCGGTCATCAGAATCGTGTGTTCAAATTGGGCGGATAAGCGACCATCGCGTGTTCGAACGGTCCAGTTGTCTTTTGTATCCAATTTGGTGAAGCGCGTACCGGCATTGATCATTGGCTCGACAGTGAAGCACATGCCGGGCAGCAATCGATCCTGTCGACTCTTGCGATCCGGATAGTGAGGGATGTTGGGGTATTGATGAAATCGGCGTCCAAGCCCGTGTCCGACATATTCCCGTACGACCGAGAATTCCCAGCGTGCGGCTTCGGCCACGACGTTGTCCCCGATGGCACTGACGGGGCAGCCTGGTTCCAACGCCGCGATGGCACGATGCATCGAGTCAAAGGCGCATTGGCAAACCGCTACCCCTTCTTCGACGACATCCCCGACCAAAAATGTTTCGCTCTGATCGCCGTGCCAGCCGTCGACGATGCTGGTGATGTCGACATTGATGATGTCACCAGATTGCAGCACATACTCCCCTGGAATACCGTGGCAAATAACGTCGTTGACGCTGGTGCAACAGCTTTTGGTGTAGCCTAAGTATCCGAGCGTGGCTGGGATGTGCCGATGCTGGAGGGTGTAATCGTGGGCCAATCGATCGATCTCATCGGTCGAGATTCCGGGTTGGATCAACGGCCGCAGGTAATCCATGAGTTGTGCGTTGAAGCGGCCGGCTGCCCGCATTCCATCGCGTTGGACTTCTGAGAGTTGCAGTTTTCGAAGGTTCTGCAGCATCGATTCCTCGAGTGGTCCTCGGATGGTTTTCCAAAGGAATTTCTGGCCAGTGGGATTGGAGTTGGTTTTCCGACGCCTCGAATCTTAACTGCTATTGTCGAGAAAATAAAGTTCCCAAAGGGTTCCGATGCTCCCCTGAGCCTTGACGATGCGTGCCAGGAGGGTGAACTTAAACGAAGGAATCGATTGTCCGAAGCAACGGCTCCTCGACTCGGTTGGCTTTTTCCCTGGAATCGTATTGGGCATGACCTCTGAATATGGGACCCCGACGACGGATTATTTGGTCGAAACGTTGGATCATCCACTCGCCATCCTGTACGAAGATGAGCACTACGTGGCCGTCTTCAAACCGGCTGGGTTGATGGTCCATCGCGGTCCCCGCACGCTCGCGAGCGAACCCGTGTTGCTCCAGTCCCTGCGCGATCAGTTGAATCGCTTTGTTTACCCGATCCATCGATTGGATCGTCCGACGGCCGGGTTGATCCTCTTTGGACTCACGCGCGATGCTGCGTCCAGAATGGGAGTCCTATTCGAACAACGCCGTGTCAGGAAACACTACCAAGCGTTGGTGCGAGGCCACATGCTGGCCGACGTGACCGTGGATCGGGCGCTCATCGATCTACCGGACCGATGGTTAGTCGGCCGAAGGGATGCGGAACGTGCCCAGATCTTAGATCCGTCAGGTAGCGATCCGTCCGAAGGCATCGGGGCCGAAGAAAGGAGTCCCGAGGAGTCGTCTGGGCAAGCGGCCGTGACCCATTTCCATCCGTTGCAGCGCTACGAAGTTGACTGGCCCTCAGGCGATTTTCCAACCTCACGCTTCACGTTGTTGGAGATCGAGCCGCATACGGGCCGCTGGCATCAAATTCGACGGCACTTAAATCACTTGGCGCATCCCGTTATCGGCGATCATCGCCATGGTGATCACCGTTGGAACCAACGTTTTTTTGAGCGCACCGGGATCTATCGGATGCTTCTGACCGCCATGCGCCTGGAGTTTCGACACCCATTTACGGAGCAGTTCGTCACGCTCTTGGTACAGCCCGGGGAAGCATTCGAAACAGCATTGAAAGCCCTCGCAGTCCGTTGAAAATCCGCCTGGAGCAAGCCGAGTCCATGGATTTTGGGGAGCAGAACGGTGGTTGCAGGGAACGGAATTTACTAGGGGATTGGAGGGTGGCGGGACGGTCTTGACGCAATTAGGGTGAGGAGGAATTCGATTTCTGAGAAGCTGCACTGAGCGGAAATTTGGAATTTGCGCGAAAGATCCTTCAAAGAAACTTTTCATGCCCCTAGTTTATTTTTCACTTCTCATCATTGACAATTGACCAATCGGTCTCATGACCGATGCACCTCACTCCCCAATTTTCTTACAGGTCAGATTCCCCCATGCCCCACCCACAACAAACGCCCCGTGTTGTCTCTCGAAAATCGCGACCCAGACTGACAAGTATAAGGAATGGTCGGCGAGCCGTTCGCTCTATGATTTTCGAATCGCTTGAGTGTCGCCAACTGATGGCCTTTGCGGTGTTCGATCCAAGCAGTTCGAGCGAGACTGGAGATGTGAGTTCCGTGTTGGGTCGAGGAGTCGGAAAAGGCACGCATTCGTATCGTGTGAATGATCAATCGGTGGGGATGTCTATTTCCTCGACCAAGATTGCGATTGATCCCATCGCAACTGCCGTCGACAACCCATCGCTACTCGCTGAGTTTGGTTTAAGGTCGGTACGCTCTACCGGCAGTTTATTCAGCGTTTATGAAACCGATCGTCCCATGGATGCGCAGTTCGTCCAGACGTTGGTTGGGTCTGGGTTGGCCGAACGCGTCGCGCCTGTCTTCACGGTGATCGACACTGGTTCGGATGCCGTGCTCCTCAATGAGGCAATAGTTGCCTTGCGTCCAGGCGAACTAGCCTCGGATTATTTTTCCGGGCGTTCCGAGTTTACGAATCATCGCAGACTCGATGGTACTTCGGAGCAGTTTGTTGTTACGCTCGCGGCTGGGTATGGAGAGCAGGCGTTGCAGGCGATTGGGAGACTGACGAAGGATCCGCAGTTGGCGTGGGCAGCTCCCAACTTCTATCAGTCATGGCAAAAATTCGCGATTCCGAATGATCCCCGTTTCGGAAATCAGTGGCATTTGAACAACATCGGACAGGGCGGTGGGTTGATCGATGCGGATTCGGATTTGCCGGAAGCATGGGATGTGATACCGGGTGGTTCTGCGGACATCACCATCGGTGTGGTGGATGATGGAGTTGCGACCAACCATCCGGATTTACGGCCTTGGATCAATGTGGGCGAGACACCCGGCAACGCGATCGATGACGATGGCAATGGCTGGGTGGATGATGTTAACGGTTGGAATTTTGTGGCGAATAACAACATCAGCAACCCCACAGCCCTCACCGATGCTCACGGGACCGCGGTTGCAGGCGTCGCGGCAGCCATCGGTAACAATTCAGAAGGTGTGGCTGGAGCTTCGTACCGTTCGGCAGTCTTGAGTGCACGCATGTTTGAGGGCAATGGCGTGGCCAGTGATGCGGGCATCGCTGGAGCGATTTACTATGCTGCCGGTAGGAAGGCCAATGGATCGGGAGCATGGAAGGCCGCAGATTTGACGAATCATTCCTGGGGTGGAGGTGCTCCCAGCGCGGCCATTGACGATGCATTGGATTGGGCCACATCTTCGGGACGCGAAGGCAAAGGCTCAACGCAGCTATTTGCGGCCGGTAATTCCAACACCTTAGTTGGTTATCCTGCCACACAGGCGGCGGTGAATCCTGGGATCGTGGTCGTAGGAGCCATGAACAATTTGGGAGAGAAGTCGGATTACAGCAGTTTCGGACCATTCGTTGATATCGTCACTGGTAGTAACGACACGCGACCGGGTTATTTGGCGATTGATACTACCGATCGCATTGGTCCGGCCGGATATGTTTCCGGGGAATATACCGGGACGGGGGCGACTGGCTTTGGCGGAACCTCTTCCGCGGCGCCACTGGCCACAGGTATCACAGCCTTGGCCATTGCTCGCGGTGCGGAATTGGGACTTGACCTGACGCCCCGACAATTGCGAGATCTTCTTCGAGTCAACACAAAATTGATGGGGGCTGACGAAGAATATCCGGCGGAGACGGGCAAGTCCTTTTTCTTGGGATATGGGTTGTTGAGTGCTGAAACGCTGGTTGAGGGAATTGGTAAAGCCGAAATTTCTGTGATCGATTCTCGCCAGGAATACGTCGATGGAGTAACGGTCAAGTCGATCGGTACGACAACGGTCGGTGATTACATTGATTTGACGTTGCGGATAAGGAATCAAGGTACGAGTGATTTGGTCCTAGGTGTCCCATCGTTGCTGGGAGGCGATTTTTCGATCGCTCAAGGGCCCAGCGATAGTGTTCTTGGACTGGGCCAGGCGACAACGCTGGTCGTGCGGTTCGAGCCTCAGACCGCTGGTTCAAAAACCACAACGCTGACTATTCCTTCGAGCGATGAAGACGAACCGGCGTTTGCGATCGACATCGACGGTGTGGCATTGTCTGCCAGTCTCGCCGGTGTGGTTTTTGAAGATTGGAATGGTGATGGGATTCGCCAAAGCGCTGATTCAACCCTGCCCGGCCGGACTGTTTTCCTTGATTCCAATATCAATGGTCTCTTCGACACCGATCTGAATTTCGTAAACTACGACGCTTTTCCGAATTTGCCGATTTCTGATTTCACTACGAGTTCGAGTTCGATCGTCGTTGCTGACGTTCCTTATGCCATCACCGATGTCGATGTGATGATCGACATCACACACACTTGGGTTTCGGATCTGAAATTGACCCTCATCGCACCCAACGGTCAACGAATTTTGTTGGTCGATGGTCTAGGTGGAAGTGGCGATGATTTCTCGGGTACTATTTTCGATTCCCAAGCGGCGGTAGGAATTAATCAAGGAACGGCACCGTTTTTAGGTAGGTATCGACCCCAACAAAGCCTCTCACGGCTCAATGGCTTGGACGCCAACGGCACGTGGAAGATCGAGGTTAAAGATTCGAGTAGCGGCGATGTCGGATTACTCAATGAGTGGCAACTGAGTATCTACACGGGTGAGGTAACATCTACGACCAATGCCAATGGCCGGTATTTTTTCCTTGGATTGCCGATCGGATCGTACTCGGCTGCGGCAGTGGTCCCAACCGGATGGACTGGGACAAATGCCGTCCCCTACTCCTTCGAAATAACTAGCCCGAATGACTCGTTTGGCAACATCAATTTTGGAATGGGTCGAAACAATCGGTTTTATGGTCAAGTCTTTGAGGATGCCAATGGTGACGGCGCTCAAGACATGCTGGAGCCGGGTGCTGCTGGACGCAAACTTTTTTGGGATCTAGATGGCGATGGCCAGTTGAGCGGAACGGTCGTGACTTCCTTCACGGATTCGACCGTCGTTCCCATTTTGGATAATCAAACGAGCACGTCCACCCAGAGCATATCGGGAATCACAGGAATCGTTTCCGATATCAACTTGGAGATCAACGTCTTTCATACTTGGGATTCGGATTTGGATGCTTATCTGATCGGCCCGGACGGCACTCGCGTTTTACTATTCAGCTTTGTCGGGGGTTCGGGCGATAACTTTACCGGAACAATTTTTGACGACGAAGCCAACGCGTCGATCAATTCGGGAACAGCACCTTTTACGGGTCGATTTCGTCCTCAAGAATTGTTGTCCGTCTTCGATGGAATGGACCCCAACGGCGATTGGACTGTTGAGATCACGGATTTCGCTTTTGCGGATGAAGGAAGTCTGAATTCGTGGACATTGACTGTCAGATCAGACACGGACATTCAGAAGACGACGAACGCAGCTGGGCGGGCTTTCTTCGATCTGCCCACGGGATCGCAATCGATCGGACTGGATCCCAAGACGGGATGGGTCAATACAATTCCTGTGGATGGATTCCACACTGCAAATGTGGTTGACAGTCCTTTGTTCGCTCAGGATTACGGGACCAAGACGCCGCCGATGATCGCCGTGGATTCTTCCAATGTAAGTGGATTCGAAGGGGATACGATTTCTCAAACCGGGACATGGGTCGCTCCCTACGGTATCGATAGCATCACGTTGTCTGCTTCCGTGGGCTCGGTGCTCAAGAATACCGATGGAACGTGGTCCTGGAGTCTGGTCGGTTTGGACGATTTGCCTCCGACGAACGTCGTGATCACCTCAACCGATTCGGGTGGGACCCAGGCTACGACGATGTTCACGTACGAAGTCTTCAACGCAGATCCAATTCTGACAGTCGCTCAGCCTAACATCGTGGGTAATGTGCTCGCAACGCTTACGAATAGCGGTACATGGCAAGATGTAGCGTCTGACACGGTAACGTTAACCGCATCTTTGGGGGATGTGGTCAAGAACGCGGATGGGAGTTGGTCCTGGTCTTATGTTGCAAGCACGGTTGTCACGGGCTCATTGGTGACGATCACGGGTACGGACGGTGATGGTGGATCGTCGGACATCGCGTTCACACTGGACGCGATGGTGGCGATCGTCAACAGTCGGTTTTTCTATAACAACTCGGGTTACGAGTCGACTGACGGCGTATCGGCCGCCTTGGACAGCAGTCGGTCGTTTTTACGACCCGGTACAACGAGTGCCACGACGAGTGCGGCAAACATCATCAACTACACGCGTGGCATCAACGGAGTGGTGTTGGACATCGCGGGATTGGTAGGGACGAGCTTAAACGCATCTGATTTTGTATTCCGCGTTGCTCCCGCCGAAGCGAGCGGTGTGGTGAACCCGAGCCTGTGGGCCTCGGCACCGGTTCCAACAACGATCGATGTGACTCCTGGTACGAGCACGACCGCGGCCCGCGTTCGCTTGGAGTGGCCGGACAACGCGATCGAGAATACTTGGTTGCAGATCATCGTCCAGGCCAATAGCAATACAGGCTTGGTCAACCGCGAGGTGTACTACTTGGGTCATGCTTTGGGAGACGTGGATCGGTCGAGTTCCCCGTATCGGGTATCGACGGGCGACGTAACCTTGGTGCGGACCAGCGTGGGCAATGCGATTGTGAGCGTGAGCGATGCACGGGATGTGGACAAGGATCGTAGGATATCGACCAACGACGTATCCTTTGTTCGCGCTCGGGTATCGAACAACGTTCTGTTGAGGACGATCACGGTCCCCGCTTCTGGCTCGGGAGAGGAAGGAGAGGGGCCGATGGGTCTGACCACGGCCGCATGGTATGGAGTGACAGCCAAGACGGAGTCGGGTGCGCGAGGCACGGTGGCTGAAAGTCGCCGACCTTCCATAACGGCCCGTTGGTCCGACGAAGTCTTCGATGTCCCCTTGCCAAAAGCCATGTTGGCGGCCATCGCTGAGGTGCGTTCGGATCCATTCCAACCTTTTTCAGACAGTAGCCAGGAGGGAACCGCCAAGGATTGGGAACCCTTGAGTTTGGATGGTTACTTTGCCAATTCCACCCGGAAAAATGGGTTGGACCTTTAGGTGAAACCGAATGAGATGCACTTAATCGCAGGTTTTTGCGCCGTACAACCGGCGCAATTGGACCAGGAATTCAAAATTCTTGGCCGAAATTGTTGCAACGAAGTTGCGGGCCCCTAGAATGATGCTCGCGACAAATCGTTCGCACCTTAGATTTTTTCAACATGAATCGGTTTGTTGGTAGGGAGATGCACATGACTCGATGGGTTCCATGGATCAGTATATTGGGTGTGATGATGGTCGCACTCGTGGCGATGAGCGCACGCTCAAACGCGGCGATAGAGTTCTCTCTATCTCCGCTAACGCAGTCGGTAACGCCGGGTACGCCGGTAGAGTTCAGTTTGTTTGTGACGCCCGATACCAATGTGAACTTGGGTGGTTTCACTGTGAACGTAGTGTCTCAGGCAGGAGTCTTCAACTCAGGTTCGTTTAGTCTGTTGATCGGAACCGGGGTTGGGCAGGAATGGGACTTGACCTCGACACCGGGTGAGGCTTACTCAACCTACGACAGCTTCAGTCAGAATCCGGCCAACCCTCCAACCGTTGCATTGACCGCAAACGTTCAAGTGTTGTTCGGAAGTTTGACCTTAGATACGACTGGCGTAGCTGAAGGCACATACTCTGTCTCGTTTACCGAGAATGGCGCCATCAGCGGCCTGGGCGGAGATTTGGGTGGAACGAATGCTGGAGCCGTGAGTTTCACGATTGCCGCAGTACCGGAACCGACTTCGCTAGCACTGCTCAGCGTCGTTGGCTGCGGATTGTTGGTTCGGCGTCGTACGAAGAAGTCCTAGGTCGATCGTCGCAACGAACCCTTTCGTGGTTCCAGAAACAATCGAAAACAGACCACATCATTGTGGTCTGTTTTTTTTTGCAATCGACAGTAACGATTGCTGTTCGCCTCCGCTTTTGCGCGAGGTAATAGGGAGACCATGCGACGGGACTTTATCGTCCTGGTTCTGCTTGTGGTCAATCTGCCGCGGTGGATGGTGTTGGTTCTAAGCCCGTTGGGAACGGCAATGCCCCGGGCTCACGTTTACGGATTCATCATTCGCTCACGAGAACTTCATCAGATCAACGCAGGACCCTCAAAGTCGAACGCTAAGCTATCGCCCATCTGAGATCAAAGTTCCTCCGACTTAAGCTTTGATCCTGCAACTCAAACGTTGAAGATGGGAATTGGCCATGCTGTGCTTCGTTCGTGGGGTGAGCGTTCTCGTACTCGCCTTCTTTATTGGATGTGGGAAACCGCCCATGCAATCGGTCCAGGGGACTGTCAAGTTGGATGGCAAAGCCATTGGCAACTGTAAGGTCGGTTTCTTCCCTGATTTCCCGGAGACCGAGATCTTTAATCTCGATCGACATGGGTTCGGTTTCGGGCTCACGGATGCAAGCGGTAATTTTACGATTCAGCATCCTCAAGGAGAGGAAGGGATATGGGCTGGTCCCTACAAGGTGACGTTCGTGGCATGGGTCAATCCTGCGGGGCAACCGATGCCTCCTGATATCAAGCCCAGCGAGGTCGAGGGTGGAGTGAAAAACTTGTTCCCTGACATTTATGAAGCCGCCAGCACCACCACAGAAAAAGTCAAGGTAGAGCGTGGCGTTGCGAACGTGTTCGACTTCGATATCCGTTCGCAACCTTAATTCACTGCAATTTTTGAATCAGAATTTCCGGATTGAAACAGGAGAGTTATTTGATGCAATTGAAGAAAAAGGCACAGGGTTTCACCCTCGTAGAGTTGTTGGTGGTCATTGCAATTATCGGTGTACTGGTTGGGCTGCTGTTGCCTGCGGTGCAGGCAGCCCGCGAGGCGGCACGACGGATGAGTTGCCAGAACAATACCAAACAGTTGATGCTGGCGGTTTCCAATTTCGAGAGCGCCATGAAGGGCTTTCCCATGGCGGTGGAGTTCGAGGTAGGGACCTCGTGGCATTCGCTGATTTTGCCCTACATGGAACAACAAAACCTCTACAACATTCTGACGTTCCAGGAGGACGGCGAAGGAAATTACCAATGGGCTTTCGGAGTGCCTGGGATCACCGGAGAGGCGGCCTTGAGCAATCGCGCTTACAACCGCTGGTTCAAAAACATTTATGTTTGTGAGCAAAAAATTCCTATGTTCCGATGCCCTTCTTCCACCTTTCCAGAGTCCGTAGCGGACACCTCAGGGGACAATTGGATCGTTCAACGACGGGCTGCGACCAATTACCTGGGATGCGTGTCTGGGATAATCACTTCGGACAGGCGCCGGCAAACCGCGACGGCGCCATGGGGTGGAAGTGGCGCTACCGAGATTATTCATGACTTGGATGGAATCTTCGTCAATAAGATGGCGCACCAACGAATCAAGTACAACGGCAAATCGTACGGACTGGTTGGGATCAAAATGGCTGCAATTACCGATGGCACCTCCAATACAATTGCCATCGGTGAAGCTGAGGGGGACCTGCGAATGGTTCCGGAGATGGGTGTGGTGCGTGAGAACAACCAACCGAACATGGGTCGTAAAGACCACTGGGCGTTCGGTGGTGACGACGTGGACACCAACAATCAGGGGGACATGTCCGAGCATGTGGGATCGACAGCCGTACGGATGAACTCCAGGTCAGTACCCCCGGGTACTCCCGAATTTGCAGCGTACGAATTCAGTTTTGGCAGCCGACATGTCGGGGGCGCGAACTTTGGTTATGCAGATGGCTCGGTTCGCTACCTCTCAGAACAAATTGAGCCCGTTGTGTTCAGTGCGTTTGGAACGCGTAATCAGGGCGAAGTGCCACGCCACGAAGAGTAGGCTATTGGATTCTGCCCCGAGTTCGTCGAGAGTTCTCGGATCGGAGCCTGCGTATTGTTCCTCAGCTCTTCGTCATTGCTTTCAATGGATTGGTCTTTCCATGTTGTGTACTAGGCTGTCACCGCTGTGCATTTTTTGCTTTGGTTTTCTGTTCTCGACGGTTTGCAGCGCACACGAAGGGCCTGATCCTAGAGCGAGTTGGTTGTTCGATTCGTCGTTCGTAACCAACGAGAACGGTCTCAAGGCTCAGGCAGGTCCTGATTTGTACACGGAATTAGCGCCGAGGGCTGAGCGGGTCGGTAAATTGAATTGCTTAAGGCTAGACGGACCACAATCGATTTTCACGGTTCGCGATCCGTGGGAACAAGTTCGCGCTCTACTGCCAACCGACGCACTCACCGTTTCGGCTTGGGTGAGCCTCGACGAGACGCTCGCCAACGGAGGAATTGTTTCGGCCTTTCAAGACAATGGGAATGCGGAAACAGGATGGGTGCTTGGTTACAACGATCGCCACTTCTCTTTCGGATTGGCCAGTCGTGGATCCGACGACGGCGACGGCAAAATGACTTACTTGAGCGGTGCAGCAACGATCGAACTCGGCAAATGGTACCACGTGTGTGCCGTGTATGACGGTGAGACGATGCAGTTATGGGTCAATGGCATTCTCGATGGCGAGAGCAAAGAGCAATCGGCTGCGATCCTGTATCCCGAGAAAGCGAAATTCGCAGTCGGGGCTTATCTCGATTCCAACGAATCCTTTCCACTTGTTGGACGACTGGCACAGGTGGTCATTTATGACTTGGCTGCAAAGCCCGCATGGATCCACCACGACTTTGAACACCAACAAGAGTGGGTGGCTCTTCCAGCGAAACTCGATCCATCGAAGGACTTTGAATTTCTCGTGCAGCCGTACCTGCAGTTCGCGACCCAAGACAGCATTCGTGTGATGTGTGAAGTCAATCATCCGTCCAAGGTGACGGTCAAGTACGGAGAGACAACTCGATTCACGCACGAAGTGGCGGCAAAGTCTGAGGACGGATTGTTGCACACTGCGGTTTTGGATGGGCTAACTCCCGAAACGGGGCACTATTACCAAGTCTTCGTCGACGAGGTCGGTCGAGAAGAAACGTTGCGCGGCGAGGTACGATCGTTTCAGACGGCGTCGTTGCCGAGTACTCCCTATGCGTTTGCGGTCATGGGAGACACACAAGGCAATCCGAAGGTCAATGGACAACTGGCGCAACAGGCTTGGGCACTCCGACCGAATTTTTTAGTCATACCGGGTGATCTCGTCGATGATGGACCGATTAAGAATCAATGGGTGACTGAGTTCTTTGCAAGCATGAATCCGCTTTTCAGTCGCATCCCCTTTTATCCAGTGCTGGGAAATCATGAACGGAATGCCGACCACTACTATCGCTACATGGATTTGCCACCTCCAGAGTATTACTACTCGTACCAATATGGAAATGCCAAGTTCTTCATGATGGACTCGAACAAGAAAGTCGGTCCGGAGAGCGAGCAGTACCTATGGCTGGAGAAGGAGTTGCAGGAGCTCCAGCGACTGGAGGACGAGGGGAAATCCGAAGTGGTTTGGAAGTTTGTCAGTTACCACCATCCTTCCTATTCCTCCGACGAGGATGACTATGGAAACCTCTGGAAGGGAAAGAGCACTTGGGGGGACATGCGGATCCGACCCTTGACCGAGTTATTCGATCGGTACGGAGTCGATGTGGTCTGGAACGGGCATATCCATTCCTATGAACGGACTTGGCCGATACGCGAGGGTAGCGTGGTGCAGAAGGACGGGACGATTTACATGATCACCGGAGGTGGTGGCGGCGGATTGGAACAAGCCGGTCCGATTCGTCCTCCGTTCCAGAACAATGTTCGGCGAGGCCATCACTTTGTTTTTGTATCCGTCAACGGTCGCGTCATGGAATTCAAGTCGTTTGATCTGGAGGGAAGATTGTTTGATACTTGGACGCTGACCAAATAGGTCTGCGGGTCACAGAGTCAATCGATAGCGAGCGTCGGTTCGACGCTTTTTAGCCAGGCTAGCCCTTTCGCGATCTCGTCCGAATATTTTGAAGCAGCGGCGTCGATCAGTTTTTGGCGGAATCCAGAATCGTAGTGGACTTCGATTTTCTTCGCATAACGCGTCATGAGGGGATGTGTAAGGAGATGTTCTGGGTCGGCGTCGAGTTGGAGAAACCTCAATATCGATTCAACAACAGGAAGGGGTGTTTTGACGAAGCGATCGAAGTCAATCACTAAGGTGCGGTATGGGAATTGCGACGCCGCAACTCGCAATGAATTGGTCTCGGCCAACCAACTCATTGCGGCTGCCTCACCAGGGCTCAGTTTGTCTGCCTGACAATCCATAGCGATACCATGACGCTGAAGTCGTTCGAGACGGGATGCCGATCGCGACAGAATATCGCTCATCGATCCATCCAACACGGAAGCGAGGAATGTTTTGGGCGGAACGGTCATCAGAAGAGACCTGGACTCCCCGGCAACCTGCATCATTGGAATTGCTATCTCGCTCACAAAGCTGGTGGCTTTGATCAGGGCGCGTTGCTCCCAGTGAAAAGTGCGAGACCAGAGGCTCAGCAACTGAGGGAGTTGGTCAAAATTCCGTGAATCGGCTATCGAGCGAAGTATCAGAGGTTCTCGAAGCGAAAGAACCTCGGGAATCAATCCCAGCAAACGCGAGAGCAGCGTTGAGCCTGCGTGAGAAATATGGAAGATAAAGTCGCAATCGATGGGTAGTTGGAATAGCCAAGGGGAGAATGTGGCCCAAGGAATGACCCCTTGCCGTCTTGTGTTCCCTGTCTGTTCGTCGGCAGCGAGAAGCCTCTGATCTAAAAAGCTTGCTCGTTGATAATCCGCTTCGGACATCTCGACAAAAAGGATCGCATCTCCAGTTGCGGAACATTCGAACGGGAAGAGCGAAGGTGATGAAAGGATCGCATTGCGAAGCGCAACCTGTTCCGCGTCACTCATGTCGCTTTCCAAGCTGCGTTGAAGGCGATCGAAATGCGAGGATTATCGGCGTCGCATGGATGCACGAAGTGGTAAAGCCAGCTTGGAAATAGCACCATCAGTCCAGGCGACGGTCGAATCAGCATGCGTTGTCCATAGGGGTTGCCAGGCGTTGCCACCATTTCCGTAAAGGGTCGAGGGTCATAAAACTCGAGGACTCCCGCCAAAGAATCTGGTCGGCTATTGCTCGTCACGTAGTAGCAGCCCGACCATGCGCTTGAGGGGTGATTGTGCATGCGGTGGTAATTGCCTCGCCGGCTCACGTTGGCCCATGCCGAGACCATAAAGCCACCTCGCGGTTGTCCCGGCCGACCTTGGACTTCCGGCAGTTGCAGGGTGGCTTGAACCATCTGATTCAATGCCTCCGTGATCCAAGTTCTTATCTGGTTCACCGGTTCAGCAGGCCAATCCAAAAAATCAGTTGCAGAATGCCATCCACCGAGGTTTGCGTAGTCTTGGCTCGGCGTTTTGCTTTCCTGTTCAAGGATGATGCTTGTCAATTCGGAGTTGATCGAGTCGGTTTCCGGAAGTTGGAACCGGCCGATGAGTGTGGCGAAGGCTAGGGAGACATGGGCGGCTGGACGGATGGCATTTGACATGGGATTCCTCAGAGGATGGATTCAAGACGAATTGTCGTGAATGTCATCGAGATCGCCAGCCATCTCGACGAATGTGCGTCAAACATTGCGAAATGTTCTCGAATTCTTAACAACAAGTTTGCAATGGGCCAGTTGCGGAGTTCTACGATAGGGCTCTCAAAGCCATGAAAAGGTGGCTCTTAGGGCATGCCAATTGTTTCAAATTCCGTATCCGTTCACACTCCGATTAGCCGGAACGCGTTAGCGTCCGGTTTGCGTAACAATTCGAAGAAACCGGACGCTAACGCGTACCGGCTGATTTAGCTGCAAAAATGCACAATGAATATCGGGGTGTGAACGGTTACCAAATTCCTTGGATTGTGGAACAGGTGAAATTAGGAGGAGTCGATGGGGCCAGCGGATAGCAGTGAATTGATAGGCGTTCAAGCCTGGCCTACGATGTTTTTTACACGTCGCTGGAGTTTTCACACCCAATATCGGGACTCGATCATTTCATTTTTGCATTCGCTAAGGCAGCAGCAGAAGCAGTCGATCGAGAGTGGGATTGCGCCAGGTGCGAAAGCGTCTGTGGGTATTTACGAAGGAGATTTCGATCTCTTTGGCAAAGAAAACGAGGCGCTCGCAACGTTGGTCGAGTTCATTCGAGGGAGCCTCGCGACCGCGATTTCCGTTGCCAACGATCAACGCATTCCCCCACAGGACATCGCGATTGAGTTTGTAGATAGCTGGTATCACATTTCCAATGATGGCGGATTTCACGATGCGCATTGGCATCATGGCTGCAGTTGGTGTGGCATTTTTTATTTGCAACTTGGAGAATCTGGTACGCGATTGGGCGAAGGCGCGCCGAACGGTGGCAGTCGCTTTTACTCTCCGATTACGAGCGGGGGCGGATATCGCGATTTCGGGAATGCATACTTGTCTTCGTCCTTGGACCCACCGATCGAGGATGGCTTACTGCTTCTCTTCCCCTCGTTTCTTCTCCATAGTGGGCTACCGTACCGAGGCAAGCAGGACAGGATCGTGTTGGCTTTCAATGCACAGGCATTCATCGCTGCGTCCCATCCATCGGCCCAGGCGAGTTTCGTCAAGAAGACCTAGACCAGAGAGCTTCCTGAACCCGAGTCGCTGGTCAGCTTCCGCGATTTTTGCATCGCTGTATGCATCTCTGGCGAGTACATGGCAGGATCATAGCTTGGGTGGCACATCCAGAGCGCTAGCGATGGGTGTGGGTGCTTTGCAAGAATAACCGATGCGCTACACGCCCTTCGTTCCTCAGAGCATGCCACCAGGACCTCTTCGGTGATTCTGATTTAGATTCGCACATCCAATCTTCATCGATCCTTAAGCAATTGTGAACGGGATCTATGCTTTCATTTCAACCGGATGCCCCATACTTCCGCTCGAAGCAATTGGGAGAGATGTGCTGACTTTGCGCCTTTTGCGGGACACAACGTCCTGCAGACTCGAAGTCGATGTACACAGCTCTCCCTTCATCACATCCTTGTTCGAGATTCACTGGAGTTACCCGATGTCATTGCGAAGAAGTTCCTCGATTGGAACGTTGGCGGGCAAGTTGGAGCGTTTGATTATTGGACGAAACAAGCGCAAGAACGAGAATCGACGGCGAACCCGACGTCGGTTGTTTGAGCACCTCGAGGTCCGCAATTTGATGGCGTTGGAGATTCTCAGTGTCAGCCCATTGGATGGTGCCACAGAAGTGCCACTCAATAGTGATTTGGTGTTTACCTTCAATCAGAGCGTTACGAAGGGCAGTGGGAACATCTATGTTGTTCAGAAGTCAACCGGGACGACGGGTTTTGAATTGGATGTCAATTCTCCAAACGTTGTAGTTTCCGGCGCTCAAGTCACGGTCGATTTGCCTGCCGATCTGTTGTTCAATAACTCGTACTTTGTCACCATTGACGACGGAGCTTTTCTGGACGGATCGGCGACCCCGACTCCAGGCGGAACGCTGTTGTTGCAGGACTATGATTTTCAACCGCTTAAGCCATTTGTAAACACTGGAGCGTATCCGGGTGGTGATGGGACGGATTGGACAGAAGTACTTCCGAATGGTTGGAGCGGGTCGACCACATTGACCAATGGTGGTATCGAATACCGTGGATGGACGCTCGTAGATAAGAATTCTTGGATCAGCTCCCAGGGAGACCAGGACCGAACCAAATTCACACTCGGTACGGGTAATGTTGCGGTAGCGGACAACGATGCGTTTGACGACGTCAAACCGGCCACACGCCCTTTCAATGGATTTGTCGTTACGAAGCCTATTGATTTGGACGGAGTTGCTGCGAATTCGGTGGTATTGGAATTCGATTCGAGTTTTCGTCCTGAAGGAGCTGCTGTAGCGGACGACCAGATCGGTACGTTGGAAGTGAGCTACGATGGAGGAGCGTCATGGACGAGCCTCTTAACGCTTGACAGCAGCAACCAGTCGCCGAGTGGCGATAGTGCAGTAAGCAAGAACATCAATGAACGGCTAGTATCCGGAACGAATACAGGATTGGGCACCGACGGACTCGGCAATGTCCCGTTTGGAGCCGTCAATAATCCGTCCAGTGGATCGATGGTATTCCGGTTAGGGTTGACTGGGACGAACGATTTCTGGTGGGCGATTGACAACGTCAAGATATCGGGAACTGTGACGGGCGTGCCTTTTCTTGGAGTATCGGATCCGCTCTTTTGGGAGTTCTCGACTCCAGAACCCGTCAGGGTAACGTTTGATAAAGGATACATTAGCGAGAACGGCGGCACCGCCACCGGAACGGTAACACGTTTGAGCGGGGTTACGGGAGATGTGATCGTTTCGCTCTCCAGCAATGATCTCACCGAGGCAACCGTGCCAGCGACGGTAACGATTTTGGACGGTCAGAGTTCGGCTGATTTTACAGTCACTGGCGTCGATGATTTGCTTTTGGATCGGACTCAAGTGGTGACAATTGTCGCTACTCCTTCCGTAGGCGCACCTGGTTCCGGAACGATTAGGGTTACGGACGACGAAGGCCCAGATATCACGGTCCTATCTCCGCCCGATAACGCGACAGGAGTTTTCTACCGGTCGAACTTTGCTGTTACTTTCGATACCAACGTGAAGAAAGGAAGTGGACGCGTTCACATTCTCGAAAAGAGCACCGGTGTTCTCGGTGAAACGATCGATGTGAACTCTGCGAACGTGACGGTCTCGGGTGCAACGGTTACGATCAATCCAACTCTCGATTTGGAGATACAGA
This sequence comes from Pirellula sp., assembly GCA_041752005.1. Classification (GTDB taxonomy): domain Bacteria; phylum Planctomycetota; class Planctomycetia; order Pirellulales; family Pirellulaceae; genus JBKCUI01. Next base: position 3,186 of record JBGSHV010000022.1, on the reverse strand, counting down.
CGGAGTATTACGTTCTGTTTGACGATGGCGCGATTCTTGACACTTCCGCTGGATTGACCAGTGGAACCGTTCTCTTGAGCGATACGTTTGACTTGTTACCGCTCGGTCCTTTTACGCTCGAATCGGGTGGGGATGGTACCGACTTCACCAAGACCCCTCCCTTGGGATATTCGATCAATAATACCTTGATGCCGGGTGGGAGCACTTCGGAGTTCGATGGTTGGACGTTCATCGACAAGAATTCGTGGATCAATGCATCGGACGATAAATCTGGTACCATCTTCACACGTGGATCCGGCACGGTGGCGCTGGCTGACCCTCAGGAATGGGATGATCGAGCGCACAATCCAGGACGGTTCAATAGTTTTCTAATCACAGCGCCGATTGATTTGGCGACTGTAACTGCAGGCACGGTGTCGCTGGAGTTTGACTCGAGCTTTCAGAAGAGCGATACCCTACCCTTTGGGACGGTCGAAGTCTCCTACAACAACGGTACGACTTGGTTGCCATTGCTATTCTTCGGTGATTCGTTCAACGGGAACGATGGAAGAAACGAACGGATTGTTGTAAGCAGTGCCAACACCACTGGTCAATTCATCGGCGCTGCGACGGTTGACGCGCCCCTCAACAGTCCAGCATCGGGCCAAATGCGATTTCGATTTGGTATGCTAGAGGGTACTGGTGCCAACAACTGGTGGGCCTTGGACAACCTCGTGATTCGCGGACAAAGGTCTGGTGTTCCCTTTGCTGGGATTGAGGATCCAACCGCTTGGGATTTCAAGACTGGAAACCTTCCAGTGCTGTCGATCGCAATCGATAACACTTCCATAAGTGAAAACGGTGGAACTGCCCTGGGCACCGTGTCGCGTACGGAGACCACGGTCGGTGATCTCGTTGTGACGTTGAGCAGCAATGATGCGACGGAAGCAACTGTACCAGCAACGGTGACGATCCTCGACGGCGCGTCGTTTGCTACATTCCCGATTACGGCAGTTGACGACGCCATTCTGGACATGCCGCAAAGCGTCACAATTTTGGCAACGGCTACCGATTATGGTAGCGGTTCAATTCAAATCGAGGTCATGGATGATGAATTTGGCATCATTGGTGTTTCCCCAGTTCCCGATGCGACGAATGTTCCCGTCGACACTTTGTTCTCCGTTCAGTTCAACCAAAACATTCGTAAAGGCAATGGCTTTATCCATATGGTCCGCAAGTCGGACGATAAGTTGGGCCTCAGCGTTGACATCAATTCGCCCTCCGTCACGGTGACAGGCGATACGCTCACGATTGACTTCCCTGAAAATCTGGGTGGCGTTTCAGAGTATTACGGTATCATCGACTCCGGTGCGGTTTTGACGAGTGTTGCCCAAGCGACCGTCGGGACGACATTGCTTACGCAGAACTTCGAGTACTTGCCACTCGGTCCAGCAATCTACGAGACTGTCGGAGTGACTGCGGATGGCAAGGACTTTACGGCTTCGCCACCGCCTGGTTGGTCCGTCAACAACTCGCAGATGCCTCCCGGCGGAGCGCCTGAATGGTCGGGTTGGACTTTCGCAGACAAGGATTTCTGGGTGTCCCAAGGTGGGCAAAGTCGTGTCAACTTCACCCGAGGCAGTGGAACGATTGCTATCGGCGACACGGACGAGTGGGACGATTACTCGCGTCCAAACAACAGCTTCAACAGTTTGTTTACAACCAACGCAATCGACTTGGACTCGGTTGCGCCGAATAGCGTGATGATCGAATTTGACTCTAGTTTCCGGCCGGAAGGGTCAATGAGCGCCACACCACAAAGCGACAATCAGACCGGAATGGTCGACGTGAGCTACGACGGTGGAGCGACTTGGACCAACCTACTTACCTTGGACATAACCAACACCGACGGATCAGGAACAGCGGCTAACGTCGACGAACGTCGCACGATCATCGTTGCGAACCCCGATTCGGGTTCCATGAAATTCCGATGGGGACTGACAGGAACGAACGATTATTGGTGGGCGATTGACAATATCGTTGTCACTGGCACCACGGACAACTTCCCATTCCCTGGCTTGTTAGACACCACCGCTTACAACATCACGACCGCTGTGGCCCCGACGTTGACCGTCGATGCTCCCGCGACGGCAGCTGAGAACGGCGGAGTCGTTTCTGCGACGGTTAGTCGCAATCTCGGAACCGTTGGTGATGTGACCGTTTTCTTGGTCAGCAGTAATCCAGCGGTCGGTACAGTTCCGACATCGGTGGTCATTCCCAATGGACTAGCGTCCGTATCCTTCAACATCACCGTCTTGGATGACGCGTTTTTTGACAGTACACAGTCATTGAAGGTTACAGCGTCCGCGGTCGGCTTCGTTTCGGGTGACGACATGATTGCGGTCACCGACAACGAAACGGGAGACGTAAAGATTACGGAGATCATGTACGATCCCGCAGGTAGCGAGCCGAGAACGGAGTGGGTCGAGATCTTGAACAGCGGCGAGACTGCAGTGGATTTGAGTGGCTGGAAGCTGGATGACGAGGACAAGCAGAAATGGGGCATCCTTGCCTCAGGATCCACCCTCGCTCCGGGTCAAGTCGCTGTGGTTTACAACTCTTTCTTTGGCTTGAATAGCGACACGCTCTTTCGAACCGAGTGGATGGTTCCTGCAGCGGCAAAGGTGTTTGGGGTACTGTGGTCGCCGGGTGCCGGAAATGACGGTTTGGCTAATGATCCATCGAATTTAGCTGCTCCAGGTATATCGAATGAAGTACTCGTACTTCGCGATGCCTCAGGAACCGGGCTCGATGAAGTCAACTTTGCCGAGGACGGAACCCTCTGGCCAGCGTACGCCTCGGGCGCAAGTATCTACCTCGCCAATCCCACTACGGATAACAGTCTTGGGTCCAATTGGCGATCCTCAGTGGTGGGAGTCGACGGCTCGGTGAGCCCAATCGGACCGACCTTCAACACGAACGATAAGGGTTCCCCAGGTGTCGTACCTACGGAAAATGACCCTCCCACGCTGACCGTGTCGTCTGCAGCGGTAACCGGCAACGTTCTATCGACGTTGACCAATACGGGTACGTGGAGTGACCCACAAGGGGACGAGGTGACGTTGTCTGCGTCGCTTGGAACGGTCGTGAAGAATGGTGATGGAACATGGTCATGGTCCTTCGCACCAGGCACGGCACTGACCAATC
>JBGSHV010000021.1:0-7976 GCA_041752005.1 Pirellula sp. | reverse complement strand
AGACACGACCGGAGTTAGCAATGGTACCTACTCTGTTTCCTTTACAGAGAACGGAGCCATCAGCGGACTGGGTGGTGATTTAGGCGGAACGAACGCAGGGCCAGTAAACTTTACCATCGCCGCCGTACCGGAGCCGACTTCGCTAGCACTGCTCAGCATCGTTGGCTGCGGATTGTTTATTCGGCGTCGCACGAAGAAGGCTTAGGTTGAACGTCGGAACGAATCACTAAGGATTTTCGAAAACCTACGAAAGCAGATCACATTTTTGTGGTCTGCTTTTTTGTTTGTATTGAAATTACGAGAGTTGCCATTTGCGACGATCCTGCGGGACCGATGTCTCAAGACAATTCGACGACCAGTGACCGCCCTTTCTAGATGAAACCAAAGTTTCGATTTTCTCATGGATGCTTTGCGTCGCCCAATGGAGATCTCGTCCCTTCGGTCGAGGTGGGGATCATCTTTGCATTGAGCGATTCTTTTACGCGTACTGGCATCTACCGTACGGTACCCAAAAGCTCACGGTTGATTGATGCGATCGGGCGAGTCAAAGGGAGACGTTTTCGCCACCAACGAAGCTTCCTGCAGACGTTCGTTTCTGACGGCTATTCATGATTCGCATTCCGAAACTTCACGATTGCTTCACGGTAACGCGGGGATGCATCCTTACGGTTATTTGCGTGTTGGTTTGACGAGGCTAAACGCCAAAAAATGGTGAAGGAGACAGAGAGGTGCGGACAACATCACGGATTGGTTTCACGCTCGTTGAGCTTTTGGTGGTTATCGCCATCATCGGTATTCTCGTAGGGCTGCTTCTGCCCGCGGTGCAGCAAGCTCGTGAGGCGGCACGTCGAATGAGCTGTTCGAACAATGTCCGACAACTCTCGCTCGCGATCATGAATTACGAGAGCGCATTCAAAGTGCTGCCCTCGGGTTGGAATACACACGGAACTTTTTGGAGTTCCGCGATCTTGCCACAAATCGAGCAAAACAACCTTTTTAACACCTTGATTTTTGCCGAAAACGGTACCGGTAATTGGAACGATCCTGCGAGTCCCAATTACAGGGCATGCCAGACGCCCATTTCCCTGTTTCAGTGCCCCAGCGGTCCGTATCTGGCCCCACTAAACTACAACGGAATCCAGCGTAGGGTACCCGTAAGTTACCGAGCGAACGGGGGGAGTCGAGTCAGTTCGGATGATGCTTCGACGCGTACCGTGGCCGGAACGCAATCGTTCGAAGAGCGGCAACTCGATGGCGCTATGTACGGTTGCAGTCGCGTTCGATTGAGAGATTTTCTCGATGGGCTATCGCGGACCGTTCTCTTTGGCGAATCGCGCACTGATCCGGAGTTTGGCAAGGATGGTCAAGGGATGGATTGGTGGGCGTTTGGCGGACCGCAGGTTGATCCGTGTTTGTGCAACGGCGGACCGTCCGGAACCGAGTTCACGGAAGCCGCTGGTAGCATGTTTGTCCAGCCTAATCTCGCAGTCCTGAAACCCGCGACCAACGGTTATCTGATGGAAGTCTCCTTCGGAAGTTTTCATGTTGGCGGAACGATGCTCGGTCGGGCGGATGGGTCCGTGATCTTTGTATCGGACAGTACGGAAATCCTCGTCTATCGAGCGTCAGGTTCGAGGGACGGCGGCGAAACCCTTGACTTCCAAGAGTAATGCGATGATCCAGAGAGAATTATCAAGTAGCCGTAGAATGATTCCAGGGGTGATTGCATGTATTTGGCTGGGAGGCATCATTCTAAGTTCCGGATGTTCGACAACGAGCCAGCCCAACTACGCTGATCTTGGATTGATCGATGTGCAAGGAACCTTGACGCTCGATGGGACGCCACTGAGCGGTGTCGAGATTCGCTTTGAAACGCCGGATGAAGGGATCTATTCGTATGGCGTCACCGATGCGTCGGGCGTTTTTCGATTGAACTTTGATAGCCGAACAATCGGAATTATCCCGGGCAAGAAACGCGTGATTGTTGTCGCCGAAAGTAAATTGGAAGGTGATCGCGCGGAATCGCATGAGGAAACCGAGGTGGCGAGTGAGGCTTCCGAGTCGGCCCCCACATCGCGTATCCCGGACTGTTACGGTCGAGACTCCCAAAAATTCATCGATCTCCGGGCCGACATGCGTTCCATCGAGATTCAACTCAAGTCCGATTGTTCTGACCTGAAGCCGTGACTCACCAAACGTTCACGAAATCCTTCGCGTTTAAACATCCATTCTAAACGTTTGTAGGTGGCTCGAGGTTTATTCTTTTTGTCTGAAGATGCGTTTTCTACGTCCGAAGATTTCGGACAAGATTTAGCTGTATTTGAACTGCGTTTCCTTGATAGAGAAAGTCATCATGCGATCCATTGCAAATTCCTGGGGGCCGAAAGACTTGTACCGAAAACTTCGCTTACGTTTGGACAGCAAACGTAAGCGACTCGGGAAGCGGTCCACTTCTGCATCGATTCGAGGTCTTCGGCTGGAATCGCTCGAAGCCCGTCAACTGATGGCAGCAGATTTGTTGAACGATCAATTCAATGTTACCAATGCGAATGCAAACTATTCACCTGAAATTGCATTCAACGTTTTGGCCAACGATAGCAACGGTTCGTTCAATCAATTGGTTTCTGCGATCAACATCGATGCCACCGCTTCTGACAAGGCTTCAAACAGCGCAACCTATATTGTCCCCAATCGCACCGGCACTTCGACGCCGCAGCGTAGTCTGGTCGTCGGTGGGGTGACGTTCCGATCGACGTCCAATTTTGGCGATATCGATTTGGGATACGATTCCGACGATCAGGAAAACGGCTTCGATTCGATTTTGACCCACGATCGCACGCAAGGCATGATCCTTGGTACGTCCCGCGAGAATGTGATTCCAAACAATGTGGGGAACACCGCGAACAATTTGATGGTTCTAAATTACAACAATACCTTTTTTTCTTCGGTGGCTGCTCCGGGCAATGATGGCGAGATTATGGTCAAACCGGGGATCGCGAGATTCCCCTATGAACAAGGTTGGGTCGGTGGATCGTATTCCAATACTGGTGCCGAAGTTTTCGGCAATCCTAACTTGACAGTTACGACTACCGGTACAGGGCAGTACGATGTTTCTGTTGCCGGTGTAACGGATTCTCGTCAAGACGGATATTTGTTTACGATCGGCGAAGGCAACAGCGACAACTATTCTCGAGCCGTCCCGTTGGGTGGTAATACTTGGCGCGTCAATCTTCGTGACAATTCCGCTGCTTTCAGCGGGGGAGAAAACAGCGCATTCAGCTTGCTTTATATTCCTCGCAGTGCCCAGGGACTGATCGGAGGACACGTGCGCGGGGATACTGCCATCTCCAATCCTCTGATCCAATCCCATGGCGATTTTTCCATTCAGCGGTCCGGCGATGGGAACTGGACGATGTCGATTCCTGGTCAGTCCCCTGAAACCGGTATCCTGGTCATCGAGTCGTCGGATTTTGATAGAGCCCGCGGTGCCAACGTCTATTTCTCCTACCAACCAGCCGCCAACGGGACAGATTTCGATATTCGACAGATCCAGTTCGAGGGCGCCTCGACGAATTTGCTAAACGATGACTTCGTCGTCTTTTTCATCCCGTTTGAGAATCAATTGGCACCAAGTTCTCCGTTGAGCGTGAACCAAGTCGGTTCAACCAGCGCTCCGTCCAGCAGCTTGAGCGACAATGGCGTTTCGTTGACGATCAACCCCGATGGGACGATCGGCTACGGCTACTCCTTTGAAGATTTACGATCGCTAGGTGAAGGAGCAGTTGTCGAAGACTTGTTCCTTTATGAAGCGACCGACGGGTCGGCATTTGCTTCCGCCACTGCGGCCGTGACCTTGCGCGGTGTCAATGATGCGCCGTATACGACTGGAGCGTTCTCACCCCTCTCGTTCGTGGAGGAAGGTGCGTCACAGGTATTCGATTTGACGACTTTCTTCGCCGATTACGATGCCTCGGATTCGCTCAGCTACAATATTGTGTTGAGCGATGGTGCTCCGATCTCTGCCTCCATTGTTGGTTCTTCGTTAACGCTGTTCCCACTTGAGGATCTCAACGGCGCCTTCACGATGCAAATTACTGCAACGGATCTTTTCGGAGCGAGCGTAACGACCCCCTTGATCACTGGTAACGTCACTAGCGTGTCCGAAGGGGTTAAGGCGGTTGCTGATGTTGGTTCCACTACCAAGGATTCCGCGGTCATCATCCCCATCCTCACCAACGATTACGATCCGGAGAATTCCATCTATTCTGTCGCCGCCGCTAATGTCGACGGGAACACCGATGCAACGAGCAATGAAACGACAGTCTGGTCGGTTTCGGCATCCACGGCATCACCGAACGGGATAGGAATCGCATCGGCCCAAAATCTTGGCGATGTAGCCTTGAACCGAGATGGGAATCCGTTGCAGCAGTCGCTTGGTGTTTTGATTGGAACATCGGCCAATAACACGGATCCCTTCAACACCGTGAATACATATGGCAATGTGTTGAACGGGGAGAATTCCGGATACTGGGTAGCGACCGAGCGTGGATCAGGGGGCAACGGAGAGCGAACAGCTCCGTTTTCAGCTGGCTTTTTTCCGTTCGCTGATGGATGGACGAGTGGCCACGTTGATTCGACCGGCATCCTTCGGACCGGACGGGGCGTGGCTCAGGCCGACGTCGTTCTGGTGACGGCGGGACTTTACGAGATCGCTGTTCCGGAAGCGACGGACTCGGAGACCAGCGGCTTTCTCTTTGCAACCACAGCGTCCAATGATGACAACATTTTGTCGGTGCGACCGATACCCGGAACAAACCGGTGGCAAGTTCGAAACACGGACAACGATTCCTTGACCGGTTTCGAAAACGATGGCATCAGTTTCATTTACATCCCCGCCACGACACCGAATCTGATTGCGGGCCGCTGGGACGCGATCAACGGGATTTTGTCGCAGGCTTACGGCGGCGTTTCCGTTACCAGTGATTTTACCGGGGCCTTGACGCTCTCAATTCCAGGCCAGTCGCCCACCACCGGAGCGTTGCTGGCTGTCGCCTCGGGAACCACGACCGACACGGTCAACAGCCTGACGGCCGAAGTTCCGTCCAATCTGGCGGTGATGCACACCGCCTCAGGGGAAAACTACCAACTCACGCTGCGTTTGGCCAACTCGTTCACGCAGGCTTCGGGAGATGTTCAGTTTCTTTTCTTGCCATTCGCCGATCCGTTGGAGCGTTTGGCTGCGAATCCTTTTTCGATCAACACCTTTGATAGTGTCAGTCAGCTTGGGGCAACCGTCGCATTGAATATCGATGGGACGATTAGTTATGACCCATCGGCGGCCGGCGGATCCATCGCTGCATTGGGTCCAGGACAATCGTTGGTTGACACGTTCAATTACTCGATCATCGATGCCAACGGGCTAATCTCGACGACTACCGTGGCGGTCACGGTAACCGGCGACCGTGTCTCGGTTACCCCTACCTCAGGTATCTCGACCACGGAGTTGGGTGGCCAAGCGACTTTCGATATCGTCCTGGCCGTGCAGCCCACGGCGGATGTCACGATTGATTTGATGTCCAGCAATACGAGTGAAGGTGTCCCTACGGTTACTTCCTTGGTTTTCACACCAGGCAACTGGGATGTTCCACAGACCGTCACGGTAGTCGGTCAAGATGATTTTGTCGTCGACGGAGCTATAGCCTATACAATCGTAACGACGGTGACGAGCAGCGATGTGCTCTTCAACAACGTGTTCGCTTCGGACGTCGTACTTATCAATGAGGACAACGACATCGCTTCGGTCAGCGTTTCCCAAACGTCGGATTTGTTGACCGATGAGCGAGGTGGGACGGCAATGTTTACGGTAGTGCTCACTTCCATTCCAACTGGGCAGGTCAGTTTCGGACTTAGTTCGGACAACACAGCCGAAGGAACGGTTTCACCGAACCTGCTGACCTTTGACGCGACCAACTGGAATGTGCCGCAACCTGTGACAATCACGGGTGTAGGCGATGCATCGATCGACGGAGATATTGCGTTCTTGATATTGACCGATGCCACTGTCAGCACCGATCTGCTATACAACGGCCTAACGGTTCCGGACGTTTCGGTGGTAAATGTTGACTTGGATTTGGCCTTGTCAGGCTCCGATCCGTTCACTCAATACGGGATCGGACAAGAGGGCGTCGGTGTCGACGGGCGATTCGAGATCGTTGGCACGGGAGCTTATCTGGATGGGGGATCGTTGACCGCAACGATCACCGAAAACGGGAACGCAAACGACAGATTGGCAGTGCGCAACGAGGGGGCAGGACCCGGACAGGTCGGAGTATTTGGGAACGAAATTTCGTTCGGTGGAACGGTCGTGGGAACCATCAACAATGGTGGCGGCGTCAGCAACTTGACCGTCACATTCAATGCGTCGGCGACACGCGAAGCAGCTCAAGCGGTCGCACGAGCCTTGACCTACCGCAGTCAGTCCATGAATTCGACCGGAACGCGTGCAATTCAATTCTCCTTGGTCGATGGTGATGGCGTGGTGATCCCCTCGGTCAACAAAACGATTCGCATCGGTCTCAAGAGAGTCCTGGAATTCCAGCATGGGGTCGATCGCGGTTGGGGTGTTTACGATGGGGCCCGCGACACACAACTTTCCCAGAGCAATCCCAGCACAGCGTTTCCAACGGGAGGCGACTCCAGCGGTTTGTTAGTCGATTGGCCCAATGAAGGTTCGACCAACAAAACGCAGGTATTGCTCCAGTTTGAGGATATCATCGGAAACGCGATCGCTCAAATCCCAAGCGACGCGATAATTACTTCAGCCTCACTGTTCCTGAACACGAATAACACCGGGGATGGTGCCCGATTTTATCGCATGCTTCAACCATGGAACGATGCTACTTCCACTTGGAACAGTTTTGATTTCGGAGTTGATACCGACGGCATCGAGGCTTCTTTCGAGTATCAGTCCCTGTGGGGAACACTCGATACATCCGGTGCGACCGGTGGCGGTTTCAGCGCTGTTGCAGTGACCAACGACATCAAGGCCTGGAAAGAAGGGGCGAGCAATTTAGGTTGGTTGCTGGAACCGCACGAAGGTGGAACGGATGGATGGGCTTTTTCGCCATCAGAAGCCGCGATTCAGGCCCAGCGACCCCTGTTGCGTATCGAATGGGTTCCTGCCGGAACGAAATCCGTTATCTTCCAGCAGGGAGTTAATGGTTACACTGGAACGCTTGATACAGCGATCGCAGCAGACCGTATCACCTCGCAAGCTGAGGAGTTCTTTATTGGTACCGACTTCGAAGATGCATCAACGCAACGGCTGCAATCGCTATTGCGATTCAATGACATCGTGGGTATCGGGACCGGACAAGTGCCCCCAAATGCGATCATTCACGATGCGGTCTTGACGTTGTCGACCTATGGTAACAACGGTGTAGGAGACGGCGGCTCCTTCCACCGTATGCTTGTTGATTGGTCCGAGGACGATCTTTGGACGACATTCACCGATGGAATCCAATCCGATGGCTCTGAAGCGGCATCGGCGATCAGTTTCCAAGCGGGGAACGATTCCCGAACTCCCGACGCTCAAGCCGGAATCGTAGACTTTGAAGTCATTGATGATGTTCAGGCTTGGGTGAATGGAACGACCAATTATGGTTGGGCCGTTCTGCCGTGGACCTCGGGTACCAACGGATGGTTCTTTGCCTCATCGGAGTATCCCTTTGACGCGCAATTGGCCCCGGCACCCCAACTGGAGATCTTTTACACCGAAAACGAAAACATCGCCCCGGAGCTGACCGTATCCGCGGCAGCGGTAACCGGCAACGTTTTATCGACGTTGACCAATACGGGTACGTGGAGTGACCCACAAGGGGACGAGGTGACGTTGTCTGCGTCGCTTGGAACGGTCGTGAAGAATGGTGATGGAACATGGTCATGGTCCTTCGCACCAGGCACGGCACTGACCAATC
>JBGSHV010000020.1:0-4526 GCA_041752005.1 Pirellula sp. | reverse complement strand
GCCGAAGCCGCTGCCAAACGACTGGCAGAAACCGGAGTTGGGATCGATGTCTTGCCCGTCCGATTGGACTCCACTACCGAAATACTAGTCGAGAAGATCGACGTGCCTGGGTTCGTTCGCCAAGGGCAAACGGTGGACGCGCGGGTCGTGATCAACCGCTACCACGAAGCCGGGGTGGAACCCAAGGAGATCGACGGCCGATTGCGCGTGATCCGCCGAATCGGTAACCAAGTCGACGTGTTGGCCGATGGTGCCTACACCCTCGATCGCGATATCAATGTGATTCCTATTCCGCATCGCATCGACGAAACGGCCGGCTACACCTACGAAGCTGAGTTCACAACCACCGACAAAGGGGACGACACGATCGCGCAAAACAATCGTGCCACCGCCTTCACGTACGCCCGCGGTCGCGGCCGAGTCATGCTGATCGAAGATGCCAACAACCCGGGCAATTACGAATCGTTGATCGAAGCCTTGCGTCGCAATGACATCGATGTCGATGTTCGAAGCACCGGCAATCTTTTTTCTAGCTTGATCGAACTGCAGACCTACGACTCCGTGATCTTGGCGGGAGTCCCGCGCACGAGTGGCGAAGACATCACTCAGATCGTCTCGGTCACCGATGACCAAATCGAAATGCTCGTCCAGAGCGTCCAGCAGTTCGGGATGGGACTCCTCATGCTGGGCGGCCCCGAAGCCTTTGGTGCCGGTGGCTGGACCAACACCAAACTCGAAACCGCCATGCCGGTCGATTTTGCGATCAAAAACAGCAAGGTCGAAGCCGTTGGCGCGTTGGCCATGGTCATGCATGCTTCGGAAATGGCCGAAGGCAACTACTGGCAGAAGATGATTGGCAAGGCCGCACTGGAAGCCCTCGGCCCACAAGACTATTGCGGGGTGGTTCAATACGACATGTCCGGCGACAAATGGTTGTGGGGTACACCCGACAACGGATTTGCCAAAGTCGGCGAGAATCGCAATTTGATGCGATCGCGCATGAGCCGCATGGTGCCCGGCGACATGCCAGACTTCGACTCCAGTCTGCGGCTCGCCATCGCATCACTGAAAAAAGTGAACGCTTCGGTCAAGCACATGATCATCATCAGCGACGGCGATCCCACGCCCGCGTCCGCTACGGTTCTCAATGACTTTTCCAACAACAAAATCAAAATCTCAACCGTCGCCGTCGGAGCTCACGGATCGGTAGGCACGGCCGAATTGAAACGCATCGCGAATAAAACCGGTGGCAACTACTACGTCGTGACCAACGCGGCCACGCTTCCAAAGATTTTCATGCGCGAGGCCCGGCGCGTTTCTCGGCCTTTGGTTTATGAGCCCGATGGCGGAGTCATTCCCAACATCCAACTCCCAGGCCACGAAATCATGTCGGGCATCAATGGCCAACTGCCCACCATCAGTGGCTTCGTGCTCACCGAACGCAAGGACAGTCCGCTGGTCGAGGTTCCTATCTTGTCTCCCATGCCAGCCGAGCCGGACACTGCGTCCGTACTGGCGGTCTGGAATTATGGCCTGGGACGCACAGCGGTTTTCACGAGTGATGCTGGAAAACGCTGGGCCACGCAATGGGTCGGGACCCCCTATTACGACCAGTTCTTCTCGCAACTGGTCCGCTGGACGATGCGGCCATCGAACGATGACGGCAAGTACTCGATCGCGACGAACATCAAGGATGGACGTGTGCAGCTGATCGTCAACGCGTTGGACGCCGAAGACAAATTCCTGAACTTCCTCGACATGAACGCAACCGCCATCGGACCCGATCTGCAGCCCATATCCGTTCCACTTCGCCAGCAAGCACCCGGTCGTTACGTTGGGGAATTCGTACCGGACTCCGCGGGCAGCTTCATGGTCAGCGTCAGCCCTGGGGCTGGCAAAGCCGCCATCACCACGGGCGTAACCGTTCCGTTTTCGGACGAGTACCGTGTCCGACAAGCCAATTTGCGATTGCTCGAACAACTCGCCAAGCAAACCCCTGAAGGGGGCGACTCGGGTCAGCTAATGCCAGCCTTGGAAGCTTCGACGATGGAGGACGCTCTTGCGTTCGATACGTACCGGCCAGGCATCGCGCCCGCTCGTTCGCTGCAAGACATCTGGCCAATAGCAGTCCTGATCGGAGCATCGCTTTTCTTCGCGGACGTGTTTGTTCGCCGCGTGGCACTCGATCTGGGCGCTCCACTACGCTGGATCGCGATGCGGATGCGGCCTCGCTCAACCAGCGACGCAGATCAAAAACGCCGTCAAAGTATCGATCGATTGCGATCCAGCAAAACCCAAGTCTCCGGCGAACTCGATCGCCAAAGAGCTGCCGTTTCGATCGAGTTGCCCGAACCCACGACTCCCTCCGAAAATCCTGCGAATTCATTCGGAAAGACCGAAAAGAACCCATCGAAACCTGTCGAGACAGGTCCCAAACCTGGCATGCAGACTGAAGAAGACACCAGCTACACTGCCCGTTTGCTCGAAGCCAAACGAAAAGCCAAAAAGAATAATTCTTAAATGCGGGAGTTGCTAGATACTTTGTAGATCCTCGTATGGCCTGGCTTGCCTCACGCGGCTAGCGCCTGCGGCTAACATTTTAAAACACGTCCGAACACCCGTTCTGCCCTAATCCCTGTTCCGAAAGTAACCAGATGAGCAACGTTGTCGAGTCGATGCAGAAAGAAGCCGAACGCTTTCGCGAACGGTACACCGCCGTCCGCGATCAAATCGGACGCGTGATCGTCGGCCACGATGAGATCGTCCATGGCGTTCTGACCGCAATTTTCGTCGGCGGTCATTGCTTGCTCGAAGGCGTACCAGGCCTGGGCAAAACGATGCTTATCCGAACCTTATCGGAAACTCTGTCCCTCGATTTCAATCGCGTTCAATTCACTCCCGACTTGATGCCCTCGGACATCCTCGGCACCAACATGATCGTGGAAGAGGAAGGACGCCGCGTCTTTCAATTCCAAAAAGGGCCCATCTTCACCCAAATCTGCCTCGCCGATGAAATCAACCGGGCCACACCCAAAACACAATCCGCGTTGCTCGAGACCATGCAAGAAGGAACGGTGACCGTTGCGGGCATTCGATACGAACTGAAGAAACCCTTCTTCGTCTTGGCCACCCAAAACCCGATCGAACAGGAAGGGACTTACCCGCTCCCCGAAGCCCAACTCGACCGTTTCCTTTTCAAGTTGGTCGTTGGCTACTCGACACGCGAAGAGCTCAACACCATCATCGATCGCACCACCCGCGGGGTGACCGTCGTTCCCGAAAAGGTAATGGATGGAGAGGAGATCCTGCATTGGCAGCGGTTGGTACGTGAAGTCGTATTGGCAAAGCATGTTCAGGATTACATCGCCCGTTTGATCCTAGCCACCCATCCCGAAGGTGAACTCGCTCCAGCCGTTACCAATCAGTACATTCGGTGGGGTGCGAGTCCACGCGGCGCGCAAACCATCGCGTTGGCCGCCAAGGTACGGGCCTTGCTCGACGGCCGCTACAACGTGAGCTTCGAAGATGTGCGACGGGTACTGCTACCTTCACTTCGACATCGCGTGTTGTTGAACTTCGAAGCGCAGGCAGAAGGGATCGAAGTCGATCGTGTGTTGCTCGACATACTCGAAAAAGTCAACGAGCGGGCTGATGACTTGTAGGGTGTTTGTTTTTGCGATGAGCCTTGTGCTGAGCGTATGCGATTCCCGAGAGTCGCACGCGATGGAATTGACAGTTCCGATTCCAGGTTGGGCCGGCGATGAAATCGATGCTGCGGTCGAGAAGGGGATTCAGTTTCTTGTTGCTCAGCAAAAGCCCAATGGTTCGATCAACGATCGGGGGCATGAGAATGCCATGACCGCATTGGCCATCATGGCCATGGCATCTGCTGGGCATCAACCTGTGGATCTGACCCGCGAGGGAATCGCGATGACACGAGCCCTCAATTTCCTTTTGTCCGAAGGTCGACAGGATGTTCAAGGTTACTTCGGTGCATCGGATGGTTCACGAATGTACGGCCATGGAATTGTCACGCTCATGCTGACGGAAATGCTCGGCATGGGGGTCGATGCCACGATGGATCGCAAGGTCCATGACGCGTGTGAAAAAGCCATCGAGTTAATCGTTCGCAGCCAGCGCGTCAAAAAGGGAGCCATCGCACGGGGAGGTTGGCGTTACACTCCCGATTCAGGGGATAGCGATTTGTCGGTTACGGTTTGGCAACTCATGGCATTGAGGAGCGCCAAGAACGACGGCTTGGACATCGCATCGAAAACCATTGACGACGCGATCGGCTATTTGAAACGATCGTTTACATCACCGCTGGACGGGCAAGGAAACCCGCGCGAAATCAAAAACGGATTCTCGTACGAGCCCAATGGAGGTGGCGCTTCGTTCACCATGACCGCGGCCGGACTACTGGCAATGCAGGTCTGCGGGCAATACGAGTCACCCTTGGTCGCCGGCTCCGCTGATTGGCTGCTGGACCATCCCCCTCAATGGTCCGATCGCTTCATACTGTATGG
>JBGSHV010000019.1:0-18754 GCA_041752005.1 Pirellula sp. | reverse complement strand
GCTTCATAACGCATGTTGCGAGCCGAGCGTTCGGAGAGCTCCGGTAGCAATGCATCTTCCGGCAATGGAACGATCGACAAACTGCCTTGATACTGATGGCTGTTGAAGCCACGCCCCTGCCCTTGAGCTCGTGGTTCGATCGGCAAGCCCTTGATGTTGGCCACCAACAAATGCGATTGGTCGGGATGAAGTGCCACGGCGCCCGGAAACCAGCCAACCGGGATCATTCCCACGAGCTTGGTCTCACCACGATCTTTGGGATCGAAATCCACGACGCCGATTGCATTCTGAGTTCCATTGGCGACGTACAGGCGACGACCTGTTTTGGCGAAGGTCAACGCGTTGGGTGTCGCGCCAAACAGATCCGACGGACTCTGCTTCATCGAAACCGTCTCAATCACTCGCTTCGATGCCAACTCAAGTAGGCTCAACGAATCGCTCGCGGCATTGGCACAAACCACATACTTTTGATCCGGTGAAACCGCCAATCCGGACGGATGCAATCCGACCAATACTTCGGTCGAGGTTGCCGTTGCCAGCTCGATGATGCTCAGGGATCCTTCACTCGCAATATGACGGACTGGATCGACGCGTACCGTCGTTCCTTTTCCCGCCGGACCGACGAGATCGCTGTCATTCGGCCGACGTCCTCCCCAGTTGCTAACGATGGCTTGACCATCCACGATGACTACATCGTAAGGTGCGACCCCTACCGCAATGGATCGCAAGGTTTCTCCCGACACAACATCCAACTCATGCAATTGATTGGAGAGATTTCCGCACACATACAATCGCGTTCCGTCGGCAGACAAGGCGAGACCACTGGGAATCTCTGGTTTTCGCTGCGGCGCGTTGGCAGCTGGTAAACGCAGGACGTGCGATGGTGCAACCGTTCCCGCAGCGTCGACTGAGAAGACTTTGATCGACCCCTGAACGTTGCTTAGATAGATCCGCGTACCATCGCTTGAGAAGATAAGTCCGGTGTAGCTGACCAAGGCCGCACTGTCCGGTTTAAGATTGTTGTTGGCCGGCTCCGATGCGTCGAGCGTTTGGCCTTCATTCGGGAAATCAAGCCGCGCGCGTATCTCGCCGGTGATCGGGTCAAACACAACCAGTTTGCTGGTTTTGCCCGATAGCACTCCCAATCGACCGTCGGGAGAAATCGCGACGACTTGCGGCCGCATGCCCGGCAGTTCAATCGACGTGCCGTACGGAGTCAAGCGCTGATGGACCGGCGTGACGATGGCGCCATCTTCCTGCCGGCCTACCCACTCCGGTTCCTCGATTCGGGAACCTGGGGCTAGCGGCGACGCTGCCTCCTGCGCGCTCAATCGATACGTGGGACCCAAGGTCAGAGTCAGTGCGCTGACGAGCACGACACCGATGCGGGCTTTGGCTGTCGTACGTGGTTGAACGGATGGCTTGCGTTTCATAGGTGGGCTATTCTCAGGGAGGAAGGATTTTAAAAAGTGAATTCACTTCGAAGTTAAATAGGCATAGCGTTGATAGTCGTCTTTCGCTCCGCGAAAGAATCGTGGTCCCAATCCACTCTCGCTCCGCGAAAGAATCGGGTGACGCTACTTTCGCGGAGCGAAAGGCGACACTTAGCTCATGAAGAAGGTGACGATTATTGCGAGTTTTCTCCCAGGATGAGCGAGCGACTGGGCTTGCGATCGCTCATTCGCGAGAACTTCATGAAAAAGTGGAATCCCTATTCGTGGAAAGGGCTCCGCGTCTCGTGCGCATCATTGGATCGGTAACTGCAATTCGATCCGTTCGTTTCCACGTAGCAGTTTCACAGACACCAAACCTTTGCCGGGGAATCGTTGCAATAACCGTCCGATCAATTCACTCTCGCTCATGGGTTGGTCGATCCCGTCGATTGTCAGCACCACATCTTCCTTTTGAAAACCTGCTTTCTTGGCGACGGCATGGGTACCGTATTCACCCACGTGCGTGACACGCAGCCCCAACTCCGTAGGAGCGATTTTCATAGTGTCTCGCTTGTTAGCTGTCAGTGGCTTTAAAACCATTCCGCCCAGGACCATGGCGCGCATGTCCCAGGTGCCAACGCGATTCGAAATGTCGGATTGGAAACGCCATTGCAACGGTAGTTGCAGTGGTAGTTCCAAAGGCTTTCCGTTGCGCAGTACGGACAAAGACAACGAGCCGGAATCTGGAAAACGGTGGAGGGCCCAAGCCACGTCGGCGATCGAAACAATTGGTGCACCATCGACGCGTTGAAGCGTATCGCCGACTTGCAAACCCGAGTGCGCAGCGATGCTATCGGCTGCGACTGCGCGCACGCGAGTCACAGTACGTGGATCGAGTTTCAGACCGAGGGTCGCTGGATCGGGCATGGGGTAGATCAATTCGAGCGGAATCGATTGTTCGCGATCTCGATACCAGCTTCGATAGGCGTCCCCTATCTGATGGCAATGCACGCAACTCTTCATCACGTCCCCTTCCCATTTCAACTCGCGCCCGTATTTGCCCGCCAAGCCCGGAATCTCGATCGGTGTTGCAAAGGGGGTTGGCAAACCTTGCTTCTTCTGAAGTTGTTCTGCGTTCGCTGGGTAATCGCGATGCAGCTCGAGGACTTTCATGAGTGCAACTTCAAACGAGTCGATCGTTGTATCCATTTCGTCCAGCTGGTGCTGCCACGATCCGAAGCGACCGTAGATGGTCCCGTCGGAATGAAAGAGCATGGTCGAAAAGGAGAGGTCGTAATCGAACTGGAACTTGGACAAGTCCAGCGCATTTGCGTTGATCACTCGAACGCATACGAACTGGTCCAGCAGTGGTTGAAGCGACTTGGCCTGCAAAACGCTCTCGTCGATACCGGTACATGCCTTGCACGGCAAGCAGCGCAGGACCACCAACAGCGGCTTCTTGTTCGCTTTAGCCAAAGCGAAGCCAGCGTCCAAATCGTTGTAGATCCAGCGTCCACCGGCGGGCATTTTGCTCCGATCGCCCCGTACCGCCGTGACGCGACGTTCCGACTCATCCGCTTGTAACGGAGGCGTAACGGTGAGAGCAAGTAACGTGACTGTTAGGATTGACATGGCGCGCATGGTTGGGTGTTCCTGCCTCGAGTGAATGGACATTCTAGTGATCGAAGTTCCGGGGCTTATTCTGGCTGCCGGATCCTATCGAGAACACCATCATCGTAGCTTCGCCCGGGCATGGTGGGATGTGCTCAAGCGAGGCGTACGCTACTTCGCAATCCTAAAAAGAACCATTTTCTCCAGCCGACCGAAATGCGACTCAATTCTGGATCAAGCCACGAAGCCGAGCAATCTTTAGCAACAGCCGTTCGAGTTGCGAATAGTATTCGTCTTCCTCGAATGTCCCTTTGCGACCGCGAATGTCTTCAATGCGTTGCTCGATGATTTCGATTTCCGCGAGTCGGTCTGGCGGCAATGGCGAATCGCTATTCGATTGCCAGATCGTTCGCGACGCGACCGGTCCGTCGAGCGAAGCGCCCTCGGCCGGGGCTTTGATGGCTCGTATACCCCGATAGAAAACGCCTGGTGTTCCGCGGCCATCGCCGTTGTCGTCCAACAATGCTTGCTCGGTCGCCAACAATCCACGCTCTTCGTAGTACTTGGCCACCCCCTGGCTGGCGGCCAGAAACGCTTCCAAAACCGAGACGGACGCATCGTGATCCAAGTCGGCGGTCTGATCGGAAATTGCCATCGACAGGAAATCGCCAAAGCGCGAGAAGTTTTCCTCCGCACCCGTTTTGGTAGCCGTGATTATGATCCGATCCGGACCGGAAATGGACTTTAGGAACGGCGCGCTGCACGACGAGCAGACGATGATGACCCATTTTCCTGGTCGCTGTGCGAGTGCCGCAGCCAGTTCCGTCGCTGAGATATCTGGACCCCGCAAATTGAAGGACGCGTCCTTGCGATCCTGCGTGCCATGCCCGATCAAGATCAACCAGTGCTCCTTGCCTTCCTCGGAGGCTTCCGAAATCCATTGCAACAATGCGTCCCGATCCGAGGATGTACCTTCGCGCTCCGTGTTATTGGTGGTATCGGTGTCAATGATGGTATCGGTGTCAATGGCGGTAGCGGTGCCATCGATCAATCGAAGTTCGGATGCACCCTGCGCCGCTTGCCAACGCTGGCCCCATGTTCGGAACGCTTCGCCGTATTGCGGTTCCCCTTCTGCACCGAGCACGATGAGAATGCGCCGTGCGGCATCGCTGGTCATCACGGGTTCCTGCGCCCCGCAATGGGCTACCGTCAACACGGTCATGCAAACGGCCTGAAGCACGGAAAGCCGTGTGCGATTGGATGAGAACTCAGACCAAGCCATAGCGACGCCTCAGCAACCATTCGAGGGCAATGCAAGAAATGGCAATGCAAAGAATCCACGGTGAGTGCCAAAAGGGAAACACACGGACTTCACGGATGGGAACCTTTTCCATTGGGATCAATCCGCCGAGTTGATCGAGTTGATCGATGTCGAGAACGCGCCCGCCGGATTCCTCTGCGATACGGTTCAAAAAGGCATCGTCGATGCCTAGTCTCGCGTATTCGGTAGCCGAGGGTTCATGAACCCAACCCGAGGTTTGCGTTCCCAGCAAGCTGCCATCGGCGGCTCGGACGTTGGCGGTGACGGAGTAAACGCCTGGCGCATTCATGATCCACGAGGATTCGTACTCGCCCACCTTTGTCTCGGAAGGTTGTGCTACGACTGGCATGGCCTCCATGCCTGGACCTCGAAACTCCAATGAAACGATTGCATTGTCGACGGACTCAAAGTCAGGACCTGCGACCGAGATCGCGATGTTAGCGCTTCGCGGATTGCTTGGGTCGATGGACGGGCGGATCTGAATGGAACGCGGGACATCGGCGATCATGGCACGCATAATTTGACGCCAAGCTTGGAAGAGAGGACTGGTGCCCTCCCCTTCAAACTTGAGGCCCCACCGCCAAAAATCGCCCAGCATCATGGCTGAGGTGCGGCCTCGTCCAAAGCGTTGCGATACGAGCAAAGGGATTTTTGTACCATCGGCCTGTTCCCCTTCGACCAACACCGAGGCACCTGGCTTGAGCTGCGAAGTGTCGTTCCATACCTGAAAACCCGGCATCTCCTCAAGTCGCTTTCGCTCCGCAGACTCGTTGTCGGACAGCCTTAGAAAGGACTGCAACCAACCGTCGCGTGTCAATTGAAACCGAAGGCTCTCCGTAGAAAAATCGATGCCCGCAGGAATTGCGACTTCGATTGGCTTGGCGTCTCCATAGACAGGTAACAGTTGACCGAGGATTGAGTCGCGAAATCCTTTGCCTCGCATGCTCTCTTGACCACCCAACACGACCAATGCCCCGCCCCGCACGGCAACGAACTGTCGAAGCAATTGTTGCTGATCTAAGGTTAGGAACTCGTGCTCCAAGTCGTCGATGATGATCGCATGGAATTCGAAAAGCTCCCCTGCATCTTTGGGAAACCCCTGTTTCAATTCGCCTTCGGATTGCACGCCCAGTCGAGCGAACACGGGTTCGTCGTACTGCTCCTTCTCCTCTTCCGAGATATCTTCAAAACCCGAGAACAGCGGATTGGTGGATTCCATCTTCGAATTTCGAAAACTGAATTTCATTTCCTTCTTAGCGATCCGGACGAGCGAAGTCAGCGATAGCTCGGCGTCCTCATCGAGCGCTCGCCTTAGGAACTTGTATTCCCAGTTGGGTCGGCCAGCGAGGTAAAGGATACGATAGGGTCCCATGCCGCGATCGACGACCTGAAAACGTCGGTTATTGCCCAGCGTTATTTCTGCCGGCGATCGCAATTCCGGATTGCTGAGCAATTGCGACGTCGACCAAGACGTATCGGTGGTGGATCGGACAACCAATGAATACGCGCTCACGCCCGAGGACTCCGGTCGAAAACGGAACACGGCGCTTTTCGGTGATTCTTCTGGCCCGAGGCGTAGCGTTTGAGTCTCGAGAAGGGCACCCGATGCGTCGATCAACTCAATTTTGGCATCGGTCCCATCGTAGCCGGTGTGAGACACCGTTGCCGTAATCGCGATCGGAGCGGTTTCAAATTCAGATTGCAGGACGCTGACCTTTTCGATGCGCAGATCACGAAACGCAGCATTGCGTTCCAAGCGGACCGGAAAGACCGGGATTTGCAGCGCGGCCGCTGCATTGATTGCGGCGGTCGCCGAAGCTGCGTCCGTAGACCGCCCGTCGGACAGCAAGACAATTCCGGCCAGCGGTTGACCCCGATACCGATCTTCAATCCCGCGAAGCGCTTGATGGATCGAAGAACTCAGGCCCGTCCCGTTCCAATCTTGAAACGAATCGATCGGGCTAGCCGACGTGTCGAACAAATACTTGCGAACGCGAAAGTCTTCCGTAGCCTTCAAAACCCATGCGGCATCGTCGGAAAGCACTTGTCGAAATGAAGCGATCGTGGCGTCGAGCGGTCGGTTCGGATTTAAGTCAGAGATATCAGGTTGATCAACCAGCGGACGCATCGAACCACTGTTGTCGACGAGTACCGCCAACGTATTGGCTTGCGGCTTGGGACGCTCTACGCTGGCCATCGGTTCCAACCAGCAAAACAGCAGCAATCCGATCCCGGCCAATCGCAATGTCCACGCCAACAATCGCCATCGCAACGGCATCGCGCTGCCGCGATACGACAGCATGGATACCAACAATAGAACAACAGCAAACCCGAGCGCCCAGGGAATCCATTGCGATCGGGCAAAGACAATTTCAGGCAGCAGATCGCTCACTGCGCTGCTCCCGAACCCAGGTTCTCAAAGTAGCGGTCCAGTTGTCGCTGAAACTGATTCGGTACGGGATCGCGATCCAAGGGCACGATCTGATTCTTTTCGGCGGACTTGCGCAAAAGCTCTTGCGAGATCTTGTTGCGCAATTGATCCATCGGTTCTGCAATTAAACGCTGCACCAACGGCCACTCGGGTAACTTGGAGTGCCGCTTGTATTCGATGCGCATCTCTCGCGCCGCTTCGCGAATGCGCGCCGCTTCCGCCCGCATGTCCGGATCCGAAACCAATTCTTCTACGTCGCGGATTGCGTCGGACCACTCCGTAAACTCACCGCCTGTCAGTGGTGATGCACCCTCCGTGGCTTGTGCCATGCGTTCCAACGAAGCCCCTCCGGTTTGACTGCCGCCGCCCTGTGTTGTGCCCTGAGCATTGCCCTGACCGCTACGACGCTGAGCGCTCGGCGTTTGCCCATTGCTCGGCTCTCCTTCGCGTGGCTGCCCACTCGTTGCTTGCCCGTCTTTTGGTTGCCCGTCTTTTGGTTGCCCACTAGGTTGACTCTCGCCACGTTGTCCCTCACCGGGTTGTCCCTCGCCTGGTTGTCCCTCGCCTGGTTGCTCTGTGTCGGACGGGTTCGAACGCGAGGGACTAGCAGGATCTTGACCGGATTCGGTATCGGACTCGGAATTCGCCTCCTGGGATTCTGTCGAACCGGGCGTTTGTGCGTTGCCAGGCTGTTGGGACGTTGGACCACGACCTTCGTTTTCAGATTCTTTCGTACTTTGCTCGGAGGAACCAGCAGCTGGCGTTTCTTGCTCGTCGCGTGTGTTGGCATCGATCTCTTGCTGCAGTTGATCCCGGGCCCGATCAAGTTCACGCATCGCGCGCCGCAACGATTCTGTGGAGTTCCCGAGAATATTCTCAGAGGAGGATTCGATCTGTTCACGCAGTGTCCGGATCCCTTGCGTCGCGGCTTGTGCAGATTCAAGGGCTGGTTGATCGAGACCTCGTTCAAGTAGGGCTGGGATTCTCTCGAGATTCTGTTCGGTGCCTTGCTGTTTGATTTCGCGGAACGAATCGTAGAGTTCGTCTGCCAAGATCGGCTCACTCGTTTCGGCTTCGGTGATGGTTTCCTGAACCTGCAACAGCAACTGCTCCAAATCGCTCCTCTGCTTCTTCCAGGCATCACCTAATGGTGGAGAGTCGGCGGAATCAAGTTCCGGCCTCAACATGGAGCTGGGACTAGTGTCTGAATCGGTCGGACCCTCGGAACTTTGATTTTCTCCCACAGTGCCGGTCGGATTTGGAGTTCCTGGTTTTGCGTCTTTTGCTCCAGGCATGCGTTGCTCGAGTGTTTGTTGTTGGCGCTCGAGATCGGTTGCTTGGTCTACCAGATTTTTCAAGTTCTGCTGCAGTCCTTGCGAAGACTGTTCTCGCAATTCGTCGCGTGTCTCCTCCATGTTCTGTTGTGCCCGAGCACCTGCCGTCATGGCTGGCGACGTTTCGCCTTCGGAGAGTGACTGCGATGATTGTTGCATCTGATCGCGGGCCTCCTCAACTTGTGATCGAGCATCTTCCATAGACGATGCGTCGCTCTCCTGATTCATGCGGTCCAAGAGCTCATCTGCGTCGCGCAGCAACTCTTGTTGATTGTCGCGGAGTCGCTTCAGTTCCTCCTCAAGTTCACGCCGTTTGGCTTCCTCGGTTTCCTCGCGCAACGCGACGTCGAGCGCTCGCACTTGTTCGTTGAGATCTTCTTGCCGCCTCGCGAGTTCGTCGAGACGATTCATGACTTGCCGCATTTCACGTTCCGAGGCCTCTTGCTCGGTATCAGGGCGAGATTCATTTTCGTAGCGACTCTCATCGTTCTCCAGTTTCAAGGCGTCGATCTGCTGCTGACGATTGCGTTGGCTCGCTGATTGCGATTGGCTCTGGGATTGCGATTGCTGGGTTTGGACAATCTCGTGCTCGCGAGTTCGCAATCGAAGCAAACCTTCGTACGCGGCTCGCTCATGGCCTTGTGCATCCCGAAGCTCCGTGGATGCCGTGCTGTTTCCGGCGGCTAGAAGTGCATCGCTGGCGCGATCCATCGCTTCCTGGATAGATGTCAGGATAGCGGTCGATTTCTCATCGGTGATCTGTTCACTCAGCGTGTCGGATTGTGTTCTGGCCTGCAATTGGGATTCTGCGATGACCTCCGTCGCTTCGCGTCGTTCCTCGACAGATTTTTGATTGAAATCGCGCTGGCTATTCCAAGTCGCCGTGATGATCTTTTTTTGAAGTTCCGCAAGATCCTCCGCCTCGGCCGCAGCTTGCGATCCAGATTGGGATTGAGATTGTGATTGCGATTGGGCAGCTCCCGAATCGCCTTCACGGAACAGTTCCTCGAAAGGTCGGATCTCGGCAAAGAAGAGATCTCCTTCGATGCGGCGCGGATTGCCATCGCGGTCGATATCCTCGACCCAAAAGTAATACGATAGCAGTTGATCGGGCTCTGCCCGCCACTCCTCCAATGCTACCCGATGGGTTACTTCGACCTTCGTCACCGCGACGATGGGCGAATCGGCCGGAGCCTCGGAATTCGGTAGCAACGCGATGTCTTGGGATTCGCGATCGGTCAACTCTAAATGAATGCCCGCTCGTTGAATACCGAAGTCATCGGTCAGCTTTGCAGTGAGTACCAATTCCTGAAGAGGCGATGCACGCTGATCGACTGGACTAGTCAATTGAACTCCGCTGGGTTTGTTTGGCAGCACGCGCGCGCTCAGTTCTTCCTCGAACTTAGCGCTTCGCGACTGTTCGTCGATGAGACGCAAGCTCCAGCGTTGACTCGTCTGCAGGCTGAACGTTGCGCTGTAGCGTGTCGGGTCCATTGCATCGGCCACCAATTCGGTTGTCTCACCCTCTTCATTGACCAACTCCGCCACGCGCACGGGTTTGTTGAGCGATAGACGCCAGGTCAGTTGCGTTCCATCCACAACCGTCACACGCCGTGTGTCTTCGATCACTTTGGCGGTTTGGACAGCATAGGTTGGAGGAACAATGTCTGCATCGCTCCGCACCAGCCGGGGGTATTCGAAAACTTTGACCCCGTACACTTCACTCACGCCTATATCCGAAGCGACTCGGTAGCGGACATCACGCTGCAGGTTGCGAGCCGTGCCGCCAAAGAGGGGATCGTTGAGGGCGCGTGCCATGGCGAGTGACGATTCGGATTGCGCTCCATCATTGATCAACAATTGAACTGCGTCCGGGATCTGGCCGGAGTAGCGTGCGGTTACCAACAAATCGGTCCCCTTTTCCAATTCGATGTTTCCCGGTTCCACCACCAGTGGCAGTCGATCCTCGAGTCTTAGCGGGTTGCTGTTGCGAGCGATGATGCCCGAGTCAGGCATTGGGATGCCGAGTATCAGCCAAGCCGCCAGGCCAGCCAATACCAGCCATTGGATGGCCCAAGCCGTCCACAGCCGCGAGGATGCCAAGACTCCTGTCCATTCGTTCGCTCGCCCATGCGAAACCGTCTCGCGTATCAATCGCCGCTTCAAATAGGCAGACGATTGCCGTGAACCCGCTTGCAATGACGTGACGAGTCGTTGCTCCAAGGATGGGAACTGCGTTTCCACACGCTTGGCAATGCTGTCTAGATCGCGATACGACCATCGAGCGGCCAAGCACAGTAGGGAGAGAACGAGCAGGATAACGACCCAAATCCAGGCCTGGCTAGAAAAAGCTTCCAATCGCCAACTCGGAGCCGGCAGCAATCCACAAAACCAAGCTGCCGCGAGCGCCAGCCAGAAACCGGTCAGCAACCAAGCTAGCCGATGACTGCGAAATCTCTGAGCTACTTGATCCAACATGGATTGAAGTTGAGGATCCATCACACCGCGTCTCCTTCGATCGAACGTTTACGCATGCACAGCACCGACTCCAACCCAACCCCTACCAAAGCCGCACTGATGAGCCACCACCAACCGCTCTGGCGGCTTTCCAGTTCGGTCGCAATCATCTGACGCTGAGTCTCAACCCGCTGAATCGGGGTTTCCTCTGGACCGGGAAGGGTTATTCCAAATCGAGAAAATTCTTCCAAATCCATGGCTTCGACTTTGCTCTCCGATGCCGAAGCATTCGCAGCGATCCGAGTTTGGGATCCATCCGAAGAAAGCATCTCATACAGCCCAGGCGTATCGATCAGAAATTCCCGTAGTGGTTCAGCATTTGGACCCGCTTGTGATTCTGTTTGCGATTCCATAGAGGCCGTCGCTTCCAATGTTGGGTTGATTTTATCGCCGCGTGCTGCCATAGGTCCGTTGGGACCGATCAATCGGGTCGAAGCGGGTAACTGAACCGATCTGCCGACGATCCATTCCGGTGAAGACAGCGACTCAGGACTCGCCAACGCGAAAAGCCCCACCATCATCGGTACAAACTTGCTAGACAAACCAAGTTGGCTGTCAATCGGTTGCCAACCCGCAGCCATCACCACAAGCTTCCCATCTCCAACGCGGCGTTCGATCAAGGCCGGGGATGGTGTGTCGAACCAAGCCAGGATTCGCCACGCGTCAGGATCGGCCAACTCAATCCGCCGATGGCGCCAGAATCGTACTTTGGAATAGTCGTTAAATTGCGGATCGGACTGAACTGAGAATACGGGATGCCCAAAGTCAATTCGAGTCCACAATGCATGCCCTCGAAGCTCAGCCTCGGACACGCTGCCGAATTCTGCTTCGGTGCATTGGCTCGTTAATTCCGAATACCTTTGTTGAAATGGGGTGCCTTCAGGATCGAGCGCATCGGCGGGCGCGTCCATAACCAGCATGAGATGACCGCCTGACTTCACATACTCGCGAGCCCGATCCCCGTAGCGGGCGGATAGATGGTGCGTCGCAATCACCCAAACCGGAGTAGATCCGTCCGATGCCAACCAAGGAGCGTCGGGATCGATTCGTTCCTTCACGACCCGCCGCGTGTCGGTATCGAGCGGTAATCGTTCGAGAAAGAACGATAGCGATGCCTCGGGCAAAGTGTCGGGTTCCTCAATGCAAAGTACCGTGGCGGTGCGTAGTGGCTCGCTCCAGTGGAAGCGACGATTGTCGAAATCACACGCGTCGCCGGTCAACTGCAGAGCAACCGCATTCTCCGGTGGACTCTCCAATCGCACGACCCGCGCGCTGCCGGACGGGACTTGATGAGCCGCTTCGGCGGAGTCTATCAACTGCCCTGTCGAATCGAGCCATTGCAATCGAAACGAGTCGCTTTGGGAATTTCGAGCGTTGCTAATCCGTACACGCACCGATTTGGTGTCCTCATTCGGACCGGGCTCGAGAAAATTAAAGTAGGCATTTCCTGCTTGTTTTGGTTCGACACGCTCGACTCGGAGCGTGACGTGTGTCGGCCATTCGCGATCGGCGAGCGATCCAAATTCAACGCCCTCGGTCATGTCGGAGATGAGAACAATTTCGGACCGTGTGGGGAGAGCGCTTGCGTCTGTGCCTTCATCGGCCTGCAGCACATCGAGACAGTTGGCCAACGCGGAGCCAAGCTGTGAGCTTCCCCAGGTGGGTTGAACGTTGGATAACGCCGCCGTCGCAACTTTCGCACGCTGCGCGATCGGTGTCTCGGTCGCGACCGAGAGGGGCAAGTGAGCTATTGAACTATCCGCAAAGCCGTAAATGGCCAAGGTGTCGGTTGGGCGCGCGTTGCGAATCCATTCCTGAGCTCTGGCCTTGGCAGCGTCCCAAACACCGGGCCGCCGCATGCTGGCACTCTGATCGATCAGCACGATGCGGTGAAGTCTTGGACCGGCTTCCCCTGGAATGTCCACGGACGAGTTCCAATAGGGACGTGCGAAGGCTAGAGCCAGCAGTGCGAGCACGGCGATTCTTGCGAGCAGAACAAGCCAGTGGTCAATGCGGCTTTTGCTAGTGAGTCTTGGTGGCGCGGGATCCAAAAACATCAACGCGCTAAACTCAAACCGTTCCTTGGGTTGTCTTCGAACCAAATGCAACACAATAGGAGCGGCGATAGCCAATGCCGCGAGTGCGTACAACGGTGCCAAGAAATTCATCTGCGATCCCTCGTGCGAAGCCGACGTGAGAGGAACGCGTGCAATGCCAACTCCAGCGGTTGGTCGGTGGAAAGAGTCTCCATCGCAACGCCCAATGGCTCAATGATCCGTTGCAGTGATTCGGCATGGGCCGCAAAGCGTTCGCGATAACGCGAACGCGCAGCATTTGGATCGACGAATCGCTCCTGTCCCGACTCGATGTCACGCAACATAACCGGGGCCTTGGTCTGGAAATCAATTTCGTTGGGATCCAATGTACGGAGCAAGACGACCTCATGACCACGCGCTCGCAAGAACGACAGGGGTGCTTGGAGTGGTTCGGGCGTTACCAAAAAATCGGAAACGACAACGATCAAGGAACGCTTTGCGACCCATTCCGCCACATCCGCTAGCGGTGTTACCAGATCCGTTGCGTTCCCCGAGGGTGCGCGCTCCAGCAACGCCAAAATCCGTTTCCATTGCCCGGTGCGGTATCGGGCCGTTAATAGATCACCGATGGCTGCATCGAAGGTGAGCAGACCAACTGCGTCGCGTTGCCGAATCAAATGCAATGCCAACGTGGCCACCAAAGTCCGGGCATAATCGAGCTTGGAGTAGGCCAGCGAACTGTAGGTCATCGACCGACTTTGATCGAGCACCAAATAGCAGCGGCGATTGGTCTCGTCCTCGAACTTCTTGATGTAGTACCGATCGGACCTCGCAAACAATTTCCAATCGATGGTCCGCGGATCATCTCCGTCGCTGAACGGTCGATACTCGGAAAACTCTACCGAAAATCCGTGCAGGGGACTTCGGTGCAACCCGGTGTTATGGCCATCGACTACGGTCTTCGCTCGCCACTGCAAATCTTGGATGGCCATGAGCGTTGGGAGGTCGATCCAGCGTGCGGAATCATTTTTCGAGCCGGGCCCTTTTGAACTGGGCCCGTTGGAGTCTGGCCCGTTGGAATCCAGCATGCTCGATGCGGTTGGGCTCGATGCGGTTGGGTTCGAAGCCGTATTGCTCGCACTTGTGTTGTGGGTTTCGGACCCGATCACGCGCGGATTTCCTCCAACAACCTAGCGATGCAGTCCTCGACCGTTACCCCTTCGGCCTCGGCTTTGTAAGACAGTAACAATCGATGCCGCAGGACTGGGGCCGCCAACGATCGGATGTCCTCGATGCGTACGTGGGAGTGTCCGCTGAGCAAAGCTCGGGCTTTGGCTCCGAGCACCAGCATCTGGGCCGCGCGCAATCCCGCTCCCCACGTCACCCATTGGTTGATGAAGCCAGGGGCTTCGGGCCTCCCTGAACGTGTGGCTGCGACCAACCGCACGGCATACCCCGCCACGTCATCGGCCACCGGTACCCGTCGCACCAATTGTTGGAATTTGAGAATGTCCGCTCCATGAAACAAAGGTTCAATGCGTTCGGGGGATCGACTGGTGGTATCGAGTACGACTTGCAACTCATCTTCGTACGGAAGGTAATCGATCAGCACATTGAACATGAAACGATCGAGTTGGGCCTCGGGCAGCGGATAGGTCCCCTCCATCTCAATCGGGTTTTGCGTGGCCAGTACGAAGAACGGTTCAGGCAGTGCGTACCGCGTGCCTGCCGCGGTGACTTGATGCTCCTGCATGGCTTCGAGCAGCGAGGACTGCGTCTTTGGAGGCGTTCGATTGATCTCATCGGCCAAAATGACGTTTGCGAATACCGGTCCGCGTACAAAGCGCAATCCGCGTCGACCATCTTCCTCGCTCAGAATCTCGGTTCCGGTGATGTCGGCAGGCATCAGGTCGGGCGTGAACTGGATGCGACGAAAGTCCAAATGAAAAACCTGCGCCACGCTGCGAACCAACAGGGTTTTGGCCAAGCCCGGTGCGCCAGTGATCAAACAATGGGTACCGGAAAACAGGCAGATCAGGAGTTGTTCGATGACATCTTTTTGCCCAACGATGGTCTTGGCAAGTTCCGCTTCGATTCTGGTCTTTCCGTCCCGGATCTGCTCGGCCAATTTTTCGTCGTCTTGGATTTCTTCGTCGACTGCTTGCATGGTGGTCGGTTTCAAGGATCAATGCTTTCGAAAAGGATTATGCGCTGAGGGCGAATTCAGTTGGCCATTTCTGTGGATCATGCCAGCGGATCATTTCAGTGGGTCATGGCGTACGTCACAATGTTGATGCCCATGGGATATGCTTTTTTGACCGAGAATTCCTCGAAGTACCATGGATCCACACCTTCCTGTTCCCATCCATCCCCCAGATCGGTGTTGTGGCAGATGAAGACCATGATTCGTCCCGCATCATCGTAGATGGCTTGGTAGTGGGGGATACTCGTGTCGGAATCTCGCGGTTCCCAGATCACGCCGGATTGCCGGCCCGACCATGCTGCACCAATCGATGGCAATTGGGGTTTTTCCTTGAGGTTGTAAACGCAATGGAAAATCTCATGTTCGAGGGGCACCTCTTCCGGTTTCCGATCCGGAAACACACGCTGGATTTCGCTAGTAAAATTCGCCAACTCCTCGTCTCCCCAAAAATCATCAACCATCAGGAATCCGCCTCGCAGCAGGTACCGGCGAAGCGCAATCACCTCATCTTCGTGGAACATCAGCGCGCCGGGCTCAATGATGTAAACAAACGGATAGTCAAAAAGTTTCGGATCGTTTAGTTCCAACACAATCGGTTCCGGATTGACCTTGAGGGTCGTCAACTGCTGGAGCCGCAAAGAAAAATTCAGCTCGCTATCGCGAAAATCAGTCGCCCAACCGCCGCCGCCGCCTCTGCGGCGACGGTAATAGTCGGAGTCGTATTTGATCCGCACGAAGGTAAACGTATCCTTGGAAAATTTTTGATCCACTTCCCAGTTCGGTACGTTTCCGCGACCATCTCTTTGCCAATCGCGGCCTCGGCCACGTCCGTAGGGTCCTTGCGTGATCGCCCACAACGAACCCATCATCAGCACGAAAATCGCGACCGCAGACAGCGTTCGCGTGCTTAATGGACCGAGCCGAAACTTCCCTAGCGGCATACCGTTTACTCCGTATTCTTTCCAACGTATTTCCGATTGGAATGGTTTCCCGATCGGATTGGATCCGTGTTCACACTGCACTTGGTACGTGACGAGCAGTCACAAGCGAGAGGGGGAGGTGCAGGTCCTCAGTCGATTGTCGTGCCATCGCGCGACACAAGCAAGCACTGCGTTGCAGGAAACTTACTAAAAACCGCAAGGTAGTATCGAGTCTGGGAATCGACCATAATGGTCCCATGGACACAGAAACCCTTAACTTCGACATTGCAAAAATCGCATCATTCCAAGCGCGGTTTGCTTTGAAATGCAGATACCAATTCACTTGGGTTGGCTGCTGCTGGGCAATATGCATAACCGCAATGGTGCTTTCAAGTCGCGGCAATGCGCAGCTCGCGTCCGAAACATCCGCCATCGATCAGTTTGAATCTCAAGTAAGACCCCTGTTGATCGAGCATTGTTTTGAGTGCCATGCCAGTGGCACGGAGACCAACGGTGGATTGGCTCTCGACTCGCTCGCGGTCATGCTGCAAGGTGGCGATTCGGGTTCCGCCCTCGTGCCAGGCGATGCGGAGTCAAGTTTACTGCTACGGGCGGTGAATTATCGCGATCCTGAGCTGCAAATGCCGCCCGATAGCAGATTGAGCGACGACAAGATCGCGTCTCTTGAACGTTGGATTGCGAACGGTGCCCAAGTCCCACGTAGCTTCGCTGAGCCCGCATCCCCTTCGCCGCCCTCTGTCGACACAGCAGGCTCGGTCAATACCGCACTTCCTGTCGATCGGGCTCGCGAGCATTGGGCATACCGACCGATCCTGCCTTCTCGACCACCCGATGCTTCGCCGGTCCTCGGAACAGCCCTTCATCCGGCTACAGCCATTGACTCATTTTTGAGTGCGCGACAACGATCTCTCGGCCTTCCCGTTTCCGAAACCGTCAACGACTCGCAATGGCTGCGCAGACTCTTCGTCGATTTGCATGGCCTGAATCCCACTTACGACGAGACTCAATACTGGCTCGAGCAGCTCGCCCGGCCGCACAAGCTGGCACCGCAGCACAATCTGGCACCCGCGGGCAAATGGGCACCACCCAATAAATCAGCACCGCCCCATGAATTTACGCCTTCGGACGCTGCAGCCGCTGCCCTAACCCGCGAACGACTGCTCGACTCGATGCTGGCTTCCCCGCGCTACGGCGAACGTTGGGCTCGTGGCTGGATGGACGTGGTCCGATACGCGGAGTCTTTGACGCTCCGTGGCATGATCCTGAGCGACGTTTGGCGTTTTCGCAATTACTTGATCGATGCCTTCAACTCCGACATGCCCTACGATCAATTCATCGTTGAGCAAATTGCGGGAGATCTGATGTCTCAGGCCTCAATCCCAGACGCGCAACGTCAATGGACCGCCACGACGGCTCTGGTATTGGGCGATCACAATTACGAAGAACAAGACAAACAGCAGCTCGAGATGGATGCGATCGACGAGCAATTGGAAATGATCGGCCGCTCCGTACTGGGCCAGACCCTTGGATGCGCCCGCTGCCACGACCACAAATTCGATCCGATCCCAACACGCGACTACTATGCGTTGGCGGGCATCTTGAAGTCCTCCGTGGCCATGGATCACGATAACGTTTCCAAATGGGTTCGCGTGCCGCTGCCGCTATCGATGGACGAACGCAAAGTCTTCGATAATGCAACGCAAGTGCAGCAAACACTTCGTAAAGAAGTCGACTCGTTGCGCCGGCGGCTAGATCCCAGACCCGATACGAATCTCGTATCTAGTACATCCGAGTACGCGGGCATCGTGATTGATGATGTGGATGCAATCAAGGTAGGACTTTGGCAAGCGTCCCGGTCGGTGCCGGAATACATCGATGCAGGGTACCTGCATGATGAACATCAAGCTGCGGGCGAAAAGTCGGCGACATTCGAGCCAACGGATCTGACGACGGGCAATTATGCGGTGCGGATTTCCTACGCGCACGGTGCAAACCGCTCCAGCAAAACGCTGGTTCGCGTCTTTAGCGCCGAAGGCGAATCGGAACATAGAATCAATCAACGAACGCCTGCCGGCGATGACGGACTATGGCAGACCTTGGGCTCGTACCGCTTTGAGTCCGGCGGTCAAGCGTTCGTGATCATCAGCAACGACGGCAGCGATGGCCACGTGATTGTTGATGCGGTTCAATTCGTTCCCGAAGGGACCGATCCTCGTTTGACTCGAGCGACGTCCGGCGACGATTCGCTGGCCGACGTCGATGCTTCGGAGCGCGCTGCCGAGCGTGCAGTCGACCTTGAACATTTGAAACGCTTGGAGCGTGAACTCGAGGACGCGCAGTCGGTGCTTGACCAGCGCCCAATGGTACAGTCGATGCGTCCAGCCCCAACTCCGTCGGACATCCCTATTCATGTTCGCGGTTCCGTGCATCGCCTCTCGGACGTGGTGCCGCGCGGTTTCTTGTCGTGCATCAATGCCTATGAGCCGGATTTAGAACGGTCGACACGTATCGAGGGGACGGCCAACGGTCGCATGGAATTGGCACGCTGGATGACCGACTGGAAGAATCCTCTGCCAGCCCGGGTTTATGTCAATCGCGTATGGGCTGCCTTGATGGGCGCTGGGATCGTGAGAACGCTCGACAATTTCGGAACAACGGGCGATTCCCCTTCGGATCCGGAATTGTTGGATTGGCTCGCCAACGATTTTCAGTCACATGCATGGTCGACCAAACGCTTGGTTCGGGCGATCGTGTCCTCGCAAGCGTACCGCCGTGCGGCCGTCGCGGGCGCACATGCTTTGGATGCCGACCCGGAAAACCGTCTGTTCGCTCGTGGTCGTTTGCGGCGACTCGATGCCGAGTCGCTCCGCGACTCTCTGCTTCAAGCCAGCGGGGAACTTGAATTCACCTCCAACATGGAGTCCACC
>JBGSHV010000018.1:0-19373 GCA_041752005.1 Pirellula sp. | reverse complement strand
GCAAACCAGCACAGAGCCAACCAGCACAGAGCCAACCAGCGCAGAGCAAACCAGCGCAGGACGGCAAGGAGCAGAAGGGAGATACTGTCCGCGGTGCTAACAACTTGCGAGGCGGGGGTACGCCGCGTGTCGAAGGAAAAGTTCCTGGTGGCGGTGGGACTGTGCGCAGTAGGGGAGAAACAGGTCCAGCCACGCCGGGAGCAGCGCCCTCCAACTTGAGGTCCATCCCTCCAACGCGACCAGAAAGCAATCGCCCCGGTACGGGCAACAACGATCTGAGAGTCCGACCAGGTTCGCCACCCAACCGCGGTAACTTGCCCGGTATTGGAGGGAACCAGCCCGCCCGCCCTGGAAACGGCGGGGTGCTACCCAACATACCTGTGGTGGGGGACGACAAGCGGCAGGGCCCAGGCGTGGACGGCAAACAACCCGCGCGACCGGACAACCGGCCTGATCGACCAGGCAATCGTGTCGATCGCCCTAAACTACCTGGAGTCGGTGGCGATCTACCAAGCCGTCCAGAAGTCGGGGGAAATCGTCCAGGGCGTCCCGGCAATGACGGGGAACGCCCTGGTAGACCTAATACCGGGGGTAACCGGCCAGGACGTCCCAGCGTAGGTGGCGATCGACCAAGCCGTCCAGGTATCGGTGGCAATCGACCAAACCGACCAGGCGTCGACCTACCAGGCGTCGATGGCGATGTACCTGTCAAACCAGACCTCGGTGGTGTCCAACCTGACCGGCCTAATCGACCTGGGCGACCGGACATTGACATCGACCGTCCCAATCGACCTGGTAGTAGACCGGACATTGATGTCGACCGTCCTGACCGACCTGGTAGACCGGACATTGATGTCGACCGACCCGGAAACGATGGAAATCGACCGGGCCGCGGCAAAGATCGAGACTGGAACGGACGTGGCTGGAATCGTCCGGATTGGAACCTACCCGGTGCGGAGAACAACTACAACAATGTTAACAACGTCAACCGTTGGTACACCAACAACAGCTTCAATCGTCCATTCTGGGATCGACCGGGCTACGGCGGGTGGGGCAACGAATGGGGAGTCGGCGGTGGGTACAATGGCGGAAACAACGGATGGAATACCGGATGGTACAACCACTGCGTGCACCCACACTACCGTCGTTGGTACAACGGAAGTTGGACGGGTTACTGGGGTAGTTCTTGGTACGCTCCGTTGGCTTGGGGCGCCGTAGGTTGGGGCTTGGGCTCGGCCGGTGGATACTACGACAACTACGCGTATGCGAACCCTTACTACGGCTCGGTGATGGGTTCGACGAACTTCGCGTATAGCGTCCCGTATGATTACTCCCAACCGGTGGTTATCAACAACTACATCGAAAGCGATGCCGATACGAACGAATCGTTCAGCTGTTTCGACTCGGGTTTGGAGGCCTTCCGGAACGGCAACTATGCTTCGGCTCTCGATGCCTTCAATGAAGCGTTGCGAGAAAATCCAGGAGACCCTGTGATCCACGAGCTCCGCGCGTTGACGTTGTATGCTCTCGGCGA
The DNA here is from genome assembly GCA_041752005.1 of Pirellula sp. Lineage (GTDB taxonomy): Bacteria > Planctomycetota > Planctomycetia > Pirellulales > Pirellulaceae > JBKCUI01. The sequence goes on along the minus strand of JBGSHV010000018.1, from coordinate 17,839 downwards.
ATATGAACCTTCCGCGGCAGCCCTTAATGCGCTCTTGGCAGCCGCTCCAGGGATGGACTGGACGACACTAAGCGGACTGTACGGCAAAGTCGAAGCGTACACCCAGCAATTGCGTGCCCTCGAAGCGTATTGCCGGGCCAATCCGAAAAGTGGAGCATCGGCATTTGTGCTGGCGTACCACTACTTGGTGATCGGTTCGAAGGAATCGGCGGTCAAGGCGTTGAAGCTTGTCCTATTAAATCAACCAGACGATGTGACGGCGCAGCGGATGCTCGAAGCATTGGATCCGAAACCGATTCAACCTCTGGTACCCGAAGGGGACATTGCGAATACGATCGATGCCTTGACGCCGGACGCTATCAGTGACGCTCCCGAGCCCCAAATCGATTTGGTAGGGTCTTGGAAGGCCAATCGGGATGGAACGACGGTCGAACTATCGATCACCGATGAGTCGAGCTTTCAATGGAAAGTCACCGAGGGGAACGACATCCGTGCGGAACTGGCCGGTGAGCTGGCCACCAACGGCGACTCCATGGTGTTGGAAACCACGGAGCAAGGGTCGTTGGGGGGCTCGGTCAAGTCGCTGGGAGCCGATCGATGGGTCTTGATCCCGCCGGGTGCTACGGTAGAAAACGGTGGATTGACTTTCGAACGAGTTCAATAACCGAGGTCAATTTGTGAGCGATGAGGTCGTCGACTCTTCGACGGCCTCTCGTTCGCGGTCCGCGCCCAGAGGTTGTTCATCGTGAATCCAACGCGAGACTCGCAGTTCCCGCGCGATCCTCACGAGGGTCAGGCTCTACTTCAGAGCGGGATCGGTCATCCCATTCTGTTCGAAGCCGCGGATGCGCAGCAAGCAAGAATCGCAATGGCCGCATGGGCGTCCTGAGGCTTGTGGATCGTAACACGACAGGGTCTGAGCGTAATCCACACCCAACTCCAATCCGCGGCGAATGATCTCCGCCTTGGTCCACTGGATCAGTGGCGCATGGATCGACAAACGCGATCCTTCCACACCCGCCTTGGTGGCTAGATTGGCCATCGTTTCAAATGCGCGGATGTATTCCGGGCGGCAATCGGGATACCCGCTGTAGTCGAGCGCATTGACTCCGATGTATATGTCGGACGATTGCAGGACTTCTGCCCATGCCACCGCGTACGACAGGAAGACAGTGTTGCGCGCCGGTACATACGTCACCGGGATGTCCGTCCCGATCTCTTCCGCCGACGCGTGTTTGGGAACGAGTAAGCGATTGTCGGTCAAAGCGCTGCCGCCGAAGGCTCCCAGGTCCAAGTTCACGACAACATGCTCGGTGACCCCCATGCCGTCTGCGATCTGCTTGGCCCGTTCAAGCTCGATGGCGTGTCGCTGACCGTAGCGAAAGCTCATGGCGTAGGTGGCGAAGCCTTCCGCTTTGCAGATCGCCAAACACGTGGTTGAGTCCAAGCCGCCGCTCAATAGAACCACGGCCTTACGCACGCCATGGCTCGAGTTTTGTGAATCGTGTTGCATAAAAAAATTGGGGGGAGCAAATCGTAGCCATTGGCCTATAATCTTCGGCCATGACCATTATCAACGTCGAACAACTCAGCAAATCGTACCGGGTCTACCAGAAGAAAGAAGGGCTGCGCGAGGCAGTCCGTGGCCTGTTCCATCGGGAGCACAAGACGGTAGAAGCGGTGCGCGACATCTCACTGCGCGTTGAGCCCGGTGAGTTCGTGGCTTTTTTGGGTCCGAACGGTGCCGGGAAAACAACCACCCTCAAGCTGTTGTCGGGGGTCATCTACCCAACCAGTGGTAGCGCCACCGTCATGGGGTTTGTCCCTTGGAACCGCGATCTCGAGTACCGCCGCCGGTTCGCGTTGGTGATGGGCCAAAAGAATCAATTGTGGTGGGATCTTCCAGCGCAAGAATCCTTTCGACTCCATCAGCAGATTTATCAGATTGCTGAAGAGGACTTCCGTCGAACCATGGATGAACTTTCCACGTTACTCGACGTGAAGGCATTGCTCGGCCGTGCCGTCCGCGAACTCTCCCTCGGCGAGCGGATGAAGATGGAACTGATCGCGGCCCTTCTGCACTCCCCGGAAGTCCTATTTCTCGACGAACCGACCATCGGGCTCGACGTGATCGCACAGCGCAACATCCAACAGTTCTTGAAGCATTATCAGGAAGAACGCAAAATCACGATCTTGTTGACCAGTCATTACATGAAGGATGTTCTGGCGTTGTGCCGTAGGGTAGTGGTGGTCGCACAAGGAACGATTCAGTACGACGGATCCTTGACTGGTATCGTCGATAGTTTTTCTGGCTCGAAGATCATCTCATTGGTTTTGTCGGCCGACGAATCCGCAGATGGGTTGGAACGCTTCGGCGAGGTCGTGAAGGTAGAGTTACCGCGTGTCGTGCTTAAATGCACGCGTTCTCAAGCCTCGAAGACCTTGGCTCAGATCCTGAACACCTACCGCGTCGACGATATGTCCGTGGAGGATCCGCCCCTCGAAGATGTCATCGCGCACCTGTTCCATAGCGTGAGCGAGCAGGGAGCTGCTTCATGAAACCGAGCTTGAAGCAGGGCATTCAAACGCGTTGGATGATTACCAAAACTGCGCTTGCAGAACGATTGGCCTATCGAGGCGACTTCGCGCTCGGAACGTTGATGCGATTCCTGCCGATCATTACCCAAATCTTTTTGTGGTGGGCAATTTTCCAATCCCTCTCACCCGAAGATCCTAACGCAGGGCAACTGTCTGGTTATTCGTTTCACGACATGGTTGCCTATTATCTGCTGACGATGGTTGGTCGAGCGTTTTCGAGCATGCCTGGTCTCTCATCGAGCATCGCATTGAAAATTCGCGATGGGGAAATCAAACGCTTTTTGGTCCAACCCATCGATTTGATTTCGTTTTTGTTTTGGTCGCGCGTCGCCCACAAAATCGCCTACTACATCGTCGCGATCCTGCCGTTCGCATTGGTCTTTTTCCTGTGCCGACACTTCTTCACGCAAGGAGTTCCCGATGCGCCCACCCTGGTTTGCTTCGTTCTCTCCCTGCTTCTCAGCTTTGCCTTGGGATTTTACCTGGAAACCTGCATTGGATTGGTAGGCTTTTGGATGCTCGAGGTATCGTCGCTGCTGTTTGTATACATGCTGCTGCAATTCTTTCTGTCCGGACATATGTTCCCACTCGATTTACTCCCGGAGCCATTCCAATCGATCGTTGGGCTTCTACCGATCAAGTACTTGGCCTATTTTCCAGCCGCCGTTTTTCTCGGGAAGATCCAGGGCACTGCGCTTTGGATCGATATGGGGATGTTGGTTGTCTGGACGCTTTTGTTTTTCTTCGCTTCGAGGATTATCTTCGCACGCGGAGTCAAGCGTTATAGCGGGTTTGGTGGTTGACGCGTCAGCAAGTGAGCTTGCCAGTAGTGAGCCGTCTTGGCCACCGACGTAATCACGTTCTTTATCTCCCTATCAATGCGATACTCATGACTGGCGGGCACGAAAAGGACTTCCCCCTCACGGCGAGCCATGATGTTTTCGACCAAGATCGCTCGCAGCATCCAAGCCGCCATCGCCTCGTTGCGACATCGCACCCCTACCCAACCCGGCGTTTCTGAGAGGAGCGTTGGTAAACCGCTGGCGAGGGTCACGCCGCGGCGTATCTCCTCCACCACCCGTGCATAGGCATCGGGATCCGCGCTCGATTGTTCTGCGGTCACGGCTGGCAGCAACCTTCCGCGATGCGGTGGGCCACCGGCCATGGCCAAATCACAAAAAGAAGTCCAGATCTCGTTCCAAGGCACACGACCGTCTGCATCGTAATGCAAACGCGCGTTTCCCATCGATTGCGGCTTCACAGCATCCAATTCCATAGAGTACTCGGAAGGTAAACTCTCGAGAGTCCGTTGATGCAAACGACAGAGTATTGGCCAAAGGCTGTCCGCCGCCTCGGCATCATCCACCCACACTGGAAATGGCCGGCTGCGGACCGCTTCGAGATAGCGACCTACGATCCATCCTGCGAGCACGCTCGAATCGAGCCAATCCCATGACTCTTTGTTTAGATCTGTATCGCAACGCGACGCCCAGTTCAACCGTCGCGGCCAAGGATTCTCCAAAGCTGGCGATTCTTCTTGGATCGCGATTACCCGACCCACAACCGATATCGGTCCTGCGACGCGTTGCGCCCAATAGGCGGCGGCGACCATGTGCTCAATCTCGGAGTCCGATGCATGCTGCGGGGCGATCAATTCCAGCGTGGAAGAGTTGCTGTTGTCGCCATTGCGGGCATGGGCATTGGGGGCATTGGCGACCCATTCGCCAATATCGCGCATGCTCGGTGGCTGAGCGACGACCAGTGTTGTGCCAGGGACAATTGCTGAGAACCAAGCTGCAGATCGGATTTGCCAAGGCTCGGGAGCAGCTCGCCCGATTGGGATCAGAATCAAACGTGGAGGCGGAAAATCCGTCAACGCTACCATCACTTGCCGCAAGGCTTCGTCGAACGGCTCTTTTTCGCGCGAATCGTGAACCGTGGGAGTGTCCAACCGCATCCATTCGCAGCGGCATTCCAATCGCTTGCGAATACTTTCGACCGCCGCTTGAAGACAAGAATCCGAAATTGAAATCCACGGCGCGGTAACTAGAACCAGCACGAGATCATCTTGGTTCGGCTGCATGGCGAATCCTTGGGAGTGACTTCATTGTATTTGCGATCGACAGAACACAATTATCGACTTGCGGTGAGGGTGAGAACGAAGATGGCGATTGAACCGGCTGGAAAAAAGTTCTAAAGCTGGGAATGGATCGATTTCGTTGGCCTCGCACCAATTCTGTCCTACCTTTCCAGTGGCCGCGTCGCGGTCCTCCAGCCCCAGTTTTCGCGTCGGGAGCACAACCGTCATGCTTTCTACTCACGTCAAAAATCAAGAAGAGAACTACCTCGGTCAGTTGGAGCAAATGCTCGTGCAACGGATCCGGTCGACCGACGCTTCACTCGCGTTGCGTTCGAATCGCTCGCGTGGTGTCGATCTATCGGAGTTCTCTCGCGAGATCAATGAAGAATTGGGCCGCATCGAATCGTTGGTCGAAGAATACGACCAGGAGTAGGGTTGCGGACCGGTCATTGAAGCAGTGAGTACAGGATCATATTCAGGCCGATCCGGTACGCATCCTCTCGCGTGTAACCTCGGCACTGCAGCGAATGCTTGCTCTCCAAGGCGCAGCTTAAATCGTTGGGCGAAAAGAGTACCAGTATTCGACCTTGCCACTCGAGGGCTTCGATCTCAACTGGACCTTCGCGTTTGGCGTTCTCCAAATTGTTGATCCCCATTCCAGGATCAATCAATGCCACGTTGCGGAGATCGAATCCGCCCGGACCTTCTTTGAGCAAGAATGGATGGTCGGGTGGCAACGTGCGCCAAGTCCCATCTGGGAACAGTCTTCCGAACTCCGTTCGGACAGATTCCGCAAACTCGACTGATCCGCAGATTGCATCGCCAAGGATCATACCGCCGTTCTCCAAATGACGCCGCATCCCACGCTGCTCATCTTCGGAGAACGTGAAACGATTGCGACCGTGGATGTAGGCGATCGGATACTTGTCGAGTTCCGAGCTACTCGCAGGTATCTTCGGAATCTTCAGTTCGACCAGGGCTTTGGTTTCTCGCCGGTACAGTTCCAGTAGATTGGGGAGTGACCGAGGCGTCTCATCGCCGCCGCCGCTATGCATGATTTTGGCAATGGTCAGTGAGCCGCGATCGAGCGATTGGCGATTCGTATCGGCCTGCACGATCTGGATCGCATCGAGTTTGTCTTTCAGCTCTCGGCCTGTCGCGTAGGCCACGACATTGAGTCCAATTTTTACGGCCGTATCGAGTTGCTGTTTGATGGGTTTTGAATAATTCGGTTTGATACCGTAGGGTTTGCTCAGCTCCCAACGGCAGGACAAACTGATGGGACTAAAGACAACGCTCGTGCGGCAGCAAGCTTCGAGGCCATAGAGCCAAAACCCCTCTGGCATGGCGTCCGGCGATACCTTGGTTTCTGAAAACCAAATTGGATGGCTCGGCGGAAGCTTCTGCAGAGGTTTGTCGAAGATCAATTCCATCTCACGACGAAAGGATTGTTCGAACGCATCCCCTTTGCATCCATCACCGTTACAGGCTTCGGCGAAAATGAAGCCTCCCTGATCGACGTAGTCCTTGAGCAACCTTCGATGTTGCGGCGTAAGGATGAATTCGTCACTCCCCGAAATGAACAGCACCGGTGTTTCCAGTAAGTCGGCCAGCGTGGCGCGCTGAATTCTTAGGGATTGCCATGACAGTTCGCGTTTCCAAACCGATTCGATATGTCCGGTCAAGTGCTGGATACTGCGTCGATGGCGATTCCAATCCTTGCTTTGCTCGCCTACGCCATGTTGCAGGTGACCGATGACCACCTGACGTTTCCCCTTCGAGAGAAACAGCAACGCCATTGCCGTGGCAGCGGCTTCGGATTCACCCCCACTGCCAGGCATCTTGCCACCAACGGTGTTGAGCCGCCTCAGGATTGTTTCGGAACCCTCGCGGTACCAGTCGTGATTTCCGATGAAACGTTGACCGGTCATACGCCCTACGCGTTCGAGTGCGTACATGTAGTACATGAACCACTCCCGATAGCCAGGATTGTCGTTGACCGAAAAATTGTTGGCTAACCAATTGAGAGAAACGGCGGGATCGTAGCCTCGGTCTGCACTTCCACCGCCGCAACATCGGATCTCGTCTCCATCGACACTCGCATCGAGGCTGGCCAGTGCATCTTCGAGGATAACCATCGATGCGATGCCGGCGCAGGTCATGCTACCTCGTGGTGATCCATCGCCTCGATAACTCCACGTACCTCCAGGCAACATTTTCGTCATCCAATAGTTGCGGCAGCGTTGCAACGTTTCGACTGGGACCTCGACACCGATCTTACTGGCCTCCCACAAAGCCAGCACCGCGAACTGAGAATTGGACTCATCGGATTGACCGTTGTCCTGTCCGTAGGACCAACCGCCGTCGCTTCGTTGCTGGGCTTTGATCAACCAAGCAACATTGCGCTCGATGAGTTCTCGATCGCGTCCAGGCTCGGCGGCACAAAGGGCCATGCTTTGCAGGGATGCTTCGTACACACGACTCGGTCGTTCGCGACGAATGTATTCCAAAGCCCGAGCGACTTCTGCGTCGTCGGGTTGCCTGCCCGAACTGAGCAATGCCAACACGATCAAACTGGTCAATCCAGATCCTTGATCCTCGTGACCTTGCCAGGCTCCAACCTTCTCGCCTTGAGTACGATTTTGGGTTCGCCGAAAATAGCCGGCGAAAAGATCCATGGTTTCTTGAACTGCCTCAGGAGTTAGCCCGGGCCCCTGAGCAACCACAGTAGGATCAACCGGTGCAAAAACCATCCCAATTGCAGCCGTACAAAACAGAACCAAAAATTTGTGCAACGTTTTCATGTTCATGCTTCTTGGTCGAAAGCGTTGGAGATCACCAAAAAAACCCAGGCGCTAGCAGATGATGCAATACAGGATAACGTATTCGAAATCGGGGGTGGGATCCTTGTCACATACCGCCACGCTGCTACAAACGGATCTCCAAGTGATGGTCTCGAAGTGTTTGCCTTCTTCCTGGACAACTTCATTGTGCTCGACAAGGGGATCGATCGAAATAGCAAAAGGGCGGTTATTACCGCGATGCTCATCCTGGCGACCTGCAGTATCGCGACCGTTGCAGTGATCCCCTGGGACCTAGAATTGTCCCTGAAGGTCCAGAACATCCGTATACCGGGTGATTTGCGAAGATTGATCCAGCTGGGCGAGGGTTTTGCACACGCCTTGGGTTGCGTCACCATTCTCGGCACTTTGCTTTGGGTAGATGTCAAGAATAGACGACGACTTTGGAAGGCAATCGTTTTCATCACTATCTGCGGTGCGTTGGCCAATGCTGCAAAATACATAATCCCTCGCAATCGTCCGCGTTTGTACACTGACGACTGGCCGACCTCGAGTTGGGATACGTGGGGAAGTCCGTTCACCGAGTCGTTCTTCGACGAATCGCTTCGAAGTTTCCCGTCAGGCCATACCGCCACTGCGGTGGCTATGGCCATCGGTCTGTCGTACGTCTATCCGCGCGGACGTGTCCCGTTCTTTTTGCTTGCACTCCTAGCCTCCTTCCAGCGATTCGTTTCGGGTGCCCATTACGCGTCCGATATCCTCGCGGCTTTGACACTCACCATTTTCATTGCCTTTTCATGGATTTGGCTCGCCAGCCGCGGGCGACGTCCAAGAAGCGATGCGCATTCAAGTGGCGAATCGGCGTAATGTGTTTTTGCTCCCTCTTTCGAACCGTGCAAAGAAAGCTACGTTTGGTAAAATGCGGCTCGCGCCCAGGATCCGTGTCATTCGGGCCCCTGAATCTGTGTCCCCATCCGTTCCTCCAGTCCATGGCATGAACCAAGCATGAATGATTCGCATCCTGATATGGAATCGCCACAGTCCAAGATGTTGAACCGCGGTGGAAATCCCAACGAACCTGAGGCCAAGTTGTGGGAGGGTGGCTATTCTCCCAAAGCGATGTACGGGACGTGGTTGATATCCGCAATCATCAGCGTCGGAATCATCATTGCATTGGCGCTATTACCCTGGACGGAATGGACTGAGTTGTCGTCAAGTGCCATTTGGACGTTCGGAGTTGGTGTGATCGCGTTAGGCTGGGTGGTTGCGATATCGACCTTCATCTACCGTCGCTTGAGCACCTTCTACGAGCTCACCTCCCAACGCTTTATCCATACCAGCGGTATCTTGGTCCGAACCACCGATCGAATCGATGTGATTGATATCGATGATGTGTCCTACACACAGGGCATCGTGCAGCGCGCGCTGGGCGTGGGAACCATCCGACTCAATAGCAAGGACGTTAGCCATCCAGAATTGATTCTGCGAGGGATCGATCAGGTCGACAAGGTATCAGGCATGATCGACGACGTTCGACGCAAGGAACGCAAGAAACGTAGTTTGCACATCGATGCAGGCTGATCCCAGGTCGACTCAATCCAAGCGATTCTGGAGAATTTAGAATGGTCCGAAGAAAGGGGGCTGCAAAGGCTGGCGGCCGCCCTTTACGGTCGGGCGTGACCCATATGGATGCGGCGGAATCCTACATCGCTGTCCATCCGCTCGAACTCGAAGACCGATTGAATGCGCTCGATCCCAGCCATACAACACCGTTGGTTCGATGGCATGCCATCAAGGATTCGATCCATGAAGAAATCCACCGCCTGGTTCGGGCAAAGTACGGAACGCTCTTGGCTCAATACGGTCGTCTCGACCCAGACGGTGAACGCAGCCACGCGTATTTGAACTCGGCAACAGACGAAGCTAAGGATGCATTGGGGCTCGAAGTCATCGATCGAATCGACGACTTGCTGTTGGCGGCGAATTACCGTCGCCTTTCCCCAAGCGACATCTCGCACGCTCTAAAGACCGCGAGTTCGTGGGGGCTCAAATTGCGGGTGCGTTTCAAGGACTTTCACCGACTCCGCGTCTATGCGCGTGGCGAAGGAGTGGAACTCCGCAGCCGCCGTGAGTGGTTCTTGTTCTTTTCCAAACGGACGTTGTCTGTGCCGGTCTATCGCCAAATGGTGGTGCTTTTTCAAAGCCGTATTTCAGAATCGACTGGCACACTTCAGGGGCACATGAGTATGCGAATGTTTAAGAATATTCCGCATGCCGATCTGGACATGTTACTACCGGGGACCGTCCGCATGTCGTTGCTGGACCAAGGGCGCATCGGAATTCCAACGCTATGGGGATTCGCGATGCTTGCCTCAAAACTCGCCCGTAGCCTTTGGCTGTTGGCTTTGTTGGGGGCGGTCAAAATCCTAACGTCGCTAACCTTCATCGCGGCCGTCTTGATCGCCGGCTCCGTCTACGGGTTCAAGTACTTTTTTTCGTATCGGCAAGCCCACAATCGGCATCTTCTCAGCGTTACACGCAGTCTCTATTACCAAACGCTTTCCAATAATGGTGGAGTGCTATTGCGGTTGCTCGATGAAGCCGAACAGCAGATGGCGTGCCAGATCCTCTTGCTGATCTACGTATTTGAACGAGCCGCGCCGGAGGAATGCCAATCGGTGGAACGGCTCGATCAAACCTGTGAGGATATTCTAAGCAGGCTAGGCATGGGCGCGATCAACTTCGATATCCAACAGACGCTGCCCTTCCTCGTCCGCAATCGAATTGTCGTGTGCGACGAACACGGTTGGCATTTGACTCCCTAAACCATACGGCGTTTGCGAAGCACAGTGTGGAGTTTCCCAAGATCAGCTTGGAAGCGTCTGGATCGTGAACTGATCGTCCTCAAAATCAACGTGGATGCTTCCCCCCGTTTGATCGTCCTGACGGAGTAATTCGCTTGCGATTGGATTTTGCAGCCTCCGCTGAATCACGCGCTTGAGAGGACGCGCGCCAAAAACGGGATCGTAACCCTCTTCGCTGATGGCATCGATGGCTCGTTCGGAAATGTTCAGTCGGAAATGGTTCTCCACGAGTTGTTTTTCCAGACGTTTGAGTTGCAGATTAACGATTTTACGGATTTCGTCCCGTTGCAAGGGTTCGAAGACAATCGTCTCATCGATTCGGTTGAGAAACTCCGGCAGGAATCTCGCTTTCAAGGATTCTTGAACGGCTTGGTGCATCTCTTCGGGACCACCTCCTTCGTCGGCCACGCGTTGAATCATTTGGCTCCCTACGTTGCTCGTCATGACGACAATCGTGTTCGTGAAATCGACGGTCCGATTTTGGCCGTCGGTCAAACGACCATCATCGAGGAGTTGCAACAAGATATTGAACACATCGTTGTGCGCTTTCTCGATCTCATCGAGCAGCACGACACTGTAGGGCCTTCGACGGACGGCTTCGGTCAGTTGTCCACCCTCTTCGTACCCGACATAGCCTGGAGGGGCACCGACCAGACGACTGACAGTATGCCGTTCCATAAATTCACTCATGTCGATCCGAACCATGGCTTGCTCGTCGTCAAACATGACTTCCGCCAACGCTTTGCAAAGCTCAGTTTTCCCGACACCGGTGGGACCGAGAAACAGGAATGAACCGATAGGACGGTTTGCATCGCCCATACCACTGCGACTTCGGCGCACGGCGTTGCTAATCGCTTCCACGGCCTGGTTCTGACCAATCACGCGCTGGTGTAGGCGATCTTCCATGACTAGAAGTTTGGCGCGTTCGGTCTCGAGCATTCGGCTGACGGGGACCCCGGTCCATGCGCTGACAACGATTGCGATCTCATCCGGGGTGACCTCGGTCCGAAGCAGTTTATGGTGTTCGGCTTCACTGCGTGATTCGACGACATCCTCACTTTCGACTTGCTCAGCCAGCTTGCGACGCTTCTGATCCAATTCGAATAGCTTCTGATAGTCGGATTCACTGACCGACATGCCCGACGATTGACGATCCTTGATGGCAGCGTCGAGGTTACGGAATTCGCCTTCGGCCTGGTCGAGGGCCCGACGCACCGATTTCACGTCCGAGAGTCCCAGTTTTTCGGCTTCCCATTGCTCGCGCAAACTCGCCAGTTCACGCTGCACGTCGACGATTTCCGTTTCGACATTCTCAAGGGCGTCGTCGGTTTCCTCATCGACTTCTTCCTTCAATTGTCGCTGGGCCAGTTCGAGTTGCCGCAAGCGGCGTTGCAGCGTATCGATTTCAGAAGGAACGCTATCGCGTTCCATGGCCACGCGCGCAGCGGCTTCGTCGACCAGATCGATGGCTTTATCGGGCAAGAAACGGTCAGCGATATAGCGCTGCGATAGCTTGGCAGCTTCGACCAGCGCGGCGTCTCGAATCTTAACGCCGTGATGTTCCTCGTACTTGGGTTTCAAACCTCGGAGAATGGTTATGGTGTCTTCGACCGAGGGCTCGCCAACGTATACAGGTTGGAAGCGGCGTTCGAGCGCCGCGTCCTTTTCAATGTGCTTGCGGTATTCATCGAGAGTCGTTGCACCGACGCATCGCAGTTGGCCCCGAGCTAGTTCCGGTTTAAGCAATTGCGCCGCATCGCTCGAGCCTTCAGCCGACCCGGCGCCGATCACCGTATGCAACTCGTCAATGAATAGAATCACTTCGCCTTGTGCATCCTTTACTTCACGGATGACGGCCTTGAGGCGTTCCTCGAATTCACCGCGGAACTTGGTCCCTGCCACGAGGCCGCCCATGTCCAAGGCGATGACGCGCCGATTCTTAAGGGACTGCGGCACGTCTCCTTGGACGATCCGTTGTGCCAGCCCTTCGGCGATGGCCGTTTTTCCGACTCCGGGTTCGCCGATCAGGACAGGATTGTTCTTGGTGCGCCGCGAAAGCACTTGGATCACCCGACGAATTTCATTGTCGCGGCCGATGACAGGATCGAGTTTGTTACTCGCTGCCAAGGCCACGAGGTCGACCCCGTATTTTTCCAGGGCTTGGAACTTACCTTCGGGCGATTGGTCCGTAACCCGCGCGCTACCGCGGACGGACTGCAGACCTGCAAGGATCTCTTTTTCTTGGACGCCAAGAATTTTGAGTAGCTCGCCAGCATTTTTGTCCGCTCGAAAGAGACCTAGAAGCATGTGCTCCGTGCTAACAAACTCGTCCTTCATGGATTCGGCAGCGGCCGCAGCGGCTTCCAACCCTTTTTGCAGATTCGGTCCGATGACCGGTTGACGTCCGCCGGTGGAACGTGGCAACCGCTTAAGCTCGCTTTGACAGGTTGATTCGATCTTGTCGAGCGGTGCACCGATTTTTTTCAGCAACGGAACGACCACCCCGCCCGGATCCTTCAGCAGTGCTGAGAGTAAATGTAGCCCTTCGATCTCGGGATTGCCAAACTGAGCCGCCATGGCCTGCGCTGCCACCATTGCTTCTTGGGCTTTAATGGTGAGTTTGTCCATACGAAACGTCATAAATTCACTCCGGAGAAGGGGGCGTGTTGGCGGTCTTGCGGTGCATGATGGCAGCCTTGAAGGCCCTGACCGTCTGAATGCAAATGTCAGGCCAATTCCAGATATAGGCGGATGGATTGGCGGCTGAGCATTCGTATGCCACCGGTCTTGCAACTCGACATGACTCGAGAGATAATAGGGTCATGAAACTTCGACCGATCGCGACTCCTCGATTCTCCTATTATTTTACCCCGGGCCTAGTGTCCTGAGGTTTGGGTGGTCGGCGTCTGCGTTCGTTGCGATGAAATCCGAAAACCGAGAAGCCTCAAGGCCGACGTGCCTGTGAGGCTTTTTTTGTTGGCCTCACCCGGCGACGCGGCGACTCAAGAAAGTAAACAAACATGATTGTTGTGATGGAAAAGAACGCTCCCGACGAGCAAATCGAATACGTGTCTAGCCGCATCACGGATTCGGGATTAAAAGCCCACGTTATCCGAGGAACGGAACGTACGGTAATTGCGGCGGTCGGGGATGAGCGCAAGATCAAAGTCGAGTCGTTCGAAAGTTTCCCAGGTGTCTCGGAAGTGTTGCCGATCCTGGCCCCGTACAAGATGGCATCCAAGGAACTGCGATCGGAACCGACCCAAGTTCAATCGTTAGGGTTTCGAGCTGGGGCCGGTGTGGTAGGTATCATGGGTGGCCCATGCTCAGTCGAGAGCGAAGAGCAGATTGTGGCCTGTGCCCGGGCAGTGAAAGCTGCTGGTGGAACCGCGTTGCGGGGTGGAGCTTTCAAACCACGCACGAGTCCCTACGCATTCCAAGGCATGAAGGAGGAGGGGCTCAAGCTGCTGGACTTGGCACGTCAGGAAACTGGGTTGGCGGTGGTGACAGAAGTCATGACTCCCGAAGATGTACCCTTGGTAACCAAGTATGCGGACGTACTGCAAATCGGGGCCCGAAACATGCAGAACTATCGGTTGCTCGAAGCCGTCGGGCGATCCGGCCGCGCAATCTTGCTCAAACGCGGACCGAGCGCCACTATGGAAGAGTGGCTTTTGGCGGCAGAGTACATTCTCAACGAAGGCAATCCGGACGTGATGCTTTGCGAGCGCGGGATCCGTACCTTTGAAACCCATACACGTTTCACACTGCCCCTGGCCTCGATATCGTATTTGCACCGCAAAACCCACTTGCCTGTTATCATCGATCCTAGTCACGGAACAGGACATGCCTACATGGTGGCGGACATGGCGGCTGCCAGCGTGGCGGCGGGTGCCGATGGATTGATTGTTGAGATGCATCCGCAGCCTGACAAAGCGGTCAGTGATGGCTACCAATCGCTGGACTTCGCTCAGTTCGATGACATGATGCATCGTTGTCGCACCATCGCGACGGCCATAGGGAAATCGCTGGGTTAAGAGGGACGCACAATAAAAGGCAATGGACGAATCTCTCGCAAAGCGTTTGCCTCGTTCGTTGCCCATCGTCAATGTGTTGGACAATGTACATGGCTGTTCGTACCTACCGAATCGAACGGCAGCCTTGCCTTTGATCTTCCCGGGCCGTGTGATTTCGGGCGAAGAGTTCGATCATATGCTCGAGCATGGGCTTCGTCGCTCGGGTTTCTTTGCTTACTTCACGGCTTGCGACCAATGCACTGCATGTGAGCCGACGCGTGTGGCAGTGGATCGATTCGTGTGGACCGACTCATGGCGACGGATCCTGAACCGAGGTGATCGGGATTTGACAGTGACTTTGGGCAAACCGGTTTTGGACGACGATCGGCTGCGACTGTTTAACTTGCACCGTGATGCGCGAGGCTTAGGAAATGATAGCGACGCGTACGGCGACTCGGAATACGAAGGCTTCTTGGTCGACTCCTGTTGTGAGCTGACCCTTGAGATGCGCATCGCCTACCAAGGCCAACTCGTGGCGGTCTCCATCATCGATTGTGGATCGAGGTCCTTATCGGCGGTTTATACCTACTTCGATCCTGCCTTTCATCGATGGTCGTTGGGCACTTACGCGGTCCTCAAGCAGATGCAATTGGCGCAACATACAGGACGACAGTTCGTGTACCTAGGAATGTATGTGGCTGAGAATCGACACTTGAATTACAAAGCCCGTTACTTGCCCCAGGAACGCTTGATCAATGGCCAGTGGACGGCGATCAAATAGTCGCCTTTCGCTCCGCGAAAGTAGCGTCTCTCAAATCTCTCGCTTTGCAAAAAACCTCAAACAAATCTTTCGCGGAGCGAGACGGGCCAAACAAATCTTTCGCGGAGCGAAAGACGACTCTAACAGCTCGCAAAATGCTATGCCTATTGATCGGATTGCATGTGCATCATTCGATGCCGCAGAAAAGCATCTAGGAAACCTTGGAGCTCACCACCAACGACGGTATGGAAATTGCCAACTTGAAATCCCGTGCGTGAATCTTTGACCCGTTGATCTGGGTGAAGGAAATAGTTGCGGATCTGCGAACCGAAACCAGTCATCGATTTGCTCTGGTGCTTGGCCATCAGATCGGCCTCGCGACGTTCTTCCTCAATACGAGCCATCCGCGCTCGCAGCATCTTCCAGGCTTGAGCCCGATTCTTGTGTTGGCTGCGTTCGTTTTGACACTGGGCCACCAGTCCAGTTGGCAAGTGTGTCAGTCGGATGGCAGATGAGGTTTTGTTGACGTGTTGACCACCAGCTCCGGATGCTCGAAAGACATCCTCCCGAACGTCCTTCTCAGCGATTTCGATATCGACAGCGTCATCGATTTCGGGAGAAACGTCGACGGCCGCGAAACTCGTTTGTCGCTTGCCTTCGGCGTTGTAAGGACTGATGCGAACGAGCCGGTGAATCCCTTCTTCGCCTTTTAGGTATCCATACGCGGATTCGCCTCGGACCGCGATGGTGGCCGAGGTAATACCTGCGGTTTCGTCATCGGATCGATCCAGGATTTCGACGGCGTAACCGTGCTGTTGGGCCCACGCGACGTACATTCCAAGCAGAATTTCGGCCCAGTCATTTGCGTCGAGTCCGCCTTCGCGAGCATGCACAGCCAAAATGGCACCGCAGTCGTCATTCGGACCGTTCAATAGGGCTTTGACTTCTAGTTGCTCGATCGATTGTTCGAGCTTCGTCAACTCGGCATCGACATCCGCGAGAACGTCGGGATCATCACCCGCCATTTCAAGCAACTCGGACAAATTCGTGCAACCTGCGACAACCTCCGTCAGCGGATCCACGGTCTTGCGCAGTACCTTCATTTGCTGCACGACGTCCTGTGCCTTCTCGGGTTGATCCCAGAAGGTTGGGCCGGCCATTTGAGCCTCAAGTTCGCCGATCAATACGCACTTGTTGTCGTAGTCAAAGTCCCCCTCGCAACGGCACCAGCCGCTCGCGGAGTTTTTCAATGCGGGCTGTTAGGTTTGGGTCGCTCATGCCAACTTCGTTATGTGCGAAATGAGTCTCTCGATCATCGGATAATACTTATACAGATGGTAACCGCGATCGGACGATCGACCAAGGGCGGTCAAACGTAGAGAATTTCATTTCCAAACATGGGCCAGGCGAACCCCCCCCGACTCTTCCTGCTTAGTGGCAAACAGGATGTCTGGTGTCAAACGAGCAAATCGTGGATCACCCGGCATGGCTCGACGCCGGTCAAGCGGCTATCGAGGCCTTGAAACTTGACGCTAAATCGCTGGTGATCAATCCCGAGTTGATGCAGGAGGGTCGCGTGCATGTCGTGCACCGAAACTCGATTCTCGATGGCGTGGTAACCGAATTCATCGGTGGCGCCGTACTGAAATCCAGGTTTGAAACCGCCGCCCGCGAACCACATGGTAAAACCTGCCAAGTGGTGATCGCGGCCGTCGCCTTGTGCCATGGGCGTCCTGCCGAACTCAGAACCAAAGACAACGATGGTGTCCTCGAGCATGTTTCGTTGCTTTAGGTCGGTGATCAAAGCCGCGACCCCTTGATCGACCTCTTTCGCAGTACCCGCTGAATGCGTTTTGACGGCTCCGTGATGATCCCAGTCGCGATGGTAGAGCTGGATAAATCTCACGCCGCGTTCCGCCAGTCGTCTCGCTAGTAAGCAATTGGATGCGAACGAGCCATCGCCCCCTTTGGTTCCGTAGAGATCAAACACATGCTCGGGTTCGTCGGACACATCCATCAAGCCGGGTACGCTGGTTTGCATCCGGAACGCGAGTTCATACTGTTGGATCCGGGCCGCGATCTCCGGGTCGTCGAGACGCTGGTCGGCCAAACCGTTCAATGATTGAATGGCGTCAACCACTTCGCGTTGTTGACGGGAATCGACTCCTTTGGGATTGCTGACATAAAGAACCGGGTCACCTGTCCCTCGAAATTCGACCCCTTGGTATTGGCCGGGCAGAAAACCGGAATGCCACTGCCGTGCCGCGATCGGCTGTTTTTGCCCAAACTTGCCAGTCGACACCATGACGACAAAGCCCGGCAGATTTTGGGATTCGGAACCCAAACCATAGAGTAGCCACGATCCCATGGCTGGCCGTCCATTGATCATGGAACCGGTGTTCATGAAGGTGTGGGCGGGATCATGGTTGATCTGCTCGGTCTTGAGTGACCGGACGATGCAGAGTTCATCCGCAACACTCCCCAGATGCGGGAAGACGTTCGATAACATCTGCCCCGACTCTCCGTACTTCTCGAACGGATGCTGCGGTGCCAGACAGGTGAGTTGCTTCCCCTGAAGCTGCGCAATCGGCTGACCGGCAGTGAACGACTCGGGCATCGGTTGCCCGTTCATCTCGGCCAACTTCGGCTTGTAGTCAAAGGTTTCGAGATGCGAAGGCCCCCCCGCCATCTCGAGGAATTTGACCCGCTTCGCCCGCGCC
>JBGSHV010000017.1:0-10837 GCA_041752005.1 Pirellula sp. | reverse complement strand
AAAAGCTCCCCGAAAGCAACCCTCTTCGTAACAATACTCTCTTTTTCGTTTTCCGTAAGTGCTTTTGAAATAATTACTTGCTGAGTTCGAGACTGCTTCGGTGGCGAAAACGAAACCGACCCTCTTCGAACTTTTGGACTCCGTAGTTTACAGCGGCTCTTCCTATTCTGTTTCTGTGTTCGTATCAAGCCATACCCGAAGTAGGGCGAGTTATGCCCTACATATGGACGGAGCTTCGTAAGCCCAGCGGAAGTCAATTTGCGAGGCAATTGCACGGCCGCCGTCTCTTGTAATTCCTGGAGGCTGAAGGCCAAAAGCATTATCTCGCCAACCCCGGGGTCCTATGCGGGGATCGGTATCGCCAATCGCGGGAAATACATTATCTGCTCTAGAATTGCGGATATTGAAAGGCTCAGCGTCCACTTTCTTTTCGGATTGTTTGTCAACTTTTGCTCCGGAGCGTCAATATTAGTTGAGTACAACCAATGAATAAAGCCTTCAACATCCTCGCGCAACAGCATCAAGCAATGCTGCTAAACTATGTAAAGGCTTTATGTTATGGCGATTCCCACATGGTTGAAGACGTGGTGCAGGAGGCATTTCTGGCGGCCCAGCAGCAGATCGATTCGTTTCGCGAAGGCGAAAGTTTCGGGCGGTGGCTGCGGGGAATTGCGCGGAATAAAGCCCTGGAAGTCTACCGTGCGTCACAGAAAGGCAAAGTCGTTACGGACAGTCGGGTCATCGAAGGAATGGAGGAAGTGTACGGCGCGTTGGACGAATCACTGGCAGGAGAAGAACAGTGGACTGATCGAATTCGGCGGTGGATGCGCCATTGCACCGACCTGCTAAGTGTACCTCACAAAACAGCGGTGGTCCGCGTTTATATCGAAGGCATGAGCCTCCGCGAAGCGGCAGTCGCCGAGAAGGCTTCGTTTGATGCCTTTGCCCAGCGGCTTTCGCGCGCTCGGGAACAGATCCGTAAGTGTGTGCAAATACAGTCGGAGCGTGAATCATGAGCGATAATTCTATCCACCCGCGAATCGCTTCCGGAGGAACTGATGATCAATCGTGCCACGAGTTCGGTCGACAACTGGCCATGGACAGCCTGCTACAAATGACACTGGCGGGCGAAGTCGTACCTCAGCGACGACAGAAAAGAAACTGGTTGATGCCAGCCACGGCCGGAATCGCAGCCATGCTGTTGGTTTCAGTGGGAGTAGCATGGTACATCAGCCAACGTCAGCAAGCGCCAGACTTGCCACTGGTTGTTGGCCCTACTGACCAACCGTTACTCGCAAGTGGCTGGAAGATCAAGCCCACGGGAACTTCCAAGTACCGTGTGCTCAAACCGGATTGCATTCAGTTGGATTCGGGCGAGCTGTTTGTGGAATCGACCGGCGACGGGCCGCGTCAAGAGTTATTGATCCAGACACCCGAGTGCAAAGCCACCGCCACGGGCACGCAGTTTTTCATCGGCACTTACCCGTTGAATTCAAACCAATCAAATGGTCTTAGCATGTCGAACCTCACGCGTGTTTTTGTGTTAGCCGGAATGGTGACTCTGACCAACGGCCTAGGTAGTGTCAACGGAACTTCTCATCAATTGCTGGCAGCGGAAACCAACCAGCCGCCAGCGAACTACGCGGTTCAGGCCAACAGCGACTTTGCCGTCGATCTTTATCAGCAGTTGGCCATGGAAAATGCGGGGAAGAACCTGTTCTTCTCGCCCAATTCGCTGTCGTGTGCACTAGCGATGACCGCCGAAGGTGCGCGTGGCCAAACCGCCGACGAAATGGGCAAGGTCTTGCGTTTCCCCAATGCCGCCCGGCAGATCGGCCACGAAAATCACTTGCTGCCCTGGAACACATCGCTGATCCATACCGGCATGAAGGAACTACACCAGCGATTGAACCCTACACCAGCATCGCCGGAATTGCGGGCGAAGCTCGACTCGCTACGCAAACAATTGGCCGATAGCGAAGCTATGGAAGACGATTTCAGGAAGACGCGGGACTTTGAAAAGCTCTCTTTGCAAATAGAGACCACCAAGAAACTAACGGCGGAACTGCGTAAACTTTCGGAGCTGGTGGACCCGTACGAATTGCGAACAGCCAATGCGTTATGGGGCGAGAAGAGTTATCCATTTGAGAAGTCGTACGTCGACATCGCTAACGAGTTTTATGGCACTGGCGCAGTAACTCCGATGGATTTCAGAGGTAACTTCGAGGGCGCTCGAAAAGAAATCAACGATTGGGTGGAAGCTCAAACTAACAATCGGATTAAGGAGCTCATGCCTCCAGGATCGCTAAGCAAGAAGACTCGCCTGGTGTTGACCAACGCGATCTATTTCAAGGGGGACTGGGCTGCTCCCTTTGACCCTGATTCAACGGAGGAGGCTGATTTCCTAGCCGATGGCGGCAAGGTGAAAACGATGATGATGAGTCAATACGGACTGCAAGGTGCTCGTTATGGAGCGTTCTCCGCCAAGGGAACTCCCTTTGCCACGCCAAAGATGACAGACGGAAGCAAACGTGAAAAGCTCTACCCAGGTGCCGGAGGTTTCGTGCTGGCCGAACTTCCCTACAAAGGTCGCGATCTGTCGATGGTTCTGCTTGTGCCACAAGATGCGACCGGTCTGGCTCATTTAGAAAACAAACTAAGCGGCAACCTCTCGAACTGGATCAATCAATGCCAACCTCGTGAAATCAGCTTGAAACTGCCGCGGTTCAAGCTCGATGCAGAATATCAAATGAACAAAACGCTGCAGGCACTGGGCATGGTGCGGGCCTTCACGAACCCACAAGACCAGACCCACGGTGCTGAGTTCGACGGTCTGTGCGCCAGTCAGGATCCGAGCCTTAAACTGCATCTCGATAGCGTTTACCACAAGGCGTTTATAGAGGTCAACGAGAAAGGGGCCGAAGCCGCCGCCGCAAGCGGGCTCGCGAAAGCACTGGTGGAAGACTCCGCTTTGCCCTTCACCCCCACGATCCGGGCGGATCGCCCGTTTATTTTTGCGATTCGCGATGTGAAGACTGGCACGATCCTGTTCCTGGGCCGGGTGATGAATCCAACCCAGTAACGGGACGTGAAAGCCGTGACGGAAGTCGTTTACTGTTCAAGCCGACGACTCCTGTGGCGCTGACACAATTGAGAAAGGCTGACGATGGCCAGCGGCGAAAAATCGTGACGGAAACATTTCTTACGTATCTTGTCTTCATTTAGATAAGTCAACTTGCTCCTCTAAGCGAAAGGAAAAGGAAGGACCATGAAATACTTGGCAACCACCATACTGCTGCTGATGATGTTGTCTATAAGCCAGCCGGCGGTGGGCTACAGTCCAATCTGGAATATTGACGGTTGGGATGCGACTCGGTTGAAAGAGGCAGGCATCACTGTCACGGCATGGAAGAACGATCAGATCGGTGAGCAGCCAGCTTTGAACTGGGTGGAGATTCGCTTTGACTGGTCGAAGCTAGGCAAAGACCGCAACGTGCTCATGACCCTACAGGTGACTGGCAAAGATGGACGAACTTTATCCGCATTTCGCGCTGAGCACAAAACGGGAGATTCCGACAAACTGAAGATCGTCTTCGCTGTTCCAACCGAAAGTGTCGAAGAGTCGCATGTCGACATACTCGTTCCGGAGCTTCACTCTAAAGGAGCGGAGCGCGCTTTTGGAGATCCAGGGTTCGGGGGATATACACTTCGGCTTAGCCGAATTTTGGACTTGGTTGGGAAGGCCAAGACCGACATCGACAATAAGTAGCGAAGTTGTGCAAGGAAGGATCATCTAATCCATGTGTATGTGATGCCATGCCTGGACGTGCCTATCAAGCCTCCGAACAAAGCCTTGCAGCAGAATCGCGATGAATTCCCCTCGGTATTGAGAATCTGTTGGCTGCGAAATGCTGAACACAACCGTTAACTAGGAAACTTCGTAACAAAGGAGAACTCAGATGAGACCATTCGGTACTCTAGTAATAGTTGTGATTGCCATGTTGATAGCAAGTGAAACCTGCCAGGCGAAGCGCGAGCCCGTGCGGACTGAAAAAGTCTCCATCGAAAAAACTCTTCTGAGTTTACAGAAACAGCTCGAAGAACACCCGGAGGACGAGAGCCTGCTCTACAGGTTGGCGCAAGTCCATGCAACGGCCTATGCCGGCAAAGAGAACGTGATCGAAGTAGTCCAAGGTACCAACGATCCGTGGTACGGTTATAGGTACACTGGTATCCCATACAGCGTGGTCGAGACCGATGACAAGCAGGCTCAAGCCCGCGCGAAGGAACATCTCCAGAAGGCCCTCGAATTCCACGAAAAGCTGGTCAAGATCGCCCCCAAACACTTCCACGCGCGTCTTGGTTTAGCTTGGTGCATGGAGCAAATCGGGAATATTGAGGAGGCGAAGACAATCTATCGCAACCTGATCAAGGTTGCCTTGCCGGAAGACAGAAAGAAGAAGATTGCTGAAGAAGGGACGATTACGGTTTCTACAGCGGCGAGCCAGCAACTGATCATGATTTTGCAAGCTGAGATTATTGCTTTGAGAAAGAAGGAAGTGGCTGAAGCAGAATCAGTGGCGAGCAGAAAACTGATCGAGAGTCTGCAAGCCGAGTTTGATGCCCTGAGGACGCAGTCCGAAGTAACAGAAGAGAACATCACCCGAATCGTGATTTGAAATCCGACCGATTGTAGATTTGACTTACTTGTAACTACTCTCCGCACCTCTTTTTTGTCAGCTCCCCTTGGAAAGCGTGATTTAATATGATGTCCATGACTGGAAATTCAAAAATTCTGTCATATTGTTTCCGCACACGGTCCTTGCTTGCCGTCTCGATCATCCTGTGCTTGAGTGCCGAGTCAGCGCATGCTCAACTAAGTTTGCAATGGCTTAAGCAATGGGGCACCAACGAGTCCGAGACCGGCCAGGCTGTCGCCCTCGACGGGGCGGGCAATCCCTACCTGGCCGGCATGCTGGGCACACCCGCAGTCACCCTGGAGCGGCAAGACGTGTATGTTCGGCGGTATCTCGCCGACGGGACATTCGACTGGTTTACCCCGGTGGGTACCGGCCAAACTGTAGGGGGCGGGAAAGACTCGCTCGCGGGGCTGGCCGTCGATCAAGCGGGTAACGCCTACATCACAGGGCGCACGCTCGATGGCCTCGGCATCTCTGGTCTACCGCAAGGTGGTCGTGAGGGCGCTTATGCCGCACGCATCAATGCCAACGGAGGGATCGCCTGGACCAGACAAATCGATAACACGAACAACACCGGCGCCGAACGAGCCACTGGCATCGCACTCGATAACGCCGGCAACCCACGCTTCGCCGGCATCTCCGAGAATGGCCTCGACGGCGCAAGCCCCGGTGCCTTTGTCCGGTACCTCAGACAGTATAGTCCTGCCGGTGCAGTACAATCCACAACCACTTTCACAGGTATCTCCGCCAATGCGATTGATGTCGATAGCGCGAACAATACCTACTTGGTTGGGGATGTTATCGGTAGTGTGTTCGGCACAAGCGCCGGTTCACGCGACGCGGCCCTGATCCGCCTGAACCCTGATGGCAGCGTCGCCTGGGCGCGACAACTGGGTACAAGTGGGAGCGATCAAGCATATGATTTGGCTGTGGATCACAATGGCAACATCTACATCACCGGGAGTGTCCGCGGCAACCTCGACGGTATCAACGCCGGATTTGATGATGTTTTTGTCGCACGATATAGTTCCGGCGGGACTCTCGACTGGGCCAGGCAGTTCGGCACAAGCGGCATTGATTTTGGGAATGCGATCGATGTCGATGCGAACGGCTTCATCTACTTGGCTGGCTATACTGAAGGTAACCTTACTGGTATCGCCAAAGGTGGCGGTGATTTCTTTATCACACAGTTCAGTTCCGACGGTACGCAAAACTGGACAATCCAGGACGGCACTGATAAAAGCGACTCAATCTCCGGTCTGGTGGTTGATGATTTGGGCAACCTCTATGTCGCAGGCACAACCTTCGGCGATCTAGGCGGACCCAATGCCAGCACCGCGTTAGGCTCTGATGCGTTTATCGCGAACTACAACGTCGTTCCGGAACCATCGGCCATGCTGCTTCCAGCCATGGCCTTATCTTTAACGCTGCTGCTCAGACGACGCAGGCAAGCAAGCAATCCACCCTCCTTTCCCGAGCCTTGCTCGGCGTAAACTCGTTTTCCTGTATCGCTTAGCACCGCTTTGAAGGGACACACGGTCCGGTTCCACGAAGTCAAGTTTTGGATCAAAGAACGCTGGAGTTCGACTAACCACGTTGCCCCAACGGGACTTTACTCCCCCCCCCCCGGTCTGTTGGACAGGCCACCCTAAACTCACGGCTTATCACCGTGGTTGATTACTTGGAGAATGACAAAGTCATGAAAACTCAATTGAAACGCTTTGCTTGTGCTAATCTTGCCCTCCTGATTCTTGCTGTAACTAGCAACTTGATCAGTCAAGCAAATGCTGAAGAGCCAGGGCAGGCGGACAAGCCTCCGCGCGCCGCAGCGGCTCAAGCGGGGAAAGAGATTGATCCGTGGGCTTCCGCGGAGGCGGCCTTTGCCGAACACACTGCCCCTTTACTTAAAAAGTTACGAGAACATTATCCTAAAGCACAATATGTGCACTTCAAAAGCGACCTCTTGAACAAGTATCTTCCCAATCATCGTGTTTACGGACTTGAAAGTGAAGGATATTTCATCTCGATACCCAATGTCCTGATTCTGGATCAAAAAGGGATGATTGCCCCGCTCAGTGATCCAGATGGAAGGTCCGAGCAATCTTGGATCAAGGGAATTACTGACATTTTAACAACCCAAGAGATCAAGATTGATAACGAAACCATCGCAACAGATCTCTCCAAACTGATTGAGCAGCTCAGGTCTGCTCCGCATTCGTCTCATGGCGATGCTGGAAAAAACTGGAAACACTCTGCAACCAAAACGAACGATGGTTGGCATGTGAAAATTCATTTTACGGGGCCAATTGGAGTATCCATCATCGTACCACCTGATTACAAATTTAATGTGAACGACAAACAAATTTTAACTTCCATCCAAATGATACCTTGGAGGAGTTGAATTTCGGGGATTAACTGGACGATCTTATTCGCCCATATCTGATCCCAATGGCGTTGTCGAACAATTCGATTTACCCACGAGATCATGTGCTTGCAAGAACTTAAAATAATCTTGCTTGAAAAACATCTTGTGGTTGTTCGACAACGCCGATCCATTCCGGCCGGTGCTGCTCGATCATTTTTTGTTGGTCGAGTCCTTGGCTTTGAGCCAATCGAGAAATTCCTTGCCGGCGGTCGTGTTGTGGCTTTTAATCTGAGGGTAGACGGATTTGAGTTTGATGCGGGCGTCGTCGATGCTCATTCCGTCCGCGCCGAACGTGAAGACGTTCCACGTGAAGACATAGACGCGAATACCGCGCTCGGCGGCCTGCTGCATGACCCACCGCCAGAACTCGATCTTCTCGTCGATCGTGATACGCTTTACCACCTCGTGATTGGCTAGCATCTGAGGGCGGACCATGTCGGTCCCCGCGAAGCTGAACGTGTCATCGAGCTTCGCCTTCGTCCGCCACACATCGTCGAGTGCGACCTCGGGATACTCCGGCACCTTGACCAGCGACGGGAACGGGTGCAGGCTCCACAGTGACAGGACGTTGTACCGATGCCGCGCCATCTCATTGAGAAATGCGATCCAGAAGTCGCGCTCCCACATCTCCGGGATGTTGGCCTGCGCCGCGTCCGAGCAGTCGGTGTAGCTCGGCGTGCGAAGGTCGAGTGGAATGTTGAACTTGATCCCGCGCTGAGCGATGTGCGGCGAGTGTTCGGAGTCCCTGAGCGAATCCAGCCTCCCGAATCGAATTGCCCCAGCAATATCAAGCCCGCCATACATCGCGCCAACAGGGTCGACCCCGCGTACCGTGATGAAATGCCTTCCCCCCTCGCTCTTTACGTGAATGCGATAGCTCTGCGCTGCGGCCTTGTCATCCTGCTCCACACTGATGAAAACGCGAGTCGCTTGCGCAGCGTCACCAATCGTCAGGCCTTGAGCAGCGGCCTCACGACGAATTTCATCGGCGGCAAACTGGCCGGGCTGGCCAGCAGATTTCGCAACCGAGAACTGTATCTCCGCAGCCATCGCAGGACCGGAAAAAGCAAGACTCACAAGTGCCGCACAGGCAACGATGTGAAACATCAGAGTTCGTGTGATATGGGCCACAGGCGGATGGATTCTATTCGAGGGTGGTATAGAGATATCGTGAGTTGAACATAACATTGGCTCGTGATGTCTTCATCCGCATTCTATGTCATCCTGCGGGATGTAACCGAGCACAGATCTCGCCGTTGCTTGATCTCCCCAAGGTAACCCCCTGATGCAGAAATATTCAGCCGAGCTTTATTTTGTGGTGATTTACGACGGTAGTGATTCAATAGGTACTTCTGATCCCGATAAGATTAGGCCAGGAGTCATTTAAAAAGAATAAACGATTGAAGATATATTTTTAAAGTCGAACCGCTGCGCCCCGGACCTTATTCCGCCCTCTCCCGATAACTAACGCTTCAATTTCACCTTTCCAGGGTAATTGCCACTTGCCTGTCTAGGGGTTTGGATTCACCGCGAACAACCGGATACCTCGGCCAGTCCACCTACCGAAACGACGACGCAGAGTCCGACGCAATCGTCGCGGACGTCAAAGATGAGGCACTTATTGCGGCCATGGCCACTAACCCTGAAGTTGCAGAAATTGCCGCAACTTGGGCCAACCTGTCGCCCACAGCACGCCAGTGCATGATGCTACTTATTCGCAACAGTTAACACTGCGTCAGGATGATAATTTTCTGATCTCTTATTCTCTTCGTCGAACCCGATCGCGCCCCCTTGCGAGTTGAATCTACATGATTATTTGATCTTGGTCGCCTCCTTCATCTTTAGCCAATCTAGAAACTCCTTGCCAGCGGTCGTTTTGTGGCTCTTATCGAATTCGGCGACACTTTCGGCAATCTTCCAGGTCAGTTCCGTGACGGGGATTCCGTGCTCGACCCAGAACTGCGCGACCTCTTTTTGTCGGTTCAGCACGGCGATGTCCAGCACGGATCGGTTCAGCGCCCATTGCAAATCGGCCGGCGGCTTCCGCTCGGGATCTGCTCCGCGCTTGAGCAGCAATTTGATGGCTTCCAGTTGCCCATAAGCCGAGGCACTGTGCAGCGGCGCATACTCCGCCACGCGCAGATTGGCGTCAGCGCCTTGATCGAGCAACAGGCCGATGATCCTGAGATTTCCTACCTCGGCCGCCTGTTCCAGGCACGTCATCGGGTTCACGCGACCGGGGAAAGAAGCGTTGGGGCTTGCTCCGTCACCCAAGGCTTTCTTGACGGCGTATTCATCTTCGACCAGGACGGCATGGATCAGCGATTCGTTGGCCTTCGTTAAAGCAGCCTTGGCCGCACTAATCTTTTCCTGCAAATCCTTCGGAAGTTTTTGCATGACAAATGGCGGGGGATTGCGGCGAATGGATACTCGCTCATCTTCCGCGCCGACAACATCGTGACCGACCTTGCCTGACACATGGGTCAATAATCGCAATTTTGCTCCATCAAAGTGCCAGACGGTTTCTTTGTTCTCAACCCAAAGAAACCAAGGAGTTTCCGTTGCTTGAACCGTACCCCCTCGTTCAAAGAATGGCGAGACATCCCCTTTGACAGCATATTGAATTGTGCCGTCTTCATCTTTCCATGCTTTAATGGTAACCCCCTCCGTCGACCATTCGCCAACGCGATCGACGAAGAGAATGCCTTTTGGCTTGGCAACCTGTTCTTCGGTCAAGGGACCAGCAAAGAACATGAAACCGATCAAAGTACAAAACGATGCAACGGCGATCATCAACAGAACTCCTCTTGGTGATAGCCAACGAACACGTTGACTTGGTTTTTCGATTGCTCCCGGAATCCGCGGGGCTGGCCTCAGCTCCGGTTGCTGAACATGACTCAAATACGCTTCCAGCAATTGACTCACTTCACTGGCAGATTGAATCCGATCGTGTTTTTGCTTGGCCATCAGCCTGCTGATCAAGCGGCAGAGCCACTCAGGAATGTCGGGATTGATTTCTCGAATCGGCGTCGGTGTCTGGTCACTAATTCGCCGCATCACGGCATAAGATGATTCTGCACGGAATGGCGGTCTCCCGGTGCAGAGCGCGTAAAGCACGCTGCCGAGACTAAACAGATCGCTCAGTTGATCGACCGGTTCGCCGCGGGCTTGCTCTGGCGACATGTACCGGGGTGTGCCGGCAATCGTTCCATCGCGCGTGACGGAAGCATCATCAACCGCCCTGGCCAAACCAAAGTCGGTGAGGGTGACACGTTCGACCCCTTCATCGAGCAGGATATTTTCCGGCTTGATGTCGCGATGGACTAAGCCTTGTTCATGCGCCGCTGCGAGTCCGGCCGCGATCTGCGACCCGATGCGCAGAATTTCGATGGTCGGCAAAGGACCTTCTCGCTCCAGCCGTTTCTGCAGCGAGCCGCCACGGATGTAGGCCATCACCAAATACGGAATCGTACTATCGCTGTTGACACAATAAATCGGAATGACGTTGGGATGCAACACCGCTGCCGCCGCTTTGGCTTCGCGGGCAAAGCGTTTGCGCGCGGTGCCGTTATTTGCCAAGTGCGGGGCCATGACTTTGATCGCTACCACACGATCTAGTGTTGGATCAAACGCCTTGAGGACCACGCCCATGCCGCCAACGCCAATCACGCCGGAAATCTCATAACCACCCAACCGCCCCAAGCGATGCGGA
>JBGSHV010000016.1:0-4930 GCA_041752005.1 Pirellula sp. | reverse complement strand
TGTGGAGAAACCGCAGCGTGTTCATTACCGGTCGTGACCAAATACGAGAATTCTTGTCGGACAAGTGGAATCGTGAGTTGGACTATCGATTGGTGAAGTCGCTCTGGGCGTATACCGACACGCGGATCGCGGTTCGGTTTCAGTACGAGTGGCATGATGCCTCGGGTAACTGGTTTCGTGCTTATGGCAACGAAAACTGGGAGTTCGATGAAAACGGATTGATGCGTCGCCGAGAAGCGAGCATCAACGATGTGGCAATCACGGAAAACGAACGCAAGTTCTTCTGGGATGCACCAGGACCTCGTCCTTTAGACCACGTCGGAATCGTCGACGTGAAGTAAACGAAATTTCTCTCTGCAAATCTAACTCGATAAGGAAACTATCATGAAATTTAGCATTCGTATGATTCTATTTGTCGCTACATTAGCAGTGATCTCCTCCACCTTCGTCGCCATCGGAACTTCGCTTGCGCAGACGCCCAGCGCGACTGCGAAGCATTCAGCGGCATCGACTGTGGCTTATAAAACGGTCGCTGTTGATGGTCTTGAGATCTTCTATCGCGAAGCGGGCCCGAAGGATGCCCCGAGCGTCTTGTTGCTGCACGGATTTCCCACCAGCTCGCAAATGTTTCGCGATCTGATCCCCGCCCTTGCTGAAAAATATCACGTTGTTGCGCCAGACTATCCAGGTTTTGGACACAGTGGGATGCCATCACGCGACAAGTTTAACTATACCTTCGACAACCTCGCCAAGGTCGTCGATCGCTTCACCGATGAGATTGGCCTGAAAAGCTTCGCGATATACGTTCAAGACTATGGCGCACCCATTGGTTATCGGATCGCAACGGCACATCCGGAACGTGTGACAGCGATCGTGGTCCAAAATGGAAACGCCTACGACGAGGGTTTGGACAATGAATTCTGGAAGCCGATCAAAGCTTACTGGAATGCACCCAAAGATGCTTCTAAGCGAGAAGCCCTCCGAGGCTTTTTGGCGTACGATGCGACCAAGTGGCAGTACACACACGGGGTCAAAAACGTTGAGAGGATTAGTCCTGATGGTCCGGCGCACGATCAATTCTTGCTCGATCGAGAGGGCAATCAGGAGATTCAACTCGATTTGTTCCTCAGCTACGGCAGCAACCCTGCGTTGTATCCAAAGTGGCAAGAGTACTTCCGCGAACATCAACCGCCGATGCTTATCGTTTGGGGTGAGCACGACCAGATCTTTCCGCCTGCCGGAGCGGAACCTTACAAACGCGATGTCAAAAACCTTGAGTTCCATCTCCTAGACGCCGGTCACTTTGCATTGGAATCCAATGGAACCGAGATTGCCGGACTGATGAACTCCTTCTTGGACAAGACGCTTGCCAAGTAATCGTTTCACGGTTTTGCACTCGCTCGGCAGCTACGAGCGAGTGCTCATGCAAAAACCTTTGACATAGCAATTCATCCTTGGACAACGACCATGTCAACTTCATCCAGCGATATCGCATTCACTCCGGCTGTCAAAGCCATTCAAGCACAGAAGGGATCGCGTTCAAGCTACGCCCGGATGGAGTTGCATGGTGGTTGGCAGACGAAGGTTTCGCCCGACCTGGCGGGTTTTCTCACGGGGTTGGACATGTTCTATCTCGGCACAGTGAATGGAGAAAGGAAGCCCTACATCCAGTACCGCGGCGGACCTCCTGGATTTCTCAAAGTCGTCGACGATCAAACGCTTGGCTTCGCCGATTTCGGAGGCAACCGGCAGTACATCACTCTTGGCAATTTAGCGGATAACCCAAAAGCTTTCATCTTCTTGATGGACTACGTGAACCGCCAACGAATCTAGAAACACAAGGACCTGCATTGCGTGATGTCCGGATGCGTCACTGAAATGTTGGAATCGAAAAAAGATCAAGCACGTACAGCTCGATCCAAATGCTCTCTAGCCCAAGTACACAACCGTCCGGCCCGAGTAGCAAGCCCTGCGTCTCGCATCACTCGGTTCAAGCATATTGGCCGACTCGCTATTTACGAGGCAATCGTCCAAACTCGATATTGGGTTGATCGACGGCAGTCGATGTTCTCGTGAACTTCGCACCAGCTCGGACTTGATCGTGAAAGAAACCGCAGTTCCGCAGGAAGAATGAGGGTCCTTCTGCTCCGCCGGCAAAGTCCAGGCGATGTCCTCCACCTCCGGTCGCATCAACGGAGAACTGCGCGTTCAAACACTCGTGCCACTTTCCGTCCTTATCGCACACCCATACATTCGTGTATTGCCCGCATCGCGAGATGTGACCGGTTTGAGCATTGAAGTTTTCTAGGAAGGAATGGAAGCCTCGCAAGTAGGTTGTCGTTTTTGGACGACGAAAGCTCGCAATCAATCGCCACTCGTCGGCTTGTTTATCGCCGAACCACGAAGTGTAGTCCGTGGTTCCATCCGTATTCGGGGTGACTTGAGTCAAGAATCGATAGGTTCTTCCTGACCGCCAAGGATACACCAAAAAGCTTTGGCCACCCGATCCTTCGTTTCCGAACTCTCCGGTCTTCACGTCGGGTCCTCGTCCTAGCAACTGCACACGTTGGTCTTCGGGAATCGCTTTCGGGTTGTCGGTTTGAAAAGGGCTCCACACTGAAAATAGAACCCGGCGTTCGGCGTCGCCGTTGACTTGAAATCCAAAGTAGCCTTCGCTGAAGCCGTTGGCCATGAAGTACGAGCCGATAGCGTCATCCCCTTCGGCGACCGTGATTTCACTATAGGCATACTCCAAATCCAGGTCGCGAGGGACGTCGTACCGCAAGTGAACTGATGGACCGCGCCGCCCCCAATAGAACATGTTCCCTTCATTGGTTGCGACGCACGTCAATTGTGCCCCATCGGTCTCCGAACGGATGATGAGCCCTTTGAGCTCTGCAAAAACTGCACCTCCGCGTTTGGTTCCCTGTAGATCGACTCGCACATAGCCGGGCTGTTCGATTTCGATCGTGCCAACAGAATACTGAGCGAATTCAGCGCCGCGAATGGCCGTCGAAAAGACAGTTTCGCCGATGCGGACGTTGATCTTGGACTGCCCTTCGCGAACCCGAGCTTCCAACGCCAAACCGATGGATGCAGGCCGATCAAGGTGGAAGTAGATCGAATAAACTTCGGCTGGATCACTCCAGACCAGTGCACCATCCCGGTCGATCGCCCGGTGGTTGGGATCGGGAAGTGTCCGAAAGGCATTTCCAGCCGCGGGCACGGACCATTCTTGTTCATCACCGATCGCATCGAGAGCGATTGCTCCTTGCCCGATCAAGCCGATGCAATGCAGGAGCACGAGAACTAATCGCATGAACAGATCCTTGGAAAATAGGTGAGGTCGAGCAATGGTTAAAACGGAAGCCACTTTGGCAGAATCCGTGCGTTCGGACCCGGGTGTTCATTCCCGGCGATTACGGTATTCCCAGAATTCTTCTGGGGACACATCGCCGCTCCCATCCGTATCGATGGATTCGAAGTCCCCCGGTTCCGTCAAGAATGAAAATTCCTCGCGAGTGACTTTGCTATCCTTGTTGCGATCCATTTTTTCTAGTCGCTTGCGGCTCCATTCTTCGAGAGCGCTGTTCTTTCGTGCATCTGTAATCGTGCTATTTCGTTCCTTTGCACCTAGTCCTCGCCATTCCTTCAGTTTGAACGCCCCTGCTTGAATGAATTGGGGGCTTATGCTTCCGAAAATTTCTTCCGGCCATTCCTCGCGCGAGAGTAGGAAATCCCCGTCTTGATCATAAGTAGCCATCACATCCAGGAATTCCCCCAACTCGTCCGGAGATAACAATGGCGGTTCGGCCTGTCTCGCTAGAAGACCTACGATACGTCGATGGATCCCGTAATCGAGGCACCATTCGTGCAATTGATCTCGAGACGTGTTGTCCCCCTCAAATGTATCTAGTCCAGACTCAAGCGTCAGAAGCGAAAAGTCATCGCGATTGAATTTGGCTTCGGACCAATCCAATTCAGGGATTCGCTTTGGCAATTCAACCCATGCCGTCATTGCCTTAGGCCTCATCGTTCGTTCCAAGCTTACCAGCTCGGAAAGCGAGACGATTCGCTCTCCCGGCTTATTTACCTTATCGTCAAAGTTCACATAGTCCCAGAGAAGATCGAGCAAGAACGAACTGGCGGAGGGTGTTGTTGAGGTACCCTCTGAAATTGACAACATGCGACTCCGAATTTGCTTATTGTCCGGGTTGATATCCATTTCAACTCGTCGTTGTTCATACAAATTGGAAATAAGATCTGCAAAGCAAGTGCGCAATGCGTCTGTTTGGCTCTTCGAAAAAGGGTTCTTTGAGTTGCCCCTAACATGATCCCGCCTGAGCAAGAATGAAGCTGCAAAGAGTCTGTCGACATAGCGATTGCTGTCGTCGGAGATCACTTCGAAGGCCTGTTGGCTCAAGGCCTGTTGCAACTCCGTCGTGGGATCGAGATTGTCGGGAAGCGAAAACAAGAGTCGCTGGAGGGATTTCCCCGCATTCGGGAATCGAGCTTGAATGTGCAAAAATTCGTCAACGTCGAACTGGTTATTTTGGGACTCGCTGCGAAGAAACGACTTCCATAGTGAGGTTGTGTCTTCACCTTTTTCCGCGAGCTCTTCCATCCACATCCAAAAAGGATCCAGTTCATTTGGTGCATATCGAGTTGCCAATCTTCCGGGGATGCCAGAAAGAATGGAAACGCGTTCTTTCGGCGATGCCACTTGGAGCGCATCGATCAAGTGTGAGACGAATCGAGTATTGTCATTCCAGGAATACAGGAGCAGGTGGAGCTGACGTCGCTCGAGACATTGAGAGAACATCTCGGGGTAGAGTTTGTCTTTCACAAGCTCGTTTCGCGGAGCGCCGATGGAGCTCAGGATCTTGCCGATAGCCGTCACGGATTGTGACCACGGAGTAGCGGCTGTTTC
>JBGSHV010000015.1:0-125254 GCA_041752005.1 Pirellula sp. | reverse complement strand
GCTAGCGAACACGGCCTAAGCGATCCGCTAGCACGCCAAGCTCTTGACTACGCGACCTCTCCCAAACCACACTGCGATGAAGGAACGCGCAAACCTGGGCAAACGTGCATCGTGAATGCCTCTGCAATCGCGCCCAACTGTTGCAACAAGGCCCACGAGCGGACAGTGGATCCCACAACCACGCCTATCGACCGTCCATGCAAGCATTTCAGTGACGCATCCGGACATCACGCAATGCATGTCCTTCTTTCAATTGGCGTTGATTGCTGCCAACTTGTTGCGAAGAAATCTGCGTTCGGGTTCTTGTTTCGCCAGGGAAAGCGCACGCTCGAAAGCAAGTTTCGCTGAGGGGATCTCGCCGAGTCGTCGGAGGAATTCACCTCGGGCGGAATGCGCGAGGTAGTAATCCTGCAACTCGCCTCGACTAAGAATCGCGTCGATGATCGCTAGACCATTGGAGACGCCGTCCCGCATCGCGATCGCGACGGCTCGATTGAGTTCGACGACCGGAGACGAGTCCGCTCGCAGCAGCACGTCGTACAGCGCGACGATTTGTACCCAATCGGTTTTGCTCGCTACTTTTGCTTCGGCGTGAACTGCCGAGATTGCCGCTTGAATGGTGTAGACGCCAAATCGGCGTGACCGCAATGACTGTTTGACAAATTTCTTTCCTTCCGCGATCAAGTCTTGATGCCAAAGGGTGCGATCCTGTTCCTCGAGCAATACAATGTCACCGGCGGCGTTCAGTCTGGCTGGGCGGCGCGATTCGTGAAGCAGCATTAATGCCAGTAAACCGACTGCTTCTGGGTCAGGCAGTAGGTCAACCAACAACCTAGCCAATCGAATGGCCTCGTCCGAGAGATCGACGCGAGTAAGACAGTCTCCGCTGGATGCTGAATACCCTTCATTGAATACCAGATAGATCACGGATAGCACAGGATCGAGTCGCTCAGGAAGATCGGCTAGCGCTGGGATTTCATACGGAATTCGCGCGTCGCGGATTTTCGCTTTGCCACGCACGATTCGCTGTGCCATGGTCGGTGGCGTCGTGAGGAATGCGCGAGCGATCTCCTCGGTTGTCAGCCCGCAGACTTCTCGTAGTGTGAGAGGGACTTGCACTTTGGGATCGATGGCGGGGTGGCAACAGGTGAAGATCAATCGCAATCGGTCGTCTTCAATTTCTTGATGCGCATGGGATTGATTTGCGGCTTCGATCTCAGCCAATCGACGAGCCAGATCCGGTTGAAGATGGTTGAGTCGGGCTCGGCGGCGCATCATGTCCACTGCCTTGAATCGGCCGGTTGAAACGAGCCACGAAACAGGACTTGCCGGCGTGCCACATTGTGGCCATTGCTCGACCGCTGCTGCGAAAGCCTCGTGCGTTGCTTCTTCGGCCAGGTCGAAATCACCTAACAAGCGAACCAACGTGGCAAACACTTTTCGCGAATCTTTGCGGTAGATCGCTTCAACTTCGGCAGGATTCATTGGTCACCTACGGCAATCCAGGCAATTCGACGATTGGCCGAATCTCGGTCGTGCCGCGTGTCGTGCCAGGAATTTTTGCGGCGACCGCAATTGCTTCATCGAGATTGGCGACGTCGATCAAGAAGTAGCCAGCCAGTTGCTCCTTGGTTTCCGCGAAGGGGCCGTCTGATACCGAACGTATCCCGTCGCGAACCGTCACACAAGTCGCAGTTGCGGTCGAGTGCAACGGGGCTGCACCGAGGTACTGCTTTTGAGCGTTGAGTTGATGGCACAATCGTACAGACTCGTCGCGGGCCGCTTCGAGTTCGTCATCTGGCCAGACATCTTCTGCGGAATAGATCAACAAAATGTATTTCACGAAGTCACCTTTAAAAATTTACTTGCTACCAGCATACGCCTTCTCAAGCGTCGCAATAT
Organism: Pirellula sp.; assembly: GCA_041752005.1. GTDB lineage: Bacteria > Planctomycetota > Planctomycetia > Pirellulales > Pirellulaceae > JBKCUI01. The sequence goes on along the minus strand of JBGSHV010000015.1, from coordinate 123,352 downwards.
CCAACTTCTTCATCTGCCACAAAGCCTCGAACATGCGCCCGAGTGCAACCGGATCGTCCGCTTCAAACCAATCTTGCAACTGAGTCGGCCAGACTTGCCAGCACATCCCGTACTTGTCTTTCAACCAACCACATGCCAACTCCGATCCTCCGTCGGCGGTCAGACGGTTCCAAAGCGAGTCCAACTCTTGTTGTGAGTCGCAATTCACTGCAAGGGAAAACGACTCAGTGAACTTCCACTCCTCCCGTCCCGCATTGAGCGCAATGAACTTCATGCCGCACAACTCGTATTCGACCGTGAGAACCAACTGATTCGCGGGGTTCAGAACCTTGCGAAGGATCTTGGAATCGGGCAGGACCGAGACATAGAACTCGGCGGCTTCTTCGGCCTGATTCGCGTACGACAAAAATGGGGTGATTCGTTGTTTGATTTTCATCGTACTAGCCTATTGCATTGAGTGAAGACCGACCATGTTACCTTCCGTGTCCGTTGCCAGAGCGATGAAGCCATACTGGCCGATCGCCATCTTTGGCTTGCACAGTTTTCCGCCAGCTCCTTCGACTCGCGATGCTTCGACAGCACAATCATCGCAAGAGAAGTAAACCAATGTTCCCATTCCTCCTGAAGGACAGCCTTCCATTTTCGCCAAGGCTCCCGATGCTCCACCCGCTTCCATATTCATGGGAAACGCTTGCATCTCTAGCTCCCCGCTGGGCGATTCGAGATTCGCGAGTTCGACACCCAGTACCGTTTCGTAGAACTTCTTGGCTCGCGGCATATCTTGGACGTAGATTTCGAACCAACCGACTGGATTCCTGATCATAAACGAGTTCCTTATTGAGGTTAGTGTTGGTATTGGACAAGGCTACGAGTACCCAAGCCAAGGACTCGTAAATCCGACAGCAGTTTTTCGCTGGGCTTTTCACCCACTTCGGATTTTTTCGTAGGCACGAAGGCAACCAAGACTTTCATTGGATCACTCCAGTTGGCAGCATCTTTCGTGAAGTGGTCATTCTCAGCGTTTTCACTCGTTAGTCGAATGCCTTCGGTCGGAATCGACAGCTCGATCAAATTTTTTTCACGACGCAACACCAGCACAAGCGGAGAGTTGACGAAAATACGCCATTCTCAGTATCTTTCCCATGACCCAGGGTTCGCGTACCGCAAAACCGCAAATAGGAATTGACAAACGGTCAAGACTAGGCGTTCATTGTTTCTTCCGGCGTTGGAGCAAGTGTTCAGCACTAAAAAGGTCCCGCGTTGGAAATCCGGCTCAACATCGCGAAATCGGCGAACGCTGCCGGTAGACCGTCCAGAAAATATCCGTTGAAAACATTCCTCGCGATTAGCGGCATCGCCTTCGTCGTTCACAACAACAACGAGACTTTAATGACCGATGCAACCGTAGAACTCTTATCAGCTTTCGATGGTCATGACACCGATGGCGTGCGTACTGCTCTGAGAGCGGGTGCGGATCCGAGTGTCCCAGTGCGTGGAAAGACGCCAATCGTATGGTTGCTAGAGGAGTACACACGATCGGATCGGCTGGGTGACTGTTTGCGCTTACTGCTCGAGCGCGGAGCCACGATCTCGGACCCATTACTGGAGGCAGTTCTCCTAAACGACGCATTCGCAATCGCAGCAGCAGTAAGTGCTCGTCCAGGAATTCTTCAGCACAGGATATCTCTCAAGTCGGCTTTTACTTCGCTGGAAGGTGTCTCGTTACTCCACGTGGCGGCGGAATACGGCAACCTAGCTGCCGCTCGTGCGCTCATTGATGCGGGGGCAGACGTAAACGCCATGGCCGACTTGGATGACGACGGCCTTAACGGCCACACTCCGGTGTTCCATACCGTGAACTCCAATCAAAACCGCTCGGAACCCATCATGAAGCTGTTACTGGCGGCCGGAGCCCGAACGGACATTCGACTCGCGGGACTCAATTGGGGCAAAGGTTATGATTGGGAAACGACCTTCTTCGATGTGACACCAATTTCCTTTGCACAATTCGGACTGATGCCACAAGTCCATCGCTCCGAGAGCGAGATTTATGCGAATGTGCGCAACCTTTTGGAAGCCTCGGGCCGAACAGTTCCCTCCTTCAGTAACGTTCCCAACCGCTATCTGGGAGGGAAGTGAAACGCTGCCGATTGACGCCCAACTTCAGCCCTTCATTGCAGACGCTACCATTTGGCGAGGCCAGCCGACATAAACTTCCCTCGGTCAACTATTTCCATGCACATGAGAGTTTCGGCTAGCAATGAGTTCGTTTACTTGTTCATCGGCCGGACGAATCTCGAACGGCCCCATCTTCACGCCGGGATGCCGCGACATCAGCGCGATGGCGTGGTTCAAGTCGCGTGCTTCCAGCAGCAGGATTCCGCCGAGCATTTCCTTGGTCTCGGCGTAAGGTCCGTCTGTGACATCAACCGACTCATTCTTGATTCGCAGCGTGACAGCATTGCGCGCTGATTGCAGCGCTTCGCCGCCGAGAAAGTGACCGCCGCGTCGCAGTTCGTCGTCATAGGCAAAGCATTCCTCCATCATCCGCCGGCCCTCAGCCTCCGACAGCGATTCGTATTTGGATTCTTCAATGAATCCTAAGCACACAAATTTCATCGTTTCAACTCCTGTCGATTTCGTTGGTTCAGCGGCAATGCGTTTTGTTGACGGTTTGGGATTAGTCGATTCGCAACCGCCCGAATCGACATCCTCTTCAAAATATGGTGAAACTTCTCAAAACACTGCGTATGGTAGCCCCAGATCTCTTTTGAGTATCTTGGCTCGTCTTTCGGTGCTACGAAAAATCCATCGCGCTGAGGTGGAGCATTGTCATGCATTTTCTCCGACGGATTTTGCGAATGGACCAAACATTGCATCCAAACTTTGCATGAAGTGTCTAATTCCACTTCGTCAGCTCGGTTTCAAATCATCCGCAAATCGACGATTGAGAAAGTAACGATCGCTCCCGCCGTCGATTGATTCATCGCAATAACCCGTTCCGCAACCCTAGGCGTTTGCCCGATCGTTTGACGTTCGAATCCTTGCGACACCCCCATAACTCCGTGCCCCACAATCCGCTGATCGCCGAGCCCATGTACTTGACCCAGTAAATCGAGCGGATGGGTACGGGGATGCTAGGCAACTTTTTTCGCTGCGGCTCGTTTCTCTTGACGCAATTTGCGAGCCGTTTCCAGCTTGCGATCGCGTTCCTTTCCAGTCTCCTCGCTCAGCCCTGCAAGGCCGTCTGCAGGGGTAGTGTATCCAATCGCGCTGCGCAATCGGACAGTGTTGTAGTAGTTCACATGCTTCGCAATGCGTTTCCTGGCTTCCTCCTTGGTGGCACGACGCTCCGCGTCGTGTTCCCTTTCACCAAAGTGTTGAATCTACCACCGACATTCAATGACGTGCTTTCACGCGTGTGCTTTGAGCGATCGCACTGCATGTTCGCACTGCGTGATCGAGGTACTCGCATGTGGCGACGCACTCAACTTCGGCGCATTCGTTTGTCCGTAGACATTGCATTCAACAAGCGATTTACCACACTGCGCCGGTGTCGTTTGCTTGACTCGGTGGATGTCCGTTTGGCAACCAGATACCGGACGCCCCTCGTCGCTAGTACCCAAAGGTATCGCGGCCGTAGGCCGCGATTCCTTTGGGCATTCTTAACGGGATGAAGTGTGGGCTGGTTGCCAATCCTTGGGCCATCCACCCGAGGCAAGATCGGGGGTGTTTGCGTTCGCCCCCTGGTGCTCCACGAATTTCGCATCATGGTAGGCGACGTTGACATTGCGACGTTTGCAGAGCGGTCACATGGCTGGCACGCTACATTGCAGGCGTGGGGGAGTGAGCCTAACGGGTTCGTTTGATTTGCCACCACGCGCAAGAATGCGAGTCGTCGCTTGAACTTGGACCGCTCAGACCTAGAGAAAACCCAGAGAGTGGAAGCGCGGGATACCGCCAGAAAACAGGGGAACAGGCCCAGTAGGACTCGAACCTACGACCTACGGATTAGAAATCCGTTGCTCTATCCAACTGAGCTATGAGCCCGAACGCGACCGTGGGCGGACCAGAATCCGGGTATTCGCGGCGGGAGACCAGTGTACTCGCGGTGGCACGCAGGGGAAAGGGATCCGTTCTGGTACTTGCCGGCCCCCGCGCCGCCGAGTTTTTTCTATACTCGTAGCCGATTCCACTTCGTGTCTACGCGATCGAGCAAACCCTTATGTCGAAAACCTCTGCGAACTCCGCAAACGATTGGATCGCCAAGCGGACCCAAGCCTTCGATTCCAGCGGTATCCGCAAAATGTTCGCCTTGGCCGCGACCATGAAAAACCCGATCAATCTATCGATTGGTCAGCCGGATTTCGATGTGCCTTCCCCAATCCGCGATGCCGCATGCGAAGCCATTCAATCGGGGAAAAACGCCTATTCCCCCACGCAAGGTATCGCGCCTTTACTCGAGCGACTCCTCGCCGATGTCCGAACGCAATACCCGCACGAAGACCGCAGCGTCTTTGTTTCCTCGGGGACCAGCGGCGGATTAATCCTGGCGATGCTGGCCATGATCGATCCGGGGGACGAAGTCATTGTCTTCGATCCTTACTTTGTCATGTACGTCCCGTTGATCCAACTCGTTGGCGGTGTCCCAGTCCTGATCGACACGTATCCCGACTTCCGTATCGATGTCGAACGCGTCCGGGCCGCCATCACCCCCAAGACGAAAATGGTCCTGTTCAATCACCCGTGCAACCCCACTGGCGTGGCCGCTTCGCTCGACGAAATCCGTGGCATCGCGGCACTGTGTGAGGAGCACGGCATCGTGTTGATTTCCGACGAGATCTACAGCCGTTTCCACTTCGATGGTCCGATGCGATCTCCAGCTGAATTCAATTCGCAGACCATCGTCATCGACGGCTTTTCCAAAAGCCACGCGATGACCGGCTGGCGTCTTGGTTACGTGCATGGTCCCGACGCGGTCATCCAAAGCATGATCAAACTGCAGCAGTTCAGTTTTGTCTGCGCCCCAACACCGCTGCAACACGCCGCTCTGGCCGCACTCGATCACGATATGTCGGAGCATTACGCCGCATACGAACAGAAACGGGATCGCATCGTTCGGGGACTCGCGGGTTACTACGAATTCGTTGAGCCCGGTGGCGCGTTCTACATCTACCCCAAGGTCCCCTCGGGGACAGCTACCGATTTTGTGGCCCGCGCGATCGAAAAGGAATTGCTCGTCATTCCTGGAAAAATCTTCTCCAAACGCGATACGCATTTCCGTGTCTCCTTTGCTGCCAGTGACGAAACACTTGATCGTGGGATCGATGTCCTCCGCCAGTTGGTCTGACGCGTCGCATTTGGCATCGTCCCCATCCCACGTTTAGCGCACGCCTCGTCTCAGAAGGGCATTCATGCAACAAGCCATTCCCATCCTAGGCCTGCTGGTCATGCTCACCATCGCTTGGATACTGAGCGCGCACCGAACGCGATTTCCGTGGCGCGTGGTGCTGGTCGGATTGACCATGCAAGTCAGCTTGGCATTGCTCGTTCTTCAAGTCCCTATGGGCAAGACCGTATTCGAATTTATCGGAGGTGTTTTTACGAACTTGCTCGACTGTGTCGACCAAGGTGCCGGGTTCGTCTTCGGGACCGGAAATGTGCAGACAGAAATGGGCCCCACGCCGGCTTTCAAAGTCCACTTCGTAGCTTTCAAGGTCCTGCCCACGATCATATTCTTCTCATCGTTGATGTCGATACTTTACTACTTAGGTCTCATGCAACTGGTTGTGGGCGCGATTTCACGCGTCATGCAACGCACCCTCGGGACTTCCGGTGCCGAAACATTATCGGCCGCTGGAAATATCTTTGTCGGCCAAACCGAAGCGCCTTTGTTGGTTCGTCCTTACTTGAACACCATGACCTCTTCCGAGTTGATGGCCGTTATGGTGGGCGGATTTGCGACCATTGCAGGCGGGGTCATGGCGGCTTACGTAGGCATGGGTATTTCCCCCGTCCATCTGCTCTCGGCGAGCCTCATGTCCTCCCCGGCCGCATTGGTCATCGCCAAGATCATGCAACCCGAAGTGGATAAACCACTCACATTGGGTAAGGTCGAAGTGACCCCGCCGATGGAGGCCACCAACCTGATCGATGCCGCGGCGCGTGGAGCAAGCGACGGTCTGAAACTCTCGCTCAATGTAGGTGCCATGCTCATCGCTTTCTTGGCCTTGCTTTTCATGCTCGATAACTTGCTCGGTTACCTGACCGGCCTCCTGGGCGATGACTACCGCATCACCTTCACTCAACTGATGGGTTATGCATCGGCACCGTTCGCATGGTTGATGGGAATCGAGGCCAAGGACTGCTTCATCGCTGGCGAAATCCTCGGCACTCGCATCGTCGGGAATGAATTCATCGCATATGCGCAGATGAACGTCGATGCCAACCCTGCCTTCGCCGAGGTTAGCGAGCGGACCAAAACCATTCTGACCTATGCTCTATGCGGGTTTGCCAACATCGGCTCTATCGGTATTCAGCTCGGTGGTCTCGGACCCTTGGCCCCCGATCGCCGAGATGCCTTGGTAAGATTGGGATTGCGCGCCATGATCGGTGGATTGCTGGCCTGCTACATGACCGCGTGCTTGGCATCGATCTTTGTTCCGTGAGGGAGCCGAAAGTGCTGCAGACAGAAGACATTCAAGAGTATTTTCGCCAATCGCGTGAGGCGGCAAAGCGGGCCTACAATCCGTACAGCCATTTTTCGGTAGGGTGCGTCTTGATCGATCAAGCCGGCAAGGTATTTCCGGGCTGCAACATCGAGTCTGCGTCGTACTCGGCAACCTTATGCGCGGAGCGGGTTGCTGCCGCTCAAGCCATCGCGCAGGGTTCTCGGAATTGGGACTCGATCTTCATTGTCTCACCGAGTGGAGTCAGTCCATGCGGGGTTTGCCGACAGTTTCTGTTCGAGTTTGCACCCCAACTGCAAGTCTATCTCGGAACACTCACCACAGACGAGGTGCGAGGACCAATCGCGCTCACCGAGCTCCTGCCGATGGCCAGTGGATTGCAACAAGCCGTGATTCAGGCGCAGGCATAGGCGATCGGCATGTCGGACCAACCTAACGCCACGGAAACCGCGCTGGAATCCGCCTTTGCCGTTCAGCGCAGTCGCTACGTCATTGGCATCGATCTGGGAACGACCAACTGCGCCATGGCCTTCGTCGATACGCAACGGCCGAGCCCGCGCGTCGAGATTTTTTCCATCGAGCAATTGGTTGATTTTGGAGTCGTAGCCCAAAGCCAAACGCTGCCGTCGTTCCATTATGAACTTACTCCTAGCGAGGTCAGCTCCGTCGAGGAACGTTTCCAATTCAGCCTGCCGGAGCGAGCTTCCAGGCACGTGGGCATCGTGGGTATTCTCGCCCGCGAACGGGCCATGCAGGTTCCCGGTCGAGGTATCGCTTCGGCCAAGAGTTGGTTGTGCCACACGCTGGTCGATCGCGAGAGCGACATGCTCCCATGGCATGGTGACGAACAGGTCGAGCGACTTAGTCCCATCGAAGCATCGGCCCGGTACCTGAAACATCTCAGTCGTGAATGGGATCGCAGCCACCCCCAGTCTCCGATGAGCCAACAGGAAGTGGTGGTAACACTGCCAGCTTCGTTCGACGAAGTGGCGCGGCGTTTGACGTTGGAAGCGGCCAAGCGAGCGGGGCTCGAGCGTGTGATCTTGATCGAGGAACCGCAAGCGGCATTCTACGCTTGGCTCGATCGCCATCCGCAGGAATGGATGCAGATCCTTAAACCCGGGGACTGCATTCTCGTTTGCGATATCGGCGGTGGTACAACCGACTTCACCTTGATCCGTGTGATCGATTCATCGGTGGTGGGGAGTGAAACGACAAGTCAGGGTAACGCGGAGGATGCGCACCGAATCGACTCCGACGTCAGCGGTCATGTGAATCGAAAATTGCAATCGGCATTTGGATTGCATCGCGTGGCCGTCGGACCACATTTGATGCTCGGAGGAGACAATCTCGATTTGGCGCTGGCACATTTTGTGGAGCAGCGACTCAAGGATACGGGGAACGCCTCGTCGAACTTGACTCCAAGGCAATGGGATGTGCTCAAAGCTCATGCCCGCAAAGCCAAAGAGTCATTGCTAGGCGATCAACCTCCCGAACAGTACACGGTTTCATTACCTGGCTCCGGTTCGAAGCTGATCGCCAACACGCAAACCGTTACGATTGAGCGCGCGTGGGCGCTCCAATTGCTGATCGATGGGTTCTTTGGACGGGTGGAGATCGACGCCAAGCCGGACCGTTCGCAAACCTTGTTTCAAGAGTTTGGGTTGCCCTATGAAAGTGAGCCTTCGGTTCCAAGGCATTTGGCTCAATTTTTATGGGAACATCGCTGGGCAGGTCGACCGGAGTTGGACCGAGCGCGTTTCAGCGAGCTTTTGGCGGCCCGACCCGATTGGGTGCTGTTCAACGGCGGAGTGCTTGAATCGAAAGAAATTCGCAATGCGATCCTCGACCAAATCGCCTACTGGTTTGCTCCTGCATCGGAACCCGAGTGGAAGCCTAAGTTGCTCGAAGGAAACCGGCACGATCTGTCTGTCGCATGCGGGGCCGCTTACTTCGGCTTGGCGCGTCGTGGCGAAGGCGTAAGGATCGATGCGCGGTTGGCCCGTGCGTATTACTTACTCGTCCAGCAAAACCCAGCCCAAGCCATGTGCGTCATGCCGGCCAGCGCCATGCCGCTGGATTGCTATCGGTTGGATCAGCATCCCTTCGATTTGGTCGTCGGCCAGCCCGTTCAGTTCCCGTTGTATTACAGCAGCACGCAACTGACCCATGCCTTCGGCGATTTGGTCGACGTCGATCCGCGGATCATGACCCCACTGCCTCCCATTCAAACCGTTCTGGAATGGGGACGAGGACGACGCACCGGAACCATTCCGGTGGTGCTCGAGAGTGAGCTGAGTGAAATTGGAACGTTGAATTTGAGCGTCGTCACCCAAGCTGACGACTCATCGGAGAGCAACCCTGTCCGTTGGAGTCTGCAATTTGACGTGCGGGGAGGGACTCCGGGTGACCTGGCCACTGAGGGCACCGGCAGCCTGAGTCCGTTGATCGACAGCCAACGCGTCGAACGGGGACTGGAAGCATTGGACCGACTCTTTGGTGTATCTCCCACAGAACCTCTCAGCGAGTGTTACAACGTGCTAGGCGCAGCCCTAGGGGCCAATCGTCGCGAATGGCCACCGTCGCTTCTGCGAGCCCTCTGGAGTTACCTGCACGAGCAATCCGAATGCCGCAATCGATCTGCAGAAACCGAAGCCCGCTGGCTCAATTTGGTTGGCTGGTGCCTCAGGCCTGGCTTTGGATTTCCGGCCGATGACTGGCGCGTCCAAAACACTTGGCGATCGGTTCACAACAAGTTGATACACCGAAGTCTGTCCGGCGTTTCCGAATCCGTGATTCTATGGCGAAGGATCGCGGGTGGGTTTACCGAAGGACAGCAGAACGCACTCTACCAAGACGCATGGACGCGTTTGAAATCGACGTTCGGCGGCGGGGCGGTGGGTAGTCAGCAATTGAGCACCAACGTTGTCAATGAACTCCTACGGTTGCTCGGATCGCTCGAGCGACTCAGGGTTTCAGACAAGACGACGGTGGTGAACGGAGCGTTGAGTTCGTTTGCAAAGAAGAAGCTGGCCCCGATGCGTGGTGCCATTCTGTGGATGGTGGGGCGGATGGGGAGCCGCGTTCCCGTCTATGCGTCGTTGCAACAGACGATTCCGACGGAGCTGGCAGTGGCATGGATCGAACGGCTGTTGTCGATTGAGGATGAAACGCTCGAGGGTTCAATGCCGTCGTATTCACTGGCGTTGATGCTGATGGCTCGCCGGACCGGGGATCGCTACCGCGATGTACCCGAGTCGGTTCGCGATCGCGTTCTGATGCGTCTGGAACAAATCGGTGCGCCGGAGATCCATCGCCGTTTGGTGGCCGATATCGGCCAACTCGGCGAGGATGAGACCTCGACCGTTGTCGGCGATGCGTTGCCTTTAGGTTTTACGCTTCGGACGCCGTGAATCTTGGTGCTCGTGCTCGCAATCGAATGGGCTGGCGATTCGATTGCGAGCACGAGCACTATTTCATTGAGCACGAGCACGGAGTAGTACAAAAATGCAGGTAAAGATGAAGCTAGCGCCTGCGGCTTAAATTGAAAACAGGTTGTTAGGAACCGACAGCAGCGCTGTCGTCCATCGGGCTGAGGTCCGATCGTTCCCAGCGATCGACACAAGCGGCGACGGCGATGTCACCGGTCACGTTGACGGTGGTTCGAGACATGTCCAACAAGCGATCCACGCCCATGATGATCCCGATGCCTTCGGCAGGGACGTTGATCGATTGCAGTACCAACACGACCAGTGGGAGTGAACCTCCGGGTACGCCGGCGGTTCCGATTCCGGCCAGGATGCAGAGTAAGACGACGGTGAATTGTTGTGTGTAGGTTAAATCGACACCGAATACCTGAGCCAAGAACAGGACCGTTATGCCTTCGTAGAGGGCCGTTCCATTCTGATTGGCGGTCGAACCGACGGTTAGGATGAATTGCGACACGCGTTTGTCGAGTCCGAGTTTTTCGTTGGTCACCCGCAAGGCGGTGGGCAACGTAGCGTTCGACGAAGAGGTTGCGAAGGCGGTTAGCATGACCTCCATGATGTCTCGAAAAAACGCAACCGGCGAACGTTTTGCGATGAACCAAATGGCCAAGGAATAAACAATGAACATGTGGATCCCTAGGCCGATGAGGACCGTCACCACGTACCCTGAGAGGGCCACGAGGAATTCGAGCCCCAAGACAGCTGAAATCGTGAACACGAGGGCGGCAACGCCGTAGGGGGCCAGTCGCATGGCGGCCCCGATGATGACCATGATCGTGTCGTAGATTCCTTGCAATACATCCAGAACCGGTTGGGCACGCTGCGGTGGGATCAGGGTGATCGCAACTCCGAAGCACAAGGAGAAGAACATAACGCCCAGCATGCCGCTGCCTGGCGACGAGCCGTCCAAGGCCCCGACGGCTTCCTGCAATGGGTTGCGTGGGATGATGTCGAGCAACGTTTGCGCTGGAGTCTTGGCCTTGGTGGCCTGATTGATACTCGTGTCGGCGTCGACGGCAAACTGGTTCTTCAGGCGTTCGCGTGAGGATTCGCTAAGCATCGCGCCTGGTTTGAGGGTATTGACCAAGGCGAGTCCAATGAAGACCGAGGCACTGGAGAACAGGAGGGTCATGACCAGCGTTCGCAGCCCTAATCGCCCGAGTTTGCGTGCATCACCAATTTCGGCGACGCCCAAGGTCAAAGCGCAGAACACGAGTGGCACGACGACCATGAAGATCAATCGCAAGAAGACTTGGCCAATCGTATTGGTCACATTGTCCGCGAACCATTTGAGACCAGGGTTACTAACCCCATCGGCATCGCGAAAAATTAGATTGCAGGCTACGCCAGCCGTAGCCCCGATGACCAGTCCGATCAGGATTCGCCAATGCAGGGCCAATCCAGATTGTTTTCCTTCGTTGCTCATCGAGTCCTTTATTTGCCTCCTGGCGGGCAGTATTGCTTCAGCCACGAGAAGACTTCGTTGTGCCAATGCAGACTATTGGCGGATTTAGAAACCCAGTGTCCCTCATCGGGGAAGTTCACGAAGCGGCTTGGGACCCCTTGGCGTTGCAAGGCCTGAAACAGCTCGTGCCCTTGACCAATCGGACAGCGAAAATCGAGATCGTTGTGAATGACGAGCATTGGCGTCTTGTGTTTGCCCATTTCACCGGCCCGTGTGTGTGGACTGAACTCGCGATATTTGCCTGGGAGCTCCCAAGGCAATCCACCGTGTTCGTATTCGTCGAACCACAGTTCGTCGGTTGTTCCCCACATGCTTTCGAAGTTGTAGACACTGCAATGGCTGATCAGGCAACGCAGCTCTTTCGAAATGTCGTTGACCGCAAACCAGTCTTGCATGTACCCGCCGAAGCTGGCACCGGCCGAACCAATACGAGCACCGTCGACATAGGGAAGTTTTTTCAACGCAGCGAGCCCGGCCACGAGATCGCGATAGCATTTGCCCCCCCAGTCACCGCTGATTTCATCGCAGAAGCGTTGGCCAAAACCGGTCGAGCCGCGCGGGTTGGGAAGCGCCACCACGTAGCCTTGGGCTGCCCATACCTGCGGATTCCAACGAAAGCTCCAGCCATCTTCCCATGCACCTTGCGGACCGCCGTGGATCATATAAACCACCGGCCATTTCTTCTTGGGATCGAACCCCGGTGGCTTTAGAATCCACATTTGCATCGGTGTGGAGCCTTCGACTGCAACCTCGAGGCTCTCTGGCCGTACTTGTTCGATCTCGCCGGCCAAAGCATCGTTATGGGTCGTAACTTTTTGAGCGGCAAGCGATCCGTTGGCAGTCGTGGCCACGAAAATCTCCGCAGGCCGATTCATAGTCGAGCGGGCAAGGGCGATGATTCCACCGCGGGACTGAATCGCAGCAATGTTGCCATCGCGTTTGTCGCCAAAATCGACAGCGAGCCTCGTCGGTTGGCCTTCCAAGCCCACGTGGTACACGGCATGCGCGCCGGATTCTTCGGTGGTGTAGGCAACCGCATCGTCGCTGAGCCATACAAAGTCGGCAACCGAGCGGTCCAAGTTTTCGGTCAGCGGTGCCGGTTTGCCATTCCACGATCCATCGGCGTTGCATCGTACGAACATCAAGTTCCATTTGTCGGCTTCGTAGCCAGGTTTGGCTTGGGCCCGATAGGCCATGCGTTGACCGTTGGGACTGAACTTGGGTGCACCATCCGCAGCAGGATTGTCGGAGGTCAGTGAGGGCCACTTGGCAGTCGGTTCGTCAATTGAGATGCGGCAAAGATCGTAATTGGTCGTCCATGATTCACCCGTTTCGGGGACTGCGGTTACGATCAATGACTGGCCATCGGGGGTGAAGCAAAAATCTTCGCCGACGCTGAACGTCGTGCTGGTCGGATAGGCATCGCGGTTCCCTGGCGTGACGTCACGGCAATTGGATCCATCGGCATCGATCACAAAGACATGCTGTCGCTTGTCTTCGACATACGAATCCCAATGGCGATAAAAAAGCCTGGTGAACGTCTTGGCTTTGACCGGGCTGGCGGCCGCAGCCTCATCGGCCGCTTGATTCTTGGCATTGGATTCTGCAAATGGCAGTTCGCTCCACAACTGGTTTACGGCCGAAACGAAGGCGATCTTCTTCCCGTCGGGGGACCATACACCGTTGCTAGCACCGGTACTGATGTTGGTCAGTTTGCGAGGTTCGCCGCCGGCAGCCATGTCCAGTATGTAAAGTTGCGACGAACCATCTCGGCTGGATTCAAAAAGGATTTGGTTGCCGTTGGGAGACCAGCGCGGATGGGTGTCCGATTTTCCAGAGTGCGTCAACTGGCGAGTAGTCTTCCAATCGTCTCCGATCCACCAAAGCTGCGTGGTCTTGGTGTTCTTGGCTGGATCCATGATCTGCGTCATCTGGTAGATGACGGATTTACCACTTGGATGAAGCTGTGGGTCGGCAATGCGCTGGAACCGGAATAGATCCTCGACCTGCATGGCTCGGGTGGTTCCGCCCGCAGTTGCGGCTGGCTTGGACGAGGCGACTTGGCCAAGGCCGTGATTGTCGAGCATTAGGAACAGCAGAAATAAAGGAAGACATGACGGGGAAACGAGTCGCAATGCAGTCATTTTCGCAAGCAGTGTTCTAGGGAGACAAATCATAGGGGGACCGCGCGGGATCCATCATAACCCATCCGGCCACCACGGGTGCTAGCATAGGGATCACCCGTCCCATTTTATCTAGGTGTTACAGCTGGACGGGCGTGTTGCGAATAAACGCATGTTTACCCCCAGACAACTTTGACCGCAGACGCCTGACCGGTCGAAGAAAGGATACGTCGAGGATCGACGGAGTTGAACTCATTAGGGACGTCGCCATCAGGCGGAGCGGGGTTGAGAGGATGTCGAAACGCACAGCGTCGAGTTTGCGAGGTTGTATTTACGCCTTGTTCATCGCGTCCACGCTGATCGCTTTGTTTTGTGCGGGAGAGTATGTATCGCACATCAAAAGGCCATCTTATTACCGATCGCCGCGGACCACTACGCTGAGCGTATCGACCCGTCCGGGCACGACCTCGCGGATTGTGTCCGAGCCAATCCCCATGGAGATCGAACCCTCGACCGAATTCGTCGATCGTTCGTCATGGTCCGACTACAAGTCCGATGCACCGTCTTCGATCAGCATGATTGAGCCTCCGGCTGGCGTGCGGCTCATCGCACCCGTTTCGATCGGGCTGAGCGATCCGTTCGCCGAATTCGCCGCCCAACCTCGATTGTCGATGGGTGAATCTGAATCGGACAACGCCATTGCTGTGAGCACGGTTTCGACCACCAGGAGGATCACGTCCAAGTCGACAACCAGCAACGATTTGTCGACGCCTCAAGCATCCTCGGTTTGGAGCCGAGGTTGGCCGCGGCCGCTGCAGTTGGAGTCCGAGGTCTCCCTTCTCCGAGATCTGGCAGATCTTGTACCCACACAAGCAGCCGAATCTGGCCCAGGACAAACTGGCCCAGGACAAACCGGTACAGCACAAACTGGTACAGCGATCCAACTGTGGCTGGATCGAATCTCCGAAACGATGTCCGCCCTTCAGGATACAGAACTATCCGACCCAGCCTCGGGGCCACTTCTCAATACCGTCGGTGAACTGGCCGACGCCGGTTTTGAACTGGCTCGCCAGCAACGGCTCGAATCGGATTTAGCCCGTGACTTAGCGCGGCTCTCCTATTCCCTGGAGCGCCGATACGCGGTCTGGACATCGGTGCATCGCTGTGTTCGTACGGATGGAAAAACGTATGTCGCACCGCGGAGTTATTCGATCGATTCGGTCCGGATGTCGGCACAGCTCGAGTTGGTCCGCAAAATAATCGCGGCCACCGAGGATGCCTCAGGTTGGTCCAAGTATTTGTTGATCGACCAACTCGATGACCTCGCGCACGGACGCGTCGCATTTCGCGATCAGCAAGTCGCCCTGGCGCGTGATTTTCTAGATCGTGTGACCAACCATCGCGTCACTCCTGATCAACTGGTGATGCTCAAGTCGGAGGCGGTTCATCGACTGGCAGATCAAGTCCATCCGTTGACGATTCGGCCTGTCGATTATCGCAAGCTATTGATCGACATCGAAACAATTGAAAACAATCCAGTGCATCGGTATTCGGGTGATCTGGCCGACGCCATCCAGTCCTTGCGCTATTCGGAACACCCCGAGTTGGGGGATGTTTCCGACGCTTTGAGTGCTCATTATCGCAATGCCAACGTGCGTTTGAGTGTTTCCAAGGATTTCATCAATCGCATGATGCCTCGGGACCAAATCAGCTCACGGCCCGTGCAGGCACGGATCTTGGGTGCTGAGACGCGTGGCGCCAGCCGCGTGGAAACGGACTTGATGATCGATCTCATCCCCGATCCAGCGGCCTGGCACTTGGTGCTGAATCTCGATGGCGATATCAACAGCCGCACCCAGAGCAGTCGCAATGGGGCTACGTTCTACAATTCGAGCTCAGCTCATGTCCAGTCGAATCGCGAGATCCGCGTCGATTCCCAATCGTTGCGTATCAATGGAAACCCCGCAACCGTGGAATCCTCCGATGCCCTGCGGCAGTTTTCGACCAATTGGGATTCGATGCCCATCGTGGGGGACATGATCCGCTACGTAGCGCATCAGGAGTTCACGCAATCGCGGCCAGTGGCCAAGCGGATCACTCAGAAGATGATCGCCAAGCAGACCGACGAAGAACTTGATCGTCAATTGCGAACGCGCATCGATTCGGCTCAGCAGCAATTCGATAGGCGACTGCTCGGCCCTTTGCAATCGCTCAATCTGAGTCCTCTGGTGTTGGATATGCAGACGACCGAATCGCGATTGATCGCGCGGTATCGAATGGCGGCCGCCAATCAAATTTCAGCATACACCCCGCGTCCGCTGGCCCCTGGCGATAGTCTGCTGTCGGTGCAAGTTCATCAGTCGGTGTTCAACAACTTGATCGAGCAGGCGATCGACTCCAGCCGGGATTGGACCGTTCAGGGGCTGGCCGATCAAATCGCAGATGTATTGCAACAGCCAAGGCCCGTATTGCCGAGCGACACCCCCAACGACATAACGATTCGCTTCGCCAATCATCACCCGATGTCGATCGAGTTCGAGCAGGGACGGATGTGGCTGACCCTGCGCATCGACTCCTTGGAACAGCCCGGACGAATCCATCTGAAGAACTTTTCGATCCGGACTTCCTACGCGGCCATCGTCGATGGATTGCAGGCCGAATTGATTCGCGATGGAATCGTCAGCATCGATGGGAATCGATTGGGGTCACGCGATCGATTGCCGCTGCGAGCCATCTTCACGAAAGTCTTCTCGGGACGATCGGCGCTCCCGATGGTCTCTCGCGATTTGCTCGATGACCCTCGCGCCGCCGGCTTGGCAGTTTCGCAATTCGAAATTCGTGACGGTTGGTTCGCCATCGCGATCAGTGATGCGGAGTCGCCAAACGTCGCGACCTTCAAGGCGAACGCGACGGCGGTTCGGTAAGGCTGGATTCGAGGACCTCGTTCGAACTCGTCGTTCCCAGCGAAGGATCTACGGGCGACTGCGATTTGAGGTGGAGATCGAAGAAAGCAATCGATCGTCTCGTAGCCTCGGGATCGACGAAGGCCATGATGTGCGACTTGTTACGTAATGCCAAGAACTCGAACGCCACTTGTTCTTCCGTCAATCGACGTTGCATGCGATCGACGAATTCTATCGGGACCAAGTTGTCGGACTGGCCGTGGAAAATCAACATGGGCGGATCGTCCTTTGAGACATGCTCCACCGGTGAGGCCGAAACGTAGACGTCGGGCAATTCGTCGCGAGTCCCCCCAAGGAAGGCGCTCAAGATCGAGCTGTCCGATGGAATCAAGCGCAGATCGCATGGAGCACCGCCTGCCACGCACGCCTTGACCCGTGGGATACCGGCCCGAGGGTCGGTCGCGACCAGGGCTGCGAGATGCCCGCCAGCGGAGTAACCCCAAACGCCAATCCGGTCGCCATCGACGCCATAGTCCTCGGAGTGGTCCACCAACCACCGAACGGCAGCGAAGCAGTCATCGATCTGTGCCGGGTACTTGTGGGCGGGAGCCAATCGATAGTTGATGACCATAACGACGTAACCCGCCGCTGCAATTTTACGAGCATGAAGTGCGTCGTTGGCTTTGTCCCCTGCCACCCAGGCACCGCCATGGATCATGACAATACCCGGGTATTGTCCTGCCGGGACGGGTTGGTACACGTCCGCCAAACACGCGTCGGACTTCGTTCCGTCGCCATAAGGAATGTTGTAACGCACTTTGATTTTCAGGGTTTCGCGCGCGATGGGCTCCTCGGCGCGGAGCGAAGCGGGTCTGGCCGATAGGGTTACAAACATGCACAGCACGAGCCAAATCCAAGCCGTTGGCACCTGCGAGAATCGCATTGCAACTGACGTTCGGGGGACTGCAGTCGAGACCATTGCCATAACGTTACCTGCCTGCGTGAAACACAAGATGAGGAAGTTCGGGAACAATCAATCGTTCCATCGCCAATCGTACGCCGGCCGGTGAACCGGGCATGGTCACGATGATCTTTTCGCCACACCGGCCAGCACTCGCCCGGCTCAACATGGCTGCCGCTCCGATGTCATGATAGGACAGCATCCGGAACAATTCCCCGTAACCCGGGATGACTGCATCGTACAACGATTCCAAGGCTTCGGTCGTCTGGTCGCGAGCGGCCAAACCCGTTCCGCCGGTGACGAGCAGTGCGACGACCGTCGGCAACGCCAGCATTTCCTTCGCTGTTTGCTGAATGCTGTCTATTTCATCTCGGACAATTTGTCTGGAAGCTACGGAATGGCCGGCCGACTCTAGCAGTTCGGCAATGAGTCGTCCGCCCTCATCGTTGTCGAGGGTGCGCGTGTCGCTGACGGTTAGCACCGCCACGGCCAGCCGTTTTGGCGAATGCTCGCGATGTTCGTCGACGCTGATCGAGGGCATCGTGGACTTTCGTGGTAACTGGAGATGAAATCTGGCGTGAGCGTACCAACACGTGGATGTTTGAGGTATGCGGGATCATTGTAGTTCGGTGGGAACCGCGACGGCGAGGGCTCGCAACGGGTCAATTGCTAGCCAACGCGTCTAGAAAAAAAGCTTCACGTGCTCGCAACTGGAGAGCCGAAACAATCGGAAGAGTCGAAAAAGTCCTCGCGATCTTGCGCAGCTTCGCCACCCCGATTCCCATCCTGTACGATCTCCAATGAAGCCATTGTCCTCGATGACGTCAAGCGAACTAAAGCGATGGTGGAAAGTTGCCCAGAGACGAACGATCCATCCCAGTGATCGGCTTCGCACCCTGGGCATCGCCGTTTTTGGCAGTTTGCTGTGGATCCTTAATTGCGTACCGATCCAGACGCCGGAGTACTTATGTTCCGCAACGGCCGTGGTATCCCAAGAACGGTTGCATGAGCTTTCTGCCCTCAGTCGTAGTCGGGATACAGGTTCGGAGATGATCCGATGGATCGATTATCAGAGCCAACAAGCGTCGGGAGCGATCGATCGTGGGCTGCAAGGTGACCTGCGCGTGGTTCGCTTGCGGGTTGGATTGAAGAATTCGATGCCGCCACGTCAGGTCGAACTCGAACTGGAACGTTTAACACGTGCCACCCAAACGAGCGTCGAGCGACAACCGATCGAGAGACGGTTGCGAAATGAACGCTGGAAGTTGCAAGTTGCCGAGCATGCGTTGACGCGTTTTCGATTGGATCAGGAGCGTGAGCAATTGGCGGTCGCCGAAACCGATCCCGTCTTGGTTACCGACGAAGAGGATTCGAGGCCCTTTCGACTGGTATCTCAATCCAAACCGATGACCCGTAGCGAAGTTTCGAGCAACGTACCGACACTGGCCAGTATGTCGGCGGCGGTCGAAGGATGTCGACAGGGAGTGCTCATCGCCCAGCAAGAACTGGAACAACTGCAGGTCCGAACGTCAGGAACGATTGCCATGACGGGTGCACCGCGACTCTCCGCGCACCCAGGCATGGTCTCTTGGTCGCGCATCCTGACCGTTATGGGCTTGGGCACGGTTTTTTTGGCGCTGTACTCAGGTTGGGGATACGGCTGGCGTGTGCAGAAGATTTTCGCGGTTGTTCCGTTGCCCATGTCGCAACTAAATCATTTTCGGGTGCGCCTCGCGCGACGCCTCAAAGCAAACACGCGTTCGCAACACGCGCAGGTGGCTGCGATCTCGCGTTCGCTAGGCCTGATCTATTTGGGCTCGATTGCAATACCGTCCCGCTTGACGGAGGAACTGGAGGCTTCGGAACCTGGAAGTTTTCCAAGGGCTCGGGGCGAGGCAACTCAATCGCGAAGTACCCCTACATCCGAAACGGAGCCAACGGGCTGGACGTTCTCTGATCCAAGGTTGTTGCAGATGCGTTTAGGGCGATTGGCGCTTTTTTCCGATGGCATGTTGGCACTATGGGTAGGTGCGTTCGTACTGCGATATCTGTGCGATCACGTTTGGCGCGAGCTGCTCTTCCGCGCTCCTTTGGCTGCGTTTTCCAGTGTATTGCTCGGCATCTGAAATCGTATGATCCGAAGGGTTCGTCATGAACATGGTCTCGTTCCCCGAATTCCCGATTGCGTCTCACGGCGTTGACGCGTATCGGACGGGTCGATGCGTCGCTCCGCGATGGGATCCTCGACGCGATGCTGCGCCATCGAATCTCCGATGCGTCGCTGCGCGACGGGCTCGTCGTCGTCGCGGGCTGGGCCGAACGGCGATCGTTGGCGTTGCGGGTGGATTGACGCTGTTGTCGTCGATCATCTTCGCGGCGTGGCTGTACTTCGGCAGCCAATTCGATCCTGCGGAGCAATTGGAGTTGGGACTGAGGTTGGCACGCAAAGGTGAGTTTGGAACAGCGGCCAAGTTAGCCAAGACGACCAAGGAATCGAATTTGACCAAACGGGTTCAGTCCTCGACCCGGGCTTTTTTGATTGGTGCCGATGCACGTCAATCCGCTCTGCAGATGCAATACCATCCCGCGCGAACAGAGAAGAACGAAGCGGCGGTTGCATCGCTTGAGAAGAGCCGCGACTTGCGATTTCCACCCGGCTACGATGGCATGGGAAATTATTTGTTGGGCATGGCGCTCTACGAACTCTTTCGTTGGGGCGATGCGGTCGCACCGTTAGCGATCGCGTCGGAGCGGTGGCCGCAAGGCCGCAGCGATACCGTCGAATGCTTAATCGATATCGATCTTTATGGTGACCATGCTGATCCTGCGGCTGCAATGCAAAAGCTCGATCGTTGGTCGGCGCTGATTGCATTGACCCCAGCCGATACCGACCGCATCGCGGTCAAGCGTATGGAGATCCTCCTGCGCCAGCAAGAGCTCACTGGGATCGACCCCATTTGGAAAACGATTGCGGTCGATTCGCCGATGCGACCAAATGCCAATTTGATCTTTGCGCGTTGCCTGCGGCAACAAGCCCGCGATGCTTCTTCGGACGCAAAGGCACAATTGTTAACGCAGGCGCTCGAACGTCTCAAGGAAATAGATGATCTGAAGAGTGTTTCGGTTTCGACTCGCCGTCGCTCGATGCTGGAGGAGGGGCTGGTGCAGCGTGACTCGGGACAACTCTCGCAAGCCGTCAGCACGTTTAGTTCACTTCGTTTGGCTTCGCCCTTTGAGCCCGAGTTCATGATGGCCGGAATCGAGGAGATCGATGTTTTGATCGATCTGGATATGTTTTACGAGTCCGCCGCGACTCTCGAGCAGCTGAAGAAAAATTTTGTGGAACCCAAGTGGTATGACAATTGTTGGATGCCGATCAAGGTGATGCGTCAGCGGCTGTTGCAAGCCGCCCAACGGATCTTGGCCCAGGAAGAATTTGCTGCGTCTGATAAGTTCGTATCGGCCTTGCCGAGCATGTGCGACGAAGTAGATCGCCTCCGGCTCGATGTCGCGATTCACGATACTTGGGCACGCGCGTTGCAAAAGAAATTCTCAACCCACCGTTCTTCGACCATGACGACCGGAGATTCCGAGCGGCCGGTCGCGAGCAACGAAAGCGAACGCATCGAAAAGACCTTTCGCCGTGCAGGTCAATCGATCGAGCGGCTCAGTCGGCTCGATATGCGATCCCCCGAATTCATGGATCTCCTTTGGCGGGGGATTGAGGACTTTCATTTCTCCAACGACTTCGAAGACAGCAACCGTTTGATCAATCGTTATTTGGACTTGGCACCCCGAGCCGATCACGCAGCCGCATTGCTGATGCGCGCGAAAAACGAAGCCGCTCTGGGGCAACCTCGAATGGCTCTCAACACCATCGACAAGCTGATCCTGGCCGTCCCGAACAGTCCTTTATTGCCCGATGCCAAACTCGTCGCGGCCCGTTTGTTGTGGGGATTGGAAGATTACGATCGCGCCGAAGCGTTGATCAGCGACAATCTCTATGCCGGCAACCTCAAGCCCGACAGTCCGATTTGGAAAGAGTCGTTGCTTGAGCTGGGAACACTGATGTTTCGTCAAGGCGAACAGTTGCAATTCGACGCCTTGTCAGCCAGCTCGGAGAGCAGCGCTCGAGCCCAGGAAGTCCTGCCCGATCTGGAGCGAAGCTACCAGCAGTTTCTCCAAAGCGTCGCCAGCATGGAAGAAGGGCTACGTCGCTTCACCGAGGATCCACGCAGGTTTCAACTCCTGTACATGACCGCCAAGGCTTACCGCATGGCCTCCGTCTGGCCGGACAAACTTCTGCGAGAGAACCGATTGGTCAGTGAAGAATCCATAACCCAGTGGCGCACCCAACGCAAAGAACTTCTGATCCGCTCGCGCGATACCTTTGCGGAACTCCGCCGAGCGATCACGGCCGATAGCGAAGCGGTCAAGACCTCTCAGATGGAGATCCTGCTCTGCAATAGCTACTTCGGAGAGGCTGACATCCTGTTTCAGGAGGGCAACTATAGCGCCGCGATGGAAGCTTACCGCGCTGTTGCCAATCGATTCATCAACGAACCGGAATCACTGGAAGCATTTGTTCAAATCGCGCTATGTCAGGAAGAGTTGGGGCAGCGAGAGGAGATGCGCCGCACGCTCGAGATGGCGATCGATGTTTTGAGGCGAATCCCAACCGACCGAGACGAGCGCTTCAAGAAAAACACGCGTCAAGATCGTGCCGGGTGGGAGAAACAAATTCAGTGGATGATCGATCAGATCAAAAGTCCGAACATTCAATAGCATCGGACTAGAAGCGAACTATTTCGCCAATGCGCCTTCGATGGCAGCCAACATTTCCTTCGACTCGGGATCGACAGGCGATCCAAATCGACCGATCACATTGCCTTCGCGATCGACGAGGAACTTTTCAAAGTTCCACTTGACTGCGCCCTTGCCAGCGGGCTTGGTTTCGACGCTGGTCAAGTACTTGTACAGCGGGCAAGCTTCGGTGTTTGACTTGCTATCGTCATTGACGTTCACCTTTTCCAGCATGTCGAATGTGACGTTGTACTTGCTGGAACAGAATTGCTTGATTTCCTTGCTCGTTCCTGGCTCTTGCCCACCGAACTGATTGCAGGGAACACCCACCACGACCAAGCCTTTGTCGGCATAGGTTTCGTGAAGTTTCTGAAGACCTGTGTACTGTTTGGTGTAACCACACTTGCTGGCTACATTCACAAACAAAACAACTTTGCCTTCGTATTCGGACAGATCGACCGGCTCACCGGCGATCGTGTTCATCTTGAAAGACAACGCGGGTGGCTTCGCATTCACCCTCTCGTCACCCATGCCAGCGGATAGGAGCGCCATTGCAACGATACCTGCCAAAAGAGTCTTGTTCTTCATCTGCATTTTCCTTCTTGTTCTTCGAACCGATCAGTATTTTCTGCCAAAACACAATACGCATGTAAAAGAAGAGATTTTCAGGGAATCAGTTTTGGATAAGGATGAGTGTTGAATCAGTATGCGGCAACGTCAAGCCGTTGGTTCCGGGATGGTTTCGCCGCGGATCAGGTCCTCGAACGTCTCGCGACGCCGGACACAGTGGACGGTTCCGTCTTCGATTAGTAGTTCGGGTGGTCGGTACCTACCGTTGTAGTTGCTGGCCATCACGAAACCATACGCACCGGCGACCTCAAGGATAAGGAAATCACCAACGCGCGCCGGTGGCAGGGCGCGTTTGGCGACGAAGCCACCTTCTTCTTGGGTAAAGATATCTCCGCTCTCGCAGAGGGGACCACCGACAACCACGTCGACCAACTCACCTGATGGGACAGTTCCACGATGGCAGATGGAAATGGGGTGGTAGGCGCCGTAGAGGATCGGTCGAGCCAAGTCGTTGAATCCTGCATCGAGCAAATAGAAGGTGTTTTCACCCATCTTCTTGACCGCTCGGATCTCGGCCACGAGGTAACCGCTCTCGGCCACCAAGTACCTGCCTGGTTCGATTTCCAGCCGAAGGGAGTGTCCAAATTTTTCCTCGAGCCGTTGTCGGCTGGCATGCCACAATTCGAAGTAGCGATCCAGATCGACGTAGGTTTGGCCCTCGCGGTAGGGGACGGGTAACCCTCCGCCAGCGCTAATGGTCTTCAGGGTGCGTCCGATCTGACCGGCCATGTTTTCCATGGCTTGGCAAACCTGGGACAGATGCTCGAGGTCCGTGCCCGATCCGATGTGCATGTGCAAACCGGTGATGGCCACGTTGTGCAAATCAGCTAGACGCAAGCATTGATCGACATCTTCGTGCCAGATGCCATGCTTGGATTGCGGACCGCCGGTGTTGGTTTTTTGGCTATGGCCATGGCCGAATCCTGGATTGATCCGCAACGTCACGCTGGAGCCAGGGGCCACGCGGCCGAGTTGCTCAATCATGTCGCTCGATCCGCAATTGACATGCAATGCCTGCGCGGTGACCATCCCGAGGGCTTCGCGATCGAATACGTCGGCCGTGTAGACGATTCCAGCGGGATCGCCATGGGGGACATAACCTGCAGCCAAGGCACGACGTACCTCTCCCGCGCTGACCGCGTCGACGACCACACCCATGCGTCGCAATCGATCGAGGATGGCAATGTTCGAGCAGGCTTTCTGTGCGTAGCGGATGGTATCGAAGGCCTGCAGATCGTGGACTCGAGCCCGAATCGTATCCATGTCGTAGACGTAGCAAGGCGTCCCGTACTTCGCCGCCAGTTCCGCGACAGAGTGACCGGCGATTTCACGACGGATTGGATGGAATGAGATGGTGGCAACGGGCATATTCGAAATCGACTCCCAAGCACTCGAGAACAGCTGGCATCCCAATGCCGCCAGCACTTCAAAAGATCCTGCATACTCAAAAAAGGTTCGATGACCCTCGTCGGAACCCATTGCCGACCGTCGGAATCATCACCCTGCAAAACCAAGTCCATTGTGGACCGCCGCATCGCTTTGGACTAGGAGTCCAATCGCTTTTTGTTACGAACCGCCTGAGAAAAGCGTTCAAGAAATTTCTTTTCGCGCCCGGTCAGCGAGTCCTTGCCCGACTTGTGGATCTTCTCCAAGATCCTGTCCGCTTCGGCGGCATCCTTTTCCTCACGTTCCATCTCACGTTCCGAATGAACCTTGAGCCGGGGACCGGTCAACTTTCGCATCCACTGCCGCCAACTCACGCGGGGGGAGCTCAGGAAGGAAAAATTCCATCCTAAAAAGAAATACATGGTCGCAAAGGCGATCCCAAACAAGTGCACGTCGTAGGCGATGCCCTGACCGGATTGCATGAAAAAGTTTGAAAGCACGAAGAGCACGCCCAACACCCAAGCTGGCATTGGGAAAATGAACAAGTAGACCGTAACGTTGGGGTAATTGAAGACGAACAGCATGCTCATGCACAGGACGGCGCCGGAAGCACCCATGACCGAGGATTCTCCGCCTATCAATGCATTGCGGAGCAACCAAACAGCACCGCAGAAAAAAGCTGCGAGCAAGTAGATGCGTAGAAACTCGGACTTGCCATACCGCTGTTCCACCGGACGGCCTAGAAAATACAGGCTCAGCATGTTGAACAGGATGTGGGTGATCACCCTGGCATCGTGCGTGAATGCATAGGACAAAGTATGCCACCACCACCATGGCTGGTACCAATCGGTGGGACGCAGCATCAAGGCCTCGTTGAACGCCCCTTGGTACTTCGCGCTCGGGTTTCCGAACAGCAGGTTGGCCAGAAAGACGGCGACGTTTACGAAGATGATGATCGTAACCGCAGACCGTTGATCCCAACTTGGCCTTAGGTCGACCCCCGCATCACGTTGATAGTAGTTCCGGTCGTACAGTCCCATGCAATGAGTCTAACCGATCACGTCAGTTAGGAGCATCCGGGTTTTCGAGTTTCGGAGGTCGCGTGTTCGACTCGACCGTATCCTGGCTCGGTACGTCGGTGGCTGGCGTCGACTGCGGAGGGGTCTGTGGCGAAGGATTCTTGTCGGGCTTGACGTCGGCGCCCTCCGTGGGCTTGGCGTCCCCAGAGTCTTTGAAGCCAAGCGTTTTGGCCATCGGCGAGTTGAAGAAATCCTCAGGTGTTCCAAGCTTGAGGGCGTACTCGTTCCAAAGGGACAATGTCCGTTCGACATCGAAGTCGAGGTAATCAGCATCGTAGGATCGGCGGAAGTTCATGAACTCCCACAGGACGAAGGATTCGTCCAGATCCGCATCGATCAATTTCTTATAGCGATTGATGGACTTGAGAACTTCTTCGCCGACCTCTTCGGTCATGATGGCGGGGTAGTAGCGGAAAACCATGTTCCACCGCACCCAGGCGTCTTCGTATTTTTCGACGGCGCCTTTGATATCTGCCAGATCGATCAGTTGATTGGCCTCGAACATCAAACGCCGGGCATCGACCATCGTTTGCTGTTGTTCGGCAGCAGCTCGGACCTCCCAATAGGAGTAGTTGACTTGATCGCGCAGCGATTGGGTATTTTTCAGGTAGTCCTCGGCCGCACCAAGCTGTTCTGCAATTTCGAGGGCTTCGATCTGTTTGGCGCGTGGAAGCTGCCCCGCGATCTCTTGATAGGTGGGTTGAATCAGCATAGCCACTTCGTTGGCCTCGCGATTTTCCGTCAGCGATCGTTGCTCGGAAGGCTTGAGGTACGCAGCCATCTTCGCTTCCGGAATCTTTTGCTTCTTCACATCCTCCGCTAACTTGGCCGCGTCACCCGTCAACTCTACGAACCGACTGCGGAGTTTCTCTACCTCGTCGCGGGCTACGTCGAGACTTCTCAAGATAACGGCCACGGTCGTGGTACCGGTCAGCTCACGGTTTCCGAAGTCCTTCCACTCGCGTCCTGCCCGTTCCCAAACGAAGCGAGCGCGTTCATCGAGGACCCCTTCGTCCTCGATGGCTTCACCATGGTACATCTGCCACAGAGGGCTATAACTGTAGAGCAAGTGAGCGGATTTTTTGATGCCTGCTCCGGCTGCAACCAACTGGTAAGCGGTTTCAAACCACAGCTTGCCGACCAACCAATTGTCAGGTTTCCGATCGGGACCCATGGCGTCATCCCCGACGGCATTGAGTCCCTTATCGACGAAGTACTGATGAAACTCATTGTCGTTACGGAACAAGTCGCGGTATTGTCGTTTCTCGTCCGCTTTGCCGAGTTTGTTCCCCAAGTAATGACCGAGGTCGTACTGGAGGATGGGTTTCTGCGAGTTGTAGCTCGTGCCCTTAACGAGATAGTCAATCCCTTTCTTGACCCATTCGTACCGCTGGCGATAGTCTTCGAACTCTGGCGAGACGTTGTAGCTCAAATTGTGGGCTTGGTGCTGCCATACGCTGATGAAGTGCGGTTGCAACAACGCGATTTGATTGAGGGTGGCCGAGAACCGATCGAAGTATTTTTCTTCTTTGTAGTAGTCGGCTCGTATCCAGAGGATGGTCGAGGCGATGCCGCGCATACCCAAGGTAGCCAGCCGCATGCTCTCGCTGGTCGGATCCAATTTCCCAAGATCCGCTTGGCCCATGCGATACCGACTGCGGAGTTCGGTGATCTTTCCAGAACCTTTGGAAGCCGGTCGACCCAGGTAATACAGGGGCAACAGCAATCCAACGATCATCAAGATGTAAGTGATCTTGCGACCCAAGCTACGATTATTCACGCGGCCATCTCCCGAGTCTTCAGGAAGAAGTAACTCACAATACAGGTCAGTAAGAAATACCCGAGGGCGATGGTCATGTGCCGACCGAGCAACCCTCCGAAGAGATTCACACCGTAGGCCACAAAGTCTGCGGTACCAAGTTGATCAAAATTCGGAACCGCGCTCTTGAGCAATTGGATCGAGTACAGCAGCCCTCGATCGATGGTGCGGATGGAGGTCTCCAAAGCCGGATTGCCCAGATCGAGTTCGATCGCCGAACCGGATTGCATCGGAATACGAATCAGGGCTTCGACGGGCCCACCCCCGCCAGAGGTGTTCTTGTAAACCTCGTCCACAAAGAACCCGAAGAACCCGAGCACGATCGCCGATAGCGTGGCGATGATCGCCACCGGTCCCGACAGGAAGCAGGAGAACATGACCCCGAAGCAGACCACGATGAACATCTGCAACCAAATGCTAATGTAGCCTTTGATGAAGTTCCAATAGAAGTACAAATCGTTGGGCCGAAGGTAGATATCTGCAGCGGCCATCCCGAGGTATTGTCCTCGATCCTGGCAGCGGACCACGACTTCGAAACTTCCATCGGGCGCGATGTCTTTGAAAAAGTCCAAATCAGCCGGTTCGCCGTCTTTGAACCCTTTAAGCTGGAGCGGCAGCACACGTCGATCGGTTAGGAACTCTTTGACCTTGAACGGAATTCGGTCGGTTTCGACCGTGCCATCGGTGCTGCGGAAGTAGATCAATCCGCCGACTGGAGTAACGATGTCCCCTTTGTAGGTCCGGAAGGCCGAGATGGTCAAATCGTACTTAATGGCCTGATCGAACAGACTCGGTGAAACCCCTTCGAACTTCCAGATCGCGCTCGAGAGCGTATCCCCCTCAATGTACTTTTGGTATTCCGACATGTAGCCGACGTTGTAGCCGGCGTTGTCTTCACCATCACGGCCCGTGAACCGCAGATTCTTCGCGTAAACCGGAACGCGGGCCGTCAGGTCATCGATAGGCCCTTGGATCACGATCTTGTCCCCGACCTTTTCGATCAAGTGGCTGTGGCCTTTGATCTCATCGGTTTGTCCGGTACCAGTATCGTTGAGCGTGAACGTATGTTTGTGCCGATTGTTGTATGAGGTTTCCCCTTTGAGACCATCTGGATCGGTCGATACGACCTCATGCTCGTGGTACAGCCCACGCACGACGAAAACGTAGCTGAGTAACCCCATGGAAACCAGGACCAAGGTGCCGATGGCCATGAAGCCCGTGACGCGTCCGAGGAACAATTCCAAAGGCCGAACAGGTTTGGTTACGATCGTGTAGATCGTCCGATTCTTGATGTCAGCGGGGATGCTGAAGCAACTGACGAACAGCCCGAGAACGATGACCATGTAGTTGGTCATTGTCAGCACGAAGGAAATATAGAGTCGGGCCGGATAATCGGCGCTTTCATCCAGGTACCAACCCGCAAACATCATCCCGACGATGAAAACACCGACGACTACCAGAACCTTCTTGCGAATCGATTCCTTGATCGCCAATCTGGCGATAGCAAAGATGCGGCGGAATGAGATGCGCGGAATATCGACAGTGAACAGTTGGCCGATCAGCTTGGCGACATTCAAAAACCCTTCGCCCGGACCATGCTTGACAACCGCAACGATCAGCCCAATGACGAAACCCAGGGCGGTTAGAACCAGCGCGAGGAGTA
Organism: Pirellula sp.; assembly: GCA_041752005.1. Classification (GTDB taxonomy): domain Bacteria; phylum Planctomycetota; class Planctomycetia; order Pirellulales; family Pirellulaceae; genus JBKCUI01. The sequence goes on along the minus strand of JBGSHV010000015.1, from coordinate 94,343 downwards.
ATCCATCGCGGAGTCCGTTATGATCGAACAGCCACTCGCTGTAGGTCCAAAACTGTTCAGGGTAAAGACGCATAATTCACTAAAACTAAAACCATGGGAGAAAAGAATCGAACTGCCGCTCCGCCACATTTCGAGCCGGTGGGAACCGGCTCGAAGCATGTGGAATACGTCCTTACGAGCCACCGCCGCGTCGCCCTGGCCGTTGCTCGCTTTCGCGTACGATTTCCAGGAACAAGTCTTCCATAGTCGCGGTCGGGTTGTCCATCTTCTTGGTTACCCCACCGTGCCGTTCGATCACCGCTTGGATTTCCCGCTTGGCGTCCTCGGTCAATCCCGATGCCTGAATCTCGGTAACATCCTGGACCTTGAGCAGTGAGTCGACCCGACCCAGTTCCTTGAGCTCACCTTGGTGAAGAATGGCAACCCGATCGCATACGTCCTGTACGTCCGCCAGTTGGTGGGAACAGAGCAGAATGGTTTTGCCTTCGTCGCGAAGTCGCAGGATTAGATCCTTCATTTCCCTCGTTCCGATGGGATCCAGGCCTGTCGTCGGCTCGTCCAAGACCAAGAACTCAGGTTCATTGATCAAGGCTTGAGCCAACCCGATGCGGCGCGTCATGCCTTTGGAGTATTCCTTCAATTGGCGACGGCGAGCTCGCTGCAAGCCGACCATTTGAATCAGTTTCTCGGTGCGTTCGCGTCGGACCGCAGCCGACATGTCGAACAGGCGGCCGTAGAAGTCGAGGGTTTCCTCTGCGTTGAGGAACTTGTAGAGGTAGGATTCTTCTGGTAGATAACCGATGCGTTCGTTCTTCGCGACGTCGGTGGCTTCTTTTCCGAATACGAACACCCGGCCAGCGGTCGGGAACAGCAGCCCCAACATGAGTTTGATGGTCGTCGATTTTCCAGATCCGTTCGGCCCCAGCAAGCCGAAGATTTCGCCGCGTCGGACTTCGAGGTCCAGGCTCTTCAAGGCATTGACCTTTTTGCGGCCCCAAAAGTCACGGTAAATCTTCCCGAGGTTCCGCGTTTCGACAATGATGTTGGTGGGGTCGTTGACGGGGATGGGCGCCGCCGGTTGCTCGGCCAAAGTCGTTGCCATGGGAATCACATGAAGTTGAGGGGACAAGCGGGTTTGCTGGGGAGGATGGGTTGAAATCGAGCTATTTGCAGGCCGAGCCCGCGCACCGACTCCGATTCCCTTCGCGCACCCCCCGATTACGTCACGTCCTCGGCGACGGTTCACGATGGATCGGGAATCCACCTTAGGAACCAGGGTTTTTGGACACCCCTGTCCCCGGCGATCCCGGAATTCCTATAATCCAGCTCGCCGCGACGCGTCCCACACTTGGATGCAGGTGCGATTCGCCAGGGATGATATCAACCTGGTTTTTCCGTCGGTCCAGAACACATGGACCTCAGCTCACTTTTTGAACCTCGGTCCTTGCTCCCCCTCCAACAGTCAAATGCGATGGAACGGTCGGATCCCTATTACGTTGAGTCGATCCGATTCCTCCTGGATCGCGTCAATTTCGAAAAGTCCACGGAGACCCCCTACGATCAGCAGAGCTACCGACTGGCCAGGATGCGGTTGCTGCTCGAGGCCTTGGGGAACCCGCAGTTAGCAGCCCCGGTGATCCACATTGCGGGGACCAAAGGCAAGGGCTCGGTGGCTTGGCTTGTGGCCGAGACCCTGCGCTTCGGAGGTCAGAAGACCGGACTGTACACTTCACCCCATTTGGAGCATCTCGAAGAACGCTTCGTTATCGACGGCGCCCCCATTACGCCGGAGCAGCTGGTCGCCGAGATACCACGCTTGAGAGCTGCCGCCCAACGCTGTCTGGAATCCGAGCACGGTTCCCCGACCTTTTTCGAGTTGACCACCGCCCTGGCTTGGTGCGTTTTCCAAACCCGAGGTACTCAGATCAACGTTGTCGAGGTTGGACTGGGAGGGCGGCTCGACAGCACCAATGTGTGCGAGCCTTGTTTGGCGATCATCACCAGCATCAGCTATGACCACCAGCAACAGCTCGGTGACCGCTTGGCACAAATCGCTACCGAAAAAGCCGGGATCATCAAAAAAGGCGTTCCCGTAATCCATGGAGTGTGTGTTGACGAGGCACGCCACGTGGTGCGAACCATCGCTCAGGAAAACACGTCGGAGCTGTGGGAGCTGGGTACCGATTTCGAAGCCGAGGTCCAACCTAGCTTTGCATCGGCTTCGGCAATCGCCACCGCTTCGGAAACCCAGCCGCTCACGTTCGATCGACTGACCGATCGATTGCCTTCGCTGCCCTTGGGCGCGTTGCGGCTTCGGATGTTGGGACGCCATCAAGCGGACAACGCGGCCTTGGCGATTTCCGCTTGGCTTCGGCTGGTTCAGGACGGATGGAAGTTGCCGTTGTCTGGCTTGGTACGGGCGCTGGGTGAGACCCAGGTGCCCGCGCGGGTGCAGGTCGTCCGAAACGAGCCGCGTTTGATTCTCGATTCGGCCCACAACGAAGCGTCGATTGAGGCCACGCTGAGCACCCTGAAGGACTACTTTCGACCACGCCGTCGAACCATAGTCTTCGCGTGTTCGAAGGACAAGAAATACCCCGAAATGCTCCGGAGTTTGCTGGGTTACGCCGATCGATTGATCGTCACTCAATACCATTCCAACCCGCGGTTCGTGCCGGTCGAACACTTGGAAGCAATCGCGCGCGAGGCGCAACAATCCGCGACTCGGCCCGTCGAGATTTTAAGTTCTCCGCATGTCGACGACGCCATTGCGTACGCGCTGCGAACCTCAGAGCCCAACGACTTGGTATGTGTGACCGGATCGTTCTTCACCGCCGCCGAAGCCAAAGCGTATTTGGCTCGCGAAACGTAAAGATTGATCAGCCGTTTTTTATTGACAGCGATTCAACGCCTCGATCACAGCGATCTTGGTCGTTCAATCCCTTTGGGATCAACAGCCGCCGACGTGTGGTTACATACTGACGTCGTGAGGTGCGATCGGCAGGCGAACTTGGTGCTATTCGTTAAGGCTTTCGGATGGCCGGGGCCTGGGTCGTTTTGAAGAGCAGGCGATCGGTCAAGTTGGGGAACCATCGGCCACCCCAGACGAGCAGTTTGCCTCCTACGCTCAGAATACGTTCACGTTTGGAACGCACCAATGATTGGATTGCCAAGCGGGCTACGGCCTCCGGACTCATGCTCCCTACCGAGTGGCTTTTCACTCCATGCTGCGTGTCGAGGAGCGACTCGAAGAATTCGCTTCGCGTGGTGCTCGGACTGATCATCAGCACATCCACTCCATGGCGTTTTAGCTCCACGCGGATAGCTTCGGACCAACCGCGCATCGCGAACTTGGCAGCGCAGTATTCGCTTTTGTTCGGTACAGCCCGATGGCCGAGAACCGATCCAATATTCAGGATCGCCGGCCGATTGCCCCGCATGAGACTGGGCAAGCAGCCACGTGTGAGTTCTGCGGGCGCAAAAAAGTCGATTTCCATCACACGTCGCAAGCGATCGCTATCTGCTTCGGAAAACGGTCCGATGGCACCGGCCCCGGCGTTGTTGACCAAGGTATCGATCGCACCCCAATGGGTGTCGCACCACTCGACGATGCCTCTGCGATGCGCGGCGTGGGTCAAATCCCCGGGCAGCAAATGCAGTATCCCCGGGGCATGCTGCATCCCTTCGGCCAACCGATGCAAGCGATCCGCACGGCGAGCTGTGGCGAGGACCTGAGCGCCTGCAGCCAGCAATTGTTCGGCCAGCGCGTAACCTATGCCGCTCGATGCGCCAGTAATCACGACCCGCATTTGATCGATCGTGCGTTTCAACGGAATTCACCGAATGCGAGCCATGCGGCCAACGCAGGTTGAAAAACTCTCTGCGTGGAAAAAGTTCGAGAAGGACAAGTGATTTTTGAATGCATATCGGCAGGCAGGGGTTGTCTATGCCACCTCGGCCGAATCATTGCGAGGATCGGCCATCACATGCTCGTTTTTATCGAGGGCAGATCCCGCCGCATCGTCGCGGACGGTTTCGGACGCATCGTCCACCACATCTTCCACGGGCAAGTAGGTGGCTTTGTCGGGCAGTCCTCTTTTCGATGGCTCCGGTAGTTTGCCAGCCAGTACCCGCATCTCGAAGCCTTGACCCGCCAATTTGCCTGCAGCTCCTTTAGGCATACGGCAATGGACCAGGGTAAAGTCATCGTGGAACTGCTTCGAAAGGATCTCCGCGTATGAGGATAGCCACGCGATGGTTTTCCCATCTGTGATTGGCAACCGCAGTTCCAGTTCTACAAAGTTCGACGACAGGGCATCGCTGACCCCTTGTGCAAAGCGATCGAGTCCGAGGCCAGACCGGGCCGAGATTGGAATCGCATTGGGATAACGTTCCAATGCTTGCTGGATGCGTTCGCTAGCTCCATCACAATCCGCCTTGTTCAGAATTAGCAGCGTGTCCTTCTCGTCGATTCCTAAATCCTTGAGGACTTTGTAGACAGCGGAAATCTGTTGTAGGACAGCGGGGTTGCCGGCGTCGGCGATGTGCAGCAGCAAGTCGGCTTGACGCGCCTCTTCGAGGGTTGCGCGGAAGCTGGCGATCAAGTGGTGAGGCAAGTCGCGAATGAACCCGACGGTATCGCTCAACAGAACCGGTCCCCAACCTGGCAGCATCCACCGTCGCGTCCGCGTATCGAGCGTGGCGAAGAGTTTATCGGCGGCTTCGACGTCGGCGCCGGTCAACCTATTCATCAACGTGCTTTTACCAGCGTTGGTATAACCGATCAGTGAAACGCAGAACGTGCCATCGCGCGAAGCGACTTCGCGGGCTTTGCGCCGTTCGACTTTGGCCAAGTCCGCACGCAGATCGTGGATGCGTTTTTCTGCCATGCGCCGGTCGACCTCGAGCTGCTTTTCACCGGGACCGCGCATGCCGACCCCCATCGTCTGGCGTGACAAGTGGGTCCACATCCGCTTGAGTCTGGGCAGCGAGTATTCCAATTGCGCCAGCTCGACAGCCAGTCTTGCTTCATGTGTTTGAGCGCTGGTCGCGAAGATATCGAGGATCAATTCCGATCGGTCGATGACCTTAACGTTCAACGCCTTTTCCAAGTTGCGTGTTTGGGCTGGATTCAGATCGTTGTCGAAAACGACCACGTCCGCATCGGTGCTCTCGAGCAACTGCGCCAGCTCCGACACTTTGCCTTTCCCGAGATAGGTCGACTGATCGGGATGGTCTCGCTTTTGATAAACCGTCCCGACAACATCGATCCCAGCGGTCTTGGCCAGACCGCGGAGTTCATCGAAAGGATCCTCGCCAGCGGATTCCTGCTGCAGGATTAAACGGGCCAAAACACATTTTTCGTTGGCCAAACTTTGAGAGTGATCGTGCGTGTGCACTGGGTGGTTATTCTCCTCGAGGACGTGGTGCGAGCCTTTGGCATAGGAAGTCGCGTGGGCTCTCTTAGCCCGCGTTGCTTCTCAACTCCATTATACCTCGCGAACGCACGCAAGGGATGCCCGCAGGCAAGGGACAATCGTGGGCGGGAACGGGTTCGCACGCGGTGGCGAACTAAACCGGTTCTCGCGGCTTGCGTAACTCAGGAAGATCCAGTCCAATTTTTGGAGATCATTTGGTGATGAATGGTAAATCTTTTGGGAAGCGTGAGATCGTTCGATCTTAAAGGAAAAGGAAACACAATGAAGGTTCGATTGTTGCCCATGGGAATGTTGCTGGCCGCTTTGCCCTTGATCGGCTGCGAAGTAAAGACGACCAACGCCCCGACCGCTATGAAGGACACCGGGGCTGCGAAGAAAGACGTCCATGGCGATTCGCATGACCATCATGATCATCCCGAACACGGAGCCAACGGCGGCCATGTGGCCCATTTTGACTCGAATCCAACAGTGCATTTTGAGTGGGCGCATGACGACGATCAGAACACGTTGACCGTCTATTTCGAAGAACTGGTCAGCGGAGGGGGCAAGGTGGAAATGGTCGAAGTGCGGGTTAAATCGCCCGACGACGAGAAGAAATTCTCGTTGGCTCCCGACGAAAAAGCCAAGGTCAAGGGCTCGGTCTTTCAGGCGAAGGACGCTGAATTGTTGACGTTGGTCGGAGCCAGTGGCAAGGATCCCAAGGGAGTTCAGGCCAAGATGGTGGCAGTCATCGATGGAAAAGAAGAGACTGTCCTGCTCATTGATGAGCATGACCACCACTAGTCCCACGCGTTTGGCACCTGCGGTCGTTCAATGCTTACGACCGGAGCTTACTCCGGTCCACGCTTTTGATCGTTTGGGTGCCTTGCCGTACTGCATTTGGCTCGACAGCGCGTTGGGTTCGGACCCGCGTAGCCGATACAGCTTCCTCGCCGCCGATCCGTGCGAGACGCTGCGGATCGACCGGCCAATCGCCGATCCGTTGGCCACTATCGAACGCTGGCTTGACCGTTACCCAACCCAAACCGTCCCGAGCCTACCCCCGTTCCAAGGCGGAGTGGCTGGCTATCTGGCTTACGAGTTCGGTCGTTGCCTCGAACGCATTGAGCCGGCTCGACACGATGAATTCGGATTGCCGCTTGCCGTCTTGGGACTCTACGACGTCGTTTTGGCCTGGGATCATGCGACCGGCGAAGGTTGGTTGATCTCGCATGGATTCGGTACGCACGAACAAGGTCGCATCCAACGCGCCCAGGAAAGGGCCGATGCATTTTTGGCCAAATTGAACCGTGAATCCAATCCAGCGCCCCCACTTGCGGCACGAGAAAACATCCATGCCATGGCGCATGGATTGACCGCCCCTCAATTCGAAACGCGGCTTGGTAACGGCTGGCTCGGAAATTTCGACAGCCACGGTTTTCAGGCCGCCGTCGAACGCGCCCGGGAGTACATCCTGGCAGGTGATATTTTTCAAGTCAATCTTTCTCAGAGACTCATGTGTCCAGCCCGTTGCGACGCGCAGACACTCTACCGAAAATTGCGACAAGTGAATGCAGCCCCATTCGCGAGTTACTTCGACATGGGAAGTGCGCAGATCGTCAGCGCATCCCCCGAACGATTCCTTCAGGTTCGCGAGGGATGGGTGGAGACTCGACCGATCAAAGGCACGCGCCGAAGAACTGGGAATGTGGTGGAAGACAATCGGATCGCACAGGAGTTGATGCGGTCCCCCAAGGATCGGGCGGAGAACATCATGATTGTGGATTTGATGCGCAATGACCTATCAAAGATCTGCGATATCGACTCACTTTCCGTGAATCAACTCTGCGACATCGAAGCCTATCCGTATGTCTTGCACTTGGTTAGTTCCATCCGTGCCCGACTTCGATCCGACGCCAGTTTCGGCGATTTGATCTCCGCCGTTTTTCCCGGCGGCAGCATCACCGGTGCACCCAAGGTGAGGGCCATGCAGATCATCGCCGAGCTCGAGCCGACGGTCCGCGGACCGTACTGTGGCAGCCTCGGTTACGCCGGAACCGATGGGTCTATGGACTGGAATATCCTGATCCGCACACTGACCGCATCCTGCGGTTGGTGGCAATTTCAAGTAGGTGGGGGTATCGTTGCCGACTCCGTGCCGGAGCAGGAAGAAGAAGAAACCTGGACCAAAGCCGCCGGGATTGTCGCCGCCATCGACGCATCGCTGCTCTCGCGATTCGACTCATCCTGCTAGCGTGGTAATTTCTCTTAACCGCAGGTAGACCTCGCTCGGTTCGCGGACTATCCTTTGGTGCAACGGTTTGTTTTCTTTGTCCACGGGTCACCAAGCAACATGGCATCTAAATCACACAAGGGAACTACCCGCATCGAGTACGAAGGGGTCGCGACGCGCGGCTGGTTGGTTCGATTGACGCGGCAGGGAAAACGCCAGCAACAGTTCTTCAACGACAAGACCTACGGTGGTAAGACGAAGTCGCTCAAGGCGGCCAAGGATTGCTACGCCCAGTGGCTGGAAACGGCCCCGCCGATCGCCAGCACCAAAGGCGTGCGCACCCGCCGCAATTCGAGCGGCAAAGTCGGTGTGCATTTGGTTCGGAACGTCGATGACCGATGGAAGAATGCTGAATCCTTTGGTTACTGCGCTTCCTGGATCGATGAGGAAGGCAAACGCCGAAAAATCAGTTTTGCATGGCAGAGGTACGGTAAAAAGAACGCGTGGGCATTGGCCTGTCTCGCTCGCGAACGCATGCTCACCGATCGCGAGAAAGTCCTGGCGCTGCATCAGAAGAACGCTAAGAAAAAGCCTGCTCGCTAGAAACCTGCTCGCAAAAAATTCGCGTGGAAACACGCAACGCGATTCTTCACGGGGCCACAATCCACTGCGGGGCCAGCAACAGCCAAAGCGGGATCGTAAATAGGGATACGACCGAGGTGCCCACGACCACCGTCCACGCTGTCTCGATGTCTTGATCGTACAGGCGCGTCATTACGATCGGAAACGTCGCCGCCGGCATGGCCGCTTGCAACAGGAGCACATGCTGAAGCTCCACCATTTTCGTCGTCCAGGCCAACATCCCGATCAACATGGGCAGCAGCAGCATGCGAACCGCCAACGACAAAAGCAGAGGTCGCCATGCCGTCGACCATCGGAAGCGGCCTGCGAAGTCATAAATAATGGCGCCACTGAGAACCAGGCCCATCGGAATTGCGCAGCGCCCCAATTGATTGCACATCTGCATGAACGGACTCGGAACCCAGTCACCGATCCCGAATTGCTTGAGTCCCAACGCTAGCGCGACGGCCAATAAAGGCGGGCTCAAAACAACCCGCGTCCATGTTTGCCCAATGCCCTTGCCTGAAATGATGAACAATCCAACGCTCCACAGGGCAATGTCCACCCCTACATTGTGGATCATCAAGGTCACCACACTGGCGGGAAAAAAGACCTCGGCCAACGGCAACGGGATGTACCCATAGTTATCGATCCCAGCGCACAGCGAAAATGTTTTCTTCTGAGAATCAGTCCGCAGCCCGAAGTGGGCACCGACCAACCCTACGATCGCCAACGCGATCATGAATCCACCGGCTGTGCATGCGAACCCATACAATGCAGGCAGCCAAGCGTCGGAGCGCATGGACAAGTTCGAATCAGAAAGGATGCGATGAAAGAATAGCGCCGGCACTAGAACCATCGAGGTGAAGCCGGCCAGCGAGCGATCTGCCTCGCTCGTAAACCATTTCCAGTGGCGGGCAAAACCACCGACAACCATGACTAGGAAGACCGCCGTTACGGTCGAGACAACATTCAACAAGTCCGGTTGCATCAAGACCTACTTGGCGTTCTTGGTGAAGATATTGCTGCCGGCGAACTGGGCGAACATGCCGCGACTATCTGAATTGACGACGACATGATCTCCTGGCCTCAACGAGTAGTTCATTCCGTCCTTCACGCGTTTACCCGAAGGATCGAAATCGATATCCAAGCGTACTGGCGGCTTGTCGCCATTCGGCCGAAGAACCGCCACCCTGATCCGCCCAACGCGGCTGATGAGCTTCGCATCTCGCAACAGGTCTGCGACAAACATGGGTTGGTTGGGAGTCAATGGAACACGCTCGAAACTCCGTTTACCATTGTTGACTTCCAGTACGATGGAAGGAGCTTCGTCACCGGTGGGTAACGCTTGCATGACTCCGTGACTACCCATCGTGTAACCCTCTTTTTTGATCTGCGTGAGATCGATCTCTTCCATCGGACCTCGCGGACGACCCATCAGGGTTGCGCATCCGCTCAACGGCAACAGGATCAGGACCATGGCTAGGCTGATGCGTAGGTTGGGAAATCGAGGAACAGTGATGGTTATTAGGCTCATGAGTGGTTGGACTGGGGTTGTGGGAATTGGTTCGTAAGTTGTGCGGCATGTACGGTCGAACCGTACGCTTTCTCCCCACCGTTGGGTTTCGGTCGACGCCCCCTCGCGACTTGACCGAAAAGTTCGCTTTTTCGGAATAGTCGCTTCAGATACCCTAAACCACCTCGTCTCAGGCTGTGCAGATTATCCATCTTTCCGTTTTTGATGCCATTCCTGCTTGCAGATTCTCAGGACACAGGATTTGAAGCGATCTGTCTTGACGCGTCCTTTGTTTTTCCGCTACTCCCACGGACGTACTTGCGCGAATCGGATTCCTATCCAAACACCGAATGAACCAACCATCCAACGCATTGCGAAGATTATCAGTTGCCAGCCTCTGCGGTGGTCTGGTTTCGCTCGCGCTCGTATCCAGCGGATGCCGTCAACAGGCAATCACTGAACTCTATGTTGAGAATTTAACGAGCGAAATTCGTTCGCTGGAAGACATCGTGTACGAGTGCGATGCCGAGTTCAATGCGATGGAGAACGAACTAAAAGATCTTCGCCGCATCAATCAAGAACTCGAATCGCGGCTTCGCGACGCCAAGCAACCCGCTCGAGAGCAACTCAGCACGCGACCGGGTTCGGACTTTCCAGGCGTTGCCGAGCCGATCCTGCGCGGACCGCCACCTCTGCGATTGGATAGCGAAAACAATTCCTCGCTCATGGAGCTTGAGGTGCCGGAAGTCATCGTCCCAACCAAGCCCAACGGTGCCTCTCCGAGCCCAACAAATGCAGCCCCCACTTCTCCGCCACTCGGCACACAGCCAACCTTACAGACTCCCAGTATCCCGCCCGCCAGCATACCGCCCGCAGAAGTGCTACCAGGGCAACCGACCAGTCTGCCAGGGCAACCGTCCGGTGTAAAAGAACCGTTACGACGCAAGGCACCGGCGGGATTGCCGAGCGATGTTTCGGACGCTTCGATCGAGCAACGACGAATCGCTTCGCCCGTTCAACTTGCATCGGCCGTGGAGAAACGGACGGTCGCTGCGACACCGAAAGATCCGCATGTCCGCGAGATTGAATTTCATCCGACATTGTGCCGAGGTCATAACCTCGACGGTACGCCTGGCGACGATGGACTCTATCTGGTTTTGGTACCGCGCAATGGTGCCAAGCAATTTGTTCCAGCCAATGGGTCGCTGACCATCGTGATTGAAGAACCGGTTTCCGAGACCGAAGCTCGCCGCATTGGACGATGGGAATTCACACCTGCGGAACTCGCAGAGATGCGCGAGCCGATCGGAAGCGACCAGGGCGCGCATTTGCAATTGACTTGGAACGAGGTGGTTCCTGAAGGAAGCACGATCGTTGTTTACGCTCGATTCGTCGGTGAAGATGGAACCACCATGGTCAATCGAAAAGAAATCCATCTGCGCAAGCCAGGACCGGGACAAGCGACTTGGACCCCGCGTTAGGGACGTCAGCCTGCGGCCGCCAACGGCGGATCAGGCTCCTTGGGCTTGCCCCCTTTGCCTCTGGTCTTCATCTGTCGGACCACTTCGAGGGCCACGCAATAATCTAGGTTGGGCCGGAAAATAGTCAGGATGGCCAACGGTAGGAACCAAGCCATGTAGAGTCCGCCACCGAAGCCGTGCCAGAACTGAGTGGCCGCCATCAGCGCCGCCGAACAACTCATGAGGGTGGCGAGATTCTTCTGTGCGGGCCAAACCACAAAGGACAAACTCAGCAGGATGAACAACACGATGATGGGGATGCGAGCAAAAGGATGCCAGCCCAAGCCCCAGATACCGTCCATGTTTTTCATGGCGACACGTTTGATACCGAACATGTAGCTCAAGTGATTCGCTAAGTCGTCGGGGTAAATGATGGCCATGGCGATGACCAAGGCGGCGACGGAGACTGCAAATCCTGAGGCGAACCGACGGATGCCGCGCTGCCAATAAAAACTGCACCATAAAGGCAACAAGGAAAAGGGGTAGTACATGACCCCGGCAGCGCACCCCAAAAACAACCCGGCAACGAAGGGTTGTCGGTAGAGCATCAAAGCGAGCAGCAACAGCGCGCCGGGGACGACGTGATCGACCCGACCCGTGGTGTGTGCAGTGTAGGGAAGAAGCAAATAGAAAGTGGCCGCCCCCACGCCTGTCCCAAAGTTACCGAAGTGCCAGTAGCCAATCCCAACGATGCATAGGACCAACAGGGCGTTGGCGACAATGGCCAGGATACGGGCAATCATATCGAGATTGGATTCGCGGCCCGTATCGGACGCACTCGCGACATCGGTTCCGCGCGGGGGGCGGTCAGTGACGGTGGAAATCTGCGGCAACGCACTGAGCAGCACATAGCCAGGCCCGAGGTCTGGACCTTGCTTGCGATTTTCGTTCCGGGTACTCATGGCCACGTTGACCAGCAAAAAGATCATCAGTGAAATGCCGATGAACAGCATGCCACCACTGTTGAGGTTGGGTTCGAGAAGCGGTCGCCGCACGATGGCGGTGTCGAGCAGCATGCGCAGTGTCAGCAATCCAGCGCAGCACAACAACCATAGAAAACCGGAGTGGAGCAGCGTTCTAGGGGTCCAACCTGTGATCTTCAGGGTCATGTTTGGCGAAGTCGCGGCGGACGGCGTTGCTGCAGAGGCTTCGTTCGGCGCCAAAATGTCCCCCGAAGTCCGCTGGGCCGATTTATCGATCGCGGCCTCCGCCGGCTTGGCCAAGACCGCCTTGCGGCCTTCGTAAACCATCATGAAGCCGGGCGTGAAGGCGAGGACGAGTAAAATGTCCAGGTTGCGGAGGGACCAGAATCGTCGAAAAACGACGAAGATACCTATCACCGAAAAGATGGATAGGAAGACCCATGTCGGTGGCTCAGGTCGAACGTAATAAAAGAGGAACTCGCTCATGGACGCCGTTGCCGAAACCTACCCCCCCAACATCCGGGACGCGGAAACCGCGCATCCTACCTTAAAAATCGTTCGCGCAGAACAGCCTAATCACTGGCGGGTTCCCTTGAAACCCATTTCAACGCCCTAGACTAGCGGCGCAGGCAGCAACGCGATCGGTCCATCAATGCCCGAGCAAGGATTTTTCCAGAGTTGCGATGGTGCGTCGACGGAAATCCAATCCCCATTTATCATTCCACCTTTCCGGTTACTTGGGAAGCACGCAGACTCATGGGAGTCGCATGATTCCTGGCCTCCTACCCCTTGAACGGGTTCTCGCATGAAAGCGTTGGTAAAGCACACTCGCGGAGTCGGTCTTGAACTCCAAGACGTCCCCTTCCCTCAGATCGGTATCAACGATTGCTTGATCCGTGTCGAAAAAACTGGAATCTGCGGAACGGACCTGCACATTTACAATTGGGACGCTTGGGCTCAAAAAACCATCCCCGTACCGATGGTGGTCGGTCACGAATTTGTCGGTGAGATCGTTGAGGTGGGTTCCAACGTCAAGGACTTCTTTCCCGGAGAAATCGTATCTGGCGAAGGCCACGTGGTATGCGGTCGCTGCCGGAATTGCCTGGCTGGCCGGCGCCAACTGTGCAAGGACACGCAAGGCATCGGCGTCAACCGGACGGGCGCATTCGCCGAATACATTTCCTTGCCCATGACCAATGTCTGGCATCATCACGATGGGATCGATCGCGATGTCGCGGCCATCTTCGACCCGCTTGGCAACGCCGTCCATACCGCGCTGATGTACGATTGCCTCGGCGAGGATGTATTGATTACGGGCGCTGGTCCAATCGGACTGATGGCGACCGCCATCGTGCGGCATGCCGGGGCCCGGCATGTGATCGTCTCGGACCTCAACCCGTACCGCTTGGACTTGGCTCGCCAAATGGGTGCCACCCGAGCGATCGATCCTCGCACGCAAAGCCTGGCCGATGTCCAAAAGGAACTGGGCATGAAGGAAGGCTTCGACGTCGGACTGGAAATGTCCGGATCGCCCGCCGCATTGCGTGCCATGCTGGACGCCATGTGCCACGGGGGTAAGATCGCGATGTTGGGAATTCCCTCGGAACCGATCGCGATCGATTGGAATATCGTCGTGTTCAACATGCTGAGCATTCAAGGCATCTATGGCCGCGAAATGTACGAAACGTGGTACAAGATGACTGCCATGCTGGAAAGCGGATTGGATATTTCCAAAGTCATCACGCACCGCTTTCCGTACACAGAATTTGAAAAAGGCTTCGCCATCATGCAGCAAGGCCAATCGGGTAAAGTTATACTCAATTGGCGATGAGCCAATCCCGCGTGGCTGATCCACCCCGATCCTTGCCCCTCCCTCCAAGTCCCATTCGGGTTCGCCAAGCGTTCCACACTCGGAACGCCGGAGTCCACTCCGATGTACCTTTCGAAATGCCTACACACCTGCGCTTGCGTCCTGGCCTGCGGCGCGTTGATTGCGGCGTTGCCCGCTGCATTGGCCGACGACCGTGAAGTGCACTTTGAAAACCACGTCCGCCCATTTCTTGAACGGTATTGCATCGAATGCCACAGCGGCCAAGACCCCAAGGGCGACGTGCGACTGAGCGATCGCGAGGGATGGATGGAGTCGGGTGCGATTGAACCCGGCAAACCCGATGCGAGCTTGTTGATCCAAGTCTTGAGATCCACCGATCCCGATACGGTCATGCCACCGCCTGACACAGGAAAAGTCGTTTCGACCGAGGCAATTGATCGCATCGAGCAGTGGATAGCGACGGGTGCTTTCGACCCTCGGACTCCGGTCGCAAGTGATGGCTTAGCCACATCGGGACCTAAGAAGCGGAACCGTATTTTCACCATCACACCCGAGGACATTTCCTACTGGGCCTTCCAACCCCTTCCCGCCTCAGTCACGAAACCTTTGGAAACCGTCGAGATCTCGGAATCCATCAATGCCGCGACCCAACGCATCGACGCTTTGCTTGAACAGCGTTTGGAATCGATCGCTCGCGAACAAGGGATTTCCGTCGGCGTCAATCCCGAAGCATCGCCCCGATCCTTGGTCCGTCGCGCCTACTACGATCTTTGGGGATTGCCACCTCCGCCTGAGGCGGTCGTGGCGTTCGAACGGGACCCTAGCGATGCAGCCTGGAACGCGCTCATCGATTCACTGCTGGCCTCGCATCATTATGGTGAACGATGGGGCCGACATTGGCTCGATTGGGTGCGGTATGCAGAAACCAATGGGTACGAACGTGATGGTCCCAAACCCCATGCATGGCGGTATCGCGATTATGTGATCCGGTCCTTTGCGTCCGACAAGCCATACGATCGGTTTGTCGTCGAACAATTGGCTGGGGATCAATGGGCCCAAGAGAACGGATGGTCCGACACTCAAAACATTGAAGATTGGCGAGATGCCATCATCGCCACCGGCTTTTACCGACTGCACGCTTGGGATGACGAACCCGATGATGCCGATCAAGCTGAATTCGATGAAGCCGACGATGTCATGGTCACGCTCGGCACCGCCTTTCTCGGGCTGACCATCGGCTGCGCACGCTGTCATGATCACAAGTTCGACCCGATCAGCCAGCGCGACTACTACGCACTATTGAGTTTCACACGCGACATCGATCCATACGGTCTCCCCAAAAAAGGAGGAGGAGGACGAGGCACGGGGCGCATCCAACGCTTCTTGGTTTCCGATGAGAAGAGCCAAGCCTGGGACACTCAACGACAGCAGCGGATTGAGCAACTGCGCTCTTTGCTCGAGCAAACCGTTGATCCTGCAGTTCGCCTCGGGATCGAAGGACAGATCGTCGAGCAACAGAATTCAGTCCCTCCCTTTGACGCAGCCCTATCGGTCAATGAAAACCCATCCGGTCCCAAACCGACGTTTGTCCTGCATCGAGGCGATGCGCACGAACCAAGGGATACCGTCTCTCCATGCACACCTGAGATCTTTCTTAAACACACCGATGCGCCGAAGTCTGCAACCATGCACAGCGCGGTTGCCCAAAACCGTTTAGGTCTGGCGCGATGGATCGCTAGTCCTGAGAATCCTTTGACCGCGAGGGTGATGGTCAATCGATTGTGGGAGCGACACTTCGGGCGGGGCATCGTGGCTACGACCGACGACTTTGGTCGGACCGGGAGTTTACCTAGCCATCCCGAGCTCCTGGATTACTTGGCCTCCGAATTCGTGCGATCCGGTTGGTCAGTCCATCGCATGCATCGGATCCTCATGCGGAGCCGAGCCTATCGAATGGCATCGAGCGTACCCGAATCGCAAGCGGCCATCGCGGCGTTCGATCCCGAAGTGCAATATTTTTGGCGACAGCGTGTTCGTCGTTTGGATGCCGAGTCGATCCGGGACAGCATGCTTCAGGCTGCAGGTAATTTGGGGGGCAAGCACTCGGGACCGAGCGTCTTTCCAACGTTATCCAATGAGGTTCGCGACTCAGCCAATCCCGTCTCGCTGTCCGGATGGATCGACAGCCCGTTCGAAGAGCACAATTGCCGCAGTATTTATCTGACCGTCAAACGATCGCTCAAAATCCCGTTCTTGGAAACGCTCGACTTCGTCAATAGCACCTCTCCCACGGGGGTGCGTTCGGTGACCACGACGGCGCCACAAGCTTTACTACTGCTCAACGATCCTTGGGTGAATATCCAAGCCGAAGGCTTGGCGCGCCGAGTGTGCGACGTGGCCAAATCATCCGGTAGCGATCGCCAGGAAGTTCTATGGCGGATTGTCTATCAGCGTTCGCCGACACCCAGCGAGCGGGCGGCAATCACGAACTTCCTTTCCGATGCCGTCTCGTTAGACGGCCATAGAAACGCATCGACAATCGAATCGGAATGGATTCGCACATGCCATGCGTTGCTCAATACGAGTGAGTTCCTTTACATCGATTGATCCGTATGCGTCCTGAAGATCATTGGCCCACCGGACAATCGTCGATATCCCGGAGAAACTTCTGTACTTCGGCTGGGGCGGGCTTTGGTTCGTTGGCCCTGATGTCCTTGCTCCAACAAGAGGCGACTCGAAGCGTCGGCGGAGCTGCGCGGGCTGCGGATGTCGGCCAACCCATGGACCCCAAGCCACCGATGCACGCGACGCCAGCCAAATCGGTCATCTTCTTATTCATGTTCGGAGGGCCATCGCAAGTCGATCTATTCGATTACAAACCGGAGTTGCAGGCTCGGGATGGTCAGTCGATCGACAATGAGTTTCGTCGTGGAGCGAAGACCGCGGCGGTATTGCAGGCAAGTCGACGCAGCTTTGCTCGGCATGGCCAATCGGGTTTGTGGTGTTCCGATGCGTTTCCCAATATCGCCAATCACATGGACAAGTTGGCGGTCCTGCATTCGTTGACCAGTGACTCATTCGCTCATGGTAGCGCACTGCTGGAAATCAACTGCGGACGTACTTTGCAAGGGCATCCGTCACTCGGCTCTTGGCTAACCTACGGTTTGGGTTCGATCAATCAGAACCTGCCAGGCTACGTCGTCATGCTCGACCCGCGCGGCGGTCCGACCAGTGGATCACCCAATTGGTCGAGCGGTTACATGCCGGCAGCGTATCAAGGAACGTTGTTGCGCACGGCTAACGAACCGATCCTGCATCTGCATCCTCCATCGGGGATCACGCGTTCGATGCAGCGACGCGAAATTGATTTGATCAACGAGCTCAATCGATCGCATCAAGCCGAGCATGGTCACGAATCGGAGCTGACCGCTAGGATCTCGAGTTACGAGTTGGCGTATCAATTGCAAATGTCCGCACCCGAAGCCCTCGACTTGAGTCAAGAGACCGAAGACACACTTGCGGCATATGGAGTGAATGAACCCAAACCGGACTGGCATTCCCTGGCTCTGGGACCAGCCCCATTCGGACGCCAATGCTTGATCGCGCGTCGCTTGGTCGAACGCGGCGTTCGCTTCATCCAAATTTATTCAGGGGGTGGGAATGCTGGCGGACAGAACACGTGGGATGGACATCACGGGATCGAAGAAAATCTGAAGCTGCATTGCCCCGAAGTCGATCGGCCTATCGCCGCCTTGTTGCAAGACCTCGAACAACGTGGGCTGCTGGAATCGACCTTGGTCGTATGGGGTGGCGAATTCGGTCGGATGCCCGTTTCCGAAACCTTCAATACGGGCGGCAAACCTGGAGGACGCGATCACAATCCTAAGGGTTTCACGTATTGGCTCGCCGGTGCCGGTGTCCGTGGCGGATGCACATATGGGGCCACCGACGAGATTGGCGAAGCTGCTGTGGAACATCCACGCCACTTGCGCGATCTGCACGCCACGATCCTCCACTTGATGGGACTCGATCACCGCCGCTTGACCTATTTCCACGGCGGATTGGACGAGAAACTCACAGGCGTCCTCGAAGCCTCGCCCATCGGCGAGGTCATGCTCTCTCCGCCGTAATCGAACAATGCGTAGCTCTGCTGCGCATTTTCCCCAAGACCGGTCTTCCCTCGCCGAATACCTGTGAGTATACTGTGTATATGACCATACACAGCTGGATCACGATTTCGCTTTCCGATCCACTGCCGCTGTACCTGCAAGTGATCGAGCAGGTCAAGCGGCGGGTGGCCGTCGGTGACTTGAAGCCTGGAACCGAACTGCCGTCCATTCGTCAGTTGGCTTCACAGCTCCAGGTCAGTGTGATCACGATCAAGCGCGCGTATTTGGAACTCGAGCGCGACGGAGTGATTGTCACGCGACAAGGCAAAGGTTCGGTCGTGGCGGAACGCCCTGGATTGCAAGTCGCAATGCAGGAACGTGAATTGAAGGACCGGCTAACGCAAGCAGCTGACCTCGGGCTTTTGCTCGGAAAATCGAAAACAGAAATGCAACGGCGGATGGCCGAGGCCTACGAACAATCCCAGAAAGGAAAGCCATGAATACCGTATTGGCGACCCCAACCGACAACCAGCTTGCAGCTTCGCTCAGCCACGTCTCGAAGACCTACAAACACTTTAAATTGCAGGACCTTTCGTTTTCGTTGGAGCGAGGAACCGTGGCGGGTTTGATCGGTCCCAACGGTGCTGGCAAATCGACCACGATGCGGATCTTGATGGGCCTGGTCCATCCCAATTCGGGTACCGTCCAAGTCTTAGGGCAGCCGATCTCGTCGAGCCAGGCCTCGGCCAAGCAGGACATCGGGTACTATTCCGAAGACATGCGGCTCTACAAACCGGAGTCCATTCTCTGGCACATGCAGTTCGTTCGCTCTCTCTATCCCAGTTGGGATGACGCGTATGCCCGAGAGTTACTCGATCGCTTTGGCTTGATCGAGCAGCAGGCCATCAAAGGACTCTCGCATGGACAACGCGTCAAAGCCATGCTCCTGCTGATCCTGGCGCGTCGTCCAAAGTTCTTGATCCTCGATGAGCCTACCAATGGTCTCGATCCTGTGGCCAAACATGAAGTACTAACCGAGTTGATGCGCGTCGTCGAGGATCCCGATCGAACCATCCTGTATTCGTCTCACAACACTGCCGACATCGAGAAGATCTGCGACTCGATCACTTTCATCGATCGAGGTCGCCTGATCGCTTCGGACAATCGCGACAGCTTTCTCGAGCAATGGAAGCGGATCAAACTACATGCGCCCGAGACCTGGCAGACGCCCTCGATCCGAGGCTTGCGTCTGGAATCCACATTCCACCAACTGCGCATTCTCAGCCTGAGTCACTTCCGCGACGAAATCCCCGCCGAGCTGCAGTCGTCGGGCGCCACCATCGAAGCCATCGATCCGATGAGCCTGGAAGAAATTTTTGTTAGCTCGGTCATGCGTGGACGCGAAGGAGAAGGGTCATGAATTTAAAAGCCATTCGAATCTTGTTCTTAAAGGATCTATTCCTAAGCCGTCGATTTCTGTTCGCATATTTTCTGGCGGGAATGGCCGCCTCAGCCATTGCCTGCTACCCAGACGCTACGGTTTCCTTCATCGGTTTCATTTTGATCTTGACCGTCGCCATTGCGGCAGGCATTCATTTCATCGGAAATCTACTTCTGTCCGAAACGATCGATCAGACTCGGCTGTTCATCATGAGCTTGCCCGTCAGTCTACTGGACTATTCCATCGGAAAAATCAGTGTCGTGCTGACGACGTATTTGATCCCATGGTCCGCCATGTTGGCTTGTACGGTCATTTGCACCAGTCTGTTGCCATGGGCCAAACAGGGATCGATGGTAACGCTCCCAGCGATCTTTCTTTTCTTGTTCAGTTCATTCATGCTGCAATTGGTCACGGCGGTTATCACCGAATCCGTGGGGTGGACGATTTGCGTCATGGTCGGAGGCAACGTCGGGCTGAATATCTTTTTGATGAAGCTCTTTGCGATTCCGGAGATTGCAGAGATCTCCAAAGGAGACATCCTGCGTTGGCCTCCTGTGATCCATCAGATCCACGGTGTGGAGTTGTTGGTGATCGCTATCGCGTTGGGGCTGACCGTTATGGTCCAAACCCGAAAACGGGACTTGACCTAAATGGCAATCGATCTGGATTCGAGCACCGTTTCAACTGCGATCACCTCACCGGCATCCGCAGCTCCGGACATTGCCAAACAGGCGGCACAGCGCATTCACTACTTGGACAATCTGCGTGCCGTGGCCATGCTCCTAGGAGTGTTCTTTCATGCTGGATTGGCTTACGCGCTTCCGGCTCAAACCGTTTGGTTGGCCACCGACGCGCAAGGCAGTGTGGCGGTCGACGCGAGTCTTTGGTTGATGCATTTATTCCGTATGGGATTGTTCTTTTTGCTTTCGGGGTACTTTGCCAAGCTAGTGATCGAACGGAAAGGGGTGCGTCATTTCCTGATCCAGCGCGTCAAGCGAATCTTGGTACCGTTTGTGTTGTTCTACCCTTTCCTACTGGCGGCCATGATGATCGTCCTCGTCTTCTCGCTCTCCTACCTCGAAGCGCCACGTGGCCTGATGGGATGGATCGCGTCGATGGCCAACGAACCAGGAGCGGAGACGCAATCGAAGCCACCGGGATTGATGCATCTATGGTTCCTGTACTACCTCATGGCCTTTGCGATCCTGACCGCCGCACTGGCGCCGATGGGCTCGATTCGAATCGAACGATGGCTGCCGCATCGAGGTTGGTTTTGCCTGGCGCCGTTGCTTTTAGCCCCTGCCGCATTTGCGGCTGGCGCACCTATGCCCGCTCCCGAAACGTTTGTTCCTGATTGGTGGCCGTTTGCATATTACGGACTTTTTTACTTAGCCGGCTGGCAGCTCTTTGGTCGCGAGTCGCAATTGGATTCCTGGGCTCCGCGCGTTTGGCCCATCGTTGGCCTATGTGTGGCAGGCTACGTCCCGTACTACTGGCTCATGCCTCTATTGGATCTGTCGACGATCGTCGGCAACGGTGAGACGGTCGGCAACGGTGAGACGCAAAGCATATGGCTGCGGGCGACCGAAGCGATACTCACCGCGTACCTTTCCGTACTCATGACGATCGCTTGCTTGCTGTTGGGCAAACGCTATCTTTCCGTTCGCAGCGGATGGCTCGGTTTCGTTGCCGATTCCTCGTACTGGGTGTACCTCATCCACTTGCCGATCGTACTGTTCCTGCAAACCTTGCTCATCCCATTAACATGGCCGCTGAGCATCAAAATCATGGTCGTCATCGCTGGAACATTTCTGCCCTGCATGGCCACGTACGTGGTGTTCGTACGGTATACGCCTTTGGGTTGGCTGCTGCACGGCAAGCGAGCTTTCCCATGACTTGGCTCTGTGGAAAGCTCTTTGGAATCTCCATCGAGAATTAGGGCTTCGATTGCATCTCGCCCACAAGTGCTTTGGCCCCATAAACTTCGCCGGTTATCCAAAGCACGTAGCGGATGTCAACTCCGATCGACCGGCTGTAGCGTTGATCCCAGGCAAAATCATTAATGGTGGCTTCGAAGGTTCGATCGAAATTCACACCCACTAAATCGCCGCCTGCGTTCAATACAGGACTGCCGGAGTTGCCACCGGTGGTGTCGGTGCTGTAGAGAAACGCGACTGGGACCGTCCCGAGACTGGGTGGCGCGAAATTTCCGAAACGCTTTTGTTGGATGGCTTGAAGCACCGGTTCGGGCGTGATGAATGGCTCGATACCGGTCGTCTTTTCGATGAGTCCATGGATGGTCGTAATCGGTGTCTTCACGATCGCATCGGCCGGTGAGTAGGATTGAACTCGGCCGACGGTCAAGCGAAGCGTTCCGTTGGCATCGGGCAAGAACTGTGCGGCTTCGAATTGTTGCTGCACCTCGAGGAGTGTGCCGTAGAGTTGTCCCAAGCGACCTTCACGCTGCTTGTCGAGTTCCCGTTGCTTTAGAAAAGTTGGGTATAGGTCGATCATCCATTGCAACGCTGGATCGCTGACCGCCTTGAGTTCCGGTACAGTTTTGCCCATGCATTCGGTCACGAACTGTGGATCCCCAAGTTTTGTTTTTTGGATCAGGGTGTTGGAGATGGCATCGACCGAATCGTTGGAGGCCAATACCCGGGCGAGTGGTTCGATCGATTCGTGTCCCGGGATTTTGCTCAATCGCTGTAGCATGCCTGAGAGCATTCGCTCGTCGGTCGGTCCATGCCAATCGCCAACATCGAGCAGCAATTGCTGTGTCGTCAGGGCGAAGTTGCGATCCATGAAGGGCGACTCACGTTCCAGATCGGGCTTGGCACGTTCGTTGGCGGCATCGTAAATCGCGAAGGCGATGGCCAAACAGCGAGGTGCACTGCGCAATTCACGTAAATGGATCTCGAGTGGGCCGCTTCGACTCATCTCGTCATAGACTGTCGCGATATCTGCCAGGACGGTTTTGTACTTGTTGAGCGGCTCGCCGCCGGCGTCGATAAAGGCTTGAAGTTTGGCTTCACGTTGGAGACGTTTGGTTTCGATCTGCGCTCTCTGCAATCCGATCCGTTGACCGCGCGAGCGTTTTTCCACGTTTGCCAGCGACTTGATTCGCGTCGCATGCCGGATGGCCACGGCACGATCCTTCGCACCGGCCTGTTCCATTTCACCGATCTGCCATGTGTAGAGTTCAACGATGGCCGGGAGTCGAACGTTCTGCTCGTAACGGATGAAGCTGGCGGTGCGATTCCGCACGGTACGGCCTGGGTAGCCGAGCAGGAACACCACATCATTCTCAACGATGCCTTTGGAATCGATCCGCAGGAAGCGACGTGGATGGTAAGGGACGTTCTCTGGAGCGTAGTCCGCAGGTTTGCCATCGGGCGCTGTGTACGCCCGCAGGAAAGAAAAGTCACCGGTATGGCGAGGCCATTCCCAGTTGTCGAGTTCGCCACCAAAGGCGCCGATGGCGACTGGCGGTGCGAACACCAATCGCACATCCTTCAGGTAGGTATAGAGGAAAAGAACGTAGGTCTTGCCCGTGAACATTTCGGCGACTTCGGCCCGCATACCCGGATTCTCCGCTTCGGCAGCCACCTCCAATTCTTTTCGCCGCCGATCGATGGCTTTGGTTCGGTCCACGTAGGGCATGTCGTTGCTCAGGACCGAGAGGACCTGATCCGATACGTCCGAATACGATTCGGTGATGCGAACGGTGTAGTTGGGTGCACGGATTTCATCGGATCGGGAGGCTGCGACGAAGCCATCGCGGAGCAAGTCCTTTTGAGGCGAGCTTCCTTTTTGGATGGCATCAAAGGCGCAATGATGGTTGGTGATGATCAGTCCATCGGGTGAAACGAAGGAACCAGTGCAGCCATTCACGCGGCAAATGCCATCGACCAGGCTGACGTTGTCCGCGTTAAAAATCTCATCGGCGGAAATGGTCATGCCGCGGCTTGCCAGATCGATTTTGTTCAGTTCGCTGATCGGAAACATGCCTTCATCGGCCCACGCAGATTTCGAGAGGGACGCGCTGGCGAGGATCAGTAACAACGGATAGATGCGCTTGATGCAATGCATGGTCGATCTCAGGAGTGGTTATGGGGAATGCTCACGGCCCGACACTTATGGGTAGGGTAAGCATCTTGCGGAAAACGAGTGTCGCCTTTCGCTCCGCGAAAGTAGCGTCTGTTCATTCTTTCGCGGAGCGAAAGACGACTATAAAAACCACCGAACTTTAGTAAATTTCGGCCGGCGCATGTGACAACGAAGACTCGCTAGGGATTGCATGCCGAGCCAAAAGCGATGATGGCGGAGCGATTCGATTAAGTCATCTTGCCGCAGATCATCGTAGCATTATGCCCCCCGAAACCAAAACTATTGTTCATCGCCAATCGAACTTTTCGTTCGCGCGGATGGTGGGGGGTGTAGTCCAGATCGCAGTTTGGATCTGGGGTGTCCAGGTTGATCGTCGGCGGCACGATATCGTGGTAGCAGCTTAGGATCGACAAGATCATTTCGATCCCGCCGCTGGCTCCTAAGGAGTGCCCCAGGTGGCCTTTGGTACTTGAAATCGATACGGTTCGAGCCGCATCGCCAAACACGGCTTTGACGGCTGTCGTTTCGGCCTTGTCCCCTAGGGGCGTACTGGTCCCGTGGGCGTTGATGTAATCGATATCGGAGGCGTTGAGTTTGGCATCGGCCAGTGCATTGTGCATTGCGCGGGCAGCCCCGCGCCCGAGTTCGTCTGGGGCGGTGATGTGTCCTGCATCGCAGGACCCACCGTAGCCCAGGATCTCCGCATAGATACGGGCCCCACGGGCTTTGGCGTGCTCCAACTCCTCAAACACCAGCACTCCGCAGCCTTCGCTGAGGACAAAACCGTCGCGATCGCGATCGAACGGTCGGCTGGCCTTTTCTGGATCTTCGTTGCGGGTGGACAGGGCACGCATGTTTGCGAAACCCGCCACTCCGATGGAGGTGATGGCCGCTTCGGTGCCTCCGGTCAGCATGACATCTGCCTCACCGTATTGAATCGCTTTGAGCGCATCGCCCATGGCGTTGTTGCTGCTAGCGCAGGCCGTGGCGACGGCGAAATTTGGACCTTGCAATCCGTAACGGATGGCGAGGTTACCGCCGGCCGCGTTGAGCATCATCGTTGGGATGGTCATGGGGCTGACGCGGTCAGGGCCTTTGCTGAACAAACGAAACATTTGCGTTTCGATTTCGTTCAAGCCACCGATGCCCGTTCCGAGAATCGCGCCGCAGCGAAACGAATCCTCTTTCGAAAAATCGATACCGCAATCACGGACAGCGCAGTAGGCACCCCACATTGCGAAGAGTGAAAAGCGATCGAGACGCTTGGCGTCTTTGGCATCGCACGAAGGACCCGGATCGAACCCTGGCACATCCCCGCCGAACTTCACCTTTTGATGGGTGGTGTCAACGATTTTTAACGGATGGATGCCACTACGGCCCGACAAGATTCCTTGCCACAGTTCCAATACGTCCAACGCAAGGGATGTCACGCATCCCATGCCTGTCACGACAACTCTACGCTTCATTCGACTTCCGAAGACGGCGATTCGAAACTGCTGGACCTAGGCTTGCTGCTTTTCGATGTAATCGACAGCTTCGCCCACACGTTGAATTTTTTCAGCCGCGTCTTCCGGAATGCTGATGTCGAACTCTTCTTCGAGTTCCATCACGAGCTCTACGGTATCCAGCGAGTCGGCACCCAAGTCATTGACGAAGTGTGTTTCGCGGGTGATTTTCTCTTTTTCGACACCGAGTTGCTCGGATACGATTTCGATGACTCGTTCCTCAATTGATGCCATAACAGGGAGCTCCCCTCAGCAATTCTGTAACTATCGTAGGGTATGAAACATAGGTGTGGCCTTGGTACAGGCCTACAAGCCGGGCCACAAAGATAGAGGATTCTAGCAAAACCGGTCAAGCCATGAAGGCCCGACCGCGGGCCAATGCTTGGGTTATTCCATCGTTGGCCGTTGAAAAATCGCGTGGGACCACGTTCTCTACCGGGCGAAAGGGTGTTTTCCTTCGCGCCCCGAACGAATCAGCCTGGAGGTATTCGGTCTCACCTGCCACTGCCAAAGCCGGCTGGGGGCAACGGAGGCAACCCACCGGAAGGAGCCGCTGAGCCACCGATCGGCCCGCCAGGTAAAGGTGGGAGGCTGCTCGAGGAACTCGGCAATCCACCTGGAAGACCAGAGGCAGGCGGGAGCGACGCCGGCGGGAACCCTGAGGGCGGGAAAGCCGCGGGCGGGAGTGACGAAGACGGCAACGACGTCGGGCCGGCATTGCCCGAAGGTGGGAACGACGGCGGCAAAGGTGGCAAGCCAGCTGGGTTCGCGGCCGGACCGGATAGAGGTGCCCCACCGAGTGCACTGCTTGGAGGAAGCGAGCCGGCGGTCGGGAGCGATGCGGTACGTGGAATGTCTGAGGCGGTTGGGCCGGTCGGAGCTGCCGCATCCGGAGGAACGACGTCACTCAAGTTCTCAAAATTCACCACCTGGATCTCTTCTCCCTCGAGATGCGTATCGACGGCCATCTCGCAGATTCGCCAGCCAGTCGGTTCCTTGATCAATGCCCAAACGACTTCGTACTGGCCGACGGATTGGCCGTTGGTCCCTGGCTCGACCCAATTGCTGGTCACCAGCATGGTGTTGGGATCGTTAGGATCCGCCAGTTGTGGAACGCCGATTTCGAATTGGGCTTGAGGGGATCCGATGGGGGCGATGTCGAGACCCTTATCGGCGATTTCTTTTCTTGCTCGGGTCGAAAGCAACGACTCGATCACGGTTGCATTGCCTGATCGCATCCCATCCAAAAAGGCCGCAACGACCTCCTCGGGTTTTGTCGGATTCTTGAGATTGAGCGCGTTCATCGGAACCATTGCGTCCAAGTTGGATGCATTGGGGACCGTGGCGTTACTCGCCATGGGTTGCGAAGGGAGGTTCGGCAGGGACGGTGTCGATTGTGCAGCTGCCGGTAAGTCGCGTGGAGTGGATTGGGCTGTCGAAGGGTCGGTGTTTCCACCGCAACCGAGGTGGCCGACTCCAAGGGCCATCATCGTCATCCAAAAAATATGCTTCTTCATGTCAAGATTCCATTCTCGAAGATTCGCGGGTAATCGACGCCATGGAGGCGCTTTAAGGAGCGAATTAGTTCTTTGGACGGCTCGACGTCAAGAGCATTTGGCTGGGAGCATGGGACGAGGACTAAGAATCGTTCTCGAAGAAATGCTGCCCAACGATCCTCGACGCGAGAACTCACCGACTAGGAATCGCCGTCGGAAGTTCGTCCGCTATCGAGCCGTAGGGCATTGGGTCGCTGATTATCGGGCCGCGAACCGCGGGCCCTAGGGGCTGATTGTGGAGCGTTGAAAGGTTGGGAATCGTCGAACCATAGGAGTGATGCACGCGGCCATGAAGCTGCGGCTTTAACGGACTCGTCGCGCCCCGCTGGTGATAACCCGGTCCGTATCCGAAACCGTGGTATCGCCCAAACGCTTGCAAAGCGGCTTTGAAGTCTCCTGGGAATTGCCCCAGCGCTACCGAGGATGAAAGCATGACCGCCACCATAGCCAACACGCGAATCGACATCCGAATCCCTCCTAAGCGATGATCCAACGTTTCCGGCGAAATCGAGCGAACCTACCCTTTCGATCGGCATACGTTTTCGATCGACCTGCGTTTTCGATCGGCATACTTTCGGCCGTGAGATGACGCGGTCAACGTGCGTACATGGGACTGGGGAGCATCGGTTGCGGGCCGTAAGGACCAGGCAAATTGGAGGGGATCGGGCAATCTGTATTGATTTGGAGAGTATTCGCCTGCTATGTCATGCTCATTCGCCACGCCGCGCGCTTCGTTCGTACCGTTTGTCCAGCCGAGGCCAACATGCCATTCTTCGCCCAACATCGACTCGCCAGGCTCAGGAAAACTTGCGCGGCCTTGACCATCGGGGCCATCGCTTGTCTTTCTGGCTGCCATCAATTCGGGAGCATGAATAAGAACGGTCAAGGCGTCTCGCTGTTCAATCAAGGGCGATACGCGGAGGCCTTGCAGTACTTTGAACAAGCCAAGCAAAACGACGCTGCCAATCCCGATACCTACTACAACCTGGCATCGACTTACCACAAACTTGGGGTGGCGGCCAAAGATGAAAAGATGCTCGGGAATGCCGAGGCGATGTACAACCAGTGTTTGGACCTCTCCCCCAACCACGTCGATTGCCATCGAGGTTTGGCAGTTCTATTGGTGGACAAAGGCCAACCTGACAAAGGCTTCACGCTGCTCAAGAACTGGGCTGCCAACAATCCCAGCATGGCAGAACCCCGGATCGAACTGGCGCGCATGAATTTAGAATTCAATCAGAACAAGATCGCTGAGCAGTATCTCAATGAGGCCTTAGCGATGGACCCCAACAACTTCCGAGCCTGGGCGTTCAAAGGCCGCCTCCGCGAATCCTCAGGGGATCTCATGCAGGCCGTCCAGAATTATCAGCAGAGCCTCGCACTCAACGCCACGCAGCCCGAACTCTATCAGCGCATCGGGGCGCTCAATGTCCGCATGGCGCAGTCTCCGCCGACGCCGACCCTACCCGGCACAACGAATCGTTGACAGGCTACTTTAGGCATACGAAGAGCGAAAAGTCTTTCTACGGAAATTGAAAGCGCGGCGTCGATTGTGGGCGACGCATCGTTCCCCCACCAGGCGAATCCTGGACGGGCATGGGCTGCCTGGTATGTCGGCCGGTCGATGTTGCCGTCTTGGCGCTGCCCGCAACTCCGTGCATGACCGCTGCCGGCATCATCTCGCGGATCTTCTGGCTGAGAAACGCGGCGTCATACCAAGTGAACGATAGCTGTGGATCGGCAGCATAACGACCGAGCATCCGAAGCAAATCGGTGCGTGTCGATTCGTCGAATAGAAAAACATACCGCTCTTCGCCGCGCGTTAGCGCAACGACGTTGACTTCGCCGCTCATAGGTCCATTCCGTGCCGAGATTTCGAACGTTGGTGCGGCGTGCCGTTCCGCAACTAGCGTTCGTATCGACCGATGGGCCATCTCAGGATCATTTGACTTTCTAACTGCCCGCCGCGTGCGGCGAGTGTTTCGACCACATGCCGGTGACAGCAGAATCTTATAAAGTCTTCGCTGCGTTGGAGATACGCTTGCCAGCCTCCAAACCGCGCGTCGTCACGAAAGTAAAAGTACTCCCCAAGTGCTTGCGTGAAATCTTCGTCACTTCCGTTATAAGCCTTCATGTGCGACAGAACGGGCTCGTACTGAGGGATCATTTCCGGCTTGGTTCGGCTAGGTTTTGCTGGCACAAAGCCTTCCGGATCGGGCCAAGCGTCGGGAAGCGAGCTCGACGGACCTAAGTTCTCATGCTCCGGATCGAGCATTGACGGGGGCATCAAAGCCGGTTCGGGGAGGACATCGATCTTGGTTGTGAATGCGGCATTCGAGACCGACTCCTGCACATTGGGTTCGGAAAGTTCTTCCTGGGGAGCGATCTCGCTCGCAGGGGGAACTGGCGTTGGTTGCGGTGCGCCAGTGCCGATGGGTGGGCTGTTGTTCACGTCTGGCGTTTGCGTTTTCAGTTGCTCGCGCGCCAATGCGCGTTCGGCTTCCAAGCGAATGGCTTTCGGTATCTTCTTCTCCGCCTTGGTTCCCCACGGCAAACCATATCCGGCTGGGATCGGATGAAAGCCCGGGTTGGCTGCGTACCAATTTACCTTGAGGGTCATCCTCGGCGGATAGTAGGGTTCGTAATCGGTGATGGCACCTTGGAGGACCGCGTCGACGCCGAGGAACTGCGCGAATCTCTGGAAGTCCTCAGCCGTAGCTGCGGATTGTCGCAGGACGTTGGTTTCGTAGAAATTCCACTGGTTCTCGACGACTCCCGTCGGCAAGACCTCAAAGCCTGGGATGGCTTGCAACTCATCGTAATAAGCCAATGAAACGCGAGAGCCGCTCAGCGTCGGCTCCTGGCTTTGATTGCGAAAAGGCAAGATTGCAACCCGAGTCAACTGCGGAAAGGGGTTGTGATACTGTGGCTTGTGACGCACATCTGGCAGAAGGGTGCAGCCGCTCGCGGCACAGCACAGCAGCAATGCCAGCAACCAAGTTCGCTCTCGCAGCGTCTCGGGCAATCCATGGTTTGTGTGTGTTTGGTCGAGCAACATCGGGACGGAATTCCGTCTGGCACGAACATCTATCCACGCGTCGGCGATTCGAGTCACGGAACTCAGTCAGCGGCACGTGCTCTATTTTCTCCGTCTTGGCACCTAAGAAAGATCGGCGCGATGCGACTTTGCCGATTAGGAAAAAAGAGATATTTGTGCCGATTGATCCGCGACGCAGGCAAACGGCCGCAACACCGCACGTAGCCAGCGCGTTACCGTTGCTTGCCGAGCTACCGTGAATGAACGAGCTTCAGGTGAATTACCGCGCCACGGTTCCGCCAGGCGCGGCGGCCTGGGCAGGTTGGGAACTATCCTGCGGTTTGGCGTCAGGGTTTTGCGCTTTGGCGGTCGCCGTTGCGGCTTCCAATCCGCCGTTGCCGAAGAGTTGGTTTGCAAAGAGATGCTGGCTGCGATGGTCGATGCCGGTATTGACCTCGGCTACGGCCGACGGTTCGGCGCTTGTATTCGGTTTCCCGAAGCGTTTGCCGGCAAAGCGAGTTCCCCGGTAGATGGTCCCATACTGGATCGGCCCGACGCCCATCACCCATGTATCGCGCGCGTTGCTGCCTGCCTGCGCGATGCCGGATTGCCAAAGCGGTTCGCGTGTTTCACGGTCGTAGGCAAAGACCGCGACCTTGGCAGCCGCGCTTTTGACCTCCCGACGGGCGAGTGAGAGTTCGGGAATGGTTGGTAGATTCTGAGCGCTGGCGACAAAGACCGAGGCGCTGTTGAGGACATTGTTAGCAGGCAAACCATAGATCACGTTGTGACCATCGGTTCCCAAAGCGCCGCAACGGGCCTCGCAGATGATGTCGGCGGTATCGCGGCTATCGACTAGCATGCAACCGGCGGCCGTGAGTTGCTGGCGAAGGGCGCTAATGATGTAATCCGACGTGACCAAATTGACTGGCATGGCTACGCCCGGAATGGGCTTGCCCGCAGGGGCTACATAGGTTGTGTCGAGATAGATCTTGTACCCGTTCAAAGGTCGAAAATCGATTTTTGAGATGGTGGAGTCGACCGCGTCGGACATCAACAATTGTTCGGTGGCGGTCACCGATTTGGTGGTTCCGCAGCCAGGGGCGGCGGAACCGATCAAGGCCACGAGGCAAAGCATTCCCCACGCGCAACGGCGTCCCGACGGACGTCCGCAGCCTATTGGAATTCCTCGAGATAGCATCGATACGATCATGAATCGAGTTGGGATTCGATTACCGAGCAACGGCATAGCCTTCGCTGTGGATCGCTTGAAGGAGTGCGGGACTCGGATCTTGAATTTGCAGGTGGCGCTCGCCACCGTTGGCTTCACGGACAATGACAGTAATGGACTTTGAAGCCACACTCGGAGCAACCTTTCGGTCGTAGAGGCGATCCAATCCGAGCTTGGCGATTTGTTGGTAGAGCACTTCTGGCCCGCTGTAGAGGCCTTCGTCGAGTTCGCTATCCGCTGCATTGCAAACGCCGATCAATTCTCCCGCTTGATTGAACAACCCACCGCCGCTTCGACCTTGAACGGGCATTCCCGCAATCTCAACATTGGGAGCGCCTTGATAACGGTTGAGTTTGGTAATGCGCGTGTCGCGTCGCGTAGGATCTTGACCGTGATCGCAGCCTAAACTGAAGACGGACTCGCCTTCGCGAAGCGGTTGCGAACTCGGTTTGAGTGGGACCGATGGAACGGGTCGACCAGGTCGAAAGGATAGTAGACCGATGTCAGGGTCGTCGGCTTGGAAATCGATGACTTGGGCGGGATACACAACGGCTTGATTACCCTCAAACAATTCGATCAGCACCCGCGCATTGGGGCCGAGATTGCGAAACAGATGGCCACACGTCATGACCAACGCTTCGCCGTTGGTATTGTCGATAATGGTGCCAGTTCCAACTGCTTGCTGCTCCGGTTCGTCGATCCGAATGCGGACGGTGGCCGATTGAGCCAGCGCCTTGGGGTTGCCGACAGGACTACTGACCGCACTTCGAATAGGATCGGCGGTTGGGCTTGGAGATCGCGATTCCGGCCACGGTGTGCTCGTTTCGATGGCTTGAACACTTTGGAGTGGCACCCCCATCGGCGTCGCGAATTGGGTTTCTTTTAATCGATCCTGGCTCGAAGCGGCCAGCATGCGCTGCGACAACGCCTCGAAAGGAATCGGACCCAGGATGCGATCGACTTCCCGACCATCCCGAATCAACAGCGTGGTCGGAGTCGAGTGAATGCGCCAGCGTTGGGCAGTGTAGGGATCTGCATTCACTTCGATACGGCGAGCCACCCAGCCATACTCAAGTGCCGTTTCGACGGACTGATTCATTTCATTGCACTTAGGGCAGCCTGACGAGACAAATTCCAAGGCAATGCAATCACCGATGGTCCCGGCCATCAAGCAGGGCGCGTGGACGATGACGCAACCCAACATGACCCAGGACGCAAGTGCCGAATTCCACATCGCAACGGATCCTTATCAGTCCAAACCTATGAGTAGCCCCCAGCAGGCAGGGTGTCGACCCTTCCTTGGGCGACCGTCAGGGAGTTTGCAAGGTTGACTCGTTGAGCACAAGATCAGTCGATCGTGGAATCATTTGCTAGCGATACATCGACCGAGACATTGAGAGAAGTAAAGCCGCCTCCGACATACACGCCTTGGATGGGGGCGACGTCGGCGTAGTCACGTCCCCAAGCGACCGTGATATGTTCGAGGCCCGGCACGACGTTGTTGGTTGGATCCAGATCGAGCCAACCGGTTGGACCCGTGAAAGCGCTTACCCAGGCATGCGACGCATCCGCCCCGACGAGTTTGGGTTTGCCCGGTGGCGGTTGAGTTAGCAGGTAGCCGCTAACGTAGCGAGCAGGGATCCCAAGCGACCTCAAGCAACAGATCAGAACATGTGCAAAGTCCTGACACACCCCGCGCCGCTTGGCCAAAACGTCCAAAGGTTGGGTGGTGACGTGCGTGGATTCGGGCAGGTACTGAAACTCGTCGTAGATCGCACTACTGAGTCGGAGCGAAGCTTCGATGATGTCGAATTGTCGGTCGACGATTCCCAATGCGTACTGCAGGAAATCCCCCCCGGACTGGCAGTAGCGGGAGTCATAGAGGAATTCCTTGGCGGCCAAGGCTGCTGGATCTTGGGAGTTTGCCATCCATAGTTCGAGTTGTGGCCAAAGGACTCCTGAATGATTGGGCAAGGCGATCGAACGGCGCTCGATCAGACTCTTGGACGTGACGGTCAAGCTTTCGTGCAACTCCTCGATGCTAAAGAACTCGACGTGGTTGCCAAAGGTGTCGAGCCATTGGAAGCGGCAGGCTGGCCGCGGATGGATCTCGATCAGCGATTGGCTGACGCGTTGCTCGAGCAGCATGCGCGGCTGGAGATGCATTTGGTTGTGGCAGAGCGAGCTTTCGACGGTGTATTCGTAATGCGTTTTGTGCGTGACTTGGTAGCTGAACGAGGCTTCATCCATGGCAGGCATCCGAATCCAAAAGCATTCATGCGCGTGCGATCACATTCCAAATCCTAGCGATCGCGAAACTCGTTGTTGGAGGCGCGTGCAAGTATAGCAACCTGGCGGTCGATTCGAGCGATGGAGCGGTGCGTCGGTGGTTGAATCCACCGCGATTGCTGAGTCACGATTCGGATTGCGGCGGCAACACGAACGAAATGGCTGGATCTAAGATGTGATTTTCCCAGGCGTGGCAAACGCTTCCGTCCGCGTTAGAATCTCGCCGAGCGCTACCCACCATGACCGAACCTCCTACGACCTGCCGAATTCATCATGCAAACCGTTGCGGAAAGCATTTACGATCATCCCCGCTACTACGACTTGATTTTTGGCAGCGACTGGGTGGCGGAGTATCGCTTCCTGACCGAGGTCTTTGGTCAGCATGTTCGGGGCAAGACGCGGCGGTTGCTCGAGCCGGCTTGCGGAACGGGTAGGTTGATGTTCCGGATGCTCAAGGCAGGTTACCACTGCGAAGGCTTGGACCTTAACGAGAAGGCAGTGGAATTCTGCAACGCCCGATTGCAACGGCATGGATTTCGTGAGACAGCTTGGGTGGGCGACATGTGCGACTTTACCGTCGCCAAGCCTTTCGACGCGGCGTTCAATACCATCAACTCCTTTCGTCACTTGACCACCGAAGCCATGGCGGTCGCGCATCTGCGAGCCATGGCTGCGGCGATTCGATCCGGCGGCATTTATGCCTTGGGTTTTCATTTGACGCCGCTCGAAGGACCGACGACGGACGAAGAAAGCTGGAGCGCTCGCCGCGGTCACTTGCAGGTCAACACGAGCATGTGGCCTCGCGACAAGAATCCGAAGACTCGGATCGAGAGGTTCAATATTCGGTTCGATATCCTCACGCCCACCTCTTCGAAACGGATCGACGACTGTTTGGTTCTTCGCAGCTACACCTACCGTCAGTTCGCGGCCATGTTGAAGAAGGTACCGGAATGGACGATCGCAGAAACGTATGACTTCAGCTACGAAGCCAACGCTCCTATCGAAATCGACGAATCAACCGAAGACGTGGTCTACATCCTCAAGCGGACCTAAAACAGTACCCATGCTCCGTGCTCGAACTCGTGCTCGTGCTCGTGCTCGTGCTCGAACTCGTGCTCCGTGCTCGTGCTCGTACATCAGTTTCCTTCGAATACGAGGGATGCTGCAAAACACAGGCAATCCAAGCCAAGCCCCAGCGTCGATCGGCTCGAAGATACGACCTACTTTAGTAGGTCCGGCGACGATCCGCTTCGATCTGAGCCGTCGCGTTGTCCAGCAGCATACGACCTCGCATCGAACCCAGAAGCAAGGCTGGGATAAAGATCGGATAGACAAAGATACCCATGCCCATGCTGCACCGTAGAAACGTGGCCACAGTTGGGTAATCCTCGCGGGAATAGAAAAACGACAGGAAGATGAAAAAGCCCAAGAGAGATAGGGCGTACAACACCATCCAAACCTCCGCGTCGGAAAGTTGTCCATCGGTAAACGGCACGACAACGGCGGCGACGGTCCCGATCAAACCCGCAATTTTTACGAAAACCATCATCCACTTCGGCCGGGCTTCGATGTACTTAGAAAACAGATCACCATCGGCGGCATCGACCAAGCCCATGTAGGGATAGCGAATCACTGCGTAGTAAGTAGCGATCAAACCCACCGCCCCGCAAACCGCCGCAGCGCACACAACTATCAGCCGAAGCCGAGGTACACCAGCTCGCAAGAGGGTTCGTAAGACGATAGGTATGGCGATGGCGATCAAGATGCTTCGCTGAGCCAAGCGAATCGAGAACGGGAAGTCTACGAAGGCCTTTCCAGGCTTTGCGTCCCCGTCCTCCGTTTCGTGATCGTCCATGGCCGTCCCTATTGGATTGAGTTGTCGTTCTTGCCGCGTGTTACCGTTTCTTATCGAGGATCTTCGATGGCCTTTCCCTGCATCGAACTACGAGGTAGGTAGTAACACATAGCGATGCCTAGGAAGTAAAGGCCGATGAGTGGTACGGCCATGCCAACCATGCTCGAGATTTCGGCCGGCGTCAGGATCATCGAGATGAAGGCGATGACGAGGACCGCCATCCGCCACTGTGCCAAATAGGTTTTGACGGAAAAAATCCCTAACCTTTCCAACACCAACATGACCAGCGGCAGTTGAAACGAAATCCCAAAGCCGATTGGCAGGAACAGTGCGAAGGACATGTAGTCGGTCAAGCGCGGCGAGGCGCCAATCCCCATGCTGGCATTGAAGTCGAGTAAGAAGTCGATAACCAATCGGAAGATGACGAAAAAAGCCAAGCTGGCTCCGGCCCAAAACAGGAACAAGCTGGCGGGGAGGAAAAAATAGACGTAGCGGCGCTCGTGTGGGTAGAGACCGGACGAGGTGAATTCCCAGAGGTGATAAAAGATACCGGGACTGGCCACGATGATCGCCACCACGAAGGCCGCTTTGAACCAAATCATGAAAGGTTCTTGCAGACCCAGCGCTTCGGTACTGGCTTTGATCGGTACGAAGGTCCGGACCCGCATCATGTACGCCGGGTCAGGTTCTCCGGCAGAGTCAGGGTTCTCTAGCACCGCCAGATCCTCGGAGGAACCGTGGTCCCAACGCCGCGGGTCGACCCAAATGATTTGGCTGGCTACCTTCTTTTCTTCCATCCAATCCGACAGTCGTTTGGAGACTTGATCGACCTGCAACGCGCCGGCCATCTCCTTTTCAGACCGTTTTCGATAGTACTTGTCGAGCGATTCCTCGAGCGGACCTTGCATGTACCGTACCACGGAGGAGGCCAACGGCAGACCGACCACGAGCCCCACGGCCAACCAAATCGAAGCTTTGACGAGCGCGATTCGAAGTTCGTCCAGGTGTTGGCCAAAGGTCATGGCACTTTTTTCGAACAGATCGTCACCTTTCATCGGGTGCGAATCCTCTCGTTACAATGGGGTTGGGAGTTGTCGGAACCGTCTGGGGACGAAAACTCGATGTTCAACTAGTTCCAGCTTTGTTTGTCCAAGGCGATTTGGCAATCCATGTTTGTTCCGGATCAACCGCTTCATTTTATGCCGCTGCTCCGTTCCTACATCTGGGGAGGCAGGCGGCTTGCTCATCGGCTCGGCAAGAATCTACCTGAGGACGGGATTTGGGCGGAAAGTTGGGAGGTGGTTGATCATCGAGAAGGGGAATCGATCGTAGCCAGTGGCACCTTCGAGGGCTGGTCGCTGCGTCAGTTGATCGAAACCCATCCCCATGAAATCTTGGGGCGAAACAATCCCAGCGAGCGCTTTCCGCTGCTTTTAAAATACCTGGATTGCCAACGCGTGCTGAGCGTTCAAGTCCATCCGGACGATGCCTATGGAGCCAAAATGCCTCAGCCCGATCTCGGCAAAACCGAGGCTTGGTACATCGTCGAGGCCGAACCTGGAGCGGTCCTTTACGCCGGGCTTAAACCGGGGATCGACCAAGATTACCTGCGCCGTGCCATCCAACAAGGGACGACCGAGGACTGCTTGCACACCCTCTACCCCCGTCCCGGCGACTGCATCTTCATTGCCGCCGGTACCCCTCATGCACTCGGCGAGGGACTGATGGTGGCCGAAATTCAGCAGGCCAGCGATTGCACATTCCGGATTTTTGATTGGAATCGTGTCGACCGCGATGGCCATCCGAGGCAGCTGCATATCGAACAAGCCTTGGAGGTGATCGATTACGAGCGCGGTCCGGTCGAAGCCGTGACGCGACCGACGCGCTCGGCCGATCAACCCACGCTGCTCGTGGACTGCGACAAATTTCAATTGCTCGAATACCTCGGAGAATCACCCCTGCCTTTACCGACCAAACGGTTCGCCATCGTCACCATCCCCTTAGGTTCGGCCGAGATTCAGACGGACCGGGGCAGCCTGGACTTGGTCCAAGGTCAATCGGTATTGATACCGACTGCATGCGAGGATGCCGTGTTGAAGTTGCACCCCGACACCACCGCGTTGATTGCCATGCCACCCAGGACCGATTTTGTGGAGCGCCGCTGAGATGCCCGATCCTCGCGTGCAGCGCTGGCGGATGATCGGGCTGGAGCCCATGCATTCCGCCATGATACGCCGTCGGGCTGAAGATGAACGCAGCGCGCGGAATCGCGCCGATGCAGTCGACTGCGAATTGTCCTGGTCGGCAGAACCATGGACCAGTGATCAATGGCCTTGGTGCGATCGATGGCCCGACAGTGTGCCGCTGGCCGACCGTGTTCCCCTGGCCGACCGTGTTCCCCTGGCCGACAGTGTTCCGCTGGCGGATATCATCGTGATCGATCGCGCCGTCCTGTTGGCTTGCATCGAGAAACTCGGATCGAAGGATTGGAACAGGCACGACTTGGAACTGAATGCACCAGACCAGATCCGGCTCCTTTGGAGTTGGAAGGACCATGGAGAACACGATTTGGCTTGGTCCACCTCCTGGAGGGTGGCAGGTGTCCTCCACAACGCACGCTCGCTGGAGTCATGGATTCGCATTGCGACTCAGCGCGGCGGTCATCGACCTCGACCGCCTCACCCATTCCTGCAACACCTGCCTATTCCGTCGCTCTAACCCATTGACTCTATGAAAAAAATCCTCATCACAGGAACCGCAGGTTTTATTGGCTTCCACGTCGCGCGACGCTGCCTCGACTCGGGCTTTGACGTCGTCGGCGTCGACAACGTCAATGACTACTACGACGTCCGCATCAAGGAAGCGAGACTCGAACGGTTATTGCATTCCGATCGCTTTGAATTTCATCGCATCGCCCTTCAAGATCGAACCGCAATCGAGGGGCTCTTTCGCAACCATGATTTCGAACGCGTCGTACACTTGGCCGCCCAGGCCGGAGTTCGTTACTCGCTGTCAAATCCTTACGCCTACACCCAATCCAACATCGAAGGCACATTGACCATCCTCGAAGGCTGTCGCCATCACCGCGTGCCTCACTTGCTGTATGCGAGCAGCTCGAGCGTCTATGGACTCAACACGCAACAGCCCTTCGACACGACGCAACACACCGATCACCCCGTCAGCTTGTACGCAGCCACCAAAAAAGCCAATGAGATGATGGCCCATTGCTACTCGCACCTGTACCAATTGCCCACCACTGGATTGCGATTCTTCACCGTCTACGGTCCCTGGGGTAGACCGGACATGGCGATTTACAAATTCACTCAAGCCATCTTCGAGGGCCGACCGTTAGACGTGTACAACCACGGGCGGATGAAGCGAGACTTCACTTATATCGACGACATCGTCTCGGCCATCGTGCGGTTGATGGACCATATCCCCGAAGCGAGTAACGATTGGGATAGCCAACATCCGAACCCAGCACGCAGCTCAGCCCCGTACCGCATCCACAACATCGGCAATCACCAACCCACCGAATTGTCGAGGTTTATCAAAGTCCTCGAACAGACCATTGGAAAAAAAGCCATACTCAACCCCATGCCGATGCAGCCAGGCGATGTCCTGGAGACGTATGCCAACGTTGATTCGCTCCGCCAAGAAATTGATTTCTCACCCTCGACCAGCATCGAGTCAGGGATTCGCGCCTTCGTCGATTGGTACCGAGATTACCACGGCCTCATCGGGAAGTAAGCCCACGACCGTTCCATCGATGGGGTAGAACCAACGCTCATCTGCGGAAACTAGACCTTGCGTCAGCGGCCCTGAAAAGGTACGACCCAACTTCGTCACCAGTTGGCCTCGATTGAGCCGTTGTTGCAAACGCAGCACGAGCTCTCGCGATGCTAGCTTTAATTCGGTTCCAGTGTTGGGGCAACGGATGAGGCCCATGAACCATTCGGGTAGTTGGAAATCAATCGGCTCTGCCATGGTTTTGGTGGTCGCCATTTTCGTAGTTGGGCTTTGGTCCGCTCCGACGGCGGTTGCTCAAGGTGCTGATGCTGCGGCGGATCAATTCCAGGCTCCCGCGCCGGTCATGACGTTCGTCGACATGCATACCCGCCAACTTTGGGGCAGGTATGTCGTCTCCGAAACTGTCACCGTACCTAAATACGAATACACGGCGGTCAAGGAACGCGTGTGGGTTCCGGTCTGGGTTCAAGAACCTCAAGCCACGACGATGACCCATTACGACTCTATCGTATCGTACCAGCTCCAGCCGCGTTCCATCCCGAGCATGAACCCGTTCGCTCAGCCACAGCAAATCATGGAATACGCGCCGATTGTGCAATACCAACCGCGGAATGTGCAAGTCATGCAAATGACTACGTACCAAAAGTATGAAGAGCGAGAAATCGATCGCATGGTGCCCAAACTGGTCAACGCGAGCGAACAACGCGCCCGCTTCGTGGATCGTCCGCTGACCTCAGACCCTTCGGACGGTCCCAAGCTGAGCAACCTTGTCCAGGAATCGGCCATGGTCGCCCAAGCCAATCGGACTTCGGCTCGCTACGCTACCCGCTCGATCGACTATGGAACTCCAAGTTTCGCCATGGGGGCATCCCCCGCACTCTGGACCGCACCGCAAACCTTGGTTCCCCCGGGTCCCCCTTCCGCTGCGTCCTCGCAAGTACCTGCCACGATGGCGAGTTACGCCACCGCCATGCCACCGACGACGATCGCCTCGCCTCCCAGCAGCATCTTGGTTGGCAATGGAGTCACCTATAGCGCTGCCCTAGTCCCCGTCCCATCGCCCAATCTCGCTTACAATCCAATCGCCTCGGCTCCGAACCCAGCATTCTACGCTGGGCAATTGGCTCCACCGGCCGCTGGACCAAGTGCCCTCGTCGCTATGGGACCCACTCCGCAAAACGGTATGCCGCCCTATCCACCTAACGGCTATCCACCTAACGGCTATCCACCTGCTGGGTATCCGCCTGCTGGGTATCCGCCTGGAGCCAACGCAGCGGCCCCCTCTTCGTTTGCCTGGCTGACAGGCAATCAAACGTTATTTCCCACCACAATGTTCTCGACCCAGTCGGCCAGTACGATGCCTACCCCAGGTGGAGCACCCGCCAACGTCTCCGCCATTTCGTCCAACGCTCCGGTGTTCCTCCGAAAGAACTCGCCGACCCCTCCGCCGCCGACCTACGGGGTTAATCCGAGCGCGGCCCCAGTCGCAGGTGCTCCGGCACCCCCATACCGAGATCCGATGCAAGCAGGATTGCCTCCCACCGTTCTCCAGTAACCGGGGATTTGTATAGATTTGTTGCCTGAGCTTCCAGGACGCGGTTTGACAGGCCGCATGCCCCGTACTTTAATCAGAGGGGGGGCGAGGGTTGCTACGGCCAAGTCCCTGGGAAAAGTTCCGTACTCGAACGGGATTCCCACCTGCCATCCACTAGGGAGAAGACAATCGGAATGAAAAAGTTCGTCATGTACGTCGCCGTTGGATTGACTGCATCGGTCGTTGCCCCGAGCGCATTTGCGATCAAGGAATTCGGCGAAACGTGGGCTAAAGTGTATGTGGAGTCCAGCGAAAACGAAGACTTCAAGAAGCTGGCCGCAGAAGCCAAGTGCAATGCTTGCCACATCGATGGCGAGAACAAAAAGAAGCACAATCCGTATGGGGAAACCCTCAAGGAAATCGGTCTGCTGAAGAAGGCCTTCCCACCCAAGCGGTTCAAGGAAGCTCCGGAAGAGGTCCGCAAGGAAGTGGAAGCGCTGTTCAGGAAAGTCGAAGAAAAGAAGGCCGAAGGCGCGGAAAAGACGTTTGGTGAACGCATCAAAGAAGGTCTTCTGCCCGGCGGCGACGTCAAAGGCAAGTAAGCTTCGGCGGTCCGTTGAATCCAAGTCCAAAGGATTTACTGCGGATGCACCCCGCGGATCGATTGCAAACACTCTCCCAATCCACGAAAGAATTCCAGCCATGTTGCGATCCACGTTTCTGTGGTTGGCCGTCTGCCTCGCAGTCGGTCCAGCCGTCGCCCAAGAAGGTTCGAAGTCCAGCCCTAAGAAAACCACGGATGAACAAGGCTTCGTCAGCTTGTTCGACGGCAAAACAATGAAGGGCTGGAAAGTCAACGAAAATGAAGGCAGCTGGAAAGTCGAAGACGGTTGCTTGGTCTGCCAAGGGGAACGGAGCCACCTTTTCTACGTCGGCGATGACAAGCCCTTCAAGGACTTTCATTTCAAAGCCGATGTGATGGTCGAGCCCAACAGCAATGCGGGGATCTACTTCCATACCAAGTACCAGGATTCCGGTTGGCCCAAGTACGGATTCGAATGCCAAGTCAACTTGTCCTACAACGCGGACCCCCGCAAGACGAGTAGCTTGTACGGAGTTAAGGATGTTTTGGAACCCGCCGCCAAGGACAACGAATGGTACACGCAAGAAATCATCGTTGTCGGCAAAACGGTTACCCTCAAGGTCGACGGAAAGACTTTGGTGGAGTACACCGAGCCAGACGATTACAAGGCCGGGCCGGACTTTACACGCAAACTCGATTCCGGAACTTTTGCTCTGCAGGCTCACGACCCGGGCAGCAAAGCCTACTTCCGTAATTTGCGAGTCAAGCGACTTGATTAAGGCGACGGGTTGTTGATGACACAGCCGCCGATCTTCAACGTCGGATGCGAGACCAAGCTTTCCATGCATTCGCCACGGCCATCAGGGCTGTGGCGAGTGTTGTTTTGTTGCTTGATGTTTTCCGTTCCGTTCTGGCATACAGTGCGACTGTGGGCACAAAGCGATTCACCGGTTCAGTGCACCGTTACCTCGGGTCTGGCGGGACTTTGGAAGGTCGGCTTCGACACGCGGCACGAGGTGACCATTCAATCGGCCAAAGCCTTGCGAGCCACCGTGCAACTCCAGACGGTCGATGGAGACGGCGTCCCGGTCACCTACCGAAACGATACCTGGACAGTCGACCTAGCCGATGGCGGCAGCCAGCGCGTTGAGGTGATCGCCAAGCATGGACGCAGCAACCGGCCGATTCGCATCCAACTGCTCGATCCACAGGGCGCTCTGTTGGTGGATCGATTGTTGACCGAATCCGAACGTGGTTCGCCGTTACCCGCCCATCAACCGTGGATCGTCGGAATCGGGTCCGAGTTGCGATTGGCCGATGCCGCCATGAAATCGGTTGGGTTGTCCTATGGCGAGTACAGTGTGTCCGAACTCACTCGCTCCGTGGAATTGGCATCGCAGGCAGCCGCATATGCAGGCGTGGACGTGATCTTGTTTTCGTCCAGTAACGCTGACCTGAATGCGTCCTTTACGGAACCGCAGCGTCAGGCCATCGAGTCTTGGGTTCGGACGGGCGGGTATCTGGTTTTGACCTGGGGCCGCGGCGCTCCGTCGCTCGCCGCGTATCCCGAGTTCACGGCCATGTTGCCCGGCGAATTGGTGGGGACAGCCAGCGATTGCGAACCTAGCCCTATCGAATCGCTACTCGGATCGCAGCAGCAACTCCAGCCTCTCGAGTGCGCTCTGCTGCGTATGAACAGCGGTCGTGTCGATGTGGGAACGGTCACTGCCACCCGTGTCAAATTGCCCTTCATCGCTCGCTGGGCGTACGGCTTCGGCAACGTCCTGTGGATGGCGACTGAACTCGATAGCCCTCAAATCCTCGCTTGGGACACTCGCTCGGGTCTGCTGAAATATTTATTCAAAGAGGCATGGGAAAAGAAGGACGGCAAACCTGGAATAGAAGCGTTTCTCGCCTACGAAGATCTATCCGGTCAATTGAACGCTTCGCTCGATGCATTCCCCTCGCTCCGGCTCGGTAACCTCGGGCAACTCGTGCTCATCGCAGGTTTATTAGCGCTCATCATCGGCCCGTTCGATTACTTCGTGGTGTCTAAGTATTGGAAACGGCCTCGTTGGACTTGGTGGACGTTGTGCATCGCATCAACGGCGATCATGATCTTTGCCTCAGGACTCACGCAGGCCTGGAAACCCGACTTGCCAAGTATCAATTACGTTGAACTGATCGATGTCGACGACCAGACCAACACTCTGCACGGTCGAGCATTTGCGCACACGTATTCCGGGCGGCGAGGCATTTACGATTTTCTCGTTCATCATCGCTCGCTTTCGGCCCAGAGTACGCGTGAAGCGAAACCCGGTGCGAATCGCATCGATTGGTTCGGACAACCAGGAAAAGGCCTCGGCGGATTCGACTCCAATGTCTCAACGCAACTAGGTCTGCCCGCATACGAAGTGCACGCTACGTCCGATTCCTCGAGCGCTCTGGACGGCATCGGTTTTCCAGCCGCTGGGACGAAGGCCTTCTTCAGTGATTGGAGTGAATCCATTGAGTTGGACGAAGGGGGCAATGCATTGAGCACGATCTCGGGCAAAGACGATTTACTCCAAGGTTCGTTCACAAACCCACTCGGGGTCGAGCTGCTCGATGCTACGCTGTACTTCGCAGGCCGCTCCTACACCATCCCAGCTCGAATTCGACCAGGCGAGCGCGTGCCTATTACGACCACCATTCCCAAGGACATCGCTCGTCGATTGCAGCGACGAACGTTCGTTGCAGGTGAAGAGCAAGGAGTCGAATGGAACCCAGCGGATACCGGAAGTATTGAGCGACTGATGGAACTGTTGAGCTTCCATCAATCCGCAGGCGCTGCTGCGTACACCGGACTGTCGCATCGGTATTTGTCGAAGCTGGACTGTTCCGATCTCCTAAAGTTGGAACGAGCCATTGTATTCGGATTCGTGGCCGAGCCGGTTACGAGCTGGACCTTGCGACGCAATGAAATCCCAGTACAAGCCATCGGTGGCAAGCAACGGAGTGTCGTCCGCCTGGCACTGCAGGTCCAAAACAACAATCCCTCATCCTCCCCGTCTCGCGAATACCCTATCCCTACGCCGTAACGGTTTTCAATCGTGATCAAAACGATCAAGCTGACCAAGAAATACGATGACATGTACGCCATTCGAGATATCGATCTCGATTTGCGCCAAGGCGATTTGTTCGGCTTCATCGGGCCAAACGGTGCAGGCAAAACGACCACCATGCGGATCATCGCGACGCTTCTCGAGCCGACCGAAGGCGAAGCCTACGTCTGCGATCATTCGATCTACACGCACCCCAAGGAAATCCGTCGCCTGGTCGGCTACATGCCCGATTTCTTCGGAG
Organism: Pirellula sp.; assembly: GCA_041752005.1. Taxonomy (GTDB): domain Bacteria; phylum Planctomycetota; class Planctomycetia; order Pirellulales; family Pirellulaceae; genus JBKCUI01. The sequence goes on along the minus strand of JBGSHV010000015.1, from coordinate 49,937 downwards.
TATACGATGACATGACGGTCATCGAGTACCTTGAGTTCTTCGCCGCAGCCTACCGCATCGGCCCCCAAATGCGACGCAAACGTTGCAACGAAATGCTCGAAATCGTCGACCTGGACTTCAAGCGGGATGCCTACGCCAATACCCTTTCACGCGGCCAAACCCAACGCCTGGGTTTGGCTCGAACCTTGCTCCACGATCCGGCCGTCTTGCTCCTAGACGAGCCCCTGAGTGGACTCGATCCCCGCGCTCGGATCGAAATGAGGGCCCTCATGCGACGCTTGGGAGCCATGGGCAAAACCATCATCGTCAGCAGCCACATCCTGCCCGAGTTGGCAGATGTCTGCAACAAGGTTGGGATCATCGACGCTGGAAAGATGATCGCCAGCAACGATGTCTCCTCAATCATCAAGCAGGTGCGGCCGAACATGGTCCTCTTGATCGGTTTGGCCGTGCCCCATCAATTGGCCGACGCTGCGAAAATTTTGAAGGACCAAGCGATCGTGCTATCGGTCGAGATCGATAACGATATTCTTCGCGTGACGCTCCAATCCCAAGTCGAGGATTACTCCTCGCTCGCAACCGTCTTGATTCAACAAGGTATACCCATGAACAAATTCACGGTTGAGGAGATCAATCTGGAATCGGCATTCATGGCCTTCACCAAAGGCGCCGGAGCAAAAATCTAGTGAATGCCGCGCGTCCTCTCCAATGCCCTGTTGTGCATGGAACGCGGGCTGAATTGTGCAGGGAAGGGAACCTCCGATGACGGCCAGCGAATCCCAAACTGAAGTCGACCCCAAACCGCAAGGACTGCACGAGGATTGGCTACTTGTTGCCGTTGGGATTGCGACATTGGTGATCGCGACCCTGCTGGTCCAAGTGCAAGTCGATCCGGATGTGCCCGCTGCCAAGCCCACCGTGGTGAACTACGCTTCGAATTGGTTTGCAAAACTGAGTAACTGGGATGCGCAGCCCATTGATGCATTCTTCTCCGACCCGGAAAAGGGAGACCGAACGTTTTTAGGGGTCAAGTTATTTACGACGTGGCTGGTGATCGGCTGCGTACTTCTCCCGATCGCCCTCTTTCGACGGGTCTCATGGCTTCAATTCCTTCTCGGTTACACCGGCATGTTCGCCCTCGGAACCTTGGCCTTCTTAATGGCCGCGCAGGAGACGGTGAAATACCTCAACTTCGAGTATGTTCTGTGGGCACTGCTGTTGGGCATGCTCATCAACAATACCATCGGTATCCCTAAATGGTTGCAATCGATGGTCATCGGCGAGTCGATGATCAAGTTGGGTTTGGTATTATTCGGGGCTGAAATTCTGTTCGGAAAACTCGTGGCTCTTGGACCACCAGGTATCTTCACTTCCTGGTTGGTGACGCCGGTGGTGCTCATCACCACCTTCTGGTTCGGTCAACGTGTCTTAAAAATCTCGTCGCCGAGTCTGAACATGGTTATTTCCGCTGACATGTCGGTCTGCGGAGTTTCTGCTGCCATCGCTACAGGTGCGGCATGCCGTGCCAAGCGTGAAGAAATTTCCTACGCGATCGGTGTATCGTTGTTCTTCACGGCCATCATGATGGTGGTCCAGCCCCAGTTCGTTCTTTGGAGTGGCATGGACCCATTGGTCGGTGCGGCATGGATCGGCGGGACGATCGACTCGACCGGCGCGGTCGCTGCCGCCGGTGCGGTTTTGAAGGAAGACGGCTTGGCCGTCGCCAGCACAGTGAAGATGATTCAGAACGTGCTCATCGGAGTCATTGCGTTCGCCGTGGCGGTTTATTGGACCGCTCGCTATGGAGAAAGCGAAGGCTCGAATCGCGTCGGCTGGATAGAGATCTGGCATCGGTTTCCAAAATTCGTTCTTGGCTTCATCGGGGCTTCGCTGCTTTTCTCGTTCCTCCCGGTCTATACCCAATACGACGGTCTATTGGCGGAAACGATTGGCAAACAGATCACGTCCCAGATCCGCGTCTGGCTATTCTGCTTGGCCTTCGTGGCGTTTGGCCTCGAGATCAATTTCCGAGAGCTTTCCAAGGTTCTTTCCGGCAGCAAACCGTTGCTGCTGTACGTGATCGGTCAGGCCTGGAGCATGATCCTGTCGCTGGCCATGGCCTACCTCATGTTCGGTGTTCTATACGCGGAAAAAATCAAAGAGATCCTGGCCAAATGATGGATCGCGACCCGAACCAGGAACGCAACTCCACATCGCAAAAATCATTGCGATTGATGATGTGCGTGGCTGTGTTGATTGTGGCCTGGACAATACTGCTACCGGCCTTAGCGCGCGTCCCAAGCGTGGCGGCGCACATTCGGAACCTCAAAGAGCAAAAAATCCATGCCGATGCCATGTTCTATACCGAACTTGAAGACATTCCTCGACTGAACTACTACGCCAGCGACGAACCAACACCCCGCTGATACTAAGAGATGGGGTTCTCGCGCCGACTAGGGAGTCGCACGCGATTCGAAGAAACGCCGCGCGGCATCGTGATACGGTAGGCCTTGCCAACCTGCGGCCATTTCCGGAGGGATCAATCCCTGGACTAAGGGCGGATCGGCATAGGTAGCTTTCAAACATTCTTCCACCAAACGGGACGGAGCATCCTTGCGCACGACGAGTAAAGCGGTTGTCGACAAGGTCTCCGTCAGTTTTTGAAGAGTGCCCCGGTACGCTCCGGCCTCAAATTCATACAACCGAAACATAGGTTCGGTGGACAAGAGGGAATGAGCGTTATCGATGGACAGCAATCGGTATTCGCCGCTAGCGAGCAGATCTCCCATCCCCGATTGCTCGGCTTTGACGACAGCGATGAGGATATTGCCATTGCCTCGCATAGCCGCCTGTGTCCAATCGCCATCGATGATTTCGAAATCGCTTTCCGTCAACTGAAAGTGTTTGAGTAACCTCAGGGCGGCTTGTCGCGTCCCAGAATCGCGAGCCCCCATCACGATCTTTTGCCCTGCGAGTTGTTTCAGACTACGGATGTCAGAGTCCTTGGGGATCAACACGTGAATGGCTTCGATGAACAGGGGCGCAACCACCGACACTTGATCGGCCCGGATCGTCGATTCCTGCATCAACGCGATGTCGGCATGGTACTCGAGGAGTTGGCGCAGGTTTTCGTACGAGCCTCCTGTCGACAAGACCGAAGGTCGCCGACCGTTGCTCGTCTGCATCCGATCGGAGAGTTGGCCTGCAACGTCGAAATACATTCCTCCCGGTGCGCCCGATGCGATGGTGATCCGGGACGGTAATCGCCCGTCGGTGAACCAACGCAGAATGGAACCTCCGAAGAAGATCCCGATCAAAATGCAAGCCATGGCCAGGATGAAACCATTTTGTGCCCATCGTTGCGATGCGCTAGGCTCCAACGGCCGGCTTCCAGTGAATGCGGCAACCAAGGGAACCGTACTTATCCAAAAACCAAACCTTCGTGGCCACGAAGGCGGCTTGGCTACGATCGGGTGGCCGTTGTAGAAGCGATCGAGATCAGCGGCTAGGTCGCGAGCGCTGGCGTAACGCAGGGCAGGTGATTTCTCTAAACATTTGCTTACGATTGTTTCCAGGTCCCCATGCACGTCAGATCGAAGTTGTCGAACACTCGGCGCTGGACGTTGCATGACTTGCATCAAGGTCTGCAATACCGTCTCTGCCTGAAACGGAGGCTTGCCGGTCAACAATGCGAACAGGATCGCTCCCATGGCGTACACGTCGGTCGCTTCCCCCTGTTCTTCACTCTTTCCGGCTGCTTGTTCAGGCGACATGTAACTGGGGGTACCCAGCGCTGCACCAGTGGCTGTCAAGCCTTGCTCGCCCCCCATCTGCTTGGCCAACCCGAAATCCGTGATCACGACTCTGTCGTTTTGATCGATCAACACGTTCGCGGGTTTCAAGTCGCGATGAACAACGCCATGGAAATGAGCATAGTCGATGGCCAATGCAACTTCACGTACGTACCGCACCGCTTCTTTCGGATCCATCGGGCCGACAGAAACGCGTTTGGCGAGGTCGGTGCCAGGGATGTAGTCCATCGAAAAGAAATGATGCCCTGAGTTCTCGCCGCAATGATACACCGTTACGATGTTGGGATGATCGAGTTTGGCGACGCTACGCGCTTCGCTGTAGAAACGCGAAACCTCGTCGCTGGTAGCCAAGGCCCCAGAACGAATCATCTTGATGGCTACGCGCCGATTCAATTGGACTTGGTTGGCCAGGTAGACGACCCCCATACCACCTCGGCCTAGAACTTTCTCAAGCATGTATTCACCGAAACGACACGGCAAACTCGATTGCGTGTTGTCGAGGGTGGGTACATCCGAAAGGCTGAACTCGTGGCGATGCTCTTGAGTGGTTCCCTCGTCGATATGGGTGACATGCCCATGGAGGAATGCCCTCATATGCAAATCGACAGTGATCTCGTTTGGATCGTCGGGAGTTTTTGTCGCGCTGCGGTCGTCATCGCTTGAAGCGAGATTGCCGGAATCGCCGACTTTTGGTCCAGCCATCTGTTCGATCCAGTCGGCGGCATCGAGCAATACCTTCAACTGCCCCTCCAAAGCCGGATGGTCTTTCAAAAACGCGTCCCGGTCAACCCGTTCGCCTTGATCATGCCGCCTTAGAAAGCTGAGCAACGCCTGATCGAGCTCATGCTCCGGTTCTTCATCCTTTTCGTGCGCCATGCGTGCCACAAACCTAACCACTGGATTTTACGTTGCGACACCCAGGCGAAAAGCGTCGGACGTTGCGAACCGCTCGCCTACGGATTGCCTGAAAACGAAGGACTCGGCCTCCGAGATTTCATTTCATTGTAAGAAATCGCTCGGGTCCCACCTAGTCACGATCCGGCACAATTCGTATCAGTAGGCCTGGATATTGGTCTGCAATGCTCGTTTTGTCGGAGTATTTGCCGAAGCCAAAAAAACATCTCGCGGGGATGCATCGATGATTCGGCCCCCCCCTGGGCCGGCTCCCGGGCCCATTTCGATCAAATAATCGGACGCGCGTATCATCTGTTCGTTGTGCTCGATCACCAATACTGTATTTCCTCGGTCGATGAGTACGTCGATGCAGTGAATGAGAAGTTCGACATCCGCGAAGTGCAACCCCGTAGTGGGTTCGTCCATCACGATCAAACTGCTGCTCTTTTCCTCCAGATGCGACGCCAATTTCAGACGCATCGACTCACCCGCAGATAACGACGAAACGCACTGTCCGAGTGGCAAGTAGCCCAATCCAATATCGAGCAACGGCTGCAGTTTGCGATGCAATTTGTGTTCGCCCCGAAAAAAATCGACCGAGGCTGCGATGCCCATTTGCAAGACTTCCGCGATGTTGCGATCGCGATACCGAACGGCCAATACCTCGGGTTGGTACCGCGCACCATTGCATTGCGAACAAGTCAGTCGGACGTCGGCCATGAACTGCATGTCGACGACGGTAAAGCCGAGGCCCTCGCAGACCGGACATCGTCCGGCAGAACTGTTGAAGCTGAAATGACTGGCAGTCAAACGTGCCCCACGGGCAGCAGGTAGTCCACCGAAGATTGCTCGGATCTCGTCCATGGCCTTCACGTAGGTGGCGGGCGTGGATCGAATCGATTTGGCGATCGGACTCTGGTCGATGGCGACGCAACCTGCAATCTCTCCGAGTCCTTCCAGTCGCTCGAATGGCAATCCGTCGTCGGTCTCTTCACCTAGTTCCCTCCGCAGGGCCGGCACGAGCGTATCGAGAATCAAAGTGCTTTTGCCGCTACCGCTCACGCCAACGATGGTGGTCAAGCAACCGTGAGGAATCTCCAATGCATCGCCATGCAGATTTCGACCCTTAGCGCCGATCAGCCGCAACCTGGTGGGGCCGATGTTCCGGATACTTCGCTGCGTTGACTTCTCCGCAAAGAGAAAACGCGAGGTGAGCGTATTCGCCTTCTTCCAAGCGCTTGGAGTTCCCGCAAAGCAGACTTGCCCACCCTTTTCGCCCGCGCCTGGTCCAATCTCCAACACATGCTTCGCCCGAAACAGCAGATAGGGTTCGTGTTCGATGAGAACGACGGTGTTGCCGCGATCCACCAATCGCTCAATGGACTCGGCGACGCGCTGTGTATCGCTCGGATGCAAACCTACGGTCGGCTCATCGAGAACGTAGAGCATGTCGACCAAATCCGATCCGAGCAGGGTCGTCAACTGAACCCGCTGGGCCTCGCCGCCACTGAGTGTGTGCATAGTGCGAGCCAGTGTCAGATAGCCCAGGCCTACAGAATCCAAATACTGCAGCCGATTTTCCACTTCAGAAATCGCCGATGAAATAGAAGATGTCTCCACACCGTTAGGCAACCTTTCGATCAGGCGCAATTGCGATATAGCTTCCCGCAGTTCTGCAATCGGCTTTTCACACAAATCCCAAAAGTGCTCGGTACCGTAGCGGTACGCCAACGCCGATTGCGACAACCGAGCACCTCGGCACTCGGGGCAGATCTCGTAGGATCGCCACCGCGATAAGAACGCGCGGATGTGCATCTTGTACTTGCGTCGCTCGAGCCAAGCAAAAAAACCATCCAGTCCACCAAACTTGCGCGCAGGCACCCCGCGCTGGATCACTTCCCATTGCTTGTCCGTAAGCTGGGAGACAGGCACATCGACCGCAACCTTGTAAGCGGAGGCAATCGCCAACAGCTCCTCAAGTTCATGTGCGTAGGAGGGACTTCGCCACGGTGCGATGGCCCCGTCGCGAAGGCTCAACGATCGATCAGGCACAATCTTGTCCCTTGTGATCGAAGCGATTTCGCCAAACCCTGTGCACGATGGACAAGCTCCGATCGGGCTGTTGAAGTTAAACAAACGCGGTTCGGCGGGCAGGTAATCCAAGCCACATTCGGAGCAGCGTAGCTCGCGCGAGAATCGATGCTCGACGTACGTTCGACCATCGATGCTGTACGTCGTTGCTCCGTTGACATCCAACGCATCGGATTCCACCAGCAGCAGCACCTCCGACGCCGCTTGCGAAAACGCGTCCTCAAGGGCTGGAACCAAACTAGAGAGTCGATCCGCATGTCCCAATTGAAATCGCTCGAGGATCACTATCCCAGAGCCCGATTTCGAAACGCTCTTGGCCAACTCGGTGCGATCCTGGCTGAGTTCGACGATGTGACCATCGAGCAACACTCGGATCAGGCCCGTGGATTGAAAGTCGAATAGCTGTTGCGATAAATCCGTCTTGTCGCTCCATTCAAACGCGAATCCGAGCATACCGCGACCAGCCTTCAAGGTCCCGAGGAATCGCATCACGGAACTGGGCGTGTGCTCGTGCACTTCGCGACCGCAACGGGTGCAGTACAACCTTGCAATGCGCGCAAACAAGACGCGCAATGGTTCCATCAACTCGCTCGCAGTCCCAACGGTACTGCGATTGTTTCGCGATCGATCGCCACGCGTGATCGATAACGAAGGAGGCAAATTGTCCAGCGAATCGAATTTGGGCTTTTCAATGCGGGCCAAAAACTGACGGGTGTAGGCCGAAAAGCTTTCGATGTACCGCCTCTGGCCCTCGGCGAAAAGGGTATCGAGAACCAGAGAGGTTTTGCCGCTACCACTAACACCACACACGACGGTCAAACGATGGAGCGGTATATCGACATCGATATTGCGCAGATTGTTCTCGGCGGCTGCGCGCAACTGAATCCATTTGGGAGTTGTCATGCCCCCCATTGTGCCAGCCGAAGCGGTTTCGGCCAGAGCAACTAAGAGCTTACGGGAACCGAACCAGCTTAGTCCAACTTTAGCTCTAAAGAGTTTGCGTGCCGCGAGCGTTCACAGTGGGTCGGAGGGTACGAACCAGCCCAGAACGAACGAAATGAAGCCTGCCGCGAACGCTGCTTCCGCCAGGAAGAGACCGGCCCCGAGTCCGGGGAACTGGGTTGACCTCCTCGCATTGCTTTCGCACCAAAAGTACAGAAGGAAGAAGGCGGTCCACGTCCCAATCATTGATATGATGACGAGCACGAGCCAAAATCGGTTACCCAAAAATCTTTGCTTAATTGCAATGGGAACCAAGGCCCCGATGGTCGCGAATATCCAGCATCCCGTTAGTACCACGTTCGGATAGGAATGTTTGAGTCGAGGAAACTCAGGTAGAAACCGATAGGAAGTCAACATCAAAGCAATAAACGTCATCAGAAAAAAAACTGTTCGGAGGCTAAACTTGCCCATGGAATCCGCCGTTGGTGATCAAGGATTTTCTGTAATGATGTGTAGCTAGATCCTCTGGGACACAGTATATCCGCCCTGTAACGCCAACTGAGCGGTTCGGCCGAGTGAAGCGTCACTTCGCTACCGGGCGGAAATCATGGCGGTGTTGCTCGTAAACAACTTTCTCAATGGCGACGAGGGATCCAAAAATTGTTTTTACCGATGTATTCGAATGCCATTCCTGCCTGTCGCCGAGATGGCACGGGGTTAGAAATGTTGCACGACGCCCCGTCGTCGTGATTTTCGATTTCGATTGCCCAGGATTTTCCTTGAATCAACGACGCGGAGCGTCGTGCCACCTTGAGCTGCATCGCATTCTCCGCGGCGTGTTTCACCACTCTCGATCATTGTCGAAGATCCGCCGTGGCGGAAATGCAGCGTGATTGGCGAGAAGCGGACGTAGGCGAGTCTCTCCGAGACTCGCATGGTATCCATGTTGACAAAAGAAGACGATCTTCAGGTGGCCAACGAAGCCCGCCAGCCTGGCGAGCAGGGTGGCAGGTGGATGCAGAACGCCGTTCGCAGCATGCCCTTATTTTCCTTTCAAGGAATCGAGATGGGCGCTGACAGCGGAATTGGGGTATCGAAGGTGCCATGTCCAGAACGGAACGGATAAAGCCGTGCCTTTTCTCCCATTGCATCGCAGCGGTATTCGACCTGAACGCCTACTGCATTCGTCCAATCCCATGGGGTGATCATAGCCGGCGGTAGCTCGTCGAGTTTCGTCGGTAGGTGATCGTTCTCTCGGTGAAACAGCAAGAGCGCCAGCCGCACCATCGCGGACTGGCAATAATCCTGCATTTGCAATAATTGGGGATTCATGGCGGACGGAGGAGCGGACGCAGACTCTTTTAAAAGTAATAGCTTAACGGAGGTCGGTTTCCAAATCGGTATCGAAGTAACGTTGCCGGAGAGCGTTCGACTGCGATTGAATATCTCGCAGCGGCGAACCAAGTCGACTAAATCGCTATCGGATTTCAGGCGATCCAGCCAGACGGACCATTCTTCGGGATCGATCAAGTTCGCGTCGAGCCCGCGATGCAATTCGCCTGCAAACAATGTTCGCACGACCGCGCTTTGGACGGCCATCTGTTCACTGGGGTAACTGAAATTACCATCCAACGCGCGCAGCGTTCTTAGTCCGCGATCCAAGGCGACGCGATCGCTTCGGAGAATGGCATCCTCGCACACGAGTACCATCACTTGCGCTGCGCGATAAGGATTGCGTGGATCAGGAAATGCATCCGCTTCATCGTTCACAGGGATGAAGACTACTTCGGGATCCCGACAGAGCCGATGAATCTCTTCGATCAACGGATGGATGGTCTCAAGAAAATCATGCAGCAATTCGGGATGGACTTGCCAAACTTGTCGAATCGGAGTCGGCCCGTGACTGTTCTCCTGAACCCAGCGCAAATCGTTCGGGTCGTCGCTGGGGCGCATTTGAAGGTTTGCCAACTGATTCTCGATAAAGGGTCCGTTGAGCGCATTGAAGACTCGGCCCCACTCCTCGGTATGCGCTTTCGAGGCATGCGACTCCATCCAAGCCATCGAATGGACCACCGTGGCATCCGACCCTAAGCTCAGGCGAATCTTTTGGCTCTCTTCGGCCAACACGATGCGGTCCTGCATTTCGCGCTGGGCGCAGAAAACGGCGACCCCGACGATCCACAAGCCCAGCCCGCCCGTTATCCATACCGCCGCCCATGCCCAATAAGGCCATGGTTGAGTCGCTCGTTGACGCATCGTTCGTTCTCCTCGGTTCAAGGACTTGCGTTGGTATCTGCTGTGAGTCGATCGGCCAGTTCGCTGGCCTCGATTTCCCATTCGCCTCGCCAGTGCATCCCAGGCTCGCCATACACATCCGCTTGGTCGACCCAAACGAAGCCAGGGAAGCTGTCCGAGGTGATTCGAGAATCCCTCTCGAAGCTCGAAAGCGCTCGATGTTCCGACGATGAGCTATTGCCGGGTTTTGCACGCAGCAATTTCCAGAGCTTCGATATCAAGAGGTCGCGACGGCGAGCCACGCGCGCCATGGCTGGGAAACTTCCAGTTGGCTGATAGCCTAAATAGTAACCTCCCAACCTGTCGTTTGCGTTGACTCCGGTCGCTCCGTTCACCGACTTTGGACGGGACCAGTCGGCCGCCAACGCTCTACGTCGACTTTCATCTCGCCCGCTAGCATCGGCCAGTATCGCGATCGCCCGTGCATGCAGTGCATCCCCCAAATCGATTCGTATTGAGGAACTTCGAAATTCGCGCAGCAGTGCGATCTCCAGCATCTCTGAAAGATCCAGCTCTTTAAGTCGGTGGGCGGCCCGCATGTCCTCAATTGCCGTCAAGGTTCCGGCGAATAGCTCTCGATAGCGATCACGGTGGGCGTCGCTCGGCTCGAAATCTAGGGCTGTGCGACTCAGCGTCAACTCAGAAAGTAGGAATTGACAAGAGTCACGTCGACTCAGACGAGTCTCCTTCAAAGGATGCACTGCATGCTTGATGTTCTCGATTTTTCGGGCGCGTTTTTCGTCATTGAAGCGAAGCGAATATTCGGCCGTTCGGATGCCACTGCTTTCATTGAATCTCACTTCAATGGACTCGTTGTTATAAAGGGAATGACCATCGGTCCCTACCTGCAGCGTTTTCTCTTCGAGTTCGCGTCGTATCTCCTGCGGCATGCTCGGCAGTGTCATGATCGACCACAGGCCCGGGAGGATCGGAATGAGCAGACCCGTGGCAAGGAAGCTGCCATGGATGGCGTAATAGGTTCGGTTCAGGGCACGATCCATCCAGGCCTTCATTTGCAAACGGGTGGCGATCCCTAAGAGGAGAATGGGGGCTGGCAACAACCACCATGGGGCTTCCATGTTCAATACACAAAACATTCCATAAATCAACAATACGAATACAAAGATGGGCGCTACAACCGAACTGACCACGGTGCTCTTGATGCATTGTGCGAGCCATTGACAAGCGATCACGATCGCTAGTCCTCCCCCGAGAAAGAGGAAAAAATCACGGATGAGCATGGTCGCCGTCCGATCCAACGGTTCGGCATGCAGGGCGCGCATGCCCATGCGAAATGAACACGCCAACACGATCAGGACGATCGGAATCCAAACGCGTGACCACCACACGCGGCCGGGTGATACACCCCGATCGGCCAAGAAACGGATCCGATCTCCGAGATTGTCCCCTTGAAACACGGTGCATCCGAGCCAGCAGCATGCAATCCACGCCAGCACGATCAGCAATTGCAGATAGGGTGAAATGTATTCGACCATGGGTGCCGGATACGGCTCCGAGAAAGGGAACGCGGCGGTGGAAGCGATGGCGACTACCAGGAATCCCAAAACTGCGATCAATGTGAGCCGATTTTGAATGGCGAATTGCCATACCAAGGCGGGCGTCGGAGGGACGATCGGAAAGGCCAACGCGTCCACGGAAGTACGGAGGCTCGATGATGCACTCCACGTTGCCGTTCTACGTCGTTCCGTACTACTTCGTGCCGCACTACTTCGTGCCGCACTCAATCTTGACAAATTCCAGGGTGTCGAACTCCAAGGCGTTATTTCCCATGAGCGAGGCGCTCGCTGCGGACTGAGATACCGTTGACTGGCATACCATCCGAGCACCAACGCGATGAGAGTGTTGCTCCCGATCACAACGGTAAACCAAACCATGGACCAGCCGACGCGATCCGAAAAATTGCTAACTTGGATCTGAAGGAACCTTTCGACAATCAGATTCACGATCAGAACCATCAAGCAGCAGGCAATGAGCATCATCAGAGCATTCCGTGATGACGAACAATGCCATGCGAGCCCTAGCCCGGCAAGGGTCATGAATAAAGAAAGGCATGGGAAGACAACCAGCACGAATGGATTTTCGAGAACTCTGTCCAAAAACACAGCCACCCCAGGCTGGACTCCAACAAAAAACTGCCACATGATCCAATCGATGAGCAGGCTGGCGATCCAAACCATCAACAGACTGCCGCAAGAGACAAAAAGTTTGGAACTCGCGATGCGCTGGGCTGGGATCGGGTGGGTGCGCAACCAGCCCAGTGTTCGCTGGTCCTTTTCATGACCCACCAAGAGAACGCCGACTCCGGTCGCAAAGACCATCGGTATCACCAGGAATACAAATGGTAGTGCCAGAATGGCTCGGTCGGCGATCGGGGGGACCGCGACGAACAGGATGTTGAGAAGGAACCCCAACCCAAGTACGGTCAGGATCAACGGTCGAATTTGTCGAAAATCTTTCCAGGCCAATGCGACGGCGATCGATGGTTGATTCATGACGGTTGCGACTCCATCGTGGTGCGATAGGGAGCATCGGAAACACCAGTCGATCGTGCGCCTTCGGCGTTGCCTCGCGTGCATGCCACGAACAATTCCTCGAGCGTGGCCGGACGCGACTGGGCATGGACCACGCCTGGACAATCAAGCCATTGTTCGGCGACGCTTTCTCCATCTCCTCGGACGACGAGTTGCTTCTGCCTGCCTTCGGAGATTTCTGCTAACAGAACGTTGGGTGACGCAGGTTCGGGTACCGATACGAGCGGATCCGACAGGGACAACGTGACCATCGAGATCGCATCCTTGAGTTCGTCCAATTTGCCAACCAACTGGATCCGCCCGCGATTCAGGATTGCGATGACGTCGGCCACCCGTTCGACCTCGGCGATCTGATGGCTCGATAAGAAGACCGTTCGACCTGTCGCGGCCACTGCGATCATGCTCTCCAAAAACTCGCGACGAACGATCGGGTCCAAGCCCGAGGTCGGTTCATCGAGGATCAAGAGTTCCGGTTCATGAGCCAATGCCAGTGCGAGTGCGACCTTGGCTCGCTGACCTTTACTAAGGTTCTTGATCTTGCGATCCAACGGTAACTGATAGTGCTCGACCGCATCGCGGTAGCGATCCGCAAACCCCAGAGCGTAAAACGCCGACGCGAACCATCCGATTTCTCCCACGTTCATCCAATCGTACAGGGCCGGCGCATCGGACACGTATCCCGTCCGCTGTCGCAACGATTGGCATTGATCACTCTTGGTAGGATCCAGTCCAAGGACAAGGCATTGCCCAGCCGATGGCTTTTGAAATCCTGTCAGGATACGTATCAGCGTCGTTTTGCCAGCCCCGTTCTCGCCGAGAAGTGCGAAGACTGTACCGGCCTTGACCTGCAGGTCGACACCACGCAGTGCATCGCAGCCGCGGAAGTGCATCTCCAGATTTTGGATATGGATCACGTCACTCATCTTGAATCCCATGCGATCGGTAATGAAAGCAGAAAAGTGAAAAGGTTGGTAACCGAGCCTAGACTGGCTCCGTTTCCGTTGCGGAACTCGATACCGTTGCCACCTGGCCGTCCAACTGTTCGATCTGAGAGAGCACCAGTTGCTTGACCTGCCGGGCACTCATGCCCCCGTGCAAGGCTTCGGTGATTGCACCGCGGATACGATCTTCGAGCAGGATGCGCCGTTCGATACGGCAGGCTTCGACCGCTTCCGGTCGCACCGCCAAACCGCGGCCTCGAAGTGATTCAACGACGCCATCGTTTTGCAATTGCGCAAAGGCCTTGGAAATCGTGTTGGGGTTGATCGCCAGTTTGATTCCCAGCGTACGAACACTGGGCAGCAGCTGGCCGGGGATCAATACCCCTTGAGCCACTCCAAATTTGACCTGTCGGACGATCTGTTCGTAGATCGCAACCCCGTTGCTCGGATCGATTGAAAAGAACATCCCCCGCTCCCTTCGCAAGTGCCTTAGTGTTCTAGTTAAATAGTACAGTGCTGTTGATCGTGGTCAAGAGGTCTTTTGGAATTTTTCGATGCCTGCGGTTGGTCTTGACCCAAGCCCTGCAAACTGCGATTCAGTTTCCTGGCGAGGGCTCGAAACGATCCAGCGTTTTTCCGGGGCGTCGGGTGCTGGAGAACGAAGGTGGAGGATGGTGGGTTGGTTGCTCGCATTGCGTAGAGACCTGCGAGCCGCCATGCCGTTTTCTTCGTCCCCTCGAAACGACCGTCGTCGCCGCGTCATCCGCGAATCCATCGCGGCCGATTCCGATTTTGCCGTCGAGTCGGCGCGGGCCCAACGCCGCGCGCGGCGCACGCCTGTCGAAGAAGAATCCAAAACAATTTCCACCGGCTACCGAGACCCTGGCTATAGCCAATCGGTCCGTCGCACTTGCCAACAGCGTATGGTGCAACTCATCCCTATCCGCACGGGTGCGTTAACGATCACGCTCGGGGTGATGTGGTCGATGTGGGCCCTTCTCCTCGTTTGCCACTATTGGTTTCACGTACGCGGCAATCCGGCTGGGCGCTCACCTATCTTGATTCTTCAACTGCTGGACTTGCGCAGTCCGCATAGCATCGCCAATTGGATGACCAGTCAGCTCTGGGCCCTGACGGCCATCGTGGCTTGGACGATCTACCGCATCCGGCAGCACAAGTTGGATGATTATCGAGCCAAGTATCGGATCTGGATTCTGCTCACGCTCGTAGCCGTCTTCTCAAGCTTCGATGGGTCGACCTCTGCCCTGTACTTACTGGGGCAAACCATCGACGGATGGACGCGTCGTGAAATTGGATACGGCGGATGGCCTTTGATCCTTGCCGCGTATGCATCGCTTGTAGCTCTATTGGGCGTTCGCCTGTCGTCCGAATTGAAAGCCACGCCGACAGCCGTTGTGCTATGGTTCGGCGGCTTGTTGGCGTGGGCCAGCGCGGCGTTGATAGGCACGGGACTTCTCAAGCTGCAGTGGAATGTCGGAACCATCGACATGGTGGTTGGGGGCTGTTGGCTGGGTGGGGTATTGGCCGTGTTTCAAGCCGCGGGCATGTTCTTAAGGCATTGCTACATCCATGCACAAAAGCGATTCCTCGAACGATCCGTCATGGGATCAGGCGGTTTCGCCATCCGCATGCCGTCCATGCCTTGGTCGCGCACGCGAGACGAGGATAGCCTCGATCCGCGCGTTTCCGTCCGTTCGAAGAATGGAAAAGAGGAAGACGAGAATGTATTGGATTCGGTTCCAATGCAACGCGATGGGAGCGACGACCGCAAACGAAGC
Source organism: Pirellula sp. (assembly GCA_041752005.1). GTDB lineage: Bacteria > Planctomycetota > Planctomycetia > Pirellulales > Pirellulaceae > JBKCUI01. The sequence goes on along the minus strand of JBGSHV010000015.1, from coordinate 34,611 downwards.
AAATGGATGTTCTGGCGGAATCGAGCGGCGACTGCGGACGGGCAAGACGTCGATGATGATGAAGATGAGCGAAGCGTACCCGCCCAGAAATCAAAAACAAAACACGCTCCGACGGCCAAGGTTGACGATGGATCGACGGACACCAAACGCCGCAATCGAATGCTGGGTTGGCTCCCAAGTCGCACTGAGATCAATGAAGAACTGATCGATGAACCATTGAGCGAGGATGATGGAGAAGCGATCGATATCGGTCTGACCAAAAAACCCGGTTGGTTTGGTTTGGGTGGCAATCGCGAGGCGGTTCCAGCCGTTACGCCTTCGGGCGTCACCTCAAAGGCTCAGAAGTCCGCGCCGCTCGCAAGAACCGCGCCGGCCACCCAATCCGGAACGGAGCACTCCTCCGAAAGCAAAACTTCTGCAACCCGTCGATGGATTCCCACTCTGCGCCGGGCCAAACCGAGCGGGGAGATGGAAGCGTCCGGCCACAAGTCCACCGATGCGAAGTCGCTCGAGGCCAAACCCAAACCTGTGACTCCTACCGCGAAACCGGCAGTTGCGACGTCCAAGACAACGGCAACCGAGTCCGAAAAACCTAAATCGCGATGGACTTCGATGCTGGGAGCCGCGAAACTTTCTGGTTGGTTCGATGGACTAAAATTGAAACCGCCAGTGGAGACGAACTCCTCTGGAAAACCGCAGCCTGTGGTGAACAAGTCTCCGTCCGCCAATCAGTCGTCCTCCGTCACGCAGGCTCCGAAACCGATTTCCAATTCCAACGCGCCCTTACCGAGTACCAAACCCGCCAATACTTCGTGGCAACAGCCATCGGCCAACGACGATGACGACGATGCGTCCGATTCGCGTCCGCTGTCCAAAGCGGAACGCAAACGAATGCGTCGCCAGCAAGGCAACGACCGCAACGCGGCTTGATCGTCTCCGCCGGTAGCAATCCTCCTTTGCAAAACCGCGCGACATGCCTTCCAATCCGACGTCTGATTCAAACCACGAACCATCCATTCCTAGCGAATCCGCCGTTGAGGTGGTGTCCTCAGACTGCATTCCTCACGCGATTGTTCTGCCGAATCGGCGGCGATGGCCAAGTGCGGTTTGGCTCCTGACCTTGGCCTGCGCGTTGTTGAGCGTCGGGCTGTTTTACAATGCTTATCGTTCACGCGGCGAGTGGATCGAGATCGAGTTTGAACAAGGGTATGGATTGCAAACCGCTGATTCCCTGCGCTTCCGAGGGATCGAAATCGGTCGCGTGGAATCCATCACACTGCGAACCAATCCGACTGGAATTACGGTCGGGGTACGATTGTCTTCGGAAGCCCGAACGGTCATTACCGAGGGCACATCCTTTTGGATTGCGAGGCCGGTTGTTTCGCTCGAAGCGGTCCGAGGATTGGAGACCATCATCGGTCCAAAGTACATCGCGATGGAACCCGGGCAAGGTTCAAGTTCTGCGACCGTGCGCTTCATCGGCCTGGAATCTCCTCCCACCGTCGATGCCCGCAACGGAGCCATCGAAATCGTACTGGATTCCTTAAAGCGCTATGGTCTGGAAAGTGGTGCACCCATTTTGCATCGAGGTTTTCGCGTTGGAGATGTGCTGAGCGTTGGACTGGCCAGCGACGCGCGAAGCGTGATCGTGCGTTGCGCAATCGATCCGGAGTATCATGAATTGGTGCGTTCCAACTCCAAGTTTTGGGTGCGCAGCGGCTGGCGTCTGGATGTCGGTCTCGGAGGAATTCGACTCGAAGGAGATAGTTTGGGAGAAATCCTTTATGGAGGAATTGAGTTCGCCACTCCCGATTCCAAAGGGGAACTGATCAGCACCGGCGCACGCTTTGAACTCAACCATGATCCGCTCGAAGAATGGCTCGCTTGGCAACCCTCACTCCCCTTCGGCGCCGTGTGGGAACGCATGCAATTGAGGACTCCTCAAGTCCAACGAACGGCCCTGCGATGGAAGGAGAAATCCTTTGGCTTCACGCGCAGCAAGCAAACGCATGGTTGGGCTGTTTTGCTCGATGACAATTCGTTGGTCTGCCGCGGAGACTTTGCGATTCCTCCCGACGCGCGGATCGCGAATTCCGCCATCCTCGAGGTAGCGGGCGCATCCCAGCCCAGCCAACCTCCGATGGCTTCGATGCCATTGAGCGACGGTGGAACACTGGTTCGGATGGCGTATCCGATCTCTGTGCCTTCTTCAATCGTTCGGCCCTCGGCGACCAACCCGTTCGCGGTGCTCGAAGCCATCGATGGCGAACGTTGCCCATCGGACTTACTCCTGATCGGCCCCGATGCATCCACCAGCATCATCCTGGACGCCGGCCGATTAACGCGGGTCGACCAAGGTTGGCTGGTCGATCCCTCGATTTCCGTTCCACTCGAACTCAACGGAACCATCGTCATCGCGCTGCCTGAAGGTAAAATCATCGGAACCCTGAATCGTTTGGACCAGCGGGCCGTTATTGCGACCCTGACGCGTAACCAATAGGTGCGAATGTGTGGAAATCTTCACGTATTCACGGACCGATCATGGCGATTGCGGTCGCCCCGGGCTTGCTCCGAAGTCCATCCTGGCGGGCTCGCGCAAGAAAATTGGATGACCGTAGCTTATAGGGGTGGCGAAGTCCAAAAACCGCGAAACAATGGCGGACGGAAATGGTTAAACTCAAGGCGGAGTTTGATGCACGTCAACGCCCGTGTGGACCGTCCTACATTTCACCTACCAGGAAAACCATTCGTGGCCGGACGTATTGTTGGAAAAGTTATCGAGATCACCTCCGAGGGGGATCTCATTACCGATTTGAATGCCGAGCAATTGAACGGCGTCGCTCGCGGTTCTGAAACCAAGGTCGTGGTCGATCAAGAGCACGAGACGTTTGGGATCTTTGAACCCAACCATCAGCAGCCGCCGATGACCCTAGTGGCGATTCTTGCTCCCGGGGATTCCATGCGTTTGCATTTGGTGGAGGACTCGGCTTCGATGATGCTGGGCGTACGCGTCGGCGCACCCGTGGAAGTCAATTGGTAGCCCTTTGGTCAACTACGGCATCATCAATCTACACAAGCCGGTCGGACCCACCAGTCGCGACTGCGTCAACCGCATCGCGCGACGATTACCCGAGGACAAGGTAGCGCACGCCGGGACCTTGGATCCACTGGCCAGCGGCGTACTCGTTCTTTTGATTGGTCCTGCCGTTCGATTGATGGACGATGTGCATCATCATGACAAGGAGTACGTGGCGCGCTTCCGACTCGGGGTCGAAAGTCCATCGCTCGATTGCGAAACCGAAGGTCGTGAGGTTCCGATCCCCTCAGGCATCGATGGCCAGCGGATCCAAAACGTACTCAAGAACTTCCTCGGCCGCATAGCGCAAACCCCGCCAGCCTACTCCGCCATTCGAGTCGATGGTCGTCGAGCGCACGAAGTCGCGCGTAGCGGCCTCGCCGTTGCGATCCCTCCACGGGAGGTTCATGTTCACGGCATCGAACTGCTCGAACTTGCGCTACCCGACTTCGCGCTGAGAATAAGCTGTAGCACCGGTACCTACATTCGCACGTTGGGCAATGACATCGCCCGATCCCTTGGGACCTCTGCCATCATGACCGACCTCTTGCGGACCCGCGTAGGTCCCTTTGCCATTGAAGATTCCGTGACACTCAAATCGCTTGAGCCTGGCGTTCCCGAACACGTGCTACTCCCCGCTACGCACGGCATCGCACACTTGCCTCAATGGACGGTTAGCGACGCGATCATGCGTCGCTTCCTCGACGGACAAAAATTGAGTGTCGATGACTTCATCGAATCTGTGGAGGGTAATGCAACACTGGGCCATCCACTCGAGGATGGCTCCCACCGCGCAGGACTCCTCGATACGCGCGGGTTCTTGAGAGTGATTGTGCGTTCGATGCCCGATGGTCGATGGCGATGCGAAAAGGGGATAGCGCACTGGGACATTTTCCCTTAGAGTCCGCGTTCCGAACAACGGATGGCGTCGAGGGTTCATTCACACATTGTCCCCTTCGGTCGTCGTTCCGAATTGTCCTGCTGCCTCTTGCTGCCCCCATGTCCAACCTGTGATTTCAGGCATGTCGTCGCCGTACTTCTCGATGTACTGACGGTGATCGATCAATTTGTTATGGATCAATTGCTTAAAGTAGGCGGCCCGCGCACCCAATTGAGGCAGGCGATCGATGACGTCCTCACAAAGGTGGAATCGATCGATCTCGTTCATGACGACCATATTAAACGGTGTCGTCGTCGTGCCTTCCTCTTTAAAACCGCGAACATGCAAATTCTTGTGATTCGTTCGCCGATAGGTCAGGCGATGGATTAACCACGGATAGCCATGAAAGGCAAAGATGATGGGTTTGTTGGTGGTGAAAAGTGCGTCGAAATCAGGATCGGACAGCCCATGCGGATGTTCCTTTTGCGGTTGCAATTTCATAAGATTCACAATGTTGATCACCCGAACTTTCAACTCGGGTAGATGTTTGCGAAGCAATTCGACGGCCGCTAGAGTTTCCAAAGTTGGGACATCACCGCAGCATGCCATGACTACATCCGGCTCACAATCGTGGTCATTGCTTGCCCATTCCCAAATCCCTAAGCCGGCTGTGCAATGCTTGATCGCTTGATCCATCGTTAGCCATTGGGGTTCAGGCTGCTTACCTGCGATGACTACATTGACATAATTACGGCTACGAAGGCAATGATCGGTAACCGACAGCAGACAGTTCGCATCCGGCGGTAGGTAAACGCGAATCACTTCCGCCTTTTTGTTGACCACATGGTCAATGAAGCCCGGGTCCTGGTGACTCAGTCCATTATGGTCCTGTCGCCAAACGTGCGAACTTAGAAGATAGTTCAGCGATGCTACGGGTCGTCGCCACGGAATATGGTTGCAGGTTTTCAGCCATTTGGCATGCTGATTGAACATCGAGTCGATGATGTGAATGAATGCCTCATAGCATGAAAAAAATCCGTGTCGGCCGGTGAGTAGATAACCTTCGAGCCAGCCCTGGCACTGATGTTCGCTCAGGACTTCCATCACACGACCGTCGGTGGAAAGATGATCGTCTTCCGGATAGATTTCTGCCATGAAGCATCGGTTGGTTACTTCCAACACGTCTTGCCAACGGTTTGAATTGTTTTCATCTGGACTGAACAGCCGAAAGTTGCTGCTCTCAAGGTTGCGCTTCATTACGTCGCGAAGGTACATACCCATCACGCGCGCGGACTCGGCAATCGTTGCGCCAGGACTTGGAACATCGACTTGATAGTCGCGAAAATCAGGTAACTTCAAGTCGCGAAGCAATAGTCCGCCGTTGGCATGCGGATTGTCACTCATTCGACGCTGCCCTTGGGGCGCTAGTTCTGCAAGTTCCTGAACCAGTCGACCGTTCTCATCGAAGAGTTCCTCCGGCCGATAACTCTTCATCCATTCCTCAAGAATGCGAATGTGCTCTACCTTGTCCATGTCTCCCATCGGGACTTGGTGGCTTCGCCAATAGCCTTCACACTTCTTGCCATCGATTTCTGGTGGGCAGGTCCAACCCTTGGGTGTTCGAAACACAATCATTGGCCAGGCAGGTCGAGTGGCTGCGCCACCCGATCGAGCATCGGCCCAAATCTTCTTGATTTCTGCTAGTGCCGTATCGAGGGCACTTGCCAATTGTTGGTGAACGGATTCCGGCTCGTGACCTTCGACAAACAGCGGATGGTATCCCATTCCTTCGAAGTACTTCTTCAACTCGTCATGAGGAATCCGAGCCAGGAAGCAAGGATTAGCGATCTTGTAGCCGTTCAAGTGCAAAATTGGCAGCACACAGCCATCGCGAGCGGGGTTGAGAAACTTGTTGCCGTGCCAGCCGGTCGCGAGCGCTCCCGTTTCTGCTTCTCCGTCACCGACAATACAGGCTATGATCAAGTCCGGGTTATCGAATGCGGCACCGTAGGCATGGCTGAGCGCATATCCGAGCTCCCCTCCTTCGTGAATACTCCCGGGCGTCTCGGGCGAAACATGGCTTGGGATGCCGCCTGGAAAACTGAATTGCTTGAACAATTTTTGCATTCCTTCGGCGTCTTGACTGATATTCGGATAGCGCTCGCTATATGTACCTTCCAGGTACGCATGCGCTACCAAGGATGGTCCGCCATGACCCGGTCCGATAATGTAGATCATGTTGAGGTCGTCGCGCTTAATGACGCGATTTAAGTGAACACAGAGCATGTTCAATCCCGGGCAAGTCCCCCAGTGTCCCAGCAGTCGAGGTTTGATGGACGCACGTTCCAACGGTTGGCGCAGGAGTGGATTGTCGAGAAGATAAATCTGTCCGACCGACAAGTAGTTGGAGGCCCTCCAATACGCATCCATGCGGCGGAGCTCCTGTGCGTCTAGGGGAGTCCCTGCATTCCTATCGCTATTCTGAACATCCTGCTGCATTTTTCGGTTGGTAGTTGACAAGATTGACTTTCCTTTTAATTGATTCGTTTTAGTTGATGCGATAGCGTCAACGTCTGATGAACTTTTCTTGCAATAATCGAATTAGCTGCAATGCGCACCCTGCCGTTAAAGTCCCCAGCACTTCATCGAGACAGTCGAGTTTTCGTAATGGTGCAAATTCATTGAGTTTCATCCCACTTACCGTCGCCAGAGACCGAGTAAGAACTTTGGAGTCGCCATGCTCTCCGATCACAGCCGCCAAATGAGCGGTAAGCATGATGGCAATCGATTACGATTCTATGATTGGTCGCAGGTTGTGCATGGCGTTTGTTTATCGCCGCCATTGCGGACGTTTGCCGAGCATCGCCTTCCAGGCGCCGTCGGAGACCTGGGTGCCATCGATCACCACGCGCTCGAGTCGTGGCATTGTCTCGAGAATGGGGAGTGCAGCATCGGTTATTGCGGTTCCCACCAGCCACAATTGACGTAAGTGCTGGTGGCCTCGCAATGTGGCCAATCCGGTATCGGTGATTTTGCAATGAGTCAAATCCAACTCCGTCAGCGATTCCATACGTGCAATCAAAGGCAACGCCGCATCGGTTGTCTGAGTCGATTCCAAATTTAGTCGCATCACATCCCAGGCAGGCTCCGTTGCATCCACCAACCAACCATCATCGACGCGGGTGTGCGACAAATCGAGCCAAGCCATCTTGCGATAGCCGACGGGCCAGGTAAGGAGGTCACGACTATGGACATCACACCGCGACAGCACGACCTCATTGCGATTGCTAAAGTACGGTCTCGGATTGGTAGGCGAGAGCAAGAATTGGTCGTAGTCAGATCGAAGCGCATCGTCTTCCGAAACCAGCTCACGCGCGGCTTGATTACCTCGACCCGCGTATACGGCGCGAAGATACTTAGTAAACGTGGACGCATCCTCGGGCGAGCCGTCGAGCCAACGATGGGAGAGCCCACACGCCTGGCTGTACCACGCGGGGAGTTCTTCGACTGTGCGGAATCTCTGCCCATCGGCAGTCTGGAATTCCTCCCAAGGGATCCAATACTCATCATGCAGCCTTCGATAGCGGCCCGCCTGCAGTCGCGGGGAATCCCAACCGCCGATGTCGATCACTTGCATTCCACCCACCTCGCGAATCGACAGGGATTCCATGTACAGGGCCACCCCTTCGATCACCCAAAATCCTGGGTCATGATCGCTGTCGAAACTCGGTGGTTCCCGGCCAGCTTCGTTGAAGAACTGATGCGTCAATTCATGCACCAGTGTGGCCATACTCTTCGAACCATCCCAGTAAAAGAATGCAGTGCGATTGTGCGGGTTGTAATAGCCGGTCGAAAGGGAAATCTTGGTTTCGATCCCCTTGAGTGCTTTCGTGTACCCCTCGCGGTTGCGGAACAACACGATGTGAAAAGGCTCGTGGGCAGGTTCAGCAAACTCCGGCGCAACGGTTTGTTCATACGCCCAGAATTCGAAGAACAATTGCTTCCAAAGTGCAAAGGCCAATTCGCATCGGGTCGCCATTTCGGCGGTCGGCCGCTCCCCGGCTTGGGATGCAATCGAAAAATTAGGGGTTCTCGTAATCGAGTAGCCACCTGCACTCCATTGGACCACTGAATGCGGGGAGTTGGAGCGTGCGACTTGCTGCGTATCCCATGCTTGTGATTGCTGCCAAATCGAATCGGTTTTCGAAGGCGGACTGAGCAAAGATCGTAGACCTTCGGCCCGCCAACGCCAGCGGTACGCCGCAGCTTGATCCCCCGTTCTAGCTGTATTTGCCATGGCTTCCATGGCTTGATCGATTTTCCGTTGGATGATTTCTTGGAACTGCTGCCTGGCTTGGCTTTGGTCGAGCAACCGGCCAAGCAGCTGGCGATTGGTTTTGGCCTGGGCGCCCGACTCAGGAACCAAAAATCGCTGGCGGCCAATCGGCTGCCAGGTATCGATCATGTGCAATCCATCCGCCTGAAGTAACCGTGCCGCTTCGGACGAACTATTGGCTGGCCCACCGGCGCTGGTCAAGAGGCTGCCTAAATCATCGGCGAGGCTTGTCAACGATGGCATAAGGCATATGCAGACGCAGAGCAGCACGGCCTGCCAGGAGTTCACCAAAGCAGGTTTACGCCCTTGAGTAACACTTCCAGTCCACCTGGAACAAGTCATTTTACGTCCGACCGGATGAAGAGGATCCGCGTGCTGGCGACATGCCGGCTCGCAATAGGCCCGAGCTATCAGAGAGGTTCAGGGTGCTTTGAACGTTCGCACACCTTGGGCCTATTGTAATCGAATTGGAACGCGATCGAATCCGTCGATGCAAGCGTCGTGTTTTTAACGCGGTTTGCGCCACGTTCGATAGTAGCCGATCCGTTCGAGAGCTTGATAAACTTCCTCAAGCGTCTTTTCACCAAAGTTAGCGATGCTGAGAAGCGTTTCTGGATTGGCTTCGAGCAACTGACGAACATTGAAGATGCCTCGTTCCTCGAGGCAATTGGTGGTCCGAACCTGAAGGCCGATTTCGGCCGTGCTCAAATCTAACTTTTCCTTAAGCTCTCGGGCTTGTTCATCCGCCCGACTCATTGGAATACGAGTCATTCGATTCTCCTCTCGTCGCACTCTCAGCGACGTATTCAACAGCCGATGCTAGTGATTGTCCCTCGGCATTCCCGTACCGATGTCCCTAAACAAATCACTCCTTGCATCGCTCGCGGAGTATACCCAAACAGCAGCTTGTCATGAAGCATTTTTTCGTTTTTTCTTTGCATCTCGAGCTCGCGATGCTAGCAATTACTTGGTGCGAGCTTGCGTCACGCGATCCAATCTTGGATGACCCGTCCATGGACGTCGGTCAATCGGAAATCTCGGCCAGCGTAATGGTAGGTGAGTTGGGTGTGATCGAAGCCCATGAGTTGGAGCATGGTGGCATGCAGATCATGGACATGGACTCGATTCTCGGTGGCTTTGAACCCGAATTCGTCGGTAGCGCCGTAGGCTTGTCCGCCCTTCACTCCACCACCGGCGAGCCATACGGAAAAGCCGTAATGGTTGTGGTCTCTCCCACTGATGGTCCCGTCATTGGAACCTTTCTTGGGCATCTCTACGGTTGGCGTCCTGCCGAACTCGCCGCCCCACAAGATCAAGGTTTCGTCGAGCAACCCATGTTGTTCGAGATCGGTCAGCAAGGCCGCGATGGCTTGGTCGCTCTCTCCGGCGAGTTTGCGATGACCCTCGAAGATTTTGTCGTGATGGTCCCATGGTTGACCGGCACCGTGCCATAGTTGCACGACGCGAACACCGCGCTGGACCAGTCGCCTCGCGATCAGCATCTGCCTCGCTTGAACGCCAGGGCCATACATATCGAGGATGTGCTTGGGTTCGCGCGAGACGTCGAACACATCCATGGCTTCTTCTTGCATGCGGTAGGCGAGTTCCATGGATTGGATGCGAGCCTCGAGCATCGGATCGGCCGGCCGTGCTTGGATATGCTCGGCATTCATTTTTTGGATCAAATCGAGTTCACGCCGTTGGCCCGTTCGACTCAACTTTCGGTTGACGACGTATTCCACCAATTTGTCGACACTTTCGTGTTTGGAGTCGATGTAGGTGCCTTGGAAAATACCTGGCAAGAATCCTGCTTGCCAGTTTTGCGATTCCTGGATGGGATATCCGCCGGGGCACATCGAGATAAAGGCGGGCAGATTCTGATTGTCGCTTCCCAATCCGTAGGTCAACCAAGATCCGACGCTTGGCCGGACGAGCCGCGATTCGCCGGTGTTCATCAGCAGCAACGAGGGCTCGTGATTGGGGACGTCGGCATGCATGGATCGCACCACGCACAGCTTATCGGCATGCGCGCTGGCGGTTTTGGCGAACAACTCGCTGACTTCGAGACCCGATTCGCCATAGCGATCGAACTTGAAGGTCGATGGATAAAGATTGCCCGTGGGGCGTTCGGTTCGAGGTGCACCACCCGGAAGTTCCTGTCCAGCGTATTTCTCAATGGCCGGCTTGGGATCCCAGGTATCGATATGGGACGGGCCACCGTTGGCAAAGATGTGGATCAGATGCTTGGCCTTGGCCGGGAAATGCGATGGCTTGGGCAACATTGGGTTGGGGGAAGTATCGCCGGCCAACAATTCTTGAAGCAAACCGGGCAGTGCCAAGGCACCTAAACCCATGCCACACCGCTGCAACATCGCGCGCCGCGACCATTCGGCCGATAATGGATTGAAAGAAGATTCCATAACGTACTCCATACCTTGGCTGTGGGCTGCAAACGAACCGCAGTTGATCAATCGATGAAACAAAACTCATTGGTCAGCAACAAAGCCTGTGTGACCTGTTCCCAAGCCGTCAATGCGGTTGGCTGCTCGGAACTGAAGTGCCGCTCGCTTTGCGTACGGTACCCATCGTCGTCCTTGGAAACGATGCGAACTCTCCATTCAAAGCTGTCTCCATTGACGTTGCCGTTGGAGTCGACGACAAAGTCGATCGTGTCTCCTGCGGCAACCTCGATCTCATCGACCTGTGTTTCGGCATCGGAATGCTGAGCGATCCACTCGCCTTGCTTTTCGTGACCACGCACCACGATCGAGGCCCGCACACCGTTGCCATCCTCACTGGGATGCTTGAGCGTCCCACGAACCCGGACCTTGGCAGGTGCAAAGGCCGTCCACCTCCGCACCGCGACTTGATCTAGCCGTGTGCCGGGATGGCCGCCTGCAGCATTCAAAAACGCCCAATCGAGATCGGCATCGGGCAGTGAGTCACCTTTGCCTTGCCAACGCTCGGCATGGTAGCGCGGCAACCGTTCAAACACGTCGATCGTGCCGGACTCTGGATCGAAAGTAGCGGTCCCATAACTCCATTGATTCTGTGGCACGTCCGGCAGAGACACTTCGTGTGCATCGAGCACTTCATACATCCATTCCCTTTCAGAGGGCGTGCAGTCTCGGGCTAGGATCTGATGGAACAGCAAATCAATCCCTTCATCGCGCGTTTTTTGGCTGGCTTGGGTTGCGATGTCCCCAAGCATACTCAGCAGCAGGTCGCTATTAAGTAATACCAGACCTTGCTGAGGCACCGTGGTCTGCGAACGCTGCGGGACGTGTGCATCGGGCGAGCCGAGATCAAAGGAACGGAACAATTGAGGCAAGTTCTGTCGGTCGATGTAGGCATAGACCGTACGGCGATTGGCAAATGGTGGTTCTATGATGGAAACACTTTTGCCTCCTACGGCTAGATTCAATTTGCCAGTCGCCAGCAACAGCCCGTCCCGCAGCGATTCAAAATCCATCCGCTTGCGTTGCGCACGCCACAGCCATCGGTTCTCAGGATCTTTGGCGAAGGCATCGGGGCGGTGATCGCTACATTGCCGATAGGTTCTGCTCAGTACGATACGGCGAATCAACTGTTTGGTACTCCATCCCTCGTGGATCAAGTCCCAAGCCAACGTATCCAAAACAGCTTGTTGCTCCGGAGCCGAAGTCCTGACGCCGAAATCGCTGGGATTGTCGACCAGAGGCGCGCCGTAGATCCAACCCCAGATGCGATTGACGTAGACTCGGGCTGTAAGGGGATTGGTCGGACTGACGATCGATTCTGCCATTTCCAATCGGCCACTTCCGGTTTTCATTTCAATCGGATCCTTGGGGCTGAGCAAGGAAATGAATCGGCGAGGTACCTCTGGTCCAGGATTGCCGGGACTGCCGCGTAGGAATACCCGCGTTGGCCCTTGCTCGGCCTTGTCCACGAGCCGCATGGGCGATGGATCGCCCCCAGGTTCCTCGCTCCCCATGAAGGCTGCATGCAGCGAGTAATAGTCGGCCGCCGAAACAGGATCGAACTTATGATCGTGGCAGCGCGCGCACGCAGCCGTCACTCCAAGCAATCCTCGCGTCACGACATCGATTCGATCGTCGATGATATCGTGCGGGTTGTTCAGAAAGCGACGACCCAACGTCAACATGCCCATGGCATCAAGATTCCCGGCGGCATTGTCGGGATCCAGGCGATCGCCGATGAGTTGGTATCGCACAAATTGATCGTAGGGCAGATCCTCGTTGAATGAGCGGATCAGCCAGTCGCGATACCGATAGGCATGTGGGTATTCGCGATCTTCCTGAAACACATAGCCTTTGTTGTCGGCATAACGGACCACATCCATCCAGCGGCGCGCCATCCGTTCACCGAAATGGGGTGACCCCAACAATCGATCCACGACCGTGCGGTACCAGTCGGGCGATGCATCGTCCATCGCGGCTTGTAGTTCGGTCAGGGTGGGGGGCAAACCCACCAGGTCATAATACAGTCTCCGGGTCAACGTTCGGCGATCGGCTTGCGCCGACTTCGAGATCCCCAACGCTTGCAAACCGGCACCAACCCAGCGATCGATCGGATCCGCCTCAGTATCCCCAACAGCGGAACCCCCAGCCCCAGTATTGCCAGTGGCGGCAGCGCTGGCGGTCGTGGTCTGCGGCGGCTCTGGCTTCGTTAAGGGCTGGTAAGCCCAATGCGATGCGACGCGCGATGCATAATCCTCCGCAACTGTACCGTGCCCCGCGTCTAGTTCTGGGCGTGGATCCACCGCGCCCTCCTCAACCCACTTCTTAAAGTCCGCGATGAGTTCGTCCGGCAGTTTGCCATCGGGCGGCATCTGGGTGGCCGAGTCCGTGTACTCGATTGCCTTGACGAGTAAGCTCTGATCCACGGAGCCCGGTATCAAAGCAGCGCCACTGACCCCGCCTTGCCGCATGCCGCCGGGATAGTCCAATCGCAGATTACCTCCAAGATCGGAGGTGTCCGCACTGTGGCACTCATAGCATCGCTCGACAAGCACCGGCCGAATCTTGGATTCAAAAAAATCCAGTTTCGGATCCTGGCCGAGTGACTGACCCGTCACGCAGACACTCGATCCGTAGAAGACCAACCACCCGGCAGCGATCGGCCACCGGAATGTGGACCATTTCGACACGGTTTTCTTGCGATCTTGGGAAAACAATTCCAACATGGGACTTTCTCGGCGGGGGGAACGCACACACGGGGATCCTCGTCGCGGTCGACATCTGGGGATGCGACCGGGGAGTTCAACGCAACTGAACCAACCTATCCTTAAGAGGACGTTCTGGGTCAATGAAAATGAACAGGTAGGGAGGCTTGGGTGGGACGGAAGCCAGCAATCCAATCGGAGGATTCCCATTGATTCCGCAGCGCAAGGCCTGTTCAGGTCCAGGTCTTGCGAGTCCTCAAGTATAGCCTGTCGGCCAGTCGAGCGGCAAGGAAGAAGTGGCGTCGATCCAGTCAGAAGACCTACCAATACTGCATGTTTTTCGATACATTCCAGCAAATCGAGTCGCTGTGGCGAAATGGCAGACGCATTGGACTTAAAATCCAAGGACCGGTGATACGGTCGTGTGGGTTCGACTCCCACCAGCGACATTCTTTCTTGTGGTCAGCCTCAGGCTTGTACTTCGTCGATTTTTTTATTCGTCAGTACTACGGGCCGTTGCCAATGGGACCCACGCTTCGGCGTGTTCGGAGACTTCGGTGATTCGAAGCCCGAACTTGTCCCCAACCTTCACCACTTCCCCTTCGGCGATCTTCTGACCGTCGATCTCCAGCGACAACGGCGAATCGCAAGCCTTGTCGAACTGGATCATCACACCCGGCACGAAGTTCAACACGCGGTCGATCGGAATCGGCTGCTGCGCCAGAGTTACGGCCACGTCGGCTTGGATGCGTAGCAAGCTTTTCCAATAGTCGACCCGCGCCACATCATCCGTGGAGTGTTGCTTTTTGGTTGCTGTCATTCCCATCAGCCTCCGAGGGTCCGATGTTGCGTGCCCGTGGCATTTCTGCCCGCAAGCAACGTGAGCTCGACTGAAAATCCGAGAGGACTTGATCGAGATTCGTTCCTCCAAAAATCTTCGCCTCGAGTCCCGCCGCAACTTGAATGAGACTGGGGATTTTCCACCAAACAGGCGCACGTATGGCCAAATTCCCAGTGGATTGGCCCGATGGATCGGCGGGTTGGTAATGACAGAGGGTAGCGATGGCGTTGCATTCGCAATCACGTTCGCGATAATGATGGGTGGCGAATGGTGGTTGCAACACCACAACCCTCGTCCCTGCGTGATCGACCTTTCTACTTCCAAGTGAGATCTGATGAGCACTGTAACTCTGGATACTTCCTTGCCCTTCGCACCTTATCGCGAGTTAAGCAACGAGGAGCTGTGCCAGCGAATTGCGGACGCAAAGCGTCGACTGGGATCGAGTTTGCTCATCCTCGGCCACCATTACCAGCAGGACGAGGTCATCGCCCATGCCGATTTGTCGGGGGACTCCTATCAATTGAGTCGGCTGGCAGCCGATAGTCGCGAGTGCCGGTACATTGTTTTTTGCGGTGTGCACTTCATGGCGGAAACCGCAGACATCCTGGCCAATCGACCCGAACGGCTGCAAGAGCGGGATGGCCAACGGGTCACGGTGGTATTGCCCGACATGGCCGCTGGTTGTTCGATGGCCGACATGGCTGCCATCCGGCAAGTTGAATCCGCTTGGGAGCAACTCGGCGACGTGATCGACACTGAGGACTTAACTCCCGTGACGTACATCAACAGCGCAGCTGCCTTGAAAGCCTTCTGCGGTCGACACGGCGGCATCGTTTGCACGAGCAGTAACGCCAAAGCGGTCCTCGAGTGGTCCTTCAACCAGCGCAAACGTGTGTTCTTTTTCCCTGACCAGCATTTGGGACGCAACACCGCGCTAAAGATGGGCATCACCAACGACGAAATGCCGATTTGGAACCCACACGAAGACGAACTCGGCGGCAATAGCCGCGAAGCGTTGGAGCGGTCGCGAGTCGTCCTCTGGCAAGGGCATTGTTCGGTGCATCAAATGTTCCAGGCAGCCCACGTGCACCAGTTCCGAGCTTCGTACCCGGGGATCAAGATCTTGGTCCATCCTGAATGCCCACAGGAGGTCAACGACATTGCGGATATTTCTGGGTCGACCAGCAAGATCATCGAGACGGTGCGGGCCGCGCCGGCCGGCAGTCGCTGGGCCATCGGGACCGAATTGCACTTGGTAAACCGACTCAAGCAGGAGCATCCTGAGCAAGAAATTCATTTTCTGTCCCCGTTGGTTTGCATGTGCGCTACCATGTACCGCATCGATCTGGCACACGTCTGCTGGAGCCTCGAAAATATTCTTCAAGGCACCGTGGTGAACAAGATCGTCGTGAAAGATGATGTCGCACGCTGGTCACTGGTCGCCCTCGAGCGCATGCTGACCGTTCGCTAATCCATTCCTTAAAAAGAGCAAAGCTCCATGTTGAAACTGCCGTTCGTTTTAGCCTTTACTGCCATGACCGCCTTCTTCTGGGGGATCTATGGCATTGTGCTGCATCAAGGAACGAAGAACATGGGGGTCCCCACCGAGGTGACTTTTGCAGAGGAACTTGGGGTCTCACTGCGAGCCTTTGTTGGCGTCGGATTGGCCTACTTCCTGATCGCCGTTTTGGTACCCGTGGCGCTCCTCAATCGTAAGAAAGAAGTCGGTTACTGGTCGGTCGGTGGCACCTTCATGTCGCTGTTTGCCGGAGCGGTCGGTGCGCTCGGCGCCCTGGGGGTTTCGTTGGCTCTGGCTTTCAAAGGCCAGGCCATCTTTGTCATGCCGCTCGTGTTTGGCGGTGCGCCGGTGGTCAACACATTGCTGACCTCGTGGTTGAACAAGTCCTTCAAGCAGATCAAACCTTTGTTCATCGTCGGTATGTTGATGGTCGCATTGGGCATGGTCGGTGTGCTCATTACGAAACCCCAAGCCCCGATCCACGGAGGTGTCGAAGCGGCCATTAACTGGACCGCAGTTGGTCTCTCGATCGCGATGGCGGTTTTGTGTTGGGGGGCCTATGGGCCGTTCTTGCACTTAGGCCAATCGAAGATGGGGGGGTCGCGACTGCGTCCGTTCTGCTGTGTCGGTATCGCCTACTTTGTGATCGCGGTGGCGATCCCCGTCGTACTGCTGGAGACCATGAACGGCGGTAGCTTCTACACCTGGTCAGGAATGACATGGTCTGTTTTGGCAGGAACGGCTGGCGCCATGGGTGCTCTGGGAATCATCCTCGCCTTCACCTACGGTGGCAAACCGATCTTCGTCATGCCATTGGTGTTCGGTTTCGCGCCGGTCATCAACACGCTCACCAGTCTGGTCATCAATCAAAAACTCGACAGCATCAATGGCATGTTCCTCGGGGCTTTGGGTTTAGGGATCACTGGGGCCGTTACCGTGTTGCTAAATGCACCCAAGGCCGCGCCGCATGCCAAACCGGCCGAACCGGCCCTCGAACCGAAGGTTGAGTTGGAAAAACCGCGGGTCGTCAATCCGTTTGAAAAATCCCCGGCAGGTGGCTCGGCACCTACGCAAAACTAGTTCGACCGAAAAGCTACTTCATTCGGACCGTGAATAGAGTCCCAACGGATGCGTTGCTCCGTTACAATGGGAAGACCGTAGGAGGGGTGGTTGGTCGCAAAACCTGCATTTGTAGATGCTTGACCCGCGACCCCCGCCTCGCTTCATTCCGTCGCCAACTCCAGCCATTGAGATCCATTCCCCATGAGCGCAACACGACGCGATTTTCTAACAACGGTTTCGGCGGCGGTCGCCGTCGGCATGACGCAAGGCGGATTCCATTCAGCGGCCAGCGCCGCTGAAGATCGCAAACTTGGAGTCGCCTTGGTCGGGTTGGGCAGCCTCAGCACCAACCAACTCGCACCAGCACTTACCAAATCGAAACGGTGCCGATTGGCAGCCGTCGTGACCGGTACTCCGTCCAAGGAAAAGGTATGGGCGGACAAATATGCGATTGGCGCGGGTCACATCTACCACTACGACAACTTTGATAAAATCGCCAGCGACGATACGGTCGACATCGTTTACGTGGTGCTTCCCAACAGCATGCACGCCGAGTACACCGTTCGGGCCGCACAGGCTGGAAAGCATGTGCTCTGCGAGAAGCCGATGGCCAACTCTTCCGCAGAATGTCGCGAGATGATCGATGCGTGCAAGCGGGCCAAGCGGCAACTCGCAATCGGATACCGCTGCCAGTTCGAACCTCATCATCTCAAGTGCATGGAGATGGCCCGCGGCCAGCAAATGGGCAGCGTCAAGATGATTGAGGCCGGATTCGGGTTCACCATCGGGGATCCTAACCAATGGCGACTGAAGAAAGCCCTCGCAGGTGGCGGTGCTCTCATGGATGTAGGGATCTATGCCTTGCAGGCCTGTCGCTACCTGACGGGTGAGGAGCCTGTTTCGATCATTGCCCAAGAAACCAAGACCGACGCGGTGAAGTTTGCTGAAGTTGATGAATCGATCACTTGGTCGATGCGATTTGCTTCGGGTGCGATGGCTTCCTGCAGCACCAGCTACAACTTCAATGGCTTGAATCGCTTCCGGGCGTTGGCCGAGAAAGGCTGGTTCGGCATGGATCCAGCGTACAGCTACGAAGGCAATCGCATGGAAACCTCGCAGGGCAAAATCGAGTTACCTCAGGTCGATCAATTCGCCGCTGAGATGGATGACTTTGCGACCTGCGTCGCCGAGAACCGGCCGTCGAAGGTTTCCGGCGAAGAAGGATTGAAGGATTTGATCGCCATCGAGGCAATCTACCGCTCGATCGCGACGCAGTCGCTCGTTTCGTTAACTACCTAGTCCTCACCCACGGGCTTCAACCATGTCCGGGGAAATCGTTCCCATTGATTCGATTCTCACCTCGTCGGGGCTGCCCTCGAATTCCGAACGGCACATTCGGATGACACCCGAGGGCCGCGACCGAGGCTTGGGCGATCCCGCGATACAACTCTTTCCAACCATCGCGTATCCGATGGATGGTGGGAGCGTCTGGCGCATCATGGTCCAAGGAAGGGCCTGCCAGGAAGTCCCGATGTCGTTGGCAAAACGGCTGTTGCTGCGCGGCTTTATCCGCGCCATGCATCTCGACGAACAGGCCGCCCGCAGTCCGCTGTTCACCGAGCGCATCCACGGCTTTCTGGTCGCTCCTGCTCCGCGCCGCCGACTTCAGATCCAGGTGGGTGACCAGACACACGTTCTGGCTCGAAAGACAAAGGCCAGTGGACTGTTCGCCTGCAAACTCGATGTGCCAGGCGAACTCCTAAAAACCTATCGCATGTACGGCTTGGAAATTGAACAAGTCGATGCACCAGAGTTGCATCTGAGTTGTGATCAAGGGTTCTTTCCATCCACGAGCCGCGTTTTTCTGGCGATGGAACGAGGCGTCAGTGTCATCAGTGATATCGATGACACCATCAAACACACCGACGTTTGTCGGCGTCGCCGTATGTTGCAGCGTACTTTTTCTGAGCCCTTTGAAAGCATCGACGGCATGGCCGAGGTGTACCGCGAATGGGGGCGCAGCGGTGCGTTGTTTCACTACGTGAGCAGCAGCCCCTGGCAGATCTTCGACGCATTGAACGAGTTTCTCATCGCCGGGGGGTTTCCGTTAGGAAGCATGCACTTGAAATGGTTTCGGCTGCGCGATGAGGTCCTGAAACGCTGGAGTATCGTGCGGCGAAAGAGCAAGGTTGGAGTGATCCGCGGTCTGATCAAACGCATGCCGCAGCGCAAGTATGTTTTGGTCGGCGACAGCGGCGAAAAGGATCCAGAGATGTACGCCAAGATCGCACAAAGGCATCCCGAGCAAGTTTTGCGGATTTGCATTCGACAGATTGAAGAGCGTCCGCTCGATTCGATGCGTTTGAGCAAAATCTATCGTCGGTACGGGATCTCGGTTCCTATCGAGGTCTTCCATGATGCCCGACAACTCGGAAACCAGCCGCTGAGTTGATCCTGTCCGCGACGTGGGCCGTACACCGGTCCTTACGCCGCTTTGGCTTGCTTGGGAATCGAAAGACCAAAGAGTCCAAACAGTTCTTGTCGACTCAGTCCCAAACTTCCCGGGTTGGCGGTATCGGCAAATAACGACTGAAACAACGAACGCTTCTGTTCGAGAATTTCATCGATCCGCGTTTCGATCGTTTCCACTGCCATCATCCGTGTAACGGTCACAGGTTGTTTGACGCCCAATCGATGCGCTCGGTTCACCGCTTGATCCTCCACCGCTGGGTTCCACCATCGATCGAAGAGAAACACATAGTGGCAGAACTGCAAGTTCAAACCCACCGCTCCGGCTCCATAACTCATCAAGATCACGCTGCTCTTGGGATCGGAACGGAACCGTTCGATGACCGCATCCCTTTTATTGGACGCGATTCGACCGTGGTACTGAGCTGGATGAAAGCGTTGGAGTTTCTCAGCGATCGTTTCGAGAGTCTCGACCCATTGGCTAAATACGATGGCCTTCTGACCGCTGGCGGCGATCTCTTCCAGGTCTGCTTCGAGACGCTCGAGTTTGCTGCTGGTACCGGTCAGTGGATCGAAGTTGCAGATCTGTTTGAGCCGCAGCACCAATTCGAAAACATGCTGCACTGTGATCGATTCACCGAGCTCGGACAATTGCACGATACCGCTCTCTTCGGCTTCGCGATAGCGGCAGCGTTGCTCGGGAGATAAATCGAGATCCGCATTGCGGAACAACTTGGGCGGCATGTCCGTCAAAACTTTGTCTTTGGTTCGCCGCAAGATGTAGTCGCGACTGGCCTGGCTCAGCGACTTCAAATGCATGTCGTCGTGCAAGTAACCGGGCGCTAGGAATTCGAAGATACTGACCAAGTCTTCCACGGAGTTTTCGATGGGTGTGCCCGTCAATGCCCACGAACGTCGACGTGGAATCGATCGCACGACCTCGCTCGTGGTGCTTCCCCGATTCTTGATCCGTTGGGCCTCGTCGAGTACGACGAGATCGAAGTGGAGCGATTCGCTGTCGATGATCGATGAATCGCGCAACATCAATTCGTAGTTGGCAATCTTGACCGGCGCCTGGGGATTGGACCAAACCCAAGCCCGCTTGGAAGAATCGCCCTCGATGACCGCAACGGGAATCTCGGGCGCCCATTGTCGGAACTCGCGCACCCAATTGCTGACCAGTGGTTTGGGACAAATCAGCAACGCGTTCCGCAGTTCACCCGCCAACAGCAGCATTCGAATGGCAGTGATGGCCTGCATGGTTTTTCCCAATCCCATTTCGTCGGCCAGGATGGCCGCCGTGCGAGGGAAGAGGAAGGCGACTCCGTCCATCTGGTAAGGAAACGGAGTGAAGGGAAACGTGAGTTTGGCCGACTGGACAATCGTTTCGAGGGGCGGTTGTAGGACGTAATAAAGTCGGTCCTCCAAGCGTACGAGATCGCGCGGTGGGCGTAGCCGTGTGGCCCGCGGTGGCTTGGGACGCGCGGTCTCTGCATCGGATGCACGGTCCGTCTTGGCCTCAGTGGCATCGCTATCGGTGGCTGGGGGCGATGGCGGCGGACTTTGCTTGAATGACAAAGGTGGCGTGGATTCGGGAAACGAAAAACCCAATGTTCGAGGCAAAGGCTGTGTGAATTGGATCGCTAGCGCGGGTGGCGGAACCGCGTCATTGACGAGTTTCGCGTCGGACATCACCACCTGTACACGTTCGAAGCCATCCAAGGTTTCGGATGCAGCGGACCGAACTTCGAGCGCGAAGGCTAGCGATGTCACGTCGGTCGACATGGCGTCGGTCGACATAGAATCGGTCGACATGGGGTCACGCCACTTTGTTTTGAGGATGGGCTTCGGCGAGGGCTTCGACGATCCGATCAAACGGTTCGTCCAGATCGATCGGTGAACTACCGAATGCATGGAGCCACTCGAGTCCACGCGCGTCGGTTTCGTATTTCTGCAACCATTCAAACCGATAGCCCACGACCCGCTTGGCAATGTACTGCGAATCTTCGCGACGAAAACTAGGGATCTGAAACTCCGCCCGCAGCGCTTCAGCCGGTTTTCCTAAGCTTACCTTTGCCTCGATTCTTTCAGCGTCCAATCCATCGGACTCCCATGGGGACAAGCAAAAGATCGGGGCATCGATCCAATGCCGTACGGCCAGTGCAGACAGACAATCGGTGAGCACCAAATCCGGTTGCACTTTTGACTTGCTCAGCAGAGCTCGCGCGATTTGCTCACCGCACACAAACTCTTCGAGTGTGGAACCGAACAAGATTCGTTGCGCTCGCGTCGGTTGCAGCGGCAGCGTGCAATGAAACTCCAAGGGACGGGCCAACTCGTTGACCACCAAATAGCCGCCGAAGAATCCATGTGGAGATCGTTCGCGGACCGATACAAAGCCGATGGCTTTTTTCGGCGGAGTCTGAGATGCATCCATGCAGGTGTCTGCGATACTTCAAGAGGATCATCATCGGGATGGCAGTACCCTAGATTCGACCCGACAGGGCCGAACTATCTACTACAACCTGTCGCAGGCAGATTTGTCGTCACATCCCTCCTAGCTTTCCACGTAAAACGCCAGCATTGCCTCGAAGTTGCCTTCTCCAAATACTCGACTTATTGCTTGGGGCTTGAGTATACTAGAGGCCAAGCCTAATCGGCTGAGGGTCGCGCGGCGCGATCCTAGCCTTCGTCTGCCTCACGCATCCTCGAGTGTCTTCGGAACATCATGTCGAACGAACAAAGCCCGTTGTCGCCCGTCTTTTCCATCAATGTCTCCGCCGACTCCGCCAATACTCCGTCGAACGAACCTCGCCCGACCGATCTCGGTGCCACTCTAATCACGTTGACACGGCAATTGGTTGAGGTTCAGCACCGCCAAAACCAATTGATCGAACAACTACTGCAGGTCAACAAACAAGTGCTGCAGACGGCCAATCAAGCCAATTCGCAGCGTCAGACGGAACTCAGTCAGTGGCGGAACGCACATCCCAGACTCGTCCGATCCTGCAAGTCTGCATTGGAAACTCTGTCCGGTGTTCAAACCGAGTTTCTCCAGAAAATGGCCGACGAAGTCGAACAGACCAAGGAAGAACTCGAGGAGAGCGAGTACATGTTCTCCGATTTCCTCGATCGCTACGGTCCGCGGATGGCTCACCTCAACGGGATCTTGCAAGTTCTCAACCATCTGGGCGGTTGATACTCTGTGACTTGACGCAATTGGGGCTGTTTCTGGCATCTGTCGAAGGTTGACTCAAGCGAACCACGTCAACCCGCCGAGTACTTCCAGGAAGGGTCGTAGCGATTACGACGATCGCACGGTTTGTTCGTGCTAGCGTTTTCTCACGGAAGGATCCATGAGTATGGATGGTCGTAGCGTTTCAAGCAGTGGGGTTTGGTTGTCGATGCTCGCGCTGAGCGTCGCGTCGCTCGGTTGTGTTTCCAGACCAGGCATGCGGCCATCCATTTGGCCCACGCAAACACTCAGTGGTGCACCCGCCGAGTCGGCCAGTAGCACGTGGTCCGACACGACGCGAACGGTCAAGAGCCAGTTCGCAACGGTGGGCGCAGCCATGAACTCCGCCTACACCAAAACCAAAACCGCTATCGCTTCCCCGTTCTCGACCGCATCGGCATCCACGCCGAGTGATTCCACGTCCAGCACCAAGCCCATCTCGCTGCAGCCCGAAGTGTTGGTGGCCCAAGGTAGCTACTTTGAGTCGCAAGGTAACTACGTGAAGGCCATGGACAGCTACAGCCGAGCTCTCGAAGCCGATGCAAAAAACCCTTCTGCCTTGATGAGCATGGCGCGACTTTACGACACCCAGAAGGATCCGGACAAAGCGATCGAGTTCTATCGCAAAGCCACCGCGGTTGCCCCCAATAATCCCGACGCCTATGCGGAATTGGGGGGGATGTACTCACGTTCGGGAGATCTCAATAACGCCAAGAGCGAGCTTCAGAAAGCCGTCAATCTACAACCCAAAAATCGCACCTACCACAACAGTCTCGCGGCAGTGTTGCTCGATTCCGGCGATACCGATGGTGCCTTCAATGAACTAAGGCAAACCGAAGCCCCCGCCATGGCGCATTACCAGATCGCCTACATGCACTTCAATCGCAAGAACATTCCGTCGACGCAAACACACCTAAACGCTGCCTTGCAAATCGATCCGAATCTCAAACCTGCCCGCGATCTTCTGGCCAGCATGGGAGGCGCCCAAAACGTTTCCAACGCTCTGCAACAAGGCCAACAGTATGGCCAACAAGCCATGGGCGTCTACCAACAAGCGGGTGCTTTGGTCAACGATGTCTCCAAGAGTGTCAACGGCTACATGCCCACCCCGCCTCTTCCAGGTGCCAACCCGACACCGACTTATTAACCGTCGCTTCCTGCATGTGTTCTCTGTGGTTAACTTCCGGTGTCGTGCGTTCGACAGCCATCAGAGACCGAACATCAGTTAGGGTTGTTCAGAGATGAACGCGCCCCACGCTTCAGGGTCTGATTGGCCTTCCATTTGGCGATCGGTGAACGCCGGCTGCGTGGGTACGGGATGAAAGCGCGGCCAGGGAGGTGCGTTGGCTTCGGCCCGTTTCTGCTCGATCTTGTCCGCGCAGCCGTACCACAGTCCCCGGATCCAGCCCATGGACTGCTCGCACATGCGGACCGGAACGGCGTGAACTCTCTCGATCGGTCCTGCAATTGGCTCGATCGGTCCAGCAATCGGCGCGATCGGTTCAGCAATCGGCGCGTCGCAAATTGCCCAGTCGGAATGCGCGATGGGCGCTTCCCGAATCGAGACGCATCCCGACAAACCGCAAACCGCTAGCCCACTGGCCAATGCCAGCCGCTGCAGCGTTGGATGAGGTATGACGCGTCGGTCCATGTCGATCGACTCCCTCGGAAATCGTTCGCGCAATTCCCACGCGGAAACGGTGCGAATGCGAACGGGGCGGTACTAACTCAGAGCTTCTTCGATATCGGCAATCTCGGAAGGCTAGGATTAGGCAGACTTTGCCGATTGGGTTTGGTTTGCAGGGCTTTTGCGTTGTATCAGTGCTTCAGCCAGAGCTTTCGATCGCCGAAGCAGACAATCACCGCCGCCGAAGGCAATAACCACCCCCGCCCAAAAGAAGCGATGTGACCAAGATCCCCAGACTGCCCGGCTCGGGAACACCGCTGATGCTAGCAATGAAGGATTCATAACTGGAGACGCGCGTCATGACGCTGACTGCCCCATATCCAAAGCGTTGATCATTTCCGGTTCCGGTCCATTCGAGTTGGCTCGCAACACCCGAATGAATTCCAGCCAGATACCATTCGCCGTTGACTTCGATGAATCCACCGCCACCGCTATCAAAGCCCGCCAGTTGGGTTTCCAAAGAAGTCGGAGTAGCGACTCCCAAAGTGTTGTAGGTCTCGCCTGGGTTTAGATTTTCGGGCGCATCGAAATCGGTTACTAACGCTGCATCCTGTGCGCCGATTTGCCCGGCGGTACCGTTGCTGAAGCTGAAAATCGTATCGGCCACATTGGTCCCTGCGCGTTTCGTGCCGGGGTTCTGAGGATTGGCGGCCGAACCAACTCCGCTGGCTCCAAAGCCGACCATGGCGATAGTTCCTCCCAGTTCATTGGTGCCGGTATAGATCCGTGCCGGTGCGAACCCTGTGACAGAGGTGTTGAGTCGGAGCAACGCCACGTCATACCCAAAATTAAGGTTGGCGCCGTTGAGAAGAAATTGCGGATGTCGAAAGGACTGAGCCACCGAATAACTGGTTCCACCGATGGTGAAGGTTGCATAGTCGGCGTTGCTTATATGGGCCGCTGTCAGGACCCACTGGGGGGCGATCAAGGTTCCCGACGAATTCCCGACTTTGCCCACCGACGGAAACTGGGTGGCGAAATCGGTGTACAAAGAATCCGGGACGCCATCCAAAATCATTCCGGCCTGCAGCACCGATGCTTGGAAAACGAGCAGAGTAGTCAAGGTAAATCTCAGCACCTTAATCGATTCCTTCAGGAAGGATAATTGAAGTTAAAACATCCTCCATCACTATGCCTACCCTTTGCAAAGAAAGCAACTTTGGGAGCAACTCACAAAGCTAGGTTTTTTCAGGTTGCTCGGTTGCTTTTGAGCAGCGTATACTGAGACGGATACGAGGACATTGGTCTTCGTCCCTTTTCTCCCCGCCTCCCGTCCGCTTCTCATCCACATGTTTGCCGTCAGGCCATCGGTGGTCTCGTCGCAGGCGCCTCGAGTCGTTTCTGTCCGCGGCTTCGCGACCGGTTCGGCTTGGACTAGCAATCCTTATCATGACTGGTATCGACAACGATCGCTCGCGATCGAATCCCCAAAACGCTGAGATTTTATCGATTGCTGAGGAGATGCTGCGCGATCGTTCCGCGCGTACGCCTGGTGCCCCTTCGGAAAACCGACCTGTCCTCGACTTCGCAACGCTGCAGCGAATGAGCCTTGAGGAATTGCACGCCATCGGCGAAACCGAAAGGATCGCCGATCGAATGCAGCTCGACCGGCAAGAACTGATTATTCAGATCCTCAAGTCCCGAATGCAATCCTCGGGCATGATGGTGGGAGAAGGAACGCTGGAAGTCCTGGCAGACGGTTTTGGCTTTTTGCGGTCCACGAGCCATCACTACGTCGCCTGTCCGGACGACATATACGTTTCTCCGTCGCAGATCCGTCGATTCGGTCTAACCACCGGCATGACGGTTTCTGGACAAATTCGGCCGCCCAAGGAGAACGAACGCTACTTTGCGCTGCTCCGTGTCGAAGCCATCAACCATCGCAATCCCAATGAAGTCCGTGGGCGCAAGGCGTTTGATTCGTTGACCCCATTGCATCCGCGGCAGCGGATGGTGATGGAGACCATGCCTGAGGAGGTTTGCACGCGCGTGGTGGACTTGATCACGCCCATCGGATTTGGCCAACGCGGCTTGATCGTTTCACCGCCGCGGGCTGGGAAAACCATCTTGCTTCAAAAAATGGCTCGTTCGGTGCTTCATAATTATCCAAACGCTTATGTCTTCATGCTGCTCGTGGACGAACGTCCCGAAGAAGTTACCGACATGCAGCGCGAGGTTCGGGGACCCAAATGCGAAGTCGTGAGCAGCACGTTTGACGAACCTGGGGCACGCCACATTCAGGTCAGCCAAATGGTGCTCGAGAAATCGAAACGGCTAGTCGAAGATGGTATCGATGTCGTTATCTTTTTGGATTCTATCACCCGCCTCGCTCGTGCCTGGAACGGTGAGTGCATTCAGTCAGGAAAAACTCTGACGGGTGGGCTCGATGCCAACGCCATGCAGAAACCAAAGGCCTTCTTCGGTGCGGCTCGCAAACTAGAAGAGGGGGGATCACTGACCATCCTCGCGACGGCTTTGGTCGGCACCGGATCACGGATGGACGATGTCATTTTCGAAGAGTTCAAAGGGACGGGTAATCTTGAAATCGTGCTCGATCGAAGCTTGGTCGATCGCCGCATCTGGCCGGCCATCGATATCCTTCAATCGGGCACGCGAAGGGAAGAGGCATTGCTCGAATCGGAAGAGTATCAGAGGATTTCATTTTTGCGGAAATCGTTGGCTGGACAGAACGCACCGGAGGCGATGGAATACATCGTTCAAAAACTGCAGAAGACCAAAAGCAACGCTGAATTTTTACTCTCCTTACGTTATTGAATCCCTAGGTGAACCGCCATGCCAACGGAACTCGCACCCCAACCACTCTCTTCGGTGCTCACCGACGACCATTTTATCGGCATCGCGACGTCGCGCTACAACGACCACATCACCAATTCCCTTTGCGATGCCGCCGTGGCGACATTGATTGCGGCTGGCGTGCCTAGCCATCAGATCCTCATTGTCCGTGTGCCGGGCGCTTGGGAACTGCCCTTCGCCGCCCAACGTCTCGTCGCCAATCGTCAAGTGCTCGGCGTCATCGCCTTGGGCGCAGTGATTCAAGGTGAAACGACGCACGACCAGCACATCAATCGAGCTGTCAGTTCCGCCCTAATGCAATTGTCCCTCGATCACAACAAACCGATTGCATTCGGACTGTTGACCGTCAAGTCACTTGAGCAAGCCATCCAGCGCAGCGGTGGCAACAAAGGCAACAAAGGCGAGGAATGTGCTCAGGCGCTTTTGGAATGTCTGAGGATCGGTAACGAGCTCGATCAACTCCAGTCCGCTGATTCTGCATGACGCGATTCACCACCGGCCAGTGGGTGGTGCTCATCGCGCTCGCCGGAATTCAGTTCTTAAACATTCTCGATTTCATCGTCGTCATGCCGTTGGGGCCCCGCTTCCTCGACGACATGCATTTGTCAGCCGATCAATTCGGTTACATCGTGGCCAGTTACGGATTTGCTTCGTTCGTGGCTGGCATCAGCATGGCGGGCTGGATCAACCGTACTGAACGCCGCATGACCACGTTGGTGCTGCTGAGTTTGTTCGCGTGTAGTTCCCTGCTGTGCTACGCGGCCAAGAGTTTTGAAGCCTTGATCTTCGCCCGTTGCTTGACCGGCGCCTGCGGCGGATTGATCGGTTCGATTGTCTTGTCGATTGCCAGCGACGTATTTCCCGAGTCGCGACGCGGCTTCGCGTTGGGCGTCATCATGACCTCCTTTTCGATGGCTTCGGTCGTAGGTGTACCGATTGGGTTGTGGTTGGCCGAATGGGCCTCCTCGCCTCAAATACCTTTCCTGTACTTGGCCGCTGCTTGCGTCCCCGCCTGGATTACCTTGTTCTTCGCCTTGCCCCGCATCGAACGCCCGCATTCGGAACTGGGTGATGGTTACTGGAAAACATTGGCCGAGGTACTGCGTGCACCCGCGCATCAATGGGCGTTTCTCTTCAACGCGCTGCTCGTATTTCAAACCTTTTTGATCGTGCCCTTCCTCGCGACTTACTGCGTGAAGAATGTCGAAATCCCCCAAGAGCACTTGAAGTACATCTACGTCATCGGAGGTGGATGCACGTTTTTCACCATGCCCTTGGTGGGCCGTATCTCTGACCGATTGGGCAAGCCACTTGTCTACATCTGGGTCGCCTGCCTATCGATCTTGCCCGCCATTGTGGTCTCTTCACTCCCCCCTGTTTCCACGTGGTTGTGTGTGCTCATTACGACGTTCTACATGGTCTTGTCTTCGGCCCGCATGGTTCCGGGACAGTCGATGATCTCAAGTGTCCCGGTACCGCGTTGGCGTGGCGGATTCCTGAGTGTGTCGAGTTCGATTCAGTCGCTAGCCATTGGGGTAGCAGCCAGCATCGCCGCCAATATAGTGACGGAGGCACCGGACGGTCGACTTGAGAACTTCTGGGTCGCAGGTTGCCTAGGAGCTTCGTTTTTCTTGATAAGTTTGCTTTTGGTTCCGAAGCTCCGCGTGGCTTCGCAGCAATCGGGATAAGGCGCATAGTTCGTCGAACGTTGTTTCGCTTTCCGACGTATCGATCGCTATCGACATCGAATCAGTCGTTCGCGTCGGGATTTCCAACCATCGCACCCTCTGCTTGGGTCGCGGACTTCACACCGGGTTTCTCATTCTCGGATAGCGACTCTCTTCGCGATTCTTCGTATTTGGCGACCGAGACACCTACCAATCCTCCCGTGCCTTCGATCGCAAACTGCACGATAGGTACCACGAGAGTTGGCATACTGGGTGAAGCGTACAAGATGTTGGGTACGGCGCTGCTTGCAATCTTAGCGTACGAGGGAGGGTAGATCTCCTTTTCATGGTGCCATGGCTCATGCGATCGAGCATAGGTCAGTACATCATTCGTCGTGCGTATGTGATGACCAGCAGGGACGAAAGGAATTTTTTGCACGAAGGTATAGGTGCCCAGCCACGGATGTTGCAGATACTCTTTGGCCTCAGCGGCTTGATACAAACCACGAGAAGGATCGGTGGAGTTTAGACTCAACGTATTGGTATACGGATCGTATCGGTCCACATGAAAAACGCGGTATGGGAATATGGAGTAGGCGGCGACACTTAAGGCACCGGTCGTTGCTTTCCATAACGGTGAAATCCGCGGATTGGCACGAAGTCGACTCCACTGTTCTCCAGGTTCGTACCTGCGGATGTCGAGGTGCACGTCATCGAGTCCATTGGCGGCCAAGTAGCCGTGCACGGATTCAATTGCCGCATCCCGAAGCTCCTCGGGTGATTGATCGACGGATGCCTTGGACGGAAACCAACGTTTTCTCCACCGCGAAGGAGAATGGACCCAACGTTCGAGGCGGTCCAAGCGTGGGTGTTCACCTCCAACCGCAACGGGATACCGACGATCATGGACCGAGTGAATGGGTGAATCCGAGGCTTGAGTACGAAGCCCGTAGCGATAATGTTCGCTTGCACAACCTGCGCAAACTAGAAATAGTCCGACGGACAGCGAGGGAAAGTTCGCCCCGCGTCGGCGTGCGATCCATTTTTCGTTCGACTTCGCTCGCGTCCCAAAAAACATATCCAACCTTGCCGTAATGTTAGGCACCCTTCCGGCCTGGATATTAGGTGGCCTTGGCTATCGAAAGCCAGACCATTTCACCAAAGGTTCGTCCAGTTACACCAACCAACCCCCGGCGGCTTGGTCAAAGGATTATCCTAGGAATGACTGGGCCATCGACTGGGCCATTGATTCCCCGATCGGATCGAACGATTTTCCCCTACTGCATACACAAGAAACGTGAGGCTCACAAATGACGAGACAATTGGCAATTTGTTTTTTGGGTTTGGTATGTTTCTACGCTCCACCCGAGACGCAGGACAAGATCGCAAGTTCCTACGATGCGGAGTTGGCCAAGTCCCTCGGCGCCGACGAGCGTGGAATGAGAAAATACGTGATGGTCTTTCTGAAAACCGGACCGACTCAAGTCCCAAAGGGTGAGGAACGCACGCAAATGTTCGCGGGGCATATGGCCAACATCCAGCGACTGGCCAACGAAGGTAAGCTCGTATTCGCGGGACCTCTTGATGGCGTTGACGGTTTTCGAGGAATCTTCATTTTTGACACGCAAGAAATCGAAACCGCGAAGAGCTATGTGGCGACGGACCCTGTGATCATTCAAGGCGAAATGGTGGCGGAGTACCACACGTTTTATGGATCCGCTGGCCTGATGATGATGAACGAAATTGCACGAAAGATTTCGAAAGAGTCGCCGTGACGTGGGTAAATGTTGCCGTACGGTTTCTCGGCCTGGCTCGATTTGTTTGGAATCGAGATTTCGGTAGAATGGGGCAAAAGGC
Source organism: Pirellula sp. (assembly GCA_041752005.1). Classification (GTDB taxonomy): domain Bacteria; phylum Planctomycetota; class Planctomycetia; order Pirellulales; family Pirellulaceae; genus JBKCUI01. The sequence goes on along the minus strand of JBGSHV010000015.1, from coordinate 4,004 downwards.
TAGCCGGACCCAAATACAATTCGAAATGGAACTCAAAAATGGATAATGAACCTAATCTCAATTTCGATATCGATGCCTTGTTCGAACATTTGGTCAACAATCTAGGCCACGATCTTGAGGACGTTCAAGACTGGAACTTCACGCTTCGGTCTCCTGACATGGGCGTCTTGGAGCAAGTTGCGGAGGATTTGGAAAGCGAGTTCGGCCTCCTGCTTCAAGAGAATGTCGAAGAGGAAGACGACGAAGGAAACGCTACGATCGGAGATCCACTGCTAATGGTCATTCGACGTGGAGCGCTGACGGCGGACGAAGTGAAGCAGATTTCAGAACGCATGCAAAGTATCGCTGCCGAGCGTGGACTCACCTACGAAGGCGTCGACTGCTACGACCCCATCGATGAGGAAGCGTTGTTCGGCTGGCTGGATCCGGACGAGGCACAATGGCGTCTGAAGCATATGACCGACAGTGGACTCGAGGAAGATGCAGATTTACCGTGGTCTTTCCTCGTAGCCGCAACCACACTTGGTTCCATGCATCAGATTGCAGCAGAACTGGAAACCATGGGGTTGGATGACCGCGATGAATACGATGAACCTGACGAAGATGGAAATTACGGGATCTGTATTTTCGTTCAAGGTCGCAACAACGAAATAGAGCTGAGCGAGGCAACCGCCAGTATCACGGACATCGCCGAAACGCATGGAGGGGAATTGATTGGGATACAGTTTTACACGCGCGAGGATGTGGCCGAGATTTTTTCTATCGAAGACGAGACGTGATCCCTAAGTCGTGTCTGTCCATCGCTTGTTCACAAGAAGACGCTTCCTAGTGGGTTCCGCGGTATCGAGTGTTGCGGCGCTCGGACTTTACGCATGGCGAGTGGAACCGCATTGGTTGGAGTTGGTGTCTCGACGAATGCCGATCGCCAATCTACCGAGCGATTTGGTCGGCGCCACTTTGGTGCATGTCAGCGATTTGCACATCGGTCCTCAGGTCGATGACACGTACCTTGTCGGTGTGATGGATCGCATCCATGCGCTGGCACCAGAAATTGTGGTCTACACAGGCGATTTTGTTAGCAACAACACCGACCTTCGCAACCACGCCCCGAGGGTGTTCTCGCGTCTGGCCAGCGGAACACTCGGAACATTCGGGATTCTGGGGAATCACGACTATGGTTCTGGCTGGCGCGATAATGAAACCGCCGACTCAGTCATTGCGCAAGCTGAAAAGGCAGGGGTTCGTATCCTACGCAACGAACGAGCGAATGTTAGCGGTTTGACGATCGTCGGCTTGGACGACCTTTGGGCAAATCGTTTCGAGCCACTTTCCGTCCTGCCGGATTTAGCCACCAACGATGCGTCGCTTGTCTTAGTGCACAATCCCGACGCGGTGGACCGAAGCGGGTGGGATGGCTATGCAGGCTGGATCTTGGCCGGGCATACGCATGGTGGACAGTGCAAACCTCCGTTTCTGCCACCGCCACAGTTGCCAGTTCAAAATCGCCGATACACCTGTGGAGAATTTGGGTTGTCAGGAGGCCGCCGCCTGTACATCAGTCGGGGAGTCGGCCACCTATTGCGCGTTCGCTTCAACGTCCGACCGGAACTGACGCTGTTCCAACTCGAGCGAGCCTAAGTACGCACGGCATCGCTTATTGCAATCGCGCGCCTTCGTTTGGTACATGCAATCCGTGGGCAATTCCACCTGCTGCTTACTCTGAGTTCTCGTACACAAAAGCGAAATGTCGTGGCGCGGAGCACCGTCGGGACTTATGGACATCTACCGACGCAATCGAAATGGCGGCTTTCGACACGGTTAGACACTAGGACGGTCCGGCTTCTCCATTGCCTAATCTCTGATCGCGATTCCTAGACTTTTTATGCGAGACGACAGCGTGGTAGGCTTCATACCGAGCAGAGCTGCCGCGCCGTTGTCACCATAGACCTTACCGTCGCATGCTTGCAGCGCGCGACGAATGTTCGCCGCTTCGAAAGATCGTAGCTGCGATGCAGACAAGATCTCCTCGTTCGAAATCGATTTAGAACTCGTTGCTGTTGCCTTGGTGGACTCGCCAGAATTAAGCTCAAAACTCAACTTGCCTTTCGGCGAAGTTATCAAGGCACGCTCAAGCACATGTTGTAGTTCTCGAATATTACCTGGCCAATCGTATCGCAACAATTCTGCCAAATTGGCTTGCGTCAATCGCGGTGGCGGTTTTCCAAGACGCCGAGATAGAATTCCGAGCAGGTGTTCGGCGAGCATCGCAATATCTTCCTTGCGTTTTCGCAGCGGCGGCAACTCAATGGGAAATACACTTAAGCGATAATACAAGTCGATTCTGAACTTCCCTGCTTCCGCTTCGGCTTTGAGATTGCGATTGGTGGCGGCTATGATGCGAACATTGACTTTACGAGTTCGCTCTTCACCAACTCTTTCAAGTTCTCCCTCTTGCAAGATCCGCAACAGCTTGCTCTGCAGATCGAGTGGGATTTCGCCGACCTCATCCAGAAACAATGTGCCACCATCGGCTAATTCGAATCGACCAACCCGATCCCGCAGGGCACCGGTAAAGCTACCTTTCGTGTGCCCGAAGAATTCGCTCTCGTAGAGCTCGCGAGGAATCGCAGCGCAGTTAACCTTGATCAATGGTCTCCCGTGTCGTGGTGAGCGGGCATGAATCTCGCGAGCAACCAACTCCTTGCCTGTTCCACTTTCGCCTGTCACTAAGACGGTCGCGTCGGTCGGCGCAACAAGGCTAATTTGCTGCGCTACCATTTGCAGCGGCGCGCTTTGGCCGATCATCTCGCCAAAAGACTCGCCGCGCAATTCCTCTTGCAGATAATCGTTTTCAAGTTCCAATCGTTTGCGTAACGATTCAATTTCCTCCCACGCCTGGGCGTTAGCGATAGCAGAGGCTACGTGGTCGGCGATCATCCGCAACCAATCGAGACTCTGGTCACCAATCGTTGATCGGCTAAAGACACCGAGCACTCCCAACACTCGGCCACGGTGAACCAACGGTTGTCCAGCGAACCCACGGATGCCCTCGTCTTTGGCCCATTTGGGATTTGCCAGCCACTCAGGCTCACCGTCGATGTTCTGGATCTCGAGCGGCTCGCCAGTCACGGCAATTCGCCCCACCTTGCGGACACCCAACGGGAAGCGGCGAAACGATCCATCAACGCGATTGAGTGTATTATCCGGGTCGACGATGGAAGTCCCGGAACTGGCCACCAGATGAAGGCAGTTCGTCTGGTCGGGGCACTGCGAACGCATCCGGCACGTCTCGCAACCAGCCCCGGGTCGGATTAACCAGATGCGTGTCAAGGCGACCACTTGTGAATTAGCCAGTTCCGAAACGACCAGTTTCAACACCTCATCCACGCTTCGCTGCTGGGCCATCGCCAACAGCAACGATTTCGGATCGGGAATCAACGGCAAATGTTGTTCAAGCATGTTCGTAAGCATACACGATATCTCGTGCATTTTCAACGGTTTTTCGTGTTTTCACGAAATGTCGTGCCTGTGAAAAATGCGCATTAATAGTTTTAAACTATTACTAAATAACGACTTATGGGTTTCTTGAAGGTTTGGCACTGCAAATGCATTGAGGAGAGGCATGATCAGCAGCTGTTGCTGACAAATGAAGAAAGTCCTCTGGAACCCTAGGAGTTCAATTATGTCTCGGATCGAAACCGTAAGCCCAACGCTTGCGACAGGCAAAGCGAAAGAACTGCTCGACGCGGTGAAGTCCAAGTTGGGGATGACAGTGACGCCGATTTAGGGGCCGTTCGAAGTGCCGGGTGGAATGATAGTGCGATTGCAGAAATCGTCGCCAATGTTGCGCTCAACATCTTCACCAACTACTTCAACCACGTTGCAGAAACCGAGATCGACTTTCCTCGCGCCGAAGCAATCGATGACGCACACGAAACCTGTGACGCGCACCCAGCCTGTGCTGTGAAATAGATCTCAGAACCAATCCATCAAACGAACTGTTT
>JBGSHV010000014.1:0-2680 GCA_041752005.1 Pirellula sp. | reverse complement strand
ATGCCAAAGTCGCTTCTGAGTATCGCACTCACGATAACGGAGGATCTTCAAATTCTTGTTGAACCGCCGTATGCGGATCCGCATGTACGGTGGTGTGGGGAGGGTGCCCGGCGACGGGCATCCTTACCCGATTTATGCCAGTTTATCCTGCGTCACATGATGTCGTCCGGGTTTTGAGCATACCGCGACATGAATTCGCGGAATGACGCAGCCATCTGTTCACCTGGAGGTTCGCCGCCCGTTACGCGAAAAACTGGTGCTGGTTGCATTGAGTCTTTTGTGAGTCGCACAGCATAGTCCCAACAGTTTATACAATGGTCTCCGAATACAAAACAGTCGGGATATGAATACCGATCGGAATACTCGAACCTGTCGGACACCAAGACATCGTGAACTGGTTTAACCTCAGCAAGTGGCCAGAATCGGTACAGACCGTCATCCATATGGTCGCCAGTGCCGTCCGCAGCACGAAAATAGTCGCGAACGTCGGTTGGCAGCACAACGCCATACCTCGTCTCGAATGCAGTAACGTCGATCGACGAAACACCGGGACGAATTGCAATCTCGGATCGACGCCATACGTCGTGAACGCGGAGCCAAAGTGAATCGATCGTCAGCGTCATCGGCAATGGTTTAGTGGCATAACGCTCCCGATGACCGAGCGGGGGCAAGAAAGGAATCCATCAGGAAGCGGCCGACCCACCGCTTCGGTCCATCGGATTGTTCGTCGCCGCATCGATCGGTTTGTGCGTCGTGTAGGCCAACACGCACAGAACGATCAGAAGCAATAAGGGGTGAAGGGATTTAGTTGGGACGAAGGCTATGCAGAGCACCATGATAGCAAATGCCGATACCGATCCCAATAGTCTCGGTACGAAAACGAAACTCGCAGTTCGCATGTGAGTTGCAACATCGATACCTATTTGAGTAATTGGAATGTAGCAGAAGACGTAAATCGCCGACGGAATCATGTGATACCATCGCAAACCCATCGATTCAAAGTGTGCCGAAGACAACAAGAGTTGCGGCGCGGAGACTACGGCATAAGCCATCGGTAACATCAAAAGGCCGGGGGATACCTTGGGCGAAAGTAAAAAGGTAAGCGTGATCGCGTAAAGCAGGAAATAGGGCACAAGCGGGAGATGGGCCAATAGATCCTGTTCGAAGGCAAACAGACGAGGGTGAAAGTTTTCCCGAATGAATGTTGTTGCGGTAATGGTTACCGGCGATCTCATCACCAAGTATCCCAAACGGCCGTCAAGGCCACCGACATTTAAAGCAAGTGCGATCCCGAGGGTTGCGGGAACCAACCAAAAACTCGATCGAACCCATTTCGATGAAGCGCGCCTGCCATCGACTATAGAGCTTTCCGCACGCGGATCCTTAGAGTCAGTTGGAGGAGGGGCAAATGGGTTCAGAGTGTGCTCCATGATTCGACGAACGGCCGCGTTGACCGATGCCGCGGCGAGTCATTTTCAATTGTCAAAACGCCAGCCACCGCGGCTTCGGTCGAACGCTTTGTTCTGTGCTGCATTTCGGTCAGTCGTCACCGTGGAAATCAGCCTTGAGCCGCCAGTACGTACAAGACAATTCCAGAGATGAACAGGACGTGCTGAGGCCAACAAACCCATTTAAGCGATATGGGGATCGCTGGCGGCCACATCCATAAAAGGTTGAAGCTGGGAGCAATGTTATATATCGATTTGTCCGTATCAGTTATGGACTCAGTGACTCTGGGGATGATCGCAAGTGTGAAGATACCAAATACTGCAGACAGGCCAAACGACCATATGCAAAATGGACGTGCCCAACCGGAAATCGCGGCGTCTTTAGCGGAAACCCAACCTGTGGCAGCAACCGTTGTTACAAGAAGATAGTTACTCCATTCCTTGAAGAATTCGAGTGCCTTAATCAGTTGCTCTTTCTGCGTCATGGAACCTCCATCTCATTTTTGCACAGAACGGTTCGATTCACCCAGCGGCGGGATGAATCATTGATTTGGCAAAACACCTGATCCGCCGCTTGGGTGCAATCGTTGGTTCGTCGAATCATCGTTGTAGTTTAAGGGATGTTTCGAGTCACCGGCTCGTAGTATGCGATACGTATACCAAAGGGTCATGAATGAATACACGGCCATTGGAACAAAAACAATCACATAGAACAGATGGTACAGGAGAAACTCGTTAATGCCATTTCTGGAAATCACACTGGGTATGTAAAATGTTCCGCCGGGCAGAAGATGTCGTACGATGGAGACCATTGCTATCATGGCAATGGGTAACGCGGGAATGATCGATACCGCACGAACTAGCCGGACAGCAGAACTACGATTGCCAAAAAGCGATACACAAATAATCCACATCGCTAGAACCACATATACAAAAAGCCCGTCCCAAATGAGTCCAAAGTAGAAGCGTCCGTGAACATTGAAGTTCTCTACGGCAAAATAGATTGAGCGTAGGGTGAAAGCAGTGGGTAGAATCCCCCATGCAAGCAAGAGCGGAAAATGCCACCTCGACCACACAGATCGGGCCGTAGTTTCATGTATTGTCGATGATTGGTATGGATTCAACGTCTGCATGGATTTCTCTGACCGACGAACGGCTGGATTCAGCGAGTGTGGCGCAAGGGAAACGTTCCACTGGAGACACGCGTTATCGCCACTTCGCTGCAATCCATT
>JBGSHV010000013.1:0-153352 GCA_041752005.1 Pirellula sp. | reverse complement strand
CTCACGCGGGCGTAAGCATACTGCTGATCGGCATCGAGCAAATCCAAGCTTTTCCCACGCCGCAGGGCTTTCCGTTCTTGGCGTAAGCGACCCAAATTGGCCACATGGTTCCAGACCGAATTTTCGGTCTCGGACCGTCCTTCGGCGGTGAATGCGTCGCGAGTATCCCCTGAAAATCCACCTGGAAAATCGCGGCGGTTGTCTGGGTCTCCGCCACCGGGCATGGCGATTTCGTCTCCGTAATACAACAGAGGAGTGCCACGACTGGTAGCGATCAGAGTCAGGGCCATTTTGAGTCCTTCGATGCTTGCCCCTTCTTCGCTCATAAAGCGTTGCATGTCGTGCACGCCTACGAAGGTCGTGAGAGCATCAGCGTTTGGGTAGAGCCAATCGCGGGCAAACATTTGGTGAACTTCGCGCATGCTTTTACCTTTGGCAAAGACATTTCGCAGCGGTCCAAACAATCCGAAGTCGAAGAGGCTATCGATACGTGTATCGATACCATCGTGCCCTGTCCGTCCGCCTTGGTAGTAGGACAGCAAAACGGGATCCGAATCGAACAATTCCCCTAAGATGACGACCCCGGGGAACTCGCGTTTGATGGCGCTCGACCATCGATTCCAAAAGGGGCGTGGAACGTGAGGCAGTGTATCCATGCGGATGGCATCGTAGTTCGCGGTACCTATCCACCATATGGAATTCTGGATCAGGTAACGCTCGACCTCGATGTCGTCTTGATTGAAGTCAGGCAAGATATCGATGAACCAACCATTGAGATTGAGCGATCGCACATCGTCGGTCCCGCGCGGGCTCATGGCGGTCCATTTCTGCCAATTGTTTGCTTCGTGATCGTCGACCGTACCGTTCCACCAAGTCGCTGTCGGTGGATCTTTGGCCCAAACGTGGTAGGGTCCCGTATGGTTGGCAACTTGATCCTGGATCACCTTGATCCCTATCCCATGCGCGGTATCGACGAACCGCTTCAAATCGGTCATCGTCCCGAGATGCTCGTCGACGGCGTACATGTCGATTGCTCCGTAACCGTGATAACTGGTCGACGGTACCCTAACGTTTTTCGCATCCGGGTAAGCTTCTTTGAAATCCAAGCCATCGTTGTTGTCGTAGACAGGCGTGGTCCAGATCGCCGTCATCCCAAGCGACTTCAGGTAGTCCAATTTGCTCGTCAATCCTGCCAAGTCGCCGCCATGGTAGTGACGCGGTTTGTTGCGATCGTAATTCTCTGGGGATTTCTGAGGTGCATTGTTTTCGGTATCGCCATCGCAGAAACGATCGGGCATGACGAAGTAAATGAAGTCATCTGCAGAGTAGCCTTGAGGCCGATAGGTCGGTCTGGGACTGACCGTGAAAGCGAACGCGCCTGAGGCCTTACCTTGGTTTTGAATTCGGAACGCATAAACCCCTGGCGTGCACTGAGGATCGATCTCCAGGTCAGCAAACAGGTAGTGCCCGTTGTCACTGGTCCGAATGTTGTAGGCCCGCAACCGATCCGAACCGGTGTTGAGCACCGAACCTGGCCTCAGTCCGGTGCCGCGAATCAGGAGTCGGATAGGTGACAGCGTCGATTCCGTCCACCACGAGGGTGGATCGATTTTCTCGACTGTCAAGGCGTCGGGTATCGCGGCCACAATTGGCTCCTCGGCGTGGGTCGACTCCGACCAGCAGTTAGGCACGCCACAGCATGTGCAATAGATCGCGATTAGGAGCAAGCAGGCTCGAGACGTACTGCGAGTCATCGCAACGCAACGGTTCGAGGGAACGACGAAAGACATGGAACAGGACCATTCGCAGGAGAGGTGATCGAGAGGAGTTAGTTGTCCGGTGTCTCCTATTCTATTTCAGATCACTGCTGCAGAAAGTAGCTGCGCGGCCACGAATCAGGGGGGAAGGGTCGAAATGTTGGAGACGGCGCTGACGGGGTTTGGAGCATTTGCGGACCGTACCGAAGCGGTCATTTGCTCGTTCGAAACCAGTGCATGCTGAAGGACCAAGTTGTACGAGTATTCCTCGCCCGGCCTTAAGGTCTGGATCGGTTCGGTTGTGATACGGCGCCCTGTTTCGTCGAAGGAGTATTTGCCCTCGGTCATCCCGCGTAAATCGCGGACTCGCACTCCCTCGGGCAATTGCAGCAGCATCTCAACGCGCTGTTGGTTGACAGTCGATTGATTGCGAATGCGAATCACATACTGACTCTCCGCGTTCAGGCGAACCGAGTTGTTGACCGGATCGATCGCGACCAAAAGATCGGTTTTAGGCGGCACTTCATTGCCAGGCACGCCGCTAGTCCCCCCGGGACCTCCGCCAGTACCACCAATCCCAGCACTCCCCGGAGCACCCCCTGCGGCAGGTCCGCCCGAACCACCAAACGTTCCACCGGAGTTGGTGCCGGTATTCAATTCCACCACCGGTATTCCAACGTTTCGCATCTCAGTAATCGATCGATCCTGGGTTTCGATCTGCGCCACCACTTGGGCATTGGCCGAAGGCGAGACGGCGATGAAATTGATCTTGAAGTCGATACTAGTTCCAGCCGGAAGTTCAGGGACACGCCACCACAACGTTTGGTTAGCCGTGTTCTGTTCGTAACCGGCCGAAGCGACCCGCGGCAGTAGGGCTGGATCGTATTTGATGGATGCCATCAAGTTCCGGATCGGGATGGAACCTGAGTTGCGAACCAGCAACTGCACCATCGATTCGGTGTTGATGGCGATGGCATTGGCGCCCGTGCTGGCCGAAAGGTTCAGTTCGACAGTCGGTCGCTTGACCGTCGCAGGAACCCCTCGCACGAACGCTTGGCCCGACGCCAGCACTTGATTGATCGCTTGTGCCGTGGCTGTGAGTTTCAGCTCACCATCGCGTTGCACAACGAACTGAGCCGAGACATCTAAGGACTGGCCTGGAGTGATGAATCCGATCTGGCGTGTGACTTGGGCGGCACCGTCGCGGACGTGTGCCAAGCCAGGTTCGGCGTCGAGGATGACAACCACATCACTGATGGTTTGATTGCCGGTATTGGTCAGTTTGATCGTGAAGTTTGCCGCGTCGCCGATTTCAACCTGCGGTTTACTCGGATCCGATTGAACGCTGAGCACGAGTTCCGGTTTTTGGACCAGAGTCGACACGACGGCCGATTTTTGCACGCCCGGTGCATGGGTAGCTTCAAAGACGATGCGTGCGTCCATGTCGGTGGAGGCAGCGACGACGACCTCCACATCGAACGCTTGACGAGGTCCCAAGGGGCCAATCTCCCAGGCCAATGCCGTTGCGGTTTGACGGGTCGGCGGAACGGAGATGGATTGGATGTTCATGCCGTTTGGGATCGCCATGGACAGGATGGTATTTTCGGCTTGGGAAAAGCCTATATTTTCCAGAGTAGCGGCGTACGCCAAGGGTTGACCTGGTACAGCGATTTCGGGACCGCTTACACGCAGATTGAGGTCGGGCGCGTTCCAAGTCACCTCGACCGTCCCACGGGCCAGTGGCAATTCGGGCATGTTCTCGGTCGCTTGCTGCGGCCGGCTGATTTCGATTTCGATGAGCGCGGTACCGTTCGTCTGCGTGATGAGTCCAGGTTGGCTCATATTGATCGTTTCGATGGTGGCGTTGCCATTGCGATCGACCGTCTGCTCTGCGACTTCGGCATAACCGGGCAGGAAACGCGCCAACTCGGGGTTGAGTGATCGGTAGCGAACGATCCAACCTTCGGCAGGCGCAAAGCCTTCGGCCCTCAGAACCTTGGTGACCAATGTGGCCGATTGACCGCTCATGGCGATCTGTGGGCGAGGGAACTCCCAGCTCGCATCGACCCAATAGATGGTGGCGGTTTGCCGCCGCTTGTCCCAGGCGTCGCTATCGGGCGCCATGACGGTGACCTTCGACACACCCTCGGAGGGACTGGACATACTCAGCCACGTTTGGCCTTTTCGGATTGGCAAATCATCGTCCTTGCGAGCGGTGCCGCGCGTGATGCGGCTGGCTTCGCTACTGGTTCGCCCTCGGGCGTAATCGATGCCCAGCTTCTCAACCTTGGGAGTGATTGGAGCGGTCGATGCCCAAAAGCTGCGTCGTTGCCCTTTGGCATCGTCCCCCACCTCGACGAATTGTCCGACACTTTCAGGCGATAGCATCCACTCGATCGGTTCGCCGGTGACCAGCATCCCATCCTTGCCACAGATGCCCGCTAGCAAGATCACCTCACCACCCACAGGTGCGACAATCCGAGTGGGGGTTAGCAGCAGTTCACCACAACGACCGCGAAGGTCGGACGCATCTTCTTTGTTAGAATGCTGGCACATCTGACAGCCATCGGCATTTCCATCGGTGCCGGCGGGGGTGCCATGCACGCACTTCTTAGGTTCAGGTGGTGCCTGAAACATGGGACTTTGGCTTGGGTATCCATTGCCCGTTCCATGCGGTGATACAAGCGTGGTGGTTTGCCCAGAGAAAATTCGGCCACCATTGGGATCGATGGCGGGCAAGCTGAGGGTCTTGCAGCCCACCAGCGTGATCACGAGGAGGGAGAATAGCAGACCAAATCGTACGTGCGACCGCCGCGTTGCATGTGATTGCAATGCAGTCAGTCGGCCCACGCGATCGCGCCGCCCCTCAATGAAATTATGTATATCGACACCGAACATCCGAGGTCGCTCGTGGAATCTCGTGACCATTCCCAGTAACCGTCGCCTTGCGACACGCTGCGCTCGTAGCGCACACTAGGAAGGTAACCCACGATCCCAACGTAGATTCTCTTTTTTTGTTCAGTCAGAGTGAGAATACGGCAGCGCTCGTACGACCTTGACTATCGTGCATTGGTCAACGAATGCACGCATCATTCGGTTTGTCGCGGATGCGAAAAGGGATGAAAAAAGATTCAAGTTCCTGACGCTTGTATCCGGAGGCCGAAACTGATCTCCAAAACCATATTCACCCATTTGCAACACTTTCAACAGCCAAAAAAAGGCGATAACAATCGACTGTGCGTGCAACTTGGAGTGCAAGGGGCGTCCCCCTTGAGTTGTGCAGGTCTAAACTTCACTTTCGCCTAGAAAGCTTACCTATTGCGCAAATAGGAAAGCATTTCGCCTGGATCAATGACTCTGCATTGGCAGTTGAGTTTTGTAACCGTTCACACCCCGATATTCATTGTGCATTTTTGCAGCTAAATCAGCCGGTACGCGTTAGCGTCCGGTTTCTTCGAATTGTTACGGAAACCGGACGCTAACGCGTTCCGGCTAATCGGAGTGTGAACGGATACCCAAACTTCTGCGGGGAGGATCCGCATGAGTTTAATGTATCACTCTTGACCAACAACTGCCAAACGGAAATTGACTTAGGAGAATCTTCATTCGATCTCCAATACCGATCGCCAAAACCAAGGGAAGTAAACGTTGGGTTTGGCCGATGACCCGCATCGACGCACGGCTAAACGTTTGGCTGCGATACGATTAGATCGCCAGCAGCAAACGGCTAGGGGCTTCCAGATAAGCAATGACATCGTTGAGGAAGCGGGCGGCGGTCGCGCCGTCGACCAAGCGATGGTCGTAGGCCAAGCTCAGGGGCATCATCAACCTCGGCTTGATCGAGTCATCGTCCATGACCATGGGCATCTTCCGGGATTTGCCCACGAGCAAGATGGCTACTTCGGGAACGTTGACGATCGGCGTCGAATACGTGCCACCGATCGCACCGAGGTTGCTAATGGTGAACGTACCGCCACGAAGATCGCTGACGGCAAAGTCGTTGTTGCGCACGCGCGAGGACATGTCCGAGAGGGCGTACGCGACGTCGGGAATCGACATGCGATCGGCATTCCTCAGCGTGGGGACGACCAAGCCGCGTTGGGTATCGATGGCGATGCCGATGTTAACGTAGTCTTTGTAAATGATCTGTTCGTTTTCCTGATCGAATACAGCATTGAGAGCGGGATGATGCTTGAGGGCTGTTGCGATGGCCTTGATCAGGAACGGCATCGTCGTGAGCTTGATACCGCGGGACGCGTAGTCGTCCTTGCTCGTCTGCCGAAAGGCTTCGAGTTCGGTAACGTCTGCATCGTCGAAATTGACGACACGTGGCACCGTCGACCATGACTTGTCCATTTGGGCGGCGATCGTTTTTCGCATTTTGGACATGCGATCGATACGGATGGGACCGTAGTCATCGTTCGCAACGACGCCCGGTTTCGGTTCCGAACCGGCTTTGGCGTTCGATGGTTTGGTGGACGCGGGGGCTTCTGCCAAGGTGGACTCGGCGGATGATGCCGGAGCAGGGGCAGCGGCGCGAGCCGATTGCAAGGATTGGTTGGCGAGCCGAACAACGGCGAGAACATCGTCGCGCGTGATCCGTCCACCTTCGCCGCTACCGGTGACATCGGCCAGATCCACTCCGACTTCGCGTGCGAAGCGACGGATGGCTGGTCCGGCAGGGATGATGTCTTCGGAGAATGGCGAGTCCGCGTCAGCCATTGGTACCGGTGCGGGTGCAGACGCAGGGGCTTTCTTGGGAGCGGGTGGGACGACGACGGGAGCGGTAGGCTTAGGTGTCGTCGGTTTGGCCGCGGCCGGTGCTTCTTGTGCTGGTGCTTCTTTTGCCGCCGGAGCTTTGGCTTCGGCCGGAGCGGCCGGCTCGACGGGAGCGGCAGGTGCAGGGGCTGGTTTTGCCGCGGCCGCAGGTGATTCGGCGCTTTCGATGGTTGCGATCAAGCCACCGACGGCGATGGTTTGGCCTTCGGAGACCGCGATGCTAACGATCTTGCCTCCGATGGGGCTGGGGACCGAAACCGTGGCCTTGTCGGTTTCCATCTCGACTAACGATTGTTCTTTTTTAACGACATCGCCGACCGCGACCAGAACCTCGAGGACGTCTCCAGACTCGATTCCTTCGCCGAGCGAGGGCAATTTGATTTCGGTAGCCATGACTAGGTTGGTTCTATTGATGCGTTAACGGAAGTTGAATGGAACACAATGCTGATACGAACACTGGGGCAAGGCAGCGGGGACGGTGTGCGGCCCCCGCATCGACCGATCAAGCGTACAGGGGGTTTATTTTTTCGGGATCGTAACCGAGATCTCGAATTGCGGTTGTGACGACGCTCGCTGGAATCGTTCCCTGGCGACTCAGACGGTACAACGCTGCGATCGTGATCGACGCTGCATCGACTTCGAAGTGACGTCGCAAAGCGACGCGTGTTTCGCTGCGGCCCAAGCCATCGCAACCCAGCACATAGTAGTCTTGATCGAGATACGGCAAGAGTTGTTCACCGACGGCACGGACGTTGTCGCTGGAGGAAATGATCGGCCCTTGGACCCCTTCGAGTACGGTTTCGATGTAGCTCTTTTTGGCCGGTTGGTCCGGGTGGAGCATGTTCCATCGTTCGCAGGTTTGGGCGTCGCGTCGAAGTTGCGTGTAGCTGGTAACGCTCCAAGCGTCGCTGGCGATTCCATAGGATTCGGCCAGGATCTTTTGGGCTTCGAGGACGTGACGTAGAATCGCGCCCGATCCGAACAATTGGACGCGGCCTCGCGCCTTGTCGACTTCCTGCGATCTGAACTTGTAGATGCCGCGAATGATGCCTTCCTCAACCCCTTCGGGCATGGCTGGCATTTCGTAGTCCTCGTTATGGACGGTGATGTAATAGATCGCCGTCTCGCCTTCTTGGTACAAACGACGCATGCCATCGAGAACGATCACGATGGTTTCGTAAGCCCAAGCAGGGTCATACGCACGGACCGTTGGAAAGGCCATTGCGTTGAGATGGCTGTGTCCATCCTGGTGCTGGAGTCCTTCGCCGTTGAGTGTGGTGCGGCCAGCGGTACCACCGATGAGGAAGCCCTTGGCCCGCATGTCGGCGGCCGCCCAAATCGAATCTCCGACACGTTGGAAGCCGAACATCGAGTAGTAGATGTAGAATGGAATCATGTTGATTCCATGCGCCGAATACGCAGTGCCGGCGGCTACGAAACTACTGATGGATCCGCATTCGGTGATCCCCTCTTCGAGGATCTGACCATCGCGAGCTTCTTTGTAGTAAGAGATCTGATCCGAATCGATCGGCTCGTACAACTGCCCCGCGTGGGCGTAGATACCGATCTCACGGAATAGGCCTTCCATCCCGAAGGTCCGCGATTCATCGGGAACGATCGGCACGATGAAGCGACCAATCTGCTTGTCTTTGACCAATCGCCCGAGCAGTCGCACGAAGCCGTTGGTGGTCGAGATGTTTTTCCCTTCGATCTGCGTGCTCATGAACTTGCGGTAGTCCTCAAGCGGCGGCGTTTCGAGTTTTGGATGCTCGGTCGGACGGCTTGGTACCGAACCACCTAAACTGATACGACGTTCGTTGAGATAGCGAAACTCATTGCTCGACTCGGGTGGCTTGTAGAACGGAGCATTGGTCACTTCGTCGTCCGAGATCGGGATCCCGAATCGGCTTCGGAACTCAAGGAGTTCCTTTTCGTTCAGTTCTTTTTGATTGTGCGCGATGTTGCGGCCTTCGCCGGCTTCGCCTAACCCGTAGCCCTTGATCGTCTTGGCCAAGATCACCGTCGGCTGACCCTTGTGCTCGGTCGCGGCCTTGTAAGCGGCATAGACCTTTTCGGGGTCATGCCCACCACGCTTCAGCTTCTCTAGTTTTTCGTCGGAGTAATTCGCAACGAGTTTGAGAAGCTCTGGGTACTTGCCAAAGAAATGTTCGCGGATGTAGGAGCCCGGCATGCCCGTGTACTTTTGGTATTGGCCGTCGACTACCTCCGTCATGCGCTGAGCCAATAGGCCCGATTCATCGCGCTCGAGCAACGGATCCCAATCGCTGCCCCAAACCACTTTGATCACGTTCCAGCCCGCACCGCGGAAGATCGCTTCGAGCTCTTGGATGATCTTTCCGTTGCCGCGCACCGGACCGTCGAGACGTTGCAAATTGCAGTTCACAACGAAGATCAAGTTATCGAGTTTTTCTCGCGAGGCCAATGTAATCGCCCCAAGTGTTTCCGGCTCATCGCACTCGCCGTCACCTAGGAAGGCCCAGACCTTTCGGCCACTCGTGTCTTTCAAACCGCGATCGTTCAAGTACTCGTTGAATCGAGCTTGATAAATGGCCATGATTGGCCCGAGTCCCATCGATACGGTCGGGTATTCCCAGAAGTCAGGCATTAGCCATGGGTGTGGGTAGCTGCTCAATCCCCCATCGGGCTGCAACTCACGACGGAAGTTTTCGAGTTTGGCTTCCGACAGTCGGCCTTCGACGTACGCGCGAGAATACATGCCCGGTGACGCATGGCCTTGGAAGTAAATCAAATCCCCCTGGTAACCTGTTTCGCCACGCCCTTTGAAGAAATGATTGAATGCGACTTCGTAGAGCGTCGCGCTACTGGCAAAGGTACTGATGTGTCCGCCTTGGCCTTTGTTCTTCTTATTGGCCCGGACCACCATGGCCATCGCATTCCAGCGAATAATGCTCTTGATGCGGCGCTCCAGTTCACGATTGCCGGGAAACAAGGGCTGCTTCGAAGGGGGGATGGTGTTGACGTAGGGCGTGGTGGTCTCAAACGGTATCTCGACGCCGTCACGGCGGGCGCGATTCTCTAACGCCTTCACCAAATACCGCACGCGCTCCGCACCGCGACTCTTGGCTACGTAATCCAGGGATCCAAGCCATTCGCTGGTTTCCGCTGGATCGACATCGATAAGGGCCTCGATCTGACCTGCGGCCGCTAAGACCGCAGGGTCCGCCTCACCCAAGAGCTTTGCGTCGGACATTGATTTCGACTACTTCTACAAAAAAGGCAAAACACACCCCCACCGTAGGGATCGTGCAACAAACCGGCCATTGTCGCGAAAGTGTACGTGTGAGGGAAGACGATATAGGCCCCGATTGGGCCCCGATTCCTTCGCCATTTTGACGCGGGTCCACCCAACGTCCTACGAAGTCTCGCGGCGAACAGCCGATGCCAGGGTACACACCTGTTCGACTTTCGCTACGGGAACGTCGGTACTCTAACGACTTTTGACGACCAAAACGCAATTCGAGGATAGCAGCATAAGTTTCACAAATATCAGGGCCTGTGATTTTGGGAAGGTGTACGTTGAACGAGGGCCATGACGTTTTTCACCCTTGGTCCGCTTTTTGATCGCAGTCTCAGTTGGATCGTTTTTTCGAGGGCGACTCGTACAGGGCTGCCATCTCTGCGATCTGTTCGGCCAGGAGTTTTCGGGCCGAAGCGGGTTCGATGAGCTCCGCATCATGGCCGAGCCGGAGTACTTGCGGGATGACTTCGAGTGCGTGGAAGGCAGGAACGGACAGGATAAACGAACCATCCTTGTTGGCCTCGAGTTGCTGTTCTGCGTGCCACGGTTCCTCTTGAACCCAGCGTGCAGCTTTCGCATTGAGTCGGATGCGGTACACGATGGGCGAGTCGCCACTAAAGATGCCAACACTGCGTCCTAGATGGCTATTGAGATCGATCTGATCGTCCGGCTTGAACCAATCGTCCTGGGCCGTCGCGCGGAGGAATCGATCCAGTTTCCAGTGCCTGAGTCTTTCCTGGGGCTCAAGATCGAGATTGGTTCCCGTCTCAACGGCGACGCAGTAGATACTCGACTGAAAAATCGCCAGTCCATAGGGTTCGAGAATGCGTTGGCGCGGGGTGCTGCTGGTCGATTCGTACTCGACATCCAAACGCCGATGTTCTTGAATGGCGCGGTTGATCGTCCGCAACGTGCCTTGTTGCTTTTCGTAGGTCTTGGGGACGACCCCGAGGATCCGCAGGGTGCGTCGGTAACGTTCGTAGTGTTCCCATACGCCTGCAGGAAGCTGTTCGCGAACTTTGTTCCAGAACGCCTCGATGCCTTGCCAGAATTGCGTCCCCACCAGTGGGATCAAGAGATCGCGGCCCATGGAGAGGGCGATCAGTTCGCTGGCGGTGATGGTCAAGCGATGGAGACCGGTATCGGCCCGACTCATTTTCCAAACTTTGCCCGCTCCGGTCTCCTCGGTGATGATCGGCATCCCGGCGGCTTGCAAGGCTTCAATGTCGCGTCGAATGCTGCGAACGTGCAACGTTCCCAGTCCAAGTTCCTCGACCACCGTATCGCGAAGATCCTCGAGGCTGGCACCGTAGCGACGCCGCTCGAGCACCTGAATAATCTTGTGTTGCCGGATGAGTTGTTCGTTGCGGGCCATGGCCAGTCCAAATAATCAGTCCAAGTAATCAGTCCAAGTAAGTCGTCCATTGCGCCGCAGCTTCGTACTGCCGGATCAAGTTCTCCATGTGCTCGGCTGTAGTAGAGCCGTTGACAACCATACCCCGGACTCGCTTAGCAAACTGTTCGTGCAAGATACTCACGTCGTACCGCGCGAAGGCGACCATGTCCTGAATTTTGCTCCCTTGCACAATTTTAGAAACATGGAATCGGCCACCGCTCTCAATGAAGATTTGGGCTTCATTGGGCAAACCGAAGAGGTTGTGGAACGAGCCCATGACTTCTTGATAGGCGCCCACCAAGAAGATGCCCAAAAAGTAGTCTTCCGACTCTTTCCACTCGGGCAATTCGAGTGTTTCTTTCACGTCCCGCAGGTCCACGAACTTATCGATTTTCCCGTCCGAATCGCAAGTAACGTCGACCAACGTTGCGAAGTCGATCTTGGGTTCGTCCAGGCGATGCAATGGCACGATAGGAAATAATTGTCCGATAGCCCATGAATCGGGGGCCGAGCGGAACAGCGAAAAATTGCAAAGGTATTTTGCAGCGAGAATACGTTTGACGTCTTCAAACTCTTCGTTGGGATTCCGTGTTTGTTCGGACTCTGCCAAGGCGCGAGCGCACACTTCCCAATAGAGAACCTCCCCTTTGGCCCGATCCTCAAGCGAGATCAGACCGAGATTGAACTGCGTATGCAGTTCATCTTTGTGCTCCACGGCATCGTGGTAGTACTCGAAGTAGTTTTTGCCGTTGAGGTCATCGCACAGACCTTTGAGTTCCGTGATGACTTGTGGATCGTCTTCATCGATCGTGACCTCAGGTTGATCATCCGCGAAGGTTTCGATTTCCTCGCGGATCGAGACGACCAGCACCGTATGATAGGCTGTCATCATGCGGCCACTTTCAGTCACCAAATTCGGATGCGGAACGTTCTCTTCATCGCAGACGGTTTGAACGGTGTAGACCGCATCGTTGGCGAATTCCTGCACGGTGTAGTTCATCGAGGATTCGGTGCGAGTCTTCGAGCCATCGTAATCGACTCCCAACCCACCGCCGATATCGAGGTAGTCGACCGGCAATCCCCATTGATGGATCTTGGCGTACACCCGCGCGGCTTCCTTCATGGCGTTCTTTACCCGTTTGATGTCCGTGATTTGACTGCCTATATGAAAGTGGAGCAGTCGAAGGTACTGGTCCTTGCCTTCATCACGCAGCAGACGGATGCACTGAAGGAGTTCCGAAGTCGTCAATCCAAATTTGGCCGAGTCGCCGCCCGAACTGGCCCATTTGCCTGAACCGCGCGTGTAGAGCTTCACACGCAAGCCGATCCATGGATACACGTTGACCTCGCTGCACACACGCAACAGAATCCTGAGCTCATTGGCCTTTTCGATCACGACCACCACCCGTTTGCCCGATTGCACCGCCAACAGTGCCAGCCGGCAGAACGATTCATCCTTGAACCCATTGCAGATCAACAGCGACTCGGACGTTTGATCCTGAGCGATGGCCGCGTACAGTTCCGCTTTCGATCCGCATTCGAGACCGACACGATGCCGTCCGGTCTCCTTCAAAAATTCCTCGACCACTTCGCGCCGCGGATTGACCTTCATCGGAAAAACCGGGAAGTGCTTGGCTTTGTAGCCGAATTGCTCGATCGAGTCGGCGTAGGCTCCGGCCAAGATTCGAAGCTGATTGGTCAGAATCTGAGGGAAGCGGACGAGGATCGGAAGGTTTAACTTTTTCTCGTGGACTAAATGGTCAACAACGCCCTTCAGGTCGACCCAGCGCGGATCGTTCATCGAGGGATGTACGACGATGTTTCCCAGTTGATTGACAGCGAAATACCCTGAAGACCAATTTTCGATGCCGTACGTACGATAGATCCGTTGCAGGGTTTCTTCATTCATTCCGGTTGGGAATCCTCGCCCGAGGGCATAGCGCACGCCAAATGGTTGGACTCGCGACCGATCGATCGCGAGCCTTGCAGTTTATCAGCCAAACAGGCAATGTCACAGACGGGCAAGCAATGTGACTGGCGCGCATGAGGCGCAGCCGTCAGGCAGGGCCATCAGGCAGGGCCACATGGTCGGCACTCGCATACCTAGCCGTTTGTATACCTAGCGGCACGCGAATGCGCGTAGGGCTTCAATGACCTCGAGAATCTTGGTTTGACTCACGTCGGACCATTGCGAAGCCCGGTGCCGAATGATGCTCAATTTGAATTGCTCCAGCGCGTCGGCGACGTCAGGCGGCAAATCTCCCAAGCATTGGAAGGGATTGCCCAGATTTGCGGTTTCGCTGAAGGAATCGGACTCGACGTCCCCAGCCTCGGTCCGGCTGGCCGAACTGTCGCTAGCGATGTCCGCATCGCCAAAATCTGGGCCCTCGGCGAGAGGAGCTGTTTCGCCGTCGTATTCTGAGTCGGCTTTCGATCGTGTTTCCTCGTTTTCATCGGCCACCAAAGGTACGAAGCCGTCATCGAGTTCGGCGGCGATCAATTCCTCGTGCTGTACGGGTTCACCACCCGCCGCCACCATGGCCTCCGATCGCGTGCTTCGCATCTGTGAGACACTCCATCCGCTCCGGAGGGCACCCTCGAGCCAAAGTTCGGCATCGTCCCAATCGAGGGCCGCCAGGAAGTGACTCCAGAACAAGCCTTCGTAGCTGTGCTGCTCGGCCCCGAATCGATCGTAGACGCGCCTCAAACGGCCCACGTGCTGACTGGTGACCGCGCCAACTTGCTGAGCCCACGCCTCGTCGCTGTAACTGGAAACGGCCGTGCCGGAAGCAATCAAGGCGGTGCGCCATTCGACGATGATCCGTCCTTTCTCCCAGTTCGTCTGACTGACCAGACGATGCCAACGACCCACATAGGGTTCACTGGCTGCAAAGGATTCGCCACCGGAGATCTCGGACGGCTCGGATAGAACGCCAACACTGGGATCAGGATGCTGTGGATTCATAAGACCATGAGCTTGGGGAAACGATCGAAGAGGTCGCGCCACGGTGGGCACTCTCGCGACGACGAGACTACCGCGATGCAGCCCGACTTCCAATTCCCACAAGCCACTCGAAACCAAAATCTCGCTGCAAACCGATCAGATAAAGCGGTTTAGGAAAAGTAGATGGGGGCCGAGCCCCCATTTACGCCATCAATCGCATTGTGCAAAAGTCGTTGACTCATCGCGCCGCGGGTTCGAGGTAGCCAAGTGTCAGCAGCGCGTAGCCAGTGACCAAGTTGGGATCGCCTTCCATCCAGCGCGGCTCGGGATTGGTCCACGAACCGTTTTCGTTTTGTGTGGCTGCGAGTTGCGCCAGGATGTCACGACTCCAATCGTGCTCCCCGTCGGCCGAAACAAAGACGGGTTCCTCGAGCAAACTCAATGCCTTGGCCATCGTGTGCAAGTAGTAATACAAGCCAGCGGCGCCCATGCCTGGATTGCTCGACACGGAGTAGTTGCGGGCCAAAAAACTCTTGGCAGCCTTCACGCGATAGTCATCCTTTTCGAGACCCGCATAGAGCATGCTCTTCATGCCCGCGTACGTCATCGAAGCATACGAACGCAACCCGCCTGTCGCTTCGTCCTTACCCGCCATCGAATCACCACCCAAGGCCGGAGTGTAGTAGAAGCCGCCATCATTGATCAAAGGAGCGAACTTTGTGTCGTTGGCGGGGGATTCGAGGTTTTGACAGCGATTGACAAAGACCAGCGCTCGCTCGATCGCGGGATCGTTTTCGGGAACGCCAGTACTTCGCAACGCATCGATGAAGAACGATGTGTTCGACAAATCCGGCCGCGACTTGCTCCCATAGCCCGCGCCACCGAACTCAGGATCTTTTTGCGACAGACCCTCACCTTCATCCCACTGAGCCGTGCGAACAAATTTCTGGCCACCCGCGATCAACGCGTCGTACTGGCCGTTGGCGTTGGCGCGCTGCAAGGCCATCATGGCCAAACAGGTTTCGTAGTTCGCGTTGCGTGAACCGGGCGAATGCAGTCCACCGCTTTCTTGCTTGGACGCCACGAGAAACGCCAAGCCTTTGACAACCATGGGGTCGTCGGAGGGGACGCCGTTGGCCAGCAAACCAGCCATCACCAGTCCCGTAACTCCGGGTCCTGCTTGACTACTGAAGGAACCGTCTTCTGCCTGACTTGCACGTAAAAATCCGACAGCCTTTTCCAAAAGCACTGTCCGGTCAGGATCGGTTTTAGCAGCATCGCGTTTGGCAGACGGGGAAGCGGCAGATGGCGATTCCTGGGCATAGGACCAGCAAGCCGGTATCGCGGCGGTGCCACTGAACGTCAAAAAAACCAACCATGCCCTTCGAAGGTTTTGCGGAAGTATTGTGTTCACTGAAACTCCTGATTTGCAGCGGGAAGTGGAATCGATCGATGGATGCAGTTGCGCAGACGGCTGACCTGGGACTAAGAACAAACAGGACCTGTAGGTCCCATACGTCCTATAAGTCTTATTCGGCGACCATCGCTCCGTGTTAACCATTCTAACACTGTGGCTCTATCGTCCCAGGAAGCAGGCCTCGCAACGGTTAAAAGTTGTCCAGCCCGCGCCTAGCCTCGCCAAACACGCCCGTATAGAAGTATTTTATCTTATTTAATTTGCCGCTAAATTAGCGTGAATTAAGCTGGAAGTAGGGACCGATACTTTGCTAATGTCGGTTTCGTTGGAAGCGACGAAGAATCCTGCCTGGATACCGCTCGGGTGTTTCGGCTGGTGATTGCTAGTGCCTGGATCTTGAAGGGCGCTGCAAGCTCGGAATCGCTTCTGGTGTTGTTTTTCATCGTGCCTGAGACGAGACAGATCCTTTGGATAGGAATTGTGGGACTCATGAGGTAAACACCGAACAACATCCCGCGGAACTCGTCCATTTCTAATGGACCCGCAGTCGTAATCCCGAGCCTCTCCTCGCGATTGCGGTTCCGCGCTTTGCCGCTCGGCCTTCGAGAGCTCCACGACTGTCTTTCTCCGACGTCGATCCCTTCGAGGAGTTTCGTTTTGAGGGTCTGCAATCATGGTGTTGTTCACATTGGCATTCGTCGTTTGTGCGTGTGGCGTCGGTGATGGGATGGGAGATCGGGTGATCGAGGAATCGGTCGACCTGATTGAACTGAATCATTTTTACGACCCGTGTGGTCGTCATGTGTACGATCAAGTTATCTTCTATCATTTGGCCCCAGAGACCGGCCACTACCGCGTACGGGCTTGGTGCCTTGTAGAGGATCGCGAGACACTCTCGCGACGTCCGACGCGCGATGCGCACACTGGCTTAGTGCGTGTCGAGTGGTTCGAGTCGGACCAGAAACTTCTTCGCCGTTTGCACAGCCCGATGTACCGTGAGAGTTGGACCCAAGTGGACCCGGAACGACTGGATAAGCGCAAGCTAGATGAACGATTGCGATTGTCGCTCGTCCAGAGTCCGCAACGTGCGCGGGCTGAACGGCAACTCGCGGCCGAGGCCTTGCGGACCGACGAAACTCCCGAACCGGCATCCAATGCGATTGCTCTTGACGCACAAGCGACTCCGATTTACGTAGCGGTCGGGGGCAGGCATTGATTCTGCAGCAGCTGGCGCGACGTACGCTCGACGAGTTGGCCTCCGACTTGGGCTTTGCCTTAGTCGGCGTGACTCAAGCCTGCGACGCGCCGGACTTTGCTCACTTTTGCGACTGGTTGGATCGCGGGTATGCCGGTTCCATGCAATACCTGTCCGACCGTCGCGAGGCTTACCAGCATCCGAATGGTATACTACCTGGTTGCCAGTCGCTGATCGTATTGGCCATGCCCTACGAACCGCATCCAAGGACATTGCCAAGCAAGCAGCGAACAGCTTCGCTGGCCACCGAAGCCCAGGGACGCGGGACGGTGGCGGCCTATAGCGCTGGCAAACGCGATTATCACGATGTAATGCACGAACACTTGAAAAAGATTGTGGCCGCTCTTCAGACGATGTTTCCTGAATCCCAATCGCGCGGTGTCGTCGACACGGCGCCTTTGTTCGAGCGGCAATTTGCGCAGCGCGCCGGTTTGGGATGGATCGGCAAGAACACATTGCTGTTGAATCGGAACCTCGGCAGCTACTTTTTTCTGGCGGCCGTTTTGACGACGGCGGTTTTGGAACCCGATGCGATTCAAGCCATGGATCATTGTGGCACCTGCCGAGCTTGCTTGGATGCATGCCCGACCGATGCCTTTGTGGAACCGCATGTGTTGGATGCCACACGCTGCATCAGCTACTGGACGATTGAACATCGCGGCGAAATTCCAGTTGCGATGCGACAGGAAATCGGCGACTGGCTTTTCGGTTGCGATGCCTGCCAAACGGTCTGTCCGTGGAACCGCAAGCCGCAGGTCACAGTACATCCGGATCTGCAGCCCCACGAATGGAATGAAAAGACCGATTGCTTGTTCTGGCTCGCGTTGGACGAAACGACATTCCGTGAACGATTTCGCAAGACGCCTTACTGGCGAACGCGCTTGGCAGGAATGCAGCGAAATGCCATGATCGTAGCCGCCAATTTGAACTGTATTGAAGCCACCGGCCTGGTCACTGAACTGTTGACCTCCAGCGATCCAATGCTCCGCGAAACCGCCCAATGGTGCTTGGGGCAACTCCAAGGGGCAGGCTGAGCGCGACAAATTCGGTGGATTGAGAGTCGCCTTTCGCTCCGCGAAAGGAGCGTGTTGCGAAAGGAGCGTGTCGCGAATCTTTCGCGGAGCGAAAGACGACTATAACAACCGCAAGATGCTATGCGGGTCGCATTGCCCTCGATCGGCCCCCTACGGGTACAATAGTCAAACTGTAATCTCGTAGACGCTCGGGAACGCTCAATGATCCTCGGCTTCTCGTCCCGTGTAAAACTCTCCTGGGTTGAACGAATCATGCCAGCATTGCCATTGGCGTTGGAAAAGACCGATCATCGCAGCTTGAGCATTCGCTGGGACGATGGTCGCACCTTTGACTATCCTTTCGCGAAATTGCGTGCGGCATGTCCCTGCGCCAGCTGTCGCGAAAAGAAGAAGGCAGAGGCCAATCGACCGCGGGGGAGTCTTCAAGTGCTTTCCCCTCAAGAAGCCGTACCGCTGGACGTTCTGCACATGCGACCTGTTGGCAATTATGCGTACAACATCACTTTTTCGGATGGCCATAGCTCCGGTCTGTTTACAATGGAGCTATTGCACGAATTAGGAATCGACTCGAACAAACCTTTGCCAGACCCCACCGATGCGGCCGCTACCCAGAATCCCAACCCGTAGCGATCGCGAGCATGCAATTGGCCAATTCGCTCCCAAGGAACGTGATCCTTCGGACTTGTTGATCGTCGGTTGGCAGGAGCTCGCGGCCCTCCCAGAACTTGGCCTCGACGCAATACGGGCGAAACTGGATACTGGCGCTTTCCTGTCGTCCTTGCATGTCGATCACGTCCGCGTCTTTCGTAAGCTTGGTAGCGAATGGGTACGTTTCGGTGTCGGCACCGTGTTTGGACTAGCAGCTACAGAGATCAGTTGCGAGGCGCCAGTGACCGGATTCCGACGGATCCAATCCTCCGATGGCCATCGATCAATAAGGCCTGTGATCGAAACGATGTTGAACATGGCAGGCTACCACTGGTCAATCGAGCTGACGTTATCCAGTCGCACGACCATGCAGTTCCCGCTGCTCATCGGTCGCGATGCGTTGGCCGGCAGGTGCTTGGTCGATAGCGGCCGAACGTATTTGGTTTCCACTCGTTACTCTTGAGCACCGCGTAGTCCGCTGCGGACATACCATCCAACCGTGATGCAGTTCCCCTACAAGTCCATCTTCGTCACCGGGCATCGAGGCATGGTTGGTTCCGCATTGCTCCGTCGATTGAAAGCAAGCTATCCCGATGTCGAAGTAATCACTGCCGATCGCTCTGCATTGGATTTGACCGATGACGCAGCCGTCCGCGCCTTCATGCTCGCGACGCGGCCAGATGCCGTATTGTTTGCGGCTTCTCGGGTGGGCGGAATCGTGGCCAATGCAACGTACCCTGTCGAGTTCCTGGCCGACAACGTTCGAATGGCGACGGCCTCAATTCAGGCTGCATACGATGCCGGCGTAAATCGATTCTTGTATTTGGGTTCCACCTGCATCTATCCGCGAATGGCGCCCCAGCCGATTCAGGAAGATTCACTCCTGACCTCGGCCTTGGAAACGACCAACGAAGCCTACGCATTGGCGAAAATCGTTGGACTAAAACTGTGCCAATACTACCGGCGTCAATACGGAGCCTTGTACCACTCGGCCATGCCGACCAACTTGTACGGTCCCGGCGACAATTACCATCCGGAGCATAGCCATGTTATTCCTGGCATGATTCAGCGATTTCATGAAGCCAAACGCACGGGTGCAGATTCAATCGCGATTTGGGGTACAGGAACTCCGCGCCGAGAATTTCTATATGTCGATGACTTGGCCGACGCCTTGCTCCATCTCATGACCCTCGATCAGCCCCCGGACTGGGTCAATGTCGGCTTTGGCTCGGACATATCCATTCTGGAATTGGCCCGAACCGTCGCGGAAACTGTCGGCTATCGCGGCCGGATCGAAACCGATCCGAGCCGGCCAGACGGAACGCCGCGCAAGCTGACCGATTCGAGCTTGATCCGCTCCACCGGTTGGGTACCAAAGACACATTTGGCGGACGGTCTTCCGATGGCCTATGCGGACTTTCTGGCACGGTCGGCAGCCGGCACCCTGCGTAGTCAGTAACTCCAGTTCCGGTTAGGCTATTCCGCGTTCGCGCTGCAAAACAACCTCCTCCACGCAAAACATACGATGACAAAATCCGCATTGATCACAGGCATCACCGGCCAAGACGGCTCGTACCTCGCGGAACTATTGCTCGAAAAAGGCTACCGCGTGCATGGACTGGTTCGGCGCAGCAGCAGTTTCAGTACCGGCCGCATCGACCATCTTTATCGCGACATCCATGAAAAGCCTGAGCTGCTGCTCCATTACGGTGACTTGACCGACGGCCAGGCCCTCACGAATCTGGTGATGGATCTCGAACCCGATGAGATTTACAACCTGGGCGCCCAGAGCCACGTGCGTGTTTCCTTCGATCAGCCCGTCTACACACTCATGACGGACGGCGTGGGAGCTCTCAATATTCTCGAAGCCGCCCGAATCCTGAACCGACGCAAAAGTGTCCGGGTCTACCAAGCCAGTTCGTCCGAAATGTACGGCGCAGTCCTTGAAACTCCCCAAACGGAAACGACGCCCTTCAATCCCCAAAGCCCGTACGCTTGTGCCAAGGTCTACGCCTACTTCCAAACCATCAATTACCGTCGCAGCTACAACTTGTTCGGCTGCAACGGCATCCTGTTCAATCACGAATCACCGCGACGCGGAGAAACGTTTGTAACGCGCAAGATCACGCGTGCAGCGACCCGGATCAAACTCGGCTTGCAGAGCAAACTTTATCTCGGAAACCTCGACGCCAAACGGGACTGGGGCTACGCCAAAGATTACGTGGATGCGATGTGGCGAATGTTGCAACAGGACGAACCCGAGGACTTTGTGATCGCCACCGGCTCAACGTATTCGATCCGTGAATTTTTGGACTTGGTCTTCGGCGAACTCGAACTGGATTGGAATCAGTATGTGGAAATCGATCCACGGTACTTCCGGCCTGCCGAAGTCGAACTGCTGTTGGGGGATGCGAGCAAGGCCAAGAAGAAGTTGGGGTGGACTGCCACCACCAGCTTGGACCAACTCGCCAAACTGATGGTCGAGCATGATCTGGAGTTGGCTAAGCGGGAACTGCACCAGCAATCGTTCCAAGGATAAAACTCGAATCGATGCGCGCACTCATCACGGGAATCACTGGACAAGACGGTTCGTACCTGACCGAACTGCTATTGGCCAAAGGCTACGAAGTCCACGGCATCGTACGTCGCAGTAGCACGCTCGATCGTCCACGCCTGGCGCAGCAGTACAACGATGCGGCGATCTATCGCAAGAAGCTATTCCTTCACTATGCCGATCTTTCCGATGTCACGTCCATTCGGCGCATTGTTCAACGGGCGGAACCCATCGAGTTTTACCATTTGGCGGGTCAATCGCACGTCGGACTGAGTTTTGATATTCCGGAAAGCACCTGCGAGCTGACGGCCATCGGCACTTTGCGCATCTTGGAAATTCTTCGGGACCAGCCTTCACCTCCTCGCTTCGTACACGCGAGCAGCCGTGAAATTTTCGGAACGCCGCGCGAAGGATTGCAGAACGAATCGACACCGATGAACCCCAACTCACCCTACGGCGTTGCCAAAGCCTTCGCGACGCAGATGGTGAAAATCTATCGCGAAGCCCATGGTTTGTTCTTCTGCAATGCCATCTGCTACAACCACGAGAGTCCGAGGCGATCGGAGAATTTCGTAACACGCAAAATCAGCTTGGCCGCGGCGGGGATCAAGCTGGGTTTGCAGAGCGAACTCGTCTTGGGAAACATCGATTCGGCCCGCGATTGGGGTTTCGCAGCCGAATATGTGGATGCCATGTGGCGGATGCTGCAGCAAGAAACGCCCGACGATTACATCTTGGCAACCGGTCGGTCGCATACGGTTCGCGATTTTATGCAGCTCGCATTTGAGCATGTGGGTTTGGACTGGCGCGACCACTACCGACTCGATCCACGTTTCGCGAGGCCGGCAGACCCCGAGAATTTGTTAGGGGACCCGACACACGCCCGCGATCGCTTGGGCTGGACCGCGAAGACAACGCTGGCTGAACTTGCAAAGCTCATGGTCGATCATGATCTGGAGCGTCTCAAATCCGCCACGCGGAGTCCTGCCAGTCCGTCGGTTTGAATTGTCGCCTTTCGCTCCGCGAAAGGAACGTCGTTTCATGCTTTCGCGGAGCGAAAGACGGTCACAACAAACGGAAGAATTCGCCGCTCCCGTTATTCGCCATAGTACTCCGCGATCTTGCGACGCAGGAACAGCAACGACTCCTGCATTTCCCCCAAGCCGTTCATCCCATCTTCAATACTGATCCAACCAGCGTAATCGGCCTTGCGCAGGAGTTGAAAGATGGCATCGTAATCATTGAGACCTTTGCCAGTCACGCCGTGGAGTAGCAGTTTGGAATAGCCAACGCTTCCCTCGGCATGCTTGAGATCATCCAAAGAAGCGCCTGGGACGAGGTAGCGATCGCTAGCGTGCATGCTAACGACGCGATCGACGACGTGTGCGAGCAAGGCGACGGGATCGTCACCGGCCATGACCGCATTGCTTGGATCGTATTGGACACCGAAGAACGGACTGCGTGGAATGTGGTCGAGCAGTTCCAGGAACACGTCTTGCTTCTGCGCGAACTCGGCGTAGAGCCAATGGCCATCCTTGTAATGGTTCTCGAGACCAAGCACGACTCCGAGCCCTTCGGCGACTTCCATGCACTCGATGATGGCCGACGAGGCGTACGCGATGCCTTGAGACCGCGATACTTCCGGCCAAGCCTGCCCGCTGAGGACACGGCAGACCGTACCGGGACCACCCAATGCGTGGGCGACGCGGATCATGCCCTTCTGGTAGACCAGTGCGGCTTGTCGTTTTTCGCGATCGGGATGGGTGAAATCGGGCGAGCAGCACAGCATCGGCATTCGAAAGCCTGCGGTCTCGATGGCCGCGCGAATGGATGCCAGGTACTCGGGTTCCATTGACCAGATGAATCCTTCGTACATCTCCAAGCCATCGGTATCGAGCTGTTTGGCCATGGCGATCCAATCGAAAACCGACATCGACTTCTCATGCGAGATAGCATCGAGGTAGCACTTGGGAAAGGCGCTGATCTTGGGTGTTTTCATCAAAGAACTCGGCGGTAGCAAGAAGTACGGGTCGAAGAATCCGGTGCGTTGGGAAGCGAGAATCGCATGGCAGGATGTGCATTAGAAGCGTCCGGCCCTCAAGGTCAATCGCAGCCGTGCCTCGAGGTCGGCAGTTACGTTTCCACTTCAGTCGGGGGACATTTTCTTCAATCGGGGGGGCATTTTCCATCCTAAACGCTTTCTCAACAGTAACTTACGAATAAAAACGACCTGCGCGCTTCATGCAATCTTCATCAGTTCCAGGGCCGAAAAAGCTTGCATAACCGGCACAAAATGCTTGTGATAGTCTTAAATGCTGGCTAGACTAGGGTCGGATAGTCATCTAGGTGGTACCTCTGCCTCTGGTTTCATCATCTAACTCAAGAGTTTTTCATCATGCGTTTCCAATTGAGTGCGGCTGTTTTGTTCGCAACGGTTTTCGGTTTTGTTCCTGCTGTCCAAGCTCAACAAGCGGCTTCTGGGGAATTTGTTCGTGCGGCAACCGCGTTGTCAGAGCAAGCGGAATTCCTCAATGAGAACCAATGGGTTCAATTGGACGGTGGTCTGTTGCGTGGTTCGGTTTCGACCTTGGTTGGCTCGACCCCTGTCCCACAAGTGGGCGTGACTGTCTCGTTGATGCAGGACGGTCAAACCGTCATGACCGTCGACAGCGATGTCGAAGGGGACTTCATGATGGAAAAAGTTCTTCCAGGAAGTTATTCCTTGGTTGTGCAAGGCAAACAAGAAGGCAATGAGCAAGTGGCAGTGTGTTCACTGACCATTCTGTCGGGATCCGACGGAGCTCACTTGCCCAAGCGAATGAATGTTCAAACCATCTCGCCTTCGACCCCGCGTATCAGTGAACTTCTCCGAGGCAACACCATGCCGCAATGGACGGTTGGTGACACGGTGCAGCGTGACACGAAGGCTGCATCTCGCAAATTCGCGGATAGCTACCAGGTAGCGATCGACGCTCAAGGTCGTGTTTCAGGCGTTCTTTCGCGGTCCAACGCGAGTGTCGATTTGAGCAGCACGCTAGTTTATCTGACTCGGGACGGCCGCGAGGTAGCCCGCACACGAGCAGCGAGCAACGGTGCTTATCAGTTCGAAGGTGTCTTGCCCGGCGCTTACGGATTGGTCGCGTCGGGTCCTGAAGGAATCGCGGCGGTTGGCTTCTATGCCGTATCGGCCGACAATGCGATCGCCAGAATCGCAACCGGTTCGACACGATTGGTGAACAAGAATTTTCAGCCAGCGACTGCAGCCGCATCCCAAATGAATGTCGAACTGGCCGAACCGAACAGCTACGTCCCAGCTGAAGTTATCCCCGGCGACCAAATCGCTGCTTGCGATGGCGCAGCCTGCCCAACCATGGGTGGATGCTGCGGTGGTGGCATGACAGGTGGTGGCGGTGGTGGTGGCGGTGGGGGCGGTGGTGGACTCGGTGGCTGGGGTGCCCTAGCTGCAATCGGTGGTCTGACGGCCGTCGGTATCATCGCGGGTACAAACAACAACGAAGACACCCCTGCGGTTGTTTCGCCAGTCGCTCCTTAACTGGACGCTCACATGAGCAGCGATGGTGCCGCAGATTCAATGACGGCCCAACTGCGAATAAAAACATCTGCAAGCGACGCCTCTCCAGGCGTCGCTTTTTTCGTGGGTCCGACGGATTTTGAACCTTGGAATGTGAGAGGACCGGTGCGATCTCGGAGAATCCTTGTTACATTTGATTCCCTACTCAACAATCGCTAAATGCGAACGATTCGAGATCTCCTCTTCCCGGCAAAGTCATGAACTCATTCCCTAAATCTCCTCGTCCTGGGATTTGTCCAAATGTCTACGTTTCTGTACGCGGTTTGCTTTTGTGCCTGTCGATAGCCAACGGATTCGCGGCGACAATCTTCTGCAGTTCTACAAAGGCTCAGTCGCCGTCAAATACACCTGCTCCAGGGACACGACCAGCAACGCCCGTATATCCTCTCGATGGTGTTGTCGACGGCGATGGTTCGGTATGGATCGTCGATCGTAACTTGCCCGGCGTTTGGCGATACAGTGATTCCGCGCTCGAGATTGCTGTGCGTGGGGACAAGAAGTTTCGCAAGCCGCTCAATGCCGTGCGTTGCATTGCCTGGTCCCCTTCGGGGGAACTCACCGTTGGCGATCCGGCCACACGTGAGATCTATCGCCGCAACGTCCAAGGGGAAATGGTACCCACGGCGTCTGGGCTGATTGGTATCCCAGTCGACTTGGCGTACGCCAACGATGGAACCTTGTACATCGCGGATGTGGAACGGCGTGTGGTCTGGAAACAAACCTCAGCCCAGGACAAGCCAGTAGTCTTTGCCAACGTAAACCCACGCGGTTTGTTCGTCGACGCGCAAGATCGATTGTGGGTGGTATCGCAGGATGAAAAGCAACTGCTGCGTTTGGATGCACAAGCGAACGTGGAAACCATTGTAAGCGAGCGAGTGTTTGAATTTCCGCACCAAGTCGTCGTCGATTCGCAAGGTCGAGCCTGGGTTAGTGATGGTTACAAAAAGGCATTGTGGTTGGTGCAAGACGGTGCGAAACCGGTAGTTGCATTTTCCGGTGAACCCTTGCAAAACCCTGTCGGATTGTTTCTGATCGACGATCAGCCCGCCATCGTCGACCCCCATGCGCAAACCGTATTTCGCATGCGCGACGGCAAACCAGAACCCTGGATTCGCATTGAACTCAAGTAGACCAGACTCACCGCTTGACGAGCCGGCTCGCGACTTAGGCGATGGCCCCATCACGGCCATCATTGTCACGGTCGAAGGGTTGGGTACCAACCTCATGGGATGCTATGGCAATGCCATCAGTCCCACTCCCCATTGGGATCGCTTTGCAGCAACCAGCGTTGTGGCCGACCAATTTTGGATGGATGGATGTCACACGCCCGACATTCTCGAATCGCTTTGGTCGTCGCAACATCGTTTTCATCGGGCCCGCGCATCTGTCATGGGGCTCTCGAAAGATTCCCGAGGGGACGTGAATCGAGGAAGCGTTCTCCAATCTCCGGGGCTTGTCGTAACCGACGATCCGCGTGTTGTAAAGATTGCAGAGCATTGGCTTCATGGCGAGACTCTGTTGGTCGAACCTGTCGCATCGGACCGCTTCGCCTTTGGGCATCTGATCGAACAAGCCATCGCAGCGTGGCTGCCGAAAATGGACACATACCCATGGCTTTGGATCCATTCGCGAGGGCTGGCCGCGGAATGGGATGCACCCTATGAACTGCGGCTGACCATGTGCGACGAAGGAGATCCCGAGCCGCCGACCGACACGGCGCCCCCATCGGCCATGCTGGATGACGACGTCGATCCCGACGTTGTATTCGGCTGGCAATGCGGAGCGGGTGGTCAAGCCATAGCGATGGACGCGACCTGGGACTCCATCACCACCAGTCTGAGCGAACTCGGGCTAGAGTCTGGCTGTTTGCTGATCCTGGCCGGCCTCCAGGGCTATCCGCTAGGCGAACACGGACGTGTCGGCTTGTCCGTCGACAACGAACAACTCGATGCACCGAAGTTGTCGCCGGAGATTTTGGGACCCGAACCAGCGTCGATGGCCTATGCCGAGCGGTTGCATTGCCCGTTGTTGATTCGTCCTGGAACACAGTTGCCACTGGGACTTCGGTTTGCACCATTGCTGCAACCCCACCATCTTGGCCCTCTGATTGACTCTTGGATCGAAAATGCAGGTAACGACGCCGACGAACCCGAGACTACGACGCATTCCGAGCAATCCCAGGGCCAGACGCTCCCGAGCGATTCACTCCCGCGTGAACCAGAAACAGTTTCGATGGATGTCTGTACGATCGAATCCCTATTGGAGTGGAGCGGACAACCGCGCGATCGATGGCCCCTCCAGCATCGGACGGCAGTCGCCGTATGCAATTCCGAGTTGGCGATGATGCTTCCGAGTTGGAGTGCGCGTTGGGTCATGCCTAATAACCTCATCGAACCGATGATGAATCCCGACGAGACTCCAAGCGTGCAAGCAGTCGAATTGTTCGTGATGCCAGACGATCGCTGGCAACAGAACGAGGTTTCGCAGCGAGTGCCTGAAATACGCGAGGCCATGGCCAGTATCCGCGATGCTTGGTTGCGGTCCTCCGGGAGCAACGATGCATCCTGGCAGACGACTCTGCGCGAACTCGATGAAGCCCTGTGGAAACCTGTTCGCTAATTCCTATCCTCCCAAAGTCATCCGTCATGCAATACGAATCCGCCGCTCCCACTCGCCGCCCGTTGTCTCCGTTGGCCAATGGCAACATGGCCACGGTAACCATGCAGCGAGCGACCTTGCATCCCAATATCTTCCGCAAGCGGATCCTCGAGATCGATGGAAATCCAGGCGCTGGAGACTGGGTGGCGGTCTATCGGGTCGAGCCCGAACCTACGCGTGAATCTGCTAGGTTGCACCGTGAGCTTGAAGCCCGCGGCGAGTCCATGTCTACTCCCAGATCGGAGCCGACGCTGTTCGCCTATGGTCTTTACAATCCCAAAGCCGAGATCGCGGTGCGGCTCTACGCATGGAATGGACGACTGCCGGACGACACCCACTGGGACTCATTGATCGACGATGCAATCGGACTGCGGCATGAGACCCTCAAACTCCCTGACTGGACCGACGCGTACCGTGTTCTGCACGGAGAAGCGGATGGATTTCCTGGCTTGGTAGTCGATCGCTATGGCGATACCCTCAGCGCCGAAGCCTTCAGTCTCGGTATGTACCAGCGCGCCGGTGCCGTACTCGACAAACTCCAAGCCAAACTGGGAACACGGCATCAGCGAATTTCACCTTCGCCTCAATTCCTAAGCCAAGAAGGTGCCCTGGGTTCCGAGGAAACGTCTAGCGATAGCCCGGACTGGACAACCATCACCGAGAATGGTGTGAAGTATCGGATTCACTTTGGGACGGGGCACAAGACAGGCTTCTTTTGCGACCAACGGGACAATCGACGGACGCTGGCAGATTATTCGAAAGAACGCACCGTGTTGGATCTCTGTTGCTACACCGGCGGATTCGCCGTCTCTGCCGCTAAGGCTGGTGGTGCGTCTGAAGTTACGGGAGTCGATCTGGATGAAGAGGCTTTAGCAACCGCCAAAAAGAATGCGGCCATCAATCAAACCCGAGTTCGGTTTGTGCATGCCGATGCGTTTGCGTACATGAGGGATATGATTCGCAATGGCAAGCAATTCGACGTCGTTGTTTTGGATCCCCCAAAATTGATTCGGTCACGCGCCGAGGTCGAGGAAGGCAGTCATAA
This sequence comes from Pirellula sp., assembly GCA_041752005.1. Lineage (GTDB taxonomy): Bacteria > Planctomycetota > Planctomycetia > Pirellulales > Pirellulaceae > JBKCUI01. The sequence goes on along the minus strand of JBGSHV010000013.1, from coordinate 124,993 downwards.
GCACTTCGACCTGAATCGATTGGCCATCCAATTGGTGCGTCGAGGCGGATTGCTGCTGACCTGTTCGTGTGCAGGGCTACTGAGCGCCGATGCGTTTCAACAGATCGTTCAGTCTGCGGCTCGCTCGGGTGGATTCGACGAATCCGGAAAGCGCATTCCTGGTCGAACCGTTCAAGTCTTCGATTCGCGTGCGGCGGCGCCCGATCATCCAGTCGCGCTTCACTGTCCTGAAACCGGATACTTGAAAGCACTTTGGGCACGCGTCCTCTGATTAGCTATCCACTCATTCATCTCCGAGTTCTATCATGAAAACGCTAAGCGATCGGTTTCGCCGTTGGTACGACTTCGAACGCGATTGCAACGCAAAGTCGTTGCAAATGCTCAATTCTGTGCCCCACGAAAAACGCGATGCCCCTGAGTTTCAGAAAGGGGTCGATCGGATGATGCATTTGGTGGCCGCTCGACAGCGTTGGCTGCATCGACTAGGACATTGGCCCGACTCCCCTTCCGCATTTCCACAGCAAACCAAGCTTGAAGATGTGACCAAAAGCATCGCTGCCACCGAGACGGCTTGGACAACCTATCTCAATGAACTGGACGAAGCGGAACTAGAGAGAATCGTGCAATGGAAAATCGGTGAAGGCAAGAGTTACCGGTGGGACGTCGAGTCCATTCTGACCCAGTTGTTCGGTCACGCCTGGTACCATCGCGGACAAATCGCGCAACTGGTGACCTCCTCCGGTGGCCAAGCCGTCGATACAGACTACTTTTTCTGGTGCAAGCTCACTCCGATAGAAACCGATGAATGAGGAGCATCAAAAATTACCTCCTTCGTTGCGCGAAGTCCACACGCTCGTTCGATTGAGTGATTTCGGCACTCCTGGATAAGCCACCAACCAAGCTTCTATACAGCAGGCAATCGATGGAAATCACCAAAGTCTGTCCGATTTTCGGAGTTGCGAAGGTGCGAGAAGCTGTCGAGTACTACCGGAATACGCTTGGTTTCTATTTAAATCCCGTCGACGGCGTCTTTCAACCTAGCTTAGACGAGCCGCAGGGTGTGTATGGAATTGTGAGCAAAGGTAACGCACAGATTCATTTCCAAATCCGACGCGGAGAGATCCCAATTCGAAGTCGTTCCTCTATCGAACGGGACGTGTACTTGCACGTAGACGATGTCGTTGCATTGCATGCGGAACTCGAAGTACGCGGTGCAAATGTAATCCAACCAATTTGCAACGCGCCCTACGGCTTTTGTGAATTTACCATCGAAGACCTGAATGGTTTTCGATTGACTTTCGGTCAGATACGGCAGTAAAGCGGGCGACCAAAATTATTTCCCAATCCGATTGGATTCCATTTCCTTTATTAAGAACGCAAACGATGAAACAGCCACAGATCCTACCCCGAACGGGACGTAAAACCTGCGGATTCATCGCGATTGCAATGGCGGCAAGCGCAATACTATCTGCCATGCATCTTCGCGCCGATGAGACCGACTGGCCGCAATGGCGAGGACCGGCCCGCGATGGTCATGCCGCGCCCCATGCATTGTTGCAATCCTGGCCCGAGGGCGGTCCTAAACTTCTTTGGTCCTACAAACAAGCCGGACTCGGTTACTCCACCGTGTCGGTCAGCGACGGCCGTGTCTTCACCATGGGGCAACGCGGCACTGAAACCTTTGCACTGTGTTTGGATCCAAAGTCGGGCGAAGAGCTTTGGGCGGTTGGCTTCGACCGAGGTTCCGAGAGCGAAGACTACTCGACCGGGTGGGGTGGCGGACCTCGCAGCAGCCCAACGGTCGATGGCCAGTTCGTTTACTTCCTCAGCGACCTAGGAGAACTCGCGTGCCTGAAAGCTACCGATGGAAGCAAGGTATGGAGTGTGAATCTGGTCCGTGACTTCGGTGGCAAGATACCTCAATGGGGATACAGCGAATCCGTTTTGATCGACGGCGATCGTGTTGTTTGTACCCCTGGTGGAACGAATTTCATGGTCGCACTGGACAAGAAAACTGGTGCCCAGGTTTGGGGATCCAAAGATTTCGAAGAAGGAGCCCAATACGTTTCGATCATGAAAACAATAGTGCGGGATATCCCAATCTACATCACGGGTTGCAAGTCCGGATTGCTTGCCTTCCACGCCCAAACGGGGGCGTTGCAGTTCCAAAGTCCGACGACCGGCAATCCAACCGCCGTCATTCCGACGCCCATCGTTCGCGGTAACGAAGTCTACCACTCGAGCGCCTACAACGCCGGTAACACGTTGCTCTCACTCGATGCAACCGACGATCAAGTCACGATGACCGAGATCTACCATTTCGCGAAAGAGAACATGGAAAACCATCATGGCGGATACGTATACCATGAAGGTACGATCTTCGGCTTCAGCAAGGCTCTGCGCGGCGTGTGGATGGCTCAGGACTGGAAGTTAGGCGAAGTCCTGTGGACTGAGAATGTCGGTACCAGCCGATCCGGTTCCATCGTGATGGCCGATGGACGTCTGTACTGTTACGACGATACCGATGGCATCTGTTATTTGGTCGAACCTTCGCAAACGCAATGGAAGCTGGTAGGCCAAGTGCAACTACCTGAACAAACAGCCTCCAACCGGGGTCGCGGTGCGATTTGGGCGCATCCGGTAATCGCCAATGGGCTGCTGTTCATCCGCGATCAAGAATTGATCTATGCGTTCGATATCGGCCGCTGAGTTTTTCGCAAGCTGCATCTTTCGCAACAGTTGAGATCGCCGGTATCCGTTGACATTCCGATTAGCCGGAACGCGTTAGCGTCCGGTTTCCGTAACAATTCGAAGAAACCGGACGCTAACGCGTTCCGGCTGATTTAGCTTCAAAAATGAACAATGAATATCGGGGCGTGAACGATTACAGGCTGCCGCTGAAACGCCGGGCGGCCTCCGCTTAGAAAGAACGAAGGAAAGTGTCTGCTAAGGATACTTGGTGTATACAGCGTGCGAGATCGATCCGTTTTCGCCATCGAATTGACGAATACTGGACCACTGCCCAGCGTATTCGAGCACCCGCCAAAACTCCAACACGTCGTTGCCCGTTAATGTCACTCGGATCTCAGTGTCGCCGTCGGCAATGGGCAAATCCGCGTCCAAGTCCGACTGAATGGTCGATAGACCGTAGCGGATCCAAGGGGTGAGCATGTGAGCCAACCCGCCCAGGTCGACGTAAGCGGCCGTCCCGATCTCGACCGAGGGATTGAAGAGGCCATTGCCAATGGAAATCGCGCCGCTTGGCACTCGGATCGATTGCGTTTGGCCGTCGGAGTACGAGGTGATCGACCAACCATCTCCAATCGATAGTCGAGGACTCATCTCCGTCGGGGCCGGGCAGTTATCAGGAATGGGATAGCTGTACGTAGCAATGCCATCGGATTGAGATCGCGAAGGTAAGGGAATTTGATACTCCTCAGGGATCGCGTGGGTATTCAAGCGACGAATGATAGCGACGACATCATTCAATGCCGCGCGGACTTCTCGAAGGCCTGCGATCCACTGCTCTTGGTCGCGAATCCCCGTTAGGATCGCGATCTCGGGAATGGGCAGTTCGACGTCCGAGACGGGCAGATCTGGGTGCCATTGCTTGGACTTCAGAAAGCCCGTGTGAACCATGACCGCGTGCTCGCCGTCCATCGATGGTAGGAATCGTTCTTGCCATGCATCGGCTAGCTTTCTAAGAGGCGGCCAAAATTCGAGAGCTGCCCGCACTGCGACTCGCATCTCCGGCGGGATATCATCGGACTCAATTTCGCAGAACTCTTCGATACGGTCCCGAATTCGATTGGCAATCGAGCGGACGGATTTGAAGTATTCAGGATGCTCCTGCAACCGCAGATCCAGCAGCAACAGTGGCGGATCTGCTACATGCTGCAAGGCTCGGAGCGGACGCGATGCGTCCAGCAACACCGGTTCGGTCCTGAGTTGCGTCACCACTTCCCAACCCGTCTCGGTTGGATAGGTGATGCTGGTAAAGCCTCTTGCTTCGGGCACCAGTTCCCCGATGATTGAATCGAACCAATTGCAATCGTCGATTACCGAGACCAGCCATTCGTGAAGTTCACTGTCCGCATCCAGTTGAGCCATCGCGGGACCAATGACGCGACGCACGTTCTTTAAAAAAAAGCCATCAAGAGCGATTTCGTAGTAAGACTTCGAGAGTGCATCGGACACGTAGGTTACGTGGGTCAAGCTGCGTTGTTGATAGCTGTCCAGCAGCATTAGATTCGGGTGTTGAGACAATGAAGCCAGCGGTTCACGTTCCACCCAAGGGTCTTCATCCCCACCGGCGGCGAGTAGGAAGTACCCATCGACCATCCCCAACGTCAGGGTCAGCTGCTTATCGGAAACCAATTCTCGCAATCGAGCCATGGACTCCTCATCGAAGATCTCATTGGTGGGCAAGGAATCCCAAGGGATTTCCGAGCCGACGAGTTGCCAACGAATCCGTGTTCCGCGCGCATCTTCGATCCGCATCAGACGTTTGGTTACTTCAGACAGGGACGGTTGCATCGAGAGACCGAAGCGAATCAGACCTTCGATTTCGTCCACTTTGTTGAGAGCTCTGTCGGTATCCCCAAACCGCGCGCCCAACACGATGGTCGGAAGATGATAATCTGGCAGCAATTCATCGATCCATTGATAAATCAGTTCCGCCTTTTCTTCGGTCGGCAGGCTAGGATCTTCCAGTAGGTAAACTTGCTTCTGTACGACCGCGAGCCGCGTCAAGGTTTCCGAGAGCGAACCATCGACCATGACGAACATGTCTTGAGACGCTAGATCTCTTAGGAAAATGAGAGCTTCGCGGACATTCTGATTCTCGAGCACTGCCCGGACTTGGGCCATGCGCCCCCGCCGTTCAGTCCAAGCCCGTTCGATCTCCGCTTGAAGCTTGGTCCATAACGTCGTTTGCGTCCAACGTTGGGCTTCAGGCGATGCCAACCAGCGTTCGCTTTCTTCAAGCAACCGAAACGAGCCATGATAGTAATCGGCTGATGCAGGTGCCCTGTCTAGGGACGACTGCTTTGAATCCGAAGGTGTCGTTTCTTGAGGTGCACCGTATGCCAACGTAAGGAACAGGCTGATCGAGAAAATTCCTCCCAACAGCCATGACATGGGTCGAATCCTTCGCATGGGGGATGAATCCTCAAGTCCTGCTATTTCAAGCCTGCCAATTGATCGAAAGCTTCGCGTTCGATGGGATGAAGGGTTTCTTTATTGACACCACCTTCAATCGCTTTGGTCAACATCTGTTTCGCCTCAACCGTTTTCTGCTGTGCGGACAGAACCAGCGCCAAATGGAAGTAACGATCAGGCCTTGCTTGGGTTCGAATCGCGCGACGCAGATCTGCCTCCGCTTCCTGATAGTTCTTCATGGCAAATCGGACCATGGCCCGCGTATCGAGCAAGTAGTCGGTCGGACCCTTCAATTCGACAGCCTGATCGATGGCTTTCTTAGCCTCATCCAAATTCTTGCCAGTGGCAGACAGGATCATCGCCATATTGTTCAACGCTTCAATGAAGTTCGGATCCAGTTTCAGAACGCTCTGGTACGCCACTTTGGCTTGTTCGGCGTCCCCTACCCAGCTGCAATAATCTCCCAATAAGTTCTTGAGAAGCAAATCATCCGGATGTTTATCGACCATGCTTTGGATGACCGGAATCATCAACTTTGCATTCGACTCGTCCAGTTGCGGAGCTTGCAGTGCGTCTTGGATCATCTTCCCAAAAGCCTGGGCGGGCAACTCTTTGCCTTGCATCTCTTCGATCGCGTTGGCCATGCGGCCCATCCGCGCGTAGTATGCCGCTTTGACCAAGGGCTGCTCGGGATCTTCCTTCGCGATTTTGTCGAACAATTCCTCGGCCATCGCTGCAAATGGCGCGATCGCGTCCGTCTTTTTTTCGATCACCATTTGCCGAGTGATCGCTTCGGCCAATTGAGCCGCTACCAATCGCCCTTCGGCCGTTGTGGCTGAAGATCGAAGCAATTTTTCCAACTGCTCATAGGACCCATTTCGATAAAGCAACTGCGAATCGATCGCAACGTTAGCCGTCGGAGTTGCGACGAGCTCCTTGAGTTTTTCGAACCACAGTTTTGACTCTTCGAATTCCTTGTGTTCTGCAAGTGCTTCGGCATAATGGCGAACGTAGATTGCATTTGAAGCGCCTCCATTGCCGAGCAAATTGCGCATCGTTTGGGCGTACCCAGTCCAATTGTCAATCTGCTTGTACAACGTCGCCAATAAAAAGTTATCCGCCGCCGAAAATTTGGGCGCGTTCTTCGTGATCGCTTCTAGCAGGCCGATCGCTTCGAGCGATGCATCGCGATCGGATCGATTGGCCAAGATCTGAGCCAGGACGCGTTGGTCTTCGAGCGCGGCTTTGCCCAATGCCGTGGCATTCTCTTTCAGCAACTTACGCGCTTCGCCTACCGCTATGTCGTTGCCTTGCATCCCCACGACCAGCGCCTTGGATCGACGCGCCCAAACGCGGTCTGCATCATTGGACTTGATTTCACCCTCTATGAGTTTATTGAGATGCTTCTCGGCCTCTTTGGGCTGCGAGGAGATCAAGCAGAATTCGGCATAACGACGGATTCGGACGGGGTCCTCCGGTGAAATTTCTAATGCTTTTTGGTAAAGCTCCGATGCTTGGGGATAATCACCGATAGATTGGTAGGCTTGTGCCAGCGTCAGGTCTCGTTCTTCTTCAAGAATCTGTGATTTTGCCTCGTCGATGACCTCTCGAGCCAGATCCAGTTTACCGGTTCGGACGTGGAATTGGATCAAAGCGATCCAACTGGCAGCCAACGTTGGATCCTTAGAAATCGCCACACGAAACTCCTCTAGGGCTTTCTCGTTATTGCCGGATACTCCGTAGACCTGCGCCAACCAAAGGTGGTCCTGAGGTTTTTCCGATTCCGCTGCCCAATCGGTGGACAACTCTAGAGCGCGATCGAAATTTTCAAGTTGCAGGGATACTTCGGAGGCGACCCGCGTGAGTTCTGAGGAGAAGGGAATTCTCTGCGATTGGAGCCGTTGAATGACTTCATCCGCTTCCGCGTATCGTCCTTTATCGAACAGCAGGTAAATTACTCGCGAGATTACCTGTGAAGATTGTTCGCCATCGCGGATGGCCTCGAGGTACGCTTCCACTGCACCATCCGTCTTACCCTGTTGATCGAGTATATCGCCGCGCAGTCTTGAGATACGGGACCACGCTGGACGGGTGGCGGCCGCGTTGGCCAATTGCTCTAGGGCTGTTTTGTAATTCTCTTCGGACTGTTTCGGATCACTCTCGGCCAATTTCCTTGCTTCCAAGCTCAGACGGATGGCTTCTCCGACGCGCCACATCGGACCGGTTCCTTCGATCTTCTTGACACTTTCCAAGGCCGAAATCATCATCGCCTCAGCTTCTTCATCTTCGGACTGGGAGGCAATGTCGAAGAGGAGCAAGTGAGCAGGAAGGTTCGATTTCCCGATTGCTGAATTCGCGACGTCCTCCGCATATTTCTTTCCCAGCTCCATGTCCCCCAAAACAAGGAAGTATTTCGCGAAACCGGAAGCCAATTGAAATTTGTCTTCCTCACTCCAATCTTCGCGAGGCGAAGCCAACTGTTCGAGTTGTTGGCGATCAACGCTGTCTCCATCGCGACGCAGCAGAAATATCGCCCGCTCGAGCCGTAATGCAACCGCGTCCCCCATGACTTCACCGGCTTGCTTCAACGTCATGCGAACTTTTTCCCAATCAACTTTTTCCGAACCCTTGCTTATCGATCGAATCGCGATCAAGGCTTGGTACAAAGCCATGGATTTAGGCTTGGATTCCAAAAGTTTTTCGATCAACGCTTCAGCCTCGTTGACATTTCCTTCGTTCACGAGCAATTCCGCCCGTAGAATGGTGACATCTTCGGCAAGCTCTGGCACTTGATCGAGTTGATCCAAGACATCGCGAAGTGCGAGCCAATCGTTTTTTGTCGCGTCGGGTTCCCGGCTTTTTTTGAAAAGGATTCGGGCATAATTGAGCAACGATGCAGCGTTCGTCTCCGATTGTGCATTGATTTGGCTGTATTCCTTGAGCGAGTCCTGAACACGTCCGGCCCTTAACAAGGCACCGGCAAGTGCTTCCCGCGCAGGCATCCAGAGTGGATCCGCAGAAGTACAACGTCGAAGAGCAATCATTTCTTGATCCGGATTGCCCAAATTGCGATAGCACGTGGCGAGCAAAAAATCCGCTTGCTTTTGAAGGTCCTCGCTACCCTCGTACTGAGTTCGCGCGCCCTCGATCAACTCAATGGCTCTGCTCCACTCGCCCTTCGACACCTTAACTCGGGCATCGAGGTACTGTGTTATGGCCTCTGGAAAGTCACGACTTCGAAGTTCCGCGACGAGAGTCTCTACATCGGTTGTATTTCCAGCATCCAGATTGAGTTGCGTGATTTGAAGTAGCAATTCTGGATTTCCTGGAATTGCTTCCAGTCCTTCCTTGAGAACTTTAATAGCCACTTCGAGCTTTTGATCCGTGTATTCGACTTCGCTCAGCTTGCTATACAAGCGTGCTCGTAACACGGAATTCTCCGGCTTCTCATCGAGGGCTGCGCGCAGCACATCCCGAGCCTTGGCGTATTCCTTCTTGATGACCGCAGTGTTAGCGAACAGATTGGCGACGATAGGGTCGACGGGAGCGAGCCCAAGCGCGGTTTGTGCGTCCTGCCATGCAGTGTCCAGATACTCATCGCGAATCACTTTGCTGGATTTCGATAACTTGTTTCGCTGGAGCAAGCACCACTCACCACGTGCGACGAAAGCCATCGGATCTTCGGGGGCCAACTCGACCAGACGGTCGAGAATGGCGAGTGCCTCGGCGATTTTGCTGAAGCGTTCAACGAGCAAATCGGCGATGGAGGCAGCATACTTGGGCTCCGTCGGAACCAATTCGAAGGCTTTCGAAAAGTACTTGCTAGCCGCGGCGTAGTCGCCCGTTGCATCTTCGCAAAGTCCCATTTGCCAATGCAATTCGGCATTTTCGGAATCGCCCGGAATGAGGTGATCTCTTAAGTGCATCTTGGCATCGGCGAGTCGACCAATCTTCATTGCCGCATCGACCAATTCCTTGCGCGCTTCGACCAAACCAGGATCGATTCGAAGGGCTTCTTCGAGATAGAAGAATGCTCGGGCCGGCACTCCTTCCTTAGCATACAGTTTTGCCAGCTCCTGCCGGATTTCTGTATCCTGTTTGGTGACGGCGATGTATTGGGCGAAATAGCGGGTCGCCGTAACGTAGTCTTCCTCCTCGACCGCAGTTCGAGCTCGGGTAACCAAACCCGCGGTCTGCCGAGAAATCTGAAAACGGTGGACGACGAACATCACTCCCCCTAGCACGATGAGGGCTAGAGATGCTTTGAGCAGGAATGCGTAACGAATGCGAATTTTGTTCATTTGCTTGGATGGGCTTTTGGGCGGAGTCGGGCTTCGGGTGCGCGGAACCCTATCGATTTTACCCGGCATTTGAGAAAGTCCCAGGCTTTCTCTACGGAAAAACGGAACGAGAATCCCCTTGGGTCCATTTGAACGGCCCAGGGTCAATGGTTGCGAGGACGATCAAGTGGGAACGCACTGGAGATGGATTAAGCGGGGCGGGTATGACGTTGCCGTCTGGCTTCATACAGCAACAAAGTACCTGTCATGGCGACATTGAGCGATTCCACGTCGGTGTTCATGGGAACCGATAGCACGTCGTCTGCGAGCCCAAGAACCGATTCGCTCAATCCCGCCCCTTCATTTCCAAGAACCAACAGACAGGGCTGAATCAGATCCGTTTCCCAGTAACTGCCACCCCCGGCTGCGGCTGCGAGGATGCGTATTCCGTTTGACCGGCAAAACCGGAACAGTTCGTCCCGGTCGATCGATCGGGGGGGCGAGCGAAACCAAAGACCTGCCGACGCCCGAATGACCTTGGGATGGAAGGGATGGACACATTCCGAGCTAGCAAACACTCCATCTGCTCCGGCTGCAGCGGCTGCGCGAACGACGGTCCCCATATTTCCGGGGTCTTGCACGGCGTCAAAGAAAACCCCCAACGTGAACAATTTAGGCCCCTCCATGGACGGTTGGATCTCCGCCACGGCCACGACCCCGTCCGGGGTCTGCGTGGTTGCGATCCGATCGAGCACCCCGTCCCCCACGCAGTAGCATTCGGTCTGATTGAGTAAACGCGCCGCCAGGGCTGGTTGCTTTTCCGCCCAGGAGTTCGTCCAAAAAACGGAGCGAAATGGCCAACACACCGCCACCGCCTCGACGACCTGATGCGTCCCTTCGACCAAGAACTCGCCACGGGCCTTGCATTCCGACATGCGGTGCAGCTCGCGCGTCGCCTTCACCATGGGATTTTGAAGACTCGTAATCAAAAAGGGGGAAGTCATCGGTGGCCAGTTGCTACGAATTATGGACAATCGAAGGAGTGCAACCCCCCATTATGATCCAAAAGAGTCAATCCAACATGTCCAAAGCCATCGAATGGATTCAGCAGCACGCGGAGCAGATGTCGGACGATTTGGAGACGCTCTGCAACATCAACTCCGGCTCGGAGAACATGAGTGGCCTGCAAGTAGCCGCGGAGTGGCTGACCGGTTTTTTTTCGCCCCTGGGTGTGGATGTCGATCGCATCGAACTTCCGACTTTTCATGCCCTCAACGACTCAGGCATCGTTGTCGAGCGATCGACCGGTCCAGCGTTGCGATGGGATCTGGGGCAAAGGAAGGAAAAGGGTGAGGGCGCGAACGCATGCATCTCGCCACGATTGCTGATGACAATTCACTACGACACGGTCTACGAAGCCAGCGATCCCTTTCAGATTTGCACGCGGCTGGATGGCCATCGCATGCGAGGTCCTGGCGTAATCGACGCCAAGGGTGGGATCGTGGTCATGCGATACGCCGCGCTCGCAGCCAAGCAGTTTTTGGACCTATCCCGTTCGCAGTTGACCGTTGTCTTGACACCGGATGAAGAAATCGGATCGCCTTCCTCGACTCATCTTTGGAAGAGGATCGCCAACGAATTTGATTTTGCGTTGCTGTTTGAACCATCCATGGCCGACGGATCGTTGGTTGGATCGCGGAAAGGAACTGGGACCTACACTTTTATCGTTCACGGCCGTGCAGCCCACTCCGGTCGCAACTTTGCAGCAGGCCGCAATGCGTTGGTCCATGCTTCGAGAATGATTGTCGATCTACATGGTCTCAACGGCCAACGTCCCGACGTCACAATCAACGTCGGTCGCATCCGGGGCGGTGGTGCCGTAAACGTCGTCCCCGATCTGGCCGTTTTCAGGGTTAATGTCCGCGTCAAGAGCCTTGAGGATCAAGAATGGGTGGCAACGCAGGTCAGCCGAATCGCAGAACTACATCAACGCCCTGATGAGGGTCTACGGGTTACCGTCGAAGGAGGGATTCAATCGCCTCCGAAAGTCGTTGATGCAACAATTCAAAACTGGATGTCCCGAATCGAATCCGCCGCGAGTTCTTTGGAACAGAGCATTCAGTGGAAGGAATCAGGCGGAGCCAGCGACGGAAACAAACTGCAAGCGCTCGGTTTAGCCAATATCGACACGTTGGGCCCGGATGGGGATGCGCTGCATAGCGATCAAGAATGGGTGGATTTGGCGAGCCTTCCTCGCAAGGCGAGTTTGGTTTTTCGCATTCTCGAACAGGCCATTTCGGAATCCACTTGGCATTCGACCGCCTCGCGCACGATGCAATCATCGGGCACGGTTTAGACCGGCGTGGGAAAAACCAATTGGGTGGGATGAATTTCGCAGCTCATAGCTGCCAAGGCGGATTGAATCTCATGCACTGCCCAATCCCCATCATTCGCCGGAAATAAATACCGAGGACCATGGATCGCAGCAGAACTTCCGTCTAGCGTTTTGGGGGCGTCCGTCAATTCGAGCGCGACGGCCCAAGGCCGACTGTAATCCTCCCATTGGATCGTTTCCGGGTCCGGGGTACTCACCGCTGCCATGACCAATTCGGTGCTCACCGTTTGCAGATGCGTTCGGATAGCCAGAGGATCGGGGCAATGTACGAACCGCAACGGACTGGAATCACGGGTGGCCTCAGAATTCTGAAGAGAAGCCGAAGGCACCAGCGCGGTTCGAAGACGATGGACGAGGTCCGATGTGTTGCAGAGTACCATTGCCGTACGCTTCGGATCCGGATCGAGATTCGCCCGCAAGTGCGCGATGGTCCACCCGGTGACAGGATCGACGGCATCGGCAGCAATTTCACACGCCGGTTCCAGTACGAAGACGCGCATGCACATCCTTGGATGCGGGATTTTCAAATGTGGGGTCCAGACGCGATGCTCGCCATGCAATAGCAAGTCGATGTCGATGCGGCGGGCTTCCCAGCGATGCATCCGCTGTCGACCTAGATCGGTTTCAATGCGTTTGATCGCTTGCCAGATTTCCCAGCACGACCGTTCGCTTTCAATCGAGGCTACGGCGTTGAGAAAGTCGGATTGCCCGACTGGCCCACCGATGGGTGGAGTGCGATACAGTCGGCTGAACCGCAATTGAGCCGCCCCGAACTCGTCGATTAACAGCCGCGATGCCGCCAGCATATTTTCATGCGTGTTGCCGAGGTTGGCACCCAAACTAATCAGGGACCGCGGCATGAAGTTTCGCTTTCCATCAGGCGGCACAAGTCCAAAGAGCGGCCACCGCAGGCTGCGGAAGCGAGACCGTCAAAAGCCGCACTAGCTTACTTGGCCCGCTCTAGACTATCCACATACCAGTGGACCTTCTCCTGAATATCGTACTTGTCACAATCCTTCCTCGCGTAAATCCAATACGACGGGGGAATGGTTTGTCCATCGTCGCGAAAACGGAGCCGGTAGGAATACCCGACCGAACCGGTCGTTTCTCCATCAAGCGACACAAAAGTCCACTTGGCGGGAGTCTTGCGAGTTCGGATCTCAACATGGGCGGGATCGGTGGCGAGCCGATTCTTGGCTTTGACCATGACCGCACCCGGCGTTCCTGAATCCGATTCGGTATCAGGTGATTCCGGTTCGAATTGGAATCCCACCAAGTAATAGACCTTGTCCAAATCGTCTGCCGAAAGGCTGGCAAGGTAAAGTTCCGCGATCCGTCGGGCCTGTTGCATATCACTGTCGGTACTGAGTTGACGCTGAAACATTCCCCAAGAAATCGAAACAACGCCGACTGTAAGGGCCAGGAAACCAAGTACCCGAGAAAAGCCATTCAAACGGTACCGCGAAGCCGTCAGCAGCACAAACGCTCCCATCAAACTACCCAAGATGCCAACCGGCAAGGTTTGCATGTATGCGATCGAGAAAATGCCTACCAAGGAAAAAAAGAATCCGATGACGGCGACCGCCGAGAAGGAGGTCGAGTCAGAGATTTCTTCGCTTTCCTGGTGAATCTGGGTTTCGTTCATGGACTTTTCGGCAGGGTAGACTGGACCTGGCTAAGACTTAGGCCGGGCGGAATACAAAGTAACAACGATGAAAACTGGTCCCGTTTCGGGTTCTTACGAACGGGAGTGCCAGGTGGTTCGATTTTGGTTTTATAAGGACCGGACGCTACGACCGAGGGGCTCACGCTACGGGAGAGCATGAGGCAGAGCGTTCATGCGACCGATTGCAGGTGCCCAACGATAGCATGCGCCAGATTCGGGGTGGCTGCCGCCAGAACTTGGCCACGCCACGGATCAAACGCCGTTCCGTCGTGTCGCATCAGGCTCGCCCCCGCTTCCTGGGCAATTAGGGCCGCCGCCGCGATATCCCACGCGTGGAGTCGACCGCCCCAATACGCGTCGAGTCGGCCTGCGGCCACGTAGCAAAGATTCAAAGCTGCCGAACCGAGTCGCCGGACGCTTTGGCAATGCATCAGAATTTCCAGAAACTGGCTTATTTCTGGGGAATGACGTTGGAGCGACGGCGGAAAACTAGCTGCAATCAACGCTCGACTTATTCCTTCACAACCACTCGGCGCAACAGGCAATCGATTCAGCCATGCGCCGCGACCTGCCAAGGCCGTGAACGTTTCCTCCGCCATCGGATCGTAAACGACTCCCACGACTGCGGTGCCATGATGCATCAATGCGATGCTTACGCAGAACCCTCGCAAACCGTGGGCGTAGTTGGTCGTCCCATCGATCGGATCGACCATCCATTGCCAAGGCGAATCGCTTGCGGCTCGCGGCGCGAGAGATGCATCTTCTTCACCAAGAAATGCGTGATCTGGGAACGCTCGCAGTACAATATCCGTAATGATCTGCTGAGCTGCTACGTCCGCATCGGTAACCAAATCGTTGACGGATTTTTCGGTGGTAACCGGATGTGGTAACTTGTTCCTGAGGATCTCCCCGGCGGCTGCCGCCGCGTCGAGGGCGACGGCCATGGCCCTTTCGGGATCAAGTTCGGTTGATGGGATTGGGTTCGATGAATTTGGCACAGTAGGATTCGATGGGTATCCATTTCCTAAGGTCGGTCGATTCAAACGACGCACGGCTCGACTCAAACGACGAACGGCGCTCTGTCCGAGCCAACACCGCTGACGGTATATTCAGTCCTTCCCAGGATGGCGTAGACGTCGTTTGAACACAAGTGCGGATCGAATATGACTTGGATATTGAACTCCTCAGAGGCTAGATACCAGTTCCCAAAAAGCCGATTGCAATTGGTGTTCGGCCCACCCATGCATTGCGAACTATGCAGCACCGAAGGCAATTCCGATCCCGATCCACGGATGGCGTTCTCGATTCGTCCCTGGGAACCGTCCATCCCCGTCCAGTCCGAATTCTTGGCCTGCCAGGACACGTACGTACGCCAGCGGGATTTGGTGGCAAGCTATCCACAGCAGGAACCTTGGACATTCGGCTACCAAGTCGATTTTCGCGTTCATGAATCGTTGGGCGAAGGCTGTCAGGGCTTAGAAATTTGGCTGAGCATTCAGACATCGTTATTGGAGTCGATGCCTCAGATATGGTTGCAACCTGAATCGCCCGCATATCAATGGCATCCCGATGGCCTTCTCATCGCCGAACACCATCGGGCGGCGGTCGTCGTAAATCCATTGGATCGGACCGATTGTCAGTTCATCGCAGCACGTCCGGATGCGAACGAAGGCCGGTTAGAGTTTTTCGGAGGCTTCATGGAGAAAGGGGTCATTCGCCGTGCCCGCCTCATGCTGGTATGGAGCGATCAAGCGATCGCTGGCTCAACTTGGAGTCTGTTGCAACGTGCTTTTTCTGAAAGCCCACTACCATTGACGGCGTAAGCGCGGCCAGTAGAGTACCTTGTCCATGACTGCCGTCAGCGGTCTGGAATCATTTCCCACATTTTCAGGAGAGTTGCGTTGCCAACCCGCGGTACCAAAGCATCGGCTGTTGTCCAAGCCACAACCAAACCCCCGCGTTCCCAATCCAATCGCAAATCCGATGCAGTCAAGTCGCAGCCTGAGAAAGTACTAACTGCAAATTGGTACGATCATCCCGAATGGTACGAGTTGGGTTTTCTTAAGGACACGCCACGCGAAGCAAAATTCCTTGAAGCGGTTTTTAAAAAGTACGTCAAGTTTCCCGTGCGGCGGATACTAGAAACCGGTTGCGGTTCGGGTCGACTGATTCGCGAAATGGTTCGACGCGGTTACCTCGCAACTGGCTTGGACCTCAATGCGACCGCGTTGGATTATTGCAAAGCGAAACTGACTGCAGAGGACCTTCAAGCGGATTTGGTCCAAGGGGATATGACCAAGTTCGAGTTCGACGAACCGTTCGATGCAGTCATCAACGCGATCAATACCTTCCGACACTTAGAATCCGAAACGGCCGCGCTGAAGCATCTGAAATGCGTGGCGTCACACCTCAAACCAGGAGGTGTTTTTGTACTTTCCTTGCACTTGCTCCCCAAGGACGGAGATCTGTGGGGAACTGAACGTTGGGGTACCCGAACACCGGAACTGAGCGTCTCGTATGCCTTAAAAGTGCTCGAAGTTGATCTCAAATCGCGGCTGGAGCGACTCCGCATCACCATGAATGTCAAGCAAGATGGCCAGAAGTTTCAGCTCGTCGATGAGATCCTATTGCGGCTCTACGAAGTGCAACAACTCAAGGATCTGCTGGCCAAGGCCAAACAGCTGGAGTTGGTCGGTGTCTTCGACTTCTGGTTCGACCTCAAGCAACCGCGCCGACTGAGTCAATCGCTTTGCGACACCGTGCTCGTTCTACGGCGAGTGTGAGTTCGCTTGCAACAACTCGACCGTCGGATGAACTTCCATCAGAGTCGTCGGCCGAGTCATCCAGCGCGTAAATACGGTATGGGTTACGCGATCAATGGATAGATAAAGAGCAACCGATGTGGCGATCCCCATCGGTCCACCAGACACGGCCCCGGCGGCCGCCGCAGTTGTCACCCCCATCGATCGTCCAATGACCTCGGCATGTCGATGCTCGATATTGGCGCAACGCGAAATCGTGTAAGCCACATGCCGTGCGGCCTCACCCAACAACGTCGTCAGCCCAAACGTTTTGGCCAAAAGAACCTGGGGCACGCTCGCGGTCGTCATGGCCGCCACAAGGCGACTCAAACACGCCGCAACACTCGCTAAGCTGGCACGAAGGATGCCCCGAATCAATCGTTCGGTTTGATGGCTAACTTGCCGACCCGTTTTGCAACCGCGGGCAAAATGTTCACAATTGCCTAAGACAAGATGGTAATCCGTTTGCCCGACGGCTTGCAGGGCTCGCTGAGCAACCTGTTGAGGTTGGTAACTTTCGGTGACCCGTTCTATGCGGACCTTATGTCCCTCGGAGAATTGCGCAAGGGATACACGCTGAACCTCCATGGTTCGATCCCCTCTGGCCTTCGTTGCCAAATGGACGACCGAACCGTCACCGACATCAATACCGAAATGTCGATAGGGAACAAACCCACGCACGCAATGAATCGTGATCAAGTCGCCGAGAGCCATAATGCAATTCCCTTGCCGGCCCGCACCGCCCTCCAAATTGGCGGTGCGTTGGCTGTTTGTAGCTCAAACTCGTCGTGTAGGACTACTGAAACGAACGACCGCAGCCACAGGATTTGACCGCATTCGGATTTTCAAAGGTAAAGCCCTGACGCTCCAGGCTCGTAAACCAACCCAAAACCGTTCCATCGAGCAACAGAGCACTCTTCTTGTCGACAACAACCGCAACGCCGTTTTGATCGCTGCGAGTATCCTTCGATGCGTCGAACTTGTCGTCGAAGTTGAGCGAATACTCAAACCCGCTGCAACCGCCTGCAACTACGCCGACACGGACAAAGGTATCTTCGCCAAACTGACCGTCGACGTGCGCACGCTTGAGTTGCTCCGCAGCCTCCGGGGTAACCATGATTGCCATTCGCAACCTCTATCATGAAATAAATTGATGATGGGGCAGATCACTACCCGATCAGGCTCATGAAAGCCGACTAGGAGTGACCCAAACACATTGACACGAACAATTGGACACAGGAACCAATTGGAAACCAATACAGTGAGCCAAGTTTCGCGGCCAACCAGAAGAAAATTTCCCCTGGCGATCGACGTTCTCCTGATTCCCTGCTGTATGGTACGCACAGAAGACCGCTCATGACAAGTCAAAAATCACTTCCCAAGGCATCGGTAGACTGCTATTATCCTTTTCCTGTCCTCGGAATTTTGGGTGCTAACACCCCGTTCCGACGGCGGAAATAATTCCAAAATCACGAGACAGTATCTCTTTAGCTAATGAAGGCAGCCAAATGACCAAACCTCATCGTAAATTGAAGAAGGCGAATCACGGACAGCGGGCAGCGAACAGCAAGGCCCGAAAGGCCAAGCGGCGGAAGGTTCGAACCTAGTTTTTTCGAGTCGAGTTCCTGGAAACCGTGCACATAATTTATGAGCATTTGGTTCCTGTTCCAATGACTTGAAATTACTTCACCGCTGCTGGACGAAAGCCCCCTCCGTGGTAGCCAAAGACTTCATTGTGGATCCCGATACCCTCGACTTCAGTCGCGTGGTGGCGGACATCCATGAGATCCGCAAGTACAATCCGCAACGCTTCGAAATGGAGCAATTGACTGCGATCGTGTATGAGGATCCGGTCAAGGTGGCGTGCGTGGGCTACAAGGATGTCACGGACCAAGAATTTTGGGTCCGAGGGCACATGCCCGGCATGCCCTTGATGCCCGGTGTCGTCATGCTCGAAGCGGTCGCTCAGGTTTGCTGCTACTGCTCGCATAAATACAAGCTTCTGGGCGAATCGATGGTGGGCTTCGGTGGTTTGGAAGATGTCCGCTTCCGCGAGCCTGTCGTTCCCGGAGACCGATTGGTCGTGATGTGCGAACTGCTCAAGTTGCGCAAGCCGTATCTCTTGGTGTGTCGCTTCCAGGGCATGGTCGGTCGCAAGCTTGTGGTGGATGGACAGCTCAAGGGGATTCCAATTCCCGTCACTGCGCTTCGCGACGGAGTCTCGCACTGATTTGAATGGACGCTACGCTCCACGCACCTTTTCAGGATTCGCGGTCAATCTGCAGGCGGTGGCGGTGACTGCGGTGAAGTGGGCAACAGAATCGTGCTGTTCTGTTTGGGCAGGCCCAGGATATCGCTAGGCGATTGACTGGAAAAAGGCTGGGCCAACTCTGCACCAGCGATCAGCGCCAAGAGGAGGGTGGCCACGAAATAGATGGCGTAGTGCAAGAAGGCTTGCCCTGCCTCCAACTCACAAGCCGCGATCGAGACAGTAACGCCGGCAGCGAACATCAAGCCGATCAAGATGGCCATTTGGAACGATTCAACATCGGCCAGGCGACGGTTGCCAAAATAATAGGCTAGGAACCAATACAGGCCCCATGTTGCCACGAACACGCCAGCGCAAATTCCTAGGCGAATCCAGCGTTCGCGTCCGACATAGCCGCCGAGTTCGTCGTCCTTGAAAAAAGTGTATCCAACCGATGCCAATGGGTAAGCCAAGGCGATGGCGACCAAGGCCAGGGCCCAGGTCGGAGGTGTTTGGGCCACCACGCGGGTTGCGATGGCTGCGATGAGACTCGCCGCAGCAATGGTCGAGGCTAAGATTATCTGGATCGTCGATGGATTGAAATCCACGCGTCGTAACGGCTTGAGCACCGGCCGGCCGGTCGAATCCTTCGGGCCCGAAGATTCCGGTGCATGGATCACCACCTCCTGACTTTTGTCTGGAACGGTAATGCTCTGTTTGCACTTGGGGCACGGCCCCTGCTTCCCCGCGTACTTATCGCTGACAGTAAATCGAGCGAGGCAACTCGGGCAGGTGACTGGAATTGGCATGGCAGACGATATCGAGGAGGACCAAGACTTACAGAAGCATTGGATTGTAACCGAAGCTTCTGGGAATGTGCGAATGCCACGCGAAGAGGGTGCCTCGTAAGAATTCGAGGAACCCCATACTTCCTTTAGCAGCCGCCCGCGTTAGGATCGAATGGGTCATGGCAAACCCAACACTCAACGTGGTTCTTTTCCAGCCGGAGATCCCACAAAACACCGGAAATATCGGCCGAACCTGCGTGGCGTTGCAAGCCAAATTGTGGATCGTCCGACCCACTGGCTTTCGATTGGACGCCACTTCTCTGCAACGCGCAGGACTCGACTACTGGCAGTACCTCGATTGGGAAATCGTCGACTCCTGGGAGTTGATGCAGGCACGATTGCAGATCGAACGTGCATGGTTTTTCACCAAGTTTGCGACGAAGAATTATACCGACGTCCAATTTCAAGCAGGAGATTGGTTGATCTTCGGTTGCGAAACCAGCGGATTGCCCGAAAGCGTTCGCAACCAGCACGCACCGCAGTGCCTAAAGTTGCCCATGCCTGGTCAGGTGCGCAGTCTCAATCTGGCCGTAACCGCCGGCATCGCCCTGTACGAGGCCTATCGCCAAATCGAATCGGACTAAGTTGTTCCATCGCTGCTGACCAAAGCATCCGAGCGAATGGCTACGCGCGCACTCACACCTTGGACTATGATACAGCAGCGATTGGATTCACCCTCTTCTGAAACCAATCCAAGGAAGGTGTTCGTTTCTCGCTGCCCGTGGTAGCGTCGAGCCAAACAGCGGTACGCTGGGTTGGCATCGATCGCCTGCCCCGGCACTTAACATCCCGTTGGATCCATTGGCCCGCTATGAGTATTCGCGTCGCGCTGCATCATGAATCGGTATACCGATACGACCGCTTGGTGGCTCTCGGTCCCCAAATAGTTCGCTTGCGACCCGCGCCCCACTGCCGTACGAAAATCATCAGTTACTCGATGCGTGTGTCGCCAGCAGAACATTTCTGCAATTGGCAGCAGGATCCCCAAGGGAACTTTCTCGCACGCTTGGTCTTCCTAAAGAAGACACGGCAACTGGCCGTCGAAATCGATTTGGTGGCCGAGATGACCGCCATCAATCCCTTTGACTTTTTCTTAGAATCCTACGCGGAAAAATTTCCGTTTCGCTACGAAGATTGGCTGCTGAAGGAACTTGCCCCCTTTCTACAGACGATCCCCATCACTCCTCGCCTGAAGGAGTGGGTTGATGCGGTGGATCGAACGGAAAAACGTACGATCGATGCAATCACCATCATCAATCATCAAGTTCACCGGGCCACGCGTTATGAGATTCGAATGCAACCTGGTGTGCAGTCGCCAGAAGAAACGCTCGAACGTGGCAGCGGATCCTGCCGTGATTCGGCTTGGCTCCTCGTCCAGGTCTTCCGCCACCTCGGCATCGCCGCCCGCTTTGCATCTGGCTACCTGATCCAACTCGCCCCCGACGTCCGGGCCCTAGATGGTCCGAGCGGTCCCGAATCCGATTTCACGGATTTGCACGCTTGGACCGAAATCTATCTGCCAGGAGCAGGCTGGGTGGGGCTCGATCCCACCAGCGGTTTGATGTGCGGCGAAGGCCATTTACCCTTGGCCTGCACCCCGGATCCTTCCAGCGCCGCGCCAATTACCGGCACAGTGGATGAAGCCGAATGCGACTTCTCCTTCGACATGTCCATCCAACGCATCCACGAAGACCCCCGCTCGAGCAAACCGTACACCGAACAGCAGTGGCAACGCATCGATCGATTGGGGAAATCCGTCGATCAACAATTGGTGAGCGACGATGTGCGATTGACCTTCGGTGGCGAACCAACCTTCGTATCGATGGATGACATGGAAGGGGCCGAATGGAACCTTGCGGCCGTGGGCCCGGCCAAGCGGCGAATGAGCGGAGAACTAATCAAACGGTTGCGAAAACGTTATGCACCTGGCGCATTGCTGCACTATGGCGAAGGCAAATGGTATCCAGGCGAGTCGCTACCGCGCTGGGCGTTGTCGTGTATTTGGAGAACCGATGGGCAACCGGTTTGGCAAGACGACCAATGGATTGCAGATGAATCACGAAACTATGGCTTCACGTTCACCACGGCCCGTACGTTTGCCGCCCACCTCGCCAAACTGCTCGACGTCGATCCGCGTTGGACCATGCCCGCCTACGAGGATATTTACTATTACATGTGGCGCGAGCAACGATTGCCCGTGAACGTCACCCCTTGGGATTCAAAACTCGCAGATGCGGAACAGCGCGCTCGCTTGGCGAAAGTGTTTCAGCGTGGACTCAACCAGCCAGCAGGTCTCGTCGTGCCGATCCAACGCCAATGGTGGCAAGGGCATCGCAAGTGGTCGAGCGGACCTTGGCCCGTCCGCTCCGAAAAATTGCTGTTGCTGCCAGGCGATTCATCGATCGGTCTACGACTACCGCTCGACACATTGCCCGTGGCCACCAAACCGAATGCCGGAATGATCACTCCGCTCGATCCCTTCGCCATGCGTCCCCCACTACCCGAACCTGTAACCATCCGACGCCAAGAATCAAATACGGCCACCCCTCCTTCGGAATCCCCCATACAAGGAGCTACGAGTCGAGCTTTTGAAGTCGCACCTCCGAATGGTGTCTGGGACGTGGGTTCGCGCGGCACGACGCCTAAAACTGCAAAACCTACCGGCGGTCGCAAAACCACCGAAGACAGCAAACATCACGCATTTGCGCCCGACGAATCGACCGATCCTGAATCGACCGATCCTGATGAGATCGATCGTGAGGACATCGATCGTGAGGACATCGATCCGGAAGACATCGATCCTGAAGACATGGTCCGAACGGCTCTGTGCATCGAACCGAGGGATGGACGACTCTATATCTTCATGCCTCCCACGGAAATTCTCGAGGACTATCTCGATTTGGTGACGGCCATCGAACAGACCGCCACCGACCTCAAAATCCCGGTCGTGCTCGAAGGCTATCTTCCCCCTCGCGACCATCGGGTGGAGGTCATCAAGGTCACGCCGGATCCCGGAGTCATCGAGGTCAACATCCATCCGAGCAAAAGCTGGGAAGAGTTGGTCGACATCACCGAAGGACTCTACGACGAAGCCAGGCACTGCCGATTGGCGACCGAAAAATTCGACGTGGATGGCAAACACACAGGTACCGGCGGTGGCAATCATATCGTGATGGGAGGCGCGGCACCTTGGGACAGTCCTTTCCTGCGTCGGCCCGATCTGCTCCGAAGCATGATTTCGTTTTGGAACAACCATCCATCGCTATCTTACTTTTTCAGCAACCGCTTCATCGGTCCAACCAGCCAAGCCCCGCGAGCGGACGAAGGGCGACGAGATGCCGTTTATGAACTTCAAACAGCCCTCGAATTGATTCCAGATCGCGGTACGGACATGCCCCCTTGGGTCGTCGATCGATTGCTCCGAAATCTTCTCATCGACCTGACAGGCAATACCCACCGAGCTGAGATATGCATCGACAAACTTTATTCGCCCGACAGTCCAACCGGACGACTCGGATTGGTTGAGCTGCGAGGCTTCGAAATGCCGCCACACGCCGAAATGAGCTTGGCCACCCAACTGCTCGTTCGATGCCTGCTGGCTCACTTCTGGCGCGTCCCATTCCGCGAACCTTTGGTTCAGTGGGATACCGCCTTGCACGATCGATTCATGTTGCCCCATTTCTTATTGCGAGATCTGCAATCGGTACTGGTCCACCTGCAACACGACGGATGGGATTGGGAGGACGCTTGGTTCGCTCCCCACTACGAATTCCGTTTTCCATTCGTGGGCCAAGTGGAGTACTTCGGTGCAACTATTTGTTTAAGAACCGCCATCGAGCCTTGGTATGTTTTGGGTGAAGAGCCGGCCGGTGGTGCGACCGCGCGGTATGTCGATTCAAGTGTTGAACGGATGGAAGTCAAGGTAGCTGGTTTGGATCGGGCACGATTCAAAGTGCTGTGCAATGGCATTACAATGCCGCTACAAGCCACCGGGGATCCCAATACCTACGTGGCTGGGGTTCGCTATCGAGCGTGGTGCCCTCCCTCCTGCCTGCACCCCACGATTCCCGTTCATTCCCCTTTGGTTTTTGACTTGTGGGATGTTCGAGCAGGTCGCACGGTTGGCGGTTGCACCTACCACGTTTCTCATCCCGGCGGGCTAAGCTACGAAACGTTCCCAATCAACGCGTTGGAAGCCGAAGGACGCCGTGTCGCTCGGTTCTATCCTCACGGACACACGCCTGGACCTGTCGTGCCTCGTATGCCCCGCCCCAATCCGGAATTCCCGTCCACCCTCGACTTGCGTCGCGAGTGGGTGCGTTGAACGCGGAACCAATAGGATTTGAAATGCCGGATGAGGCAACGACGTTACATTCAGTGAATGGGATGAACACAAACGAACCCAGGCAGTTGATCGATGGTTTCGGCCGAGTCCACACTTCGCTGCGCGTCTCCGTCACGGATGCCTGCAACATCCGCTGTCGCTACTGCATGCCCGAAACGGTTTCCGGATTTCTGCCTGCGGATCGGCTGTTGTCCTTTGAATCCATCACCCGCATTGTCGCGTGCCTCGCGGGCGCGGGGATTCGCAAGGTACGTCTGACGGGCGGTGAGCCATTGATGCGGCCGCGTCTCGAGGAACTCGTCGAAAGTCTTTCGAGCGTGGAAGGCCTTCAACAAATCGCACTCACAACCAACGGCATGCTTTTGGACCGAAGCATGGAATCCTTGGTCCAGGCCGGGTTGACGCACCTCAATATCTCGCTCGACACGTTGCGAGAGTCTGCGTTTCGTCAAATGTCGCGACGCGATGGTTTGGATCGCGTTCTAGCCGGGATCGATGCCGCCTTGGCTCACCCGATAAATGTGCGCCTCAACGCCTTAGTCCTGCGTGACATCAATTTCGCGGACTGCCTACCGCTCGTCCGATTCGCCAGAGAGCGCGATGTGATCATCCGATTCATCGAGTTCATGCCGCTGGATGCGGATCGCGGCTGGAGCGCAGGTCAGGTCGTGACGGGCGCCGAACTCAAACGCTTGGTAGAAGATGCGTTTGGTCCGCTTCGCCCAGCGAATCGAACCGATAGGTCGCAACCTTCCAATGACTACTCGTTCGCAGACGGCGTCGGAGGAATTGGCTTCATCGATCCCGTCTCCGAGCCCTTCTGTGACTCTTGCAATCGATTGAGGTTGACGGCGGACGGCAAGTTTCGAAACTGCCTGTTTGGCCAGGAAGAGTGGGACGTTCGGCCAGCACTGGAGGCTTCCGATAGGGACGCTGCAATTTTTGCCACTGCGGTACAATGCGTCTCCGCGAAATTTGCATCGCACGGGATTTCCAAAGAAGGATTCCAACCGCCGGAACGAGCCATGTACCAAATCGGCGGCTAATCGATCGCGGATCGCACCGGCCCAAGGCGCTGACTCGATGCAACCAACACTCCATTGAAGAAAGAAAATGCATAGGATGAAAAGCTACGACGTCTGCGGCCTTGGAAATGCCATTGTCGACATCTTTCTCGAACTCGACGACGCCGAATTTGCGAGTCTTGGTTTCGAACGCGGCACAATGCGCTTGGTCGATCTCGACGAACAAAAGTTACTCTTCGAACGATTCTCTAAGAACGATCATGATTTGAAGCTGGTCAGCGGTGGCTCGGTTGCAAATTCCATGATCGGCATCTCCCAACTCGGGGGCACAGCCGCGTTCATCGGATGCGTTGGGGACGATCGGTACGGACTCCACTACACAGAGGAATTCAACGCGTTGCAAATCGGGATCGGCAATCCGATCATTGTGGGAAAAAGCACCGGAACCTGCGTTGCGCTGATCACGCCAGATGCCGAGCGCACGATGCGGACTTGCCTGGGCATCGCAAGCCACCTATCGGAACGGCATGTCGACGAAGATCGTATCGCCAAATCAAAATGGCTGTTTGTCGAAGGCTACGTTTTCGCCAACCCCGATACCGGCCAACATGCGATTCGAAAAGCCATCGCAATCGCTAAGCATCACGGCACCAAGATCGCGATCACGTGTTCGGAAGCGTTTATTCCTTCGGTTTTTGCAGAAGCTTTCCACGAGGCACTTCAGTCGACCGATCTACTATTTTGCAATGCGCCTGAAGCCATTGCGGCCACACGCACTCAAACGAGCAATTCGGCCTTCGAAGCCTTGCGCGGGTTGGTGCCCAACTGTGTCGTTACCGATGGAGCCAATGGCGCATTCGTGCGTTACGACGGTGACGAAGTTCACGTACCCGCTTTTGCGTGTCATCCGAAAGACTTGACCGGCGCCGGCGATATGTTCGCAGGTGGATTCCTATACGGCGTAACGCATGGGTACGCTCCGGCAATTGCCGCCCGAGGCGCGAATTTCATGGCTTCGAAAGTCATCAGCCAGATCGGTGCACGACTTCAAGAACCAGCCTTGCCCTTATGGCAGGAAGGAGTCGAAGCCAATCGAGCGGATGACGTTGGCGGCTAAATCAACTTTTTAAATCAAAGTTCTATATCAACTTACGACGCACTGCCCAGATCGCAGCTTGCGTCCTGTTGAACACGCCAAGCTTATGAAGCACATGCTGGACATGCTCCTTGACCGTCTCGTAGCTGATCCCGAGTTTCTGTGAAATCTGCTTGTTGGTTAATCCATCCGAAAAGCATTGCAGGACATTTCCTTCGCGTTCCGACCACAATTCGTCCTGGTTGTTTTCGCTTGCGTGCGCCGCAGCAGAAACAGCGAACCGCCGGAGGTCTTCGCGCGTCCAACTGGACTGTCCCGCAACCGCAGTTCGCAATTTCGCCAACATCGATTCCCGCGATTCGGACTTTAGGATCAGTCCCGATGCGCCCAAGGCGGCAGCCCGATGCAACATGACAGGGTTCTCCTGAGATGCAATTAAAAGGATCGGTTGCAAAGTCGCTACGTAACGAATCTCGGAGAGTAACACCAAAGGATCACAATCCGCTACTTGGGTATCGAGCATGACGACATTGAACGGTTGACCTAAGATCGCGGCAATCGCACCGGACCCGCTTGGAATGTATTTGTCGAGACGCGCATCGGTCCCTTGGAGCATCCTCTCCAATCCGCGTTGGTCGATCTCATACCCACCGATCAATAGTATAGAGAGTTGCATGCTTGCCCTCAAACGCGCGATTCCAGACCGATTTGTCCCTGCCGATTCCAAGCGTTCACTATAGCAAGCTGTTAAACGGTTGTGGGCATTTTCCCAGCCATCAAAATACTCTCAACATCGAACGGCCTGAATTTCGTCGATTTGCCATCGGCATCGTCGTGCACCAGCAGGACATGTCGATCGAGTCGACTGGCCGCGTTGGAATCGATGAGCTGGTTGGAATCGGCTGCGGACATCTGCATCAAAATTCTCAGTTCAATGTCTCTCAACGACGCGCGTGAAATCCAGCGATTGAGCGAAGAAGTGGAATCCGACCAAATGCAAACATGCAAACCGACGGATGGCCCGTCGCTGAGCAATTTGCTCAACACCGCATCGGGCTTCAGAGTTCCTTCTTCCACAGCGGCATACGAATACTCGTCGCTACGTCGCAGGTCCCTGAACCTCGCAAGGTTCAAAATCACCAGTACCCTACTCGGCCACGCCGTTTGTGGCGAACCCAAGCGAACGGACAGCTCCTGCGACAACTCGCTGAACATGCTCTCCATTCCTCGAAGCGATTCGACCCGTACCGATCGCGATGGTTCCGATTGAGCCCACGCCAGCATCGATTGCACCCGCGAATCCTCTGGGCGACTGCCATCGAGGATCCAAAAGCAAGGAGCGGTATTGATCTCAGTTCCCGCGTTCGCCATTCGAGAGGATTCAATCCAACTGGCAATCATCCCAGCCACCACCGACTCATCCGGCCCCACGATCATCGCACTCCGTCCAGCATTGCGTGCAAACGGCTGCAAGATCGGTGGCTCGATCGACACGCTATCTCCGAGCAGCCAAGGCAACTGGACGCGTTCGGAATCTCGCAACCCGGTAATGCATTCTGCAATCGTTTGAGCATCCCAAACCGATGGTTTGTGACCTTCAAAGACCAAGCGCCGTCCGAGAGGATTGATGGTCGGCACATGCGGGATGGGTACCGGTGTCAGCATTCCCAGGCGAATCAATTGTTCGGGCTTTTCGAGGAACGAAACTTGGAAGTTCTGGTTCCCTTCCAATCGCCCTCCCATCTCGTTGTAGATCCCTTGCCCCGAATGCCGTAATCGTTCTGCGGCATTGTTGTCCTCACCGAGAATCAGCATCGCATCGGAACTATCGCATTGCAAGGCGATGCGGACTGCCATCTGCGAGAGCGTGGTGCGCGGCAACGAATAAGAGCCCCCGAGGGTTTGCGAAGCCAGGATCAAATGCATACCAAACGATCGCCCTTGACGCACCAATCGATCCAGCAGCATCGACGCCTGTTGCGATATCTTGTCATCCTCGACAAAGAGTTCTTGGAACTCGTCGATCACAATCAAGATCCGAGGCAAGCGAACCTCGGGGTGCTTGCGAGCCAAGCTCGGCAGGTCTTGGACACCCCAGCCTCGAAATGCCTCACCGCGGGCACTCAGGATACGATCAAGATATTCCAAGACGCTGAGTCCAAACTCACGACGACTTTCGATCCCGATGATGTCCGTATGTGCCAACTGCAACTCAGCATAGACTTGAAACTCGACCCCCTTCTTGAAATCCAACAACACCAATCGCAGTTCTTCAGGGGAGTATTGCAAAGCCGCGCTGCTCACAATGGTATGTAGCAACGACGATTTTCCCGATCCGGTTTTGCCAGCGATCAAAACGTGTTGCGATGTGCCGCTGCCCAGTCGTAAGCACTGCGTCCGGCCCGAATCGGAAATGCCGATGGGGATCTCCAATCCGCTCGACGAGCGCATGGCCTGCACCTCACCCTGCTTGGGCGCAATGGAGTCGAACGGCACGACCCTCTTGCCAATTTGCGACGCGGCTGCGATGTGATGCTCCATCACCCGCTGGGTGGTAAGTTCATCCGGAGCCGTCCTAGGGGTTAGCGGGAAATCCGAGAATTCATGGCGTACCAACGAAACGCGGATCGGACTACCGGAAGCGTTCGTTCTGTTGTCCTGCGGATCGTGCCGACGCAGTTCGAGATGCAACCCGAACTCCTCCAACTTGGCCCGGTCTGCAAAACTAGGCCACTTGCAGTTATCAGTCATTTGAAGAATGATGCCGACACCGCAGCGACCACCCGACGACAGAATCGAACACAGCGACTGCCAGGAGTGCTCATCGAGTCCAAACGGAAAATTCGACCACACCAACAAACGGTAGGGAATCGCCATCGGACCCGCTTGCTGGTTGTAATCATGCAGATTCCTAAAATTATTGCGTAGACTCTGCTGAATAACATCCTCAATGTGTCGGGCCGTCAACTCGAGTTGATCGGCGATATGGACCGGCTGCGTCCATACACGATGGTTGACCAACGTAGGATCGATATCCGCCAAGTGCATCAGCCAGGAGAATCGCTTGCCGAGTCCCTCGGGATCGATGATCGAGACATGCAACGAACCGGCTGGAAGACTGGTCACGGCACGCAATACCACGTCACGTACCATGTCGTTCGCGAGACTTTGGCCAGCCACATCGCTCTGCAAAACCATGGCCCCATGATGCAATAAGTCGAAGGCAATGGGCATCGGTCCGACCAATGCCAGCTCGTTGGCGTATTGGGTTAGCGCTGCATCGCTGATACCGCTATCCGATGGATTCAGGGCAAGTCTTAAAGATCCAATCGGCCATGACAAGTGACCTGGAGATCGGGGCCAAGTGCCGTTCTGCATGACCGTGGAGGTCCAATCTGGATATGCCAACTCCAAAGCGGAGCGAGCGTCTCGAGCATTGGCGATCAATGTTGCGACTCCGTCGGACCAACGACGCGTTGCAAAAGACTGGGATCGCTCGAATCCTTGATTCAAGTCAGCGAGTAACGACGAGAACTGGTTCCTTAGATCCTCCAAAGCCAAGCCGTGATCGCGATGCAGTCGTTCCAAGGCTTGTGCTTCCGTGCGATCGACGCGTGCCATTCCCTCTGCTCGATCTGCTGCGATCGCCGCTCGCTGCGCACGTGCATCGGTCGCAGTGCGTTTCTTCGCGAGTTCATGAGAATCTTCAAGCTCGAGTAATTTCGCGCGATGCTTCGAATCCAGGACTCGGAGATCGGTTGCGTGTTTGCCTTCGAGCTTCGCCACTTCTGTTTGGCATTGAATATCGGCCACACGACGGCCTTGTTGCAAAATTTGGTTGGCCAATTTCTCCTGTTCGACAATGGGTGGAAAAAGCCGACGATGCGTACGCGTGATGATCGGCGATGCGGCCAGCGCGAGCAAGGCTGGCGTCAACAGCAAAGCGGAAACCCCTAGGGTGCCCCAAATCAGTGGCGGTAGTTGCATTTCATAACCGACAAATGTGGTGAGAGCCCCGACCACGATCCCAATAGCGACCAAAATGGGAATGTGGACCAACTTCAATGCAGGATGTGACTTGAGCCGCTGCAATCCACCGTCGATACTTTGTTTGCATTCTTGGTAGAGTCTCGCGACCTCATCGAGAGATCCGATACTTTGGATGGTCGCAGCATTGTTGGGTTCTGCTTCAGCGATCCAGTGGATCAAGGCCGGGCTACCCGTCTTGACTCCAACCCATTCGCGAGCGTCATGCATGTGCTCTTCGAGCTCCAACCGATCGCGCTCCAATTTCGCGCGGGCCATGTCTCGCTTCTTCAGCGACGCTCTCCGCGCCTGATCGATTTGCAATTGAAGTTCATTGCAATGGGCTTGGTATTGCGATTTCTCTGCATTTCGAGACTGCTTGAATTGCCGCTTGAGCGTATCGAGCAATTGCTGCTCGTCGCCGAGGTTGCTCAGCGTCGCACGTTCCGCGCTCGCCAAGGAGTCGTCGAGGGAGGTGTCCCAAGCGGTTAAGGCTTGATGCGCTGCCGCTTCGTGATTTTGTGCCAGCTCAAGTGAGGCTGTCGCAAACCGTTCACGCTCGGAAGCGCTTTGCCGTCGAAGTTGCTCCGAGTCCAGTGAATGCGACCTTCGCAAACCTTCCCAGCGCGATCGGAGCCCACGCAGCCATCGCGTTTGCTCCTGCAGTCTCATTCGGCGTATGCTTCTTTGACCTAACCTCTGTTTGCCTGCCGGAGTCTGATTCCCTGCCGAAGATTGCTGCATGATCCGCTGACCCATAGCATAGGAGGAACTGGAAAACCCTTCTGCGTTTAGTATACGCGAAGCAGCCTACCCACGTCCTATGTCAGCGATTGCCACTCATGGCCGGGAACATCTCGCGACACATTTGAATGGCGGCAGGTCCCACCAAGACGACGAACACGCCAGGAAAAATAAAAATGACCAGCGGGAAAATCAATTTGACCGCCGTCTTTGCAGCCTTTTCTTCGGCCAGCTGCTGTCGCTTGATCCGCATGGAATCGCTCTGAACCCGGAGCGCTTGAGCCACGCCAGACCCGAACTTATCGGCTTGGATCAACAGGGATGCCAGTGCGCGGAGGTCGTCCACACCCGTGCGAATTCCCAAATTCTGCAGCACGCTCGCTCGCTGCTTACCCATCTGCAATTGCAACGTACAAAGCTGGAGCTCTTCGGTCAAAATCGGAAACGTCGCCTTCATCTCCTCAGACACTTTGCGGATACCTTGATCGAGTCCCAGCCCGGCCTCGACACTCACGACCAGCAAGTCCAAGCAGTCGGGCAACGCCAATGTGATCTGCTTCTTCCGAGCCTTGCCCATGAAGTTGAGGATCAATTCGGGCAGATAGAATCCAATTCCACCACCCAGCAACGATCGGAGCAGAATGTTGTAAGACAGGCCAATGGTTGCCAGTGCGATCCCACCTCCCAAGATGAGTCCGGCGAACGCCGCCAACACCTTGATCGCCAAGAATATCCCTGCCGCTTCGTCCGATCGGAAACCCGCTTCCGATAAGCGTTGCCGCAGCTTGCTCATCTCCTCATCCGTTTGAGGCTGCAAGTGTTTGGAGAGTGCCGGTGACGCCTTCTCCAATGCGCGGTTCAGAAACTCAGACCGTCCTTCCTTGCGAGCATTGAGATTTCCTCGCAATTTCTCATTGAGGACGTCCAAACGCGATTCCGCTGCTTCCCGATCGTGCTTTGAGAAAAAGTCGAGCAGAAACCAAAACAGAGCGATCACTGCGAGGAAGACCGTGATGGGAATAACGTACTTCCAATCGATCTGAAACGCTGCGAGAACGGATGATTGCAACATGATTGGACTTTCCATGAGTGATGCCATGCTTGCGCTCAAACCTTGATGTCGATGATCTTTTTGATTGTCCAAGCCCCCGCCAATTGCATGACGATGGCACCTCCGAGCATCCACTTACCCATCGGGTCCGTGAACAATTTCATCACGTACTCGCGATTGACGAAGAGCATCATCACGAACAAACCTGGCGGCAATGCCAAGAGCACGATTCCGGACAATCTCCCTTCGCCCGTCAAGGCTTGAATTTGCCCAGCCAAGCGAAACCGAGAACGAATCAGCCGTCCGATTTTCTCTAAGATCTCCGCCAAGTCGCCACCGGTCTGGCGCTGGAGAATGACGGCGGTGGCGAAAAATCGAAGATCGAGATTCGGTACGCGACGTGACATCGATTCGAGCGACTGCTCCAACGAGACACCTAGATTTTGTTCTTCGAAACACCTGCCGAACTCACGAGACAAAGGCGCGGCCATCTCTTGAGAGATCAAGCCAAATCCAGCACCCAAGGAATGCCCCGCTCGCAGCGACCGACTGAGCATCTCCAACGCTTCTGGCAATTGCGCGTTG
Organism: Pirellula sp.; assembly: GCA_041752005.1. Taxonomy (GTDB): domain Bacteria; phylum Planctomycetota; class Planctomycetia; order Pirellulales; family Pirellulaceae; genus JBKCUI01. The sequence continues at coordinate 92,723 of JBGSHV010000013.1, read as the reverse complement.
AATTTCGCCACCCGCTTTTTCCCGCGGTATTTCATCCAAAATACCGGTAGGTACATGGCCATCAACCCCGCGATCGGTCCGATGAATTTTGGAATGGGTGCGATCAAACATCCGATAGCAACCACGCCACCAATCCCCAAACCAATCAAAGCAAATTTCTCGATGGTGAGTTTGGAGTCTGCCAGATCGAGCATCGACTGAATATCGATCTTGCTCGACAACCATTTTTCAAAATCGGAAGAGCTGACTTGCAGCGCGCCGCGAATGATGGACCCTTCGGTGCCCGCCCCAGCGGTCCCTTTGTTGAAGTCCGTGAGATTGGAAAGTCGGGCTTCAAGTACCGTGTTGTCCTGGCCGCGTTGCAGCAGCATTGCCCCAGCCCCGATGAGCGCCGCTACCGACACTCCAGCGCATAAGGAAATAATGAGTACCATCACCATATTTAGGCCCTCATCATGATTCGTTGACGGAACGCACTCGCCGGCAGTCGAACCCCTGCCGCTTCCAAACGCGGCATGAACGACGGCCGTACCCCAGTGGCTTCAAAATACCCAAATGCCTTGCCGTTCTCATCGACCCCCTCTTGAACGAAGCGGTAAATGTCTTGCAACACGACAGTGTCTTGTTCCAAGCCTTGGACCTCGGTGATGTTGAGGACCCGACGCGGGCCTCCCTGGAGACGGTTGGCTTGGATGATCACATCGACCGCGCCGGATATCTGCTGCCGGATGGCTTTGACGGGCAGATCAAAGCCCGCCATCATGACTAGCGTCTCAAGACGCGCGATGGCATCACGAGGGGAGTTCGAGTGAACGGTCGTCATGGATCCATCGTGACCCGTGTTCATCGCCTGCAACATGTCGAGTGTCTCGGGTCCTCGACATTCCCCAATGATGATTCGCTCAGGACGCATACGCAAAGCGTTGCGGACCAAGTCCGTCGCGGTTACCGCGCCCGTGCCTTCGATGTTTGCGGGCCGGGTTTCCAAGCGAACCACATGCTCCTGCTGTAGTTGGAGCTCCGCCGCATCCTCGATCGTGATCACCCGCTGGTCGTTTTGAATGAAGCTGCTCAGTGTATTGAGAAGGGTCGTTTTCCCCGAACCTGTACCGCCGCTGATCACGACGTTGAGACGTGCCTTGATGCAGCCCTCGAGCAGCATCACCATTTCCGGCGTGAACGCCTTGAAGTTCAACAGGCCCTCGAGCTTGAGAGGCGTGGAACCGAAACGTCGGATGGAGACCGCAGCCCCATCGAGGGCGAGGGGCGGAATAATCGCGTTGACACGCGAACCATCCTCCAACCGGGCGTCGACCATCGGACATGTTTCATCCACACGGCGACCGACGCGGGATACGATGCGGTCGATGATCTGCATCAGGTGACCGTTGTCGCGGAACTCAACCTCGGTCTTCTCGAGCTTGCCCCGCTTTTCAACATAAATGCTCTTGGGACCATTGATCAAAATATCGCTGATGGTCGGGTCTTTGAGAAGGAACTCCAATGGACCGAGTCCCAGAGTTTCGTCGAGAACCTCCTCGACCACGCGGTCGCGCTCGCTGCGATTTAAGTAGGTGTTCTCACTATCGCAGAGATGCTCGACCACGAGCCGAATCTCGCGACGAAACGATTCGCCCTTCAGGTCGCCGACCCGCGACAAGTCGACTTTGTCCACCAATCGCTGGTGGATCCGACGCTTGATGTTCTCAAACTCGTCTTGTTTCGATTGCTCCGAGCGTTGAATCAGATTCACGGATCTCACTCTTTCTGACTAAGGGAATGCACGGATGCAATCGGGCAGACCAAGCCGCTTCCCCCACCGTCTGTTGGCGCAATGGAACCTGGAACTGAATCAACAGTACCATCCAAATCCAACAGGCGAGGGAAGAAAAGCCGAGTCCGTTACCGCTTCCATCCAATCCAGGAGGCATTCTTCCCGCCGCCGCTTCATCGCCCAAGCAGACCGAAGAACAGGTCGGCCGGTCGATCGAATACGACGACGGCTCCGCTCGCTTCCAACTCCTGACGCGCTCGGAACCCCCAGGACACTCCCATCGCAAAAAGACCTGCTCCCACCGCAGTTTTCATGTCCGTGTTCGTATCTCCCACATAGGCGATACGATCCTTATCATCGCTCATTTGCGCAGCCATCCATTGCGCACTTTCCGGGTTGGGTTTCGGCGGAAATCGATCGGAGTGCCCCAAAACCCAAGCGAATCGGACATGCGGAAAGAAAAAGGACACGCACTGACGCGTGAACGCCTCAGGTTTGTTCGATAGTACCGCTACCGCAATCCCGTGTTCCGCTAAAGATTCCAACATTTTTAGAATCCCATCGTAAGGCTTGGACCGCTTATTCCAATGCTGCTGGTAATGCACTTCAAAACTATTTACGGCCTCGCTACGCAGACCTCGATCGCCCACCGCGTCAGGCATGAGCCGTTCTATAAGTACCGATACACCGTCCCCCACCAACGTTCGATAGGCGTCGACCGCGACAGTTGGCCTACCCAATTCGACGAGCACTGCATTGGCCGCGTTGGCGATATCCTCGAGCGAATCCAAAAGTGTTCCATCCAGATCGAAGATCACTCCATCGAATCGATTCATCGACTATTCCTTGCGGATAACGCGTGCCTGAACTCATGTGTGATCCGGAAGGGACATAGCCATTCCAATCTCACTTATGAAAAATCCCAGTCGGATGCAAGAGTTTGTTATATCCTTTTGGCGACACTATATCAACCAAAGCGTAATCTGGTAGAGAATTGCGATAAACAATAAATTCGTACATGCCACGATGCCTACTGATTTAACGAGCGTCAGCCATGGCGGGCCGTCCATACATCGCACATATACATAAAGAAAAAAGACAAGGCTCGTGACTCCAACAATCCATTCAAGTTGATAAAACAGAAGCGGCACTAGCGCGAACATGACGAAAAACTGAAATGCAAGGATATAGGAATTGAAGACCATGTGCTCTGCTAAATGCCAACCTTGTTTGCGAAAAAGCAGGTAGCTAAGCACGCTCGTAATTGGGACGAACATAAGCCGGAGTAGATCATCGTATTCCCTGAGAAGACTCATCGTCTGCAATTCGCCTTCATTCGAAGCGGTAATGGTAAGGAGCAGATTTGGCGAGTAGGTGTCGTCAGATGGCAGCAGATGGCGAAAAGACAGAAGAACCCCTGCCAGCATCAACATGAGAAGAGTAGTTGGTTGTGTGTACTTGCCACGATCTTTGAAAAAGTAGGTATCAAAGAAACTTCGTGGTTTGACAAACAAATCCAGAAGCGTACGAAAAATGCCCCGCTCGAGATTTAGCGTTCCCAAAACTGAATGCACAACGTCGTGCATCGTCAATCTAGATATACTCGGGCTATTCATCGGTGAAATGTGTACTCTCGAGACAGGTCGAGGCTAAAAGCGATTGGAGCGTGTGGCGTTAGCGGTTCAAAGTGACGCACTTTCGGTAATGAACAACTCGGGCTGCCAACGACTCATGTTCCTACTGCGATTGCTCGCTTGCGTCCACCTGAGGTTCCAATGCATCGGGATTCGGGTCATCGATGCCCGAGGGCTCGGGATCATCCTCGAGTTCCACATTCTCAAGTGTCCATTGTCGGACGACCATGGTCGCATAGGCGCCTCGAGGCAATTCGAACTGCAATCGCCAATGGCTTCGATCGGTTTGTTCCAGCGATGGTTCCCAGTCACTCTCGATCCGGGTTGGCCGCAACAATATCGAGCGCTGGCCTTTTGAAAAGAAAGTGTCCCTCGGATACTTGAGACGCATCTCGCGCACCTCCATCCCGAACGGTTCCAGAACCTTTTGCAATGCCTCGAGTGTACCAGCTGGCCATTGATGCTCTCGGGCCGATGGCAATGGCAACTGCGATCGAGATAGCTCGCTCCAACTCAGACCTGCCTCAGTGTTTCCGTTCTGAGAGTTCCCTTCCTGAGGGTTCCCCGCCACTGGCAACGCCAAGGGACCGCATTTGGACTCCAACCAACGGCATGGCTCAGGTTGTCCACAAGCCTCAATCAAAGAAGAAAGCCAACGATTCCAAACCCAACTCTGAAAGGCCGCCACGTAGATGCCTCGCAGATCCTGACGGACGAGTGCCAACGCGCGCTTAAAGCCTACGGGATGGTCGACTAGGTAAGTGACAATACTGCGACGATGCGACCGATCCAAAATCGCTTTGCATTTCTCCCACTGTCCCCAATAGTCTCGCAGTATTCCCTTTTGCTCCTTCTCGCGCGGCCGATCGTGCGGATTGGCCTCGGCCATCGATAGATACAACGCGCGCTCGTAATCTCCCTTGCACCACGGAACGCCGATCAGTTCCCCAGAATATCCGATCGAGCCGAATCGCTGATCATCAAAGTAATTGATCAGACCGTTGAGTTTGCTATCCTCGGCCCGATGACTCAGTTCGGCGATTCGCGCGTTGTCGATCCCGCGCAGCCGAATTTTAAAGCGATTACTAGCGATGTCTTTGGCACCAAAAGGGCTGGGTACCTGTCCGAGATACTCCAATCCAAACGATCGATCGGTCAACCCCGAACGCGGCCCGCGATGGATAGTGAGGTGCTGCATGGTTTGTGCATGCCGATCCTTGAGCCCACCGTAGCTGATACGATTCCTAGGTAAGCCCCAAATGCGCAGGATCTCTTGAACGGCTTCAGGAGTTCCGAGTCCTTGTTTGGACAATCGATAGAAGGCAAACGGCCCTTCCGAAGGAACCACATCGGTTTGCTCTTCGACTTGAAAATCTTCAGGTGCACTTTTAAGTTTCATACCCGACCTAGGACCGAAGTCCGCATGCTTTCTGCGCGCGGGCCAATACCTCAGCCGCAACGCTTCGCGCGCGCCGACAGCCAGATTCCAACGCGGCGTTCACGGTCGCATCATCTCCTGCAAGCTCTGCCCGTCGTTTGCGAACCGGCTCGAGAAACACATCGGCCGCATCGGCCAACCGCTTTTTGATCTCTCCGTATCCAAATCCACCACGCAAATACATGGCTCGAACCTCCTCGCGTTGCTCGTCCGTAGCGAACAAGGCATGGAGTTGATAGAGATGATCGCCATCCGGTTCCTTGGCGTCCTCCATGGGGCGAGAGTCGGTACTGATCCGCATGATCTTCTTGCGCAGTTCCTTGGGATCCTCGAAGATCGCCAATGTATTGTCGTAGCTCTTGCTCATCTTCTGGCCATCGGTTCCAGATACCTTGGCCGTATCCTTTAGGATCCGTGCTGCGGGCATGACGAATGTCTCTCCGAAATGCGCGTTGAAACTTTTGGCGAGGTCGCGACAAACCTCGACGTGTTGGTTCTGGTCTTCGCCTACGGGAACGCACTGCGAGTCGTAAGCCAGGATGTCGGCCGCCATCAGAACTGGATACGTGAACAATCCGGCATCTGCTTTGATGCCGCGAGCCGATTTGTCCTTGAACGCCACGCATCGCTCCAACAAGCCGATGGGGGCACCGGTCATGAGCAACCAATACAGTTCCGAAATTTCGGGCACATGGCTTTGTACGAACAGCGTCGCCTTCCCTGGGTCCAAGCCCAAGGCGAGCAAATCCAAGGCCGCATCGCGTACATTGGCCCTCAGCACTGCGGGATCACGCACGGTCGTTAGCGCATGCAAATCGGCGATGAAATAGAATCCATCGTTTTCATGTTGCAATTCGATGTACTGTTTGATGGCCCCAAAATAATTTCCCCAATGGAATCGTCCGGTGGGCTGGATGCCGCTGAGCACTCTCATGGTGAATTGCTGGTGGTTGGGTTGGAGGAGGTAGAAGGCGTTGTGGGCAAGTTTAAGGTACCGACGATATCAGAAACTTGCCGAGCACCGAGCTGGCGAAGCGCATCGGGCAACGCATCGATTAGACGTATACTGACGGTCGGGTCGTAGTAGTTGGCCGTTCCGATTTGGATGGCAGAAGCCCCAGCTACGAAGAACTCCATGGCATCGTCGATCGTGGCAATACCACCGACGCCAACGATCGGCACTGCAACTTTGGATGCAACCTGATAAACGCATCGAAGTGCAATGGGTTTGATGGCGGGACCGCTCAATCCACCCACCACATTGGTCAGCATGGGACGTTGCCGGCGCCAATCGATGGACATTCCCAGGACCGTGTTGATGCACGTGACCGCGTCGGTTCCCGCATCATGTGCGGCTTGAGCAATCGTGGCAATACTGGTCACATTCGGCGTCAACTTGGTCAAGATCGGGCAATCAATAACCGACCGCACGCCAGAGACAACACGGTAGCAAGCGGAGGGATCGCTCCCAAAATCGACTCCACCAGCGACGTTCGGACACGAGATATTGAGTTCGACCGCAAACAAGGACAAAGGCGCGAGTTGTCTAGCGAGTTCGATGAATTCTTCTTCCGATTTGCCGGCGATGCTCACGATGATGTTACCACCGCTGGCCTGCAGGTAGGGCCAGTGATGGGCGATGAAGTAGTCGATGCCATCGTTATCCAAACCGATGGCGTTGAGCAGTCCAGCGCTGGTTTCGACGGTTCGCCACGGGGCGTTGCCTGGTCTAGGGTTGCGAGTAATCGTTTTGGGGAGAATACCACCCAGGCGCTTTAGGTCGACCAAGCCGGCCATTTCTTTGGCGTACCCGAAGGTGCCGGAAGCGACCATCACAGGATTCTTGAGCCGAAGCCGTCCTAGTTCGACACTTAAATCTACGGACGCGGACCTAGCACCGAGCGATGCTTCACCCACAGGTTCCTTGGGGTCCGCCGCAGGGTCAATGGTCCGTGCGGTTCGATGCGCATCCTCGCCAGCGATGGTCATTGGACGAGATGGGCACCTTTGCCGAGTCTCCGGGCGATCGACTCTCCGGAAATCGGGATGACGGTGGCATTGGCCAGCAAGTCGGTGGACAGGATGTCGGTCGGATTGTCGGTGTCCTCGGAAGCGTGGTATTGGACGATGTACGCTCCGACCTGCAAATAGTTCTCGTGGAAAACGGGAGGCCAAAAGTCTTCGGCGCGGTGTGCAAGTGTTCGAGCAAGCAACCGGGTTGCTCGCCCGGAAAATCCGCTTAAGACCATGTCCAATCGCCCCAATGATTCACGGAAGATGTAGAACACCAACGCGGAATCCTTGCCTTGGGCCGATCCACCGGCGAAAGCCCAAGACCCATCAGCCTGTTCGTAGTAAAGCCCCGGTTCATCTCCCTTTTCAGTCTTGCTCAAACGCATGCCCGCAGAGCAAGCAGGCGGTTGCGGGTCCCGATCACGATAGCGAAGGAAAAAGGGTAGCGCGCGATCCGAAGGCTTGTTCACGTCATCTTGGGATGCAAAGGGTGTGCAACCAAAGGCGTCTCCCAACACCAGCTCGACGGCTGGGTTGCTCTTGACCGATCCGAGGCAGACCAAGGCTTTGTCGCCGTTGATTTCGGCGAAGTCTTGGTACACCGTCGCAGCGCGCGATTGCACCTGTTCCGGACTCATGGTGCCTGGGCTCCAGACCAACGTCTGACGCAAATGCTCGATGTGCGGAATCTCCATGCCGCTGCTCCGCTTGCCCGACAAGGCTTTGGCGGTGCCGCCCAACGTCGATACGCCATTGAGGACCTCGCCCGCTAAGACGCTATCGGAGGCTACGATCCACGCTGTATCTACCTTGTCATCGTCGGGTGGCTTTCTTACACCGACGCAAACTTCGAGCCGCGAACGGCGGGCCAGCAATTCCCAAAAGTTTTCGGGAGTAACTGCGAAAAGTGCACCGGGTAGTTCCTCGGCCCGCGCGTACCCATGCTCGATGAGGTAGTCGCATAAACGCGACAAGGCTTCGAGCGGGATGTACTTGGCTTCATTCTTAAGTAGTGCGGCTACCTGATGCCGATCCAAACCTGTGTATTCGACGATGGCTTTGATCGTTCCCGGTCGCTTGCGGCGATCCGGGGTATGCCCGAGCAGTTCTGCAAGTCGAAAGGCGTAGCGCATGGTGTGCTAAATTTATTCCAACAGAAGAGGCGTGAGGGTTTTCTATGGCCTGATCGGCGATCTCCTCGTAGGGGGTATACGATACCAAAATTCAACTACCCGCCGATCCACCTTACATAAATTTTTCTTGCTTCCTCAGGGTTTTCGGTCCCTTGCACGATCCCACGACCGTCGGAGAAGACGGTGATGCAGTGCGAATCGGTGGTGAATCGGAGCAAGAATGGGGTTTCCATGACATCACCCGACCCTTTCAATCGCCGCGCGAGCACCGCCAAATCGACCGTACGTCCGGCTGGAACGTGGATTTGAACGGCATTTTTGCCGCAAAGTACTTTGGCGTCGCTGGCATCCACACCGTTCAAGAAATCAAAGCGTTGCTCGACACAAGCGGCACAATCCGGTTGTCGATTTAGCGCCACATTGCGGATCTCGCCGGACCAAAGCTCAAACACCGTTAACTGACTGGCTTGATCAGTTTCCTTAGGCAACTCCGCGCCTACGATCCATTTCATGGCCAATAAAGCCTGCCAACTCGCCACCACTCCGACGGCTGGTCCTAGCACTCCGACCGAATCGCAGGTCTGCATGCTCTCCACCGGCGGCGGATCCGGAAGCAAACATCGGAAGCATGCCGTCACGCCTGGAACCACAAGCATGGCTTGCCCCGAAGCTCCCACGATGCCAGCATGCACCCAAGGAATCCCAAGCGAAATACATGCGTCGTTGATCAGATAGCGGGCTTCGAAGTTGTCCGTGCCGTCGAGCACGATATCCACTCCGCTTAACAATTCGATGGCGTTGCTATACGTCAGATCGCAGACCCGAGGCTCGATCTTCAAAAGCGGATCGATGGCCGCCAGATGATTGGCAGCCGCCACCGCCTTGGGCAATTTGTAATCCGCATCATGCAATGTGTAGAGGGCCTGACGCGGCAGATTGTCGAGTTCCACCCAATCGCGATCGATCAACCGCAGGTGACCGACGCCGCAGCGTGCCAATCGTTCCACGATGGTCGAACCCAACGCTCCGAGACCACAAACCGCAACCTTTGCATCCGCCAATCGCTGTTGGCCAATCGTGCCTACGGGAGGGTAAGCGAGTTGCCTACGAAAACGTTCGATTGCAAATTCCATGGATTGGCTCTGCGACTTCTATTTTTTTCGGCGGAGGGCTTCGACAACTGCTTCACCCATTTCAGCGGGTGATGGTGCCACTACGATTCCTACAGCTTCCAACGCGGACACCTTCTCCGCAGCCGTACCTTTACCACCCGTGATGATCGCTCCAGCATGTCCCATCCGCTTTCCTGGAGGCGCAGTGCGGCCAGCGATGAAAGCAGCCACAGGTTTGGTCACGTGCTTTTTGACATACTCCGCGGCGCTCTCTTCGGCGTCGCCTCCAATCTCACCGATCATCAAGATGACTTCGGTCTGATCGTCTTGTTCGAAGCGTTCGAAAACATCGATGAACGAGGTTCCAACTATCGGGTCGCCTCCCAAACCGACACAGGTCGATTGACCGAGCTTGAGGGTCGACGTTTGCCAGACCGCTTCGTAGGTCAATGTCCCGCTGCGGGACATGATCCCAACCTTGCCAGGTTGATGAATGTAACCGGGCATGATCCCAATTTTGCAAGCACCAGGTGTGATAACACCTGGGCAATTAGGCCCGATCAGAACTGACTTGCTCTGTCGTACGCGCTCATAGACGTAGACCATGTCCAACACAGGCACCCCTTCGGTGATTGCGCAGATGACCTCGATGCCAGCATCGACGGCTTCGAGAATGGCATCGGCCGTGAAAGGTGGTGGAACGAAAATCATGGTCGCATTGGCGCCCGTCTTTTCCACGGCCTCTTCCACCGTGTCAAATACAGGAAGACCTTCGACCGTCTCTCCCGATTTTCCGGGAGTGACTCCGCCGACCATCTTGGTGCCGTATTCCTTGCAGCCTTTGGTGTGAAACGCACCGGCTTTGCCCGTGATCCCTTGGCAGATGACTCGCGTATTGCTGTTGACGAGGATACTCATAGAGTTCTTGAATTCCGTACTATTCGATCAATTAGAAAATGGTTTGGCTGAAACGATGCGGGCCGTAACGCCCGGAATCATTGGATGGAGGCGACGACTTTCTTGGCCGCGTCGGTCAAGTTGTCTGCGGAGATGATCGCCAGTCCGCTTTGGGCCAACATCTTTTTGCCTTCCTCGACTTCGGTCCCTTCGAGTCGGACCACCAATGGCACTTGGAATCCGACCTCTTTCGAGGCTTCGATGATGGCTTGCGCAATCGTGGTGCAACGCGCGATTCCACCGAAGATATTGACGAGGATGGCTTTGACATTCGAGTCCGCCAAAATGATTCGAAAGGCCTCGGTGACTTGCTGGGTATTGGCCCCGCCACCGACATCCAAGAAGTTGGCGGGTGCGCCGCCGTGGTACTTGATGATGTCCATGGTGGCCATGGCCAAGCCAGCGCCGTTGACTAGGCAACCGATGTTGCCATCGAGCTTCACGAAGCTCAAGCCCGAGTTCGCGGCTCGCAGTTCCGCAGGCTCTTCTTCGTGAATATCTCGCAACTCCTTAAGGTCTAGGTGCCGGAACATGGCGTTGTCATCGAAGGTGATCTTGGCGTCGAGCGCAATCATTGTGTTGTCTTCGGTAATGACCAAAGGATTGATCTCGGCCATCGCACAATCCAACTTAACGAACAGCTCGCAGAGCCTTCGCATGAAGAAATCGGCACTCTTCGCGGCGCTCCCCGTAATGCCAAGCTTCTTACATAACTTCCGGACTTGGAACGGCATCAGTCCCTGTGCTGGATCAAAATGTTCCCGCAAAATCTTCTCAGGCGTTTCGGCTGCAACTTTCTCGATCTCCACGCCACCTTCGCTACTGACCATCAACAAAGGCTTCTTTTCGGTCCGGTCGACGACCACTGCCAAATAGAGTTCTCGGGCGATCTTGCAACCTTGCTCGAGATACACCTGATTGACTACCGAGCCTTCCGCACCGGTTTGGATTGTGACCAAACGGTTGCCGATCATATTCTTAGCCGCTGCGGCCGCCTCCTCGGCAGTCTTCACCAGTTGCACTCCGTGCTGGCTGGGAACTTCGACGAACGTCCCTTTACCGCGTCCCCCTGCATGCACCTGGGCTTTGATAACCGCCAGGGATCCACCCAGTTTCGCAAACGCGACTTTGACTTCCTCTGGGGTTCGGGCGACCAGCCCCTCCAAAATGGGAACTTGAAACGACCGAAAGAGTTCTTTGGCCTGGTATTCGTGTATTTTCATCAAGTCAGCCGGGTTGGTTGGTTAAGGCGACGACGCAATAAGTCGATGCATCACACGATTTTCTCAGGAAAACCGCCGTGAGACTCACGATTATCAGAGCCAATCCCAGGTCGGTCAAGCCGTCCGAAACATTGTCCAATTCGGGCCTGCTACTACCATCCGAATGGGCTAGGCTAGAATCAACCACTTCGAATCCGCATCCTCCAGCCGTACTTCCAAAGCTTCCCATGGCATTTGCAGCTTACTTTTTTCCCTCCAGGCGTCCTGAGCTTCTTCGGGCATCCCTCACCCGTCGAACGTTTCGATCGCTCTCGATCCTATTTCCTCTCTTCCTCATGATCGTGCATGCCACGCGCTCCATCGGCCAGGAATCCCAGGCACTTGCCCCCAGTTTTGCCCCTGCATGGGTGGAAGGCTATGCGGCCGATCAACGCACACTCGCGCGCCGCTTTCGAATGCCTTTGGATCCGATAGCAGATGCATTTCGCGATCAAGCCGGATCGGATTGGCTCGCCCGCATCGATGCGTTGGACTGGGACTCGATCTCGCAAGACGATGCCATCGATTGCACTGCCCTCCGAAGCGAAATCGTTCATGACTCCCGCGAACGAAACCATCGCAACACGCGGCAGCGGTCCGCGCTGGAATTAGTCCCCTACTCCGATGCTATCCTGCGAATCGGTGCTATCCGTGAACACGGTCAAGCCTTGTCGGCTGAGGACGTCGCTGCCTTGCTCGATGAAATCGCTACCCAAGCCGACGGCCTGAAACCGCCGAGCGAATCGGATCCATTGATCGGTTTGGAAGCAGCAGAACTCATCGATCAGCTGCTGCGCGTTCTGCAAGACACCCATCGCTTTCTGGATGGATACGACCCGGCCTATTCCTGGTGGGCCACCAAACCCTTCGAGTCCGCCAAGCAGGCGCTGACCAAGCATCGCAAGTGGGTGCGGGAAAAGGTCGCCGGTGTGTCCGATGGCGACGACGATCGAATCGTCGGGATTCCGATCGGGGAAGAACGGCTTCGAGAAGCCCTCGCGCACGCTTGGATCGCCTACTCGCCCGAGGACTTGATCCGAATTGGCGAACAAGAAATGGCTTGGTGCGATGCCGAATTCGCCAAAGCCGCCGATGAAATGGGATTGGAAGGCGATTGGCGAAAAGCGCTGGAACAGGTCAAGGAATTGCACGTCGCACCCGGGGATCAACCAAAACTGATTCGCGAGCTGGCTTGGGAATCCGTCCGATTTCTCGAGGCCAACGCCTTGGTAACCGTCCCCGACCTCGCCAAAAATGGTTGGCGTCTCGAAATGATGAGCCCCGAAGCCCAGCGCGTGAACCCTTACTTCCTCGGGGGCGAAAATATCATCGTTTCCTTCCCGACTGATTCGATGCAACACGCCGAGAAATTGATGAGTTTGCGCAGCAACAACATCCCTTTTTGCCGCGCTACAGTGCATCACGAACTCATCCCCGGCCATCATTTGCAAAGCTATGCCAACAATCGCTGGCGGACCTATCGCGATTCGTTCCGAACACCGTTCTGGACCGAGGGCTGGGCGCTGTATTGGGAAATGCTCTTGTGGGATCTCGACTTCCCGCAGACGGTCGAAGATCGCGTGGGAATGCTCTTCTGGCGCCGGCACCGCGCTGCCAGAATTTTCTTTTCCCTAAACTATCAAACCGGCCGTTGGACCCCCGAGCAATGCATCGACTACCTCGTGGAACGCGTCGGACACGAACCCAGCGCCGCAGCCGCGGAAGTTCGCCGCTCGATCATGGGCGGCTACGGACCGCTCTACCAAGCAGCCTACTTACTCGGGGGTTTGCAAATCCGCAAACTGCATGAAGAGTTGGTCCAGTCGGGCATCATGACCAATTTACAATTCCACGATGCCATCCTTCACGAGAATCATTTGCCGATCGAGTTGCTGCGCTACAAACTGAACGGCAGCCAACCCACACGTGACGCACAACCGCAATGGCAGTTCTACGATTTCAAATAAACCATGTCACTCCACGGCAAAGGTCGGCATGTGCAATGCATCCACCTCGTGCTGAAGGTCGGTCTCTGTCCAATCATCGCGCCGGCAAGCGATGCCTCGAAGAATCGACAACCCCTGTTTGACTGCCAAGATTTCGCGGCGGGAACGGAACTGAGGACCATCGGGCCAAGGTCCGTCCAATGGCTCCCACTGAAAGAGTCGGCGGAACCCATCCTGGATATACTCCCAATAGGCTGGCCGATCGGTCTGGATGAAAATCCTACCCTGCGGCTTGAGCCGACGATGCATCAAAAGCAAGAAGTCGGGAGTCAACATGCGCCGCGAGACTTTTTTGGGATCGCAATAAGGTTGCGGATGGTAGATGTGGATCTCATCGACCGATGCGTCCCCGCAGTAATCATTGAGCATCCGCCAGCCATCGATCACGGCAAACCTCAAATTTGCTAGACCACGTTGATTGGCCCGCCGCGTTCCGTAGCGTACGACGGCTGGCAATGTATCGATCGCAAAATGATCCCACTCGGGCCGTTCGAGCGCAGATGCCAATGTGAATCGACCATTGCCGCATCCGATATCGATTGCGACAGGTGCCACGCGACCGAACAACGCTTCCCAATGAATCGCCCCCGGTGCAGGCATGTGTTTGAGCGCGGTCTTGGTCCAAGCCTCACGCGGTTGAATCACTCCCGGAATCGGAATTCCGAACTCGTATTCGGTTTGCCCAGGGGCGAGTTCAGCTCCTGCTCCTCGGCTAGGACGATTCAAGTTTCTTCTCCATGGCAAGTTGTTCTCGGTACTCTCGGCCAACATCGACGTAATGCTTCCAACCCCTTTCGATCATGGATTGTTCGCGTTCGCCTGCCTCGCGCACGACCTTGGCCGGCATCCCCATAACCAGGGAATTGGGAGGTACGATTGTGCCTTCGGTGACCAATGCACCAGCAGCGATCACACTCCCACGACCGATCACGGCTCCATTTAGGATAGTCGCTCGCAACCCGATCAAACAGTCCGATTCGACGGTTGCTCCGTGCACGATTGCACCGTGTCCGACGGTGACGCGATCCCCAATGCTGCACGGAACCCCTGGATCCGCGTGTACGCATACCAAATCTTGCAAGTTCGTGCACTCGCCGATCTGAATCGTATCGGCGTCTCCACGCAAAACCGCTCCGAAAAGCACCGTGCACGAATGCCCCATAGTCACGTGGCCTCTGACTGTGGCCGTGGGGGCGATGAAGCAATCCGCACCCACAAGTTCTTTGCGAAACGCTAAGTCCATGAAGATAGAAACTGTCTGAGAGGAATGAGAGTGCTGAGTTGAATGGGAACAGGGATCGGACCGTAGCGAAAGGACGCAACCATGCGCAAACATCTGGGCGGGTCGCGCGTGACGGTCCTGCCATGTGTCCTAACTATAGCAGTCGCGATGCAAACACCCATCGATTGGATGTTGCATTCTATGCAGGCAAACCAAAAAAATTATGGCCCCCTCAGTGTCATTGCCAGAAGATTCTTAGGCCCATCGTCCGTTACCCCTCAATTGAGGCTGTATTCCCCCAAACTCGTACCGAGGCTTTTTCGGCGATGCTCAAAGAACCCGACGATGCGAATCGATCCCGCTCTGTACGTTGGGACTTGTTGGGCATTTCGATGTTCGGGATAGCCATCCTGGTTTGGTTGTCGCTGCTGACCTACGATCCCGCCGACGATCTGACCCGTGTATTTGGTAAACCTAATTCCGACTCGACTTCGCATTGGTATTCTGCCAAAGCCTATCCGGTTAATGAATCGATTCAAAATGCATGTGGGGCTGTGGGTGCGGTGGTCGGTCAGGTGCTACTGCAGACCACAGGCATCGGCGCATACCTGGTCGCGGGACTATTGGTGCTCGCCGGCCTCGTCTGCTTTCGCCAAGAGCCATGGGCATCCCCCTTGGGCCGTAGCCTGGGTTGGACCGTAGTTCTGGTCGCAGTGTGCGCCATGCCGGGTCGGTTTGGACTGCATCCTGGAATTTCAGTACCGATTGGTGGCGGCGGCTATCTGGGCGCATTGACTAATCTTTGGATCGATCGCAACCTCGCGCACGCAGGAGGCACCGTCGCTGTGCTTCTCGCGTTTGTTTGCGGATTGCTGCTCAGCACGGAGTACGCATTGCTGAGGTACTTTGGATACGCCGCCACCGGCTCAATGGTTGCCGTACGCTATTTCCGAATCCCCGGTTGGTCTTGGAAGCGGCACCGTGACTTGACCTCAGGCACATTCTCTCCATCCCGTTCGGATCTGCCGGCTTCGGTCACGCTGCGCCAAAATCCAACCTCCATCACCGCTCCCTTTGCATCGGACCCGGCCCCGATTTTCGGCGGCCCACCTCGCTCTCCGTTCGCCGCCGGTGCCGCCGCCGTTGCCAACAAGGCCAACACGGCAGTCCAAGACGGTGCTTCGGACACCGAAGACGATGCCGATGGTCCTTCGATTCGCATCGGGCGCCGCAATACTGCCAGTGTTACAGCTGCCGGACTGGGCGGTTCGTCCAAGCCGATCAGCCGTACCGATTTGGTCACACCCAAGGCCAAACCACTTCCACCGCACACACCAGCTTCGAAGATCCATGCGGACAGCGAAGAGGAATACGAAGATGAATTCGATGAACAAGGCAGCCGAGTGCGCTCGCGAGCCCTCGACGAAGAGGACGATGAATACGGCGAAGATGACGATGCCGTGCGCGCTGAGGACGACGATGCCTACCTAGAGGAAGAGGCATCCGACGATTCTGAATCCGAATCGGAGGGTGACGACGATGAAAGCGAAGATGAGGACAGTGATGAAGAACACATCGTTGAGGACACTGAGGATAGCGATGCGAACTCTGGCCGAGCACGCGGGAGATCGACGTTGGTCCGTGCGGACGTCTCGCACGCTGGCAATGAGTCATCGCCCAAGGTGAATTCCCGGAAAGCCAAAGCCGCAGAACGCGAGGCTGCAGAAGAGGTCAAACAGGAACTGTACAGCGAACTCAACGACACGCGGTTGCCAGCCGGTTCCGAGGAATACGTCCTCCCAGGACTTGAGCTGTTGACCGAAGGAGACGACTTCCCCTACGACGAACAGACCGACGAAGTGAAACGAAAGGCCCGCGTTCTCGAGCAAACCTTCTCCAACTTCGGCTTCAACATCCGCGTTGTCGAAATCGAAACTGGGCCCGTCATCGCGCAGTACGAGATTGAACTCGAAGCGGGTTTACGGCTGTCGAAGATCACGGGCTTGGCCGACGATTTGGCGATCGCGCTGCGCGTCCCGAGCGTCCGTATCGTGGCGCCCATCCCTGGCAAGAATACGGTCGGGATTGAGGTTCCTAACGAACGCCGACAAGTCGTACGAATGCGTGAGGTGATCGAAGAAGGCGCGGCACAAGTTCAGAAAATGAAAATCCCGCTGTTCCTCGGCAAAGACGTCTCAGGCAAACCGCTCTCAGTCGACCTCGCCAGTTTACCTCACTTGCTCATCGCTGGCCGCACCGGTACGGGGAAGAGTGTGTGCTTGAACTCCATCATCTGCTCCATCCTGATGGCTCGACGACCCGACGAAGTCCGGATGCTGATGATCGATCCGAAAATGGTTGAGCTAAGTGGCTACGGGCGACTGCCCCACCTGATGCACCCTGTGGTCACTGACATGCGCAAGGCCGAAGCAATCCTAGCCTGGGCAGTCGACAAAATGGAAGAACGCTATGCGCTGCTGGCTCGGGCCGGTGTTCGCCATATCACCAGCTACAATCAACTCGGCCCCGAGGAACTGCGCGAGCGACTGAAACCAGAGAACGATGACGAAGCCGAGTTGATCCCGGATCACATGCCCTTCATCGTTATCGTCGCCGACGAAATGGCCGACTTGATGATGACCGCTGGTAAGGAAGTCGAAGCCCACATTATCCGGTTGGCCCAGAAGAGTCGAGCCGTCGGCATCCACTTGATCCTCGCCACGCAAAAACCAACCGTGGACGTCATCACAGGCCTGATCAAAAGCAACTTGCCAGCCCGTATCAGCTTTCAAGTTGCCAGCCGTACCGACAGTCGCGTCGTCTTGGATGAAAACGGTGCCGATAAATTGCTAGGCAACGGCGACATGCTCTTCCTCTGGCCGGGTACAACGACTTTGTTGCGTGGTCAAGGAACTTATTTGAGCGATGATGAGATCAACGCCATCGTCGACCATTGCAGCACCGGTGAACAAAACTTCGTCCAAGAACTGGTCCAACTGAAGATCAAAAAGGACGAAGAGGGAGCGGTAAAGCCAGGCTCGTTTAAGAAGCGTGATGATCTTTACGAAGCTGCTGTGGACACAGTTGTGCGCGAGGGACGTGGCAGTTGCTCGCTCCTACAGCGGGCTTTAGGAATCGGATACGGACGCGCAGCGAGACTCATTGATTTCATGGCTGAAGATGGAATCGTTGGCGAATACAACGGCTCACAAGCGCGCGAGGTTGTGATCACTCTCGATGATTGGGAACGCATGCGCGCCAACGCGGAAAGTGCGGAAGCGGGCGGCAAATCAAGGTCGAACAAGATTCGACGCGAAGATGGCTGGGACGATTCGCCGAAACCTCCCAAGAGGAAAAAACGCAGAGATCGCGAAGTCCATGAGGACGCCGAAGTCGATGCCTTCCGAGGAGCAAATGGCTCCGACACGGAATCGATGGCTTGGGACGATGATTGATAACGGCAACGCGAGTATACTCGGGGATCGTCGTGTGAATTCTTAATCCAACCCAGAGATCCTCTGCCATGAAAATCAAGCTCTTGCTCTGCATGCTCCTGTTCTCGTCCTTGCTGTCCGTGAAAGCTTTGGCCGAAGAAGCCCTCTACGAACTTCGGGTCTATCAGCCACAACCCAACCGCCAATCGGATCTCGTGTCGTTCATCGGCGAAGATGGAATGCGGTTTGCCAAAAAACACAAACTCGATCTGATCGCCGCGTGGACGCCCGTCGACCCCATGGATGAACGCGTGGTGACTTTGGTTCGGCACGCCGATCGCAAGTCCTGCGATGCAAATTGGGCCGAGTTTCAAGACGACCCTGAATGGAAGCAAACCGCCGCAGAACGGTTCGCCTCGACCGGGTCTCCAGTCGCCTCCCTCACCCGAATCTTTTTGAACGAAAGCGACTACAGCCCCAAACTAGAGGTCAAATCCGAAGGCGATCGCGTATTTGAGCTTCGAACCTACATCGCGACCCCCAACAATCTCGGCCGACTCAACGATCGATTCCGCAATCACACCATGGAGCTCTTCCAAAAACATGGCATCACCAACATCGTGTACTGGGGGATGGCACCGGGCGAAACCCTGATGGCCACCGAGCTTCTGTCCGCAGTTTCACCGGTTGGAAAATCGGCCGCAGATATCACTAAGGATTTGCCGGCAGCGAACAATGCCCTCGTTTATTTCATCGCGCATGCTTCGCCCGAAGCCGCCAAAGCCTCTTTCTCAGCCTTTGGTCAGGACCCGGATTGGACCAAAGCCCGAGTTGCTTCGGAGGAAGGCGCCGGTGGATCACTAACCGCTGGCAACGCAGTGAAGAGTCTCTTCCTCAAACCAGCCCCGTTCTCGCCGATCCAATAACGCTCTTGGCGGTTAAGTATCGTCGGCCATGGTTGAGGTGGGCCATGAAAGATCGTTGTTCTCGGGCCGCCCTTCGACGTAATACCAGTTGTGGATCGGTTTGAGGATCGATTGAACCCCCGCCATTACTTTGAGGTCGACGGGTTCTTCCATCCAAGCGATCCATTGGGGTATTTCGGCTGCGATCGCACTGCCAACCAGACAGCTCGCGAAACCTGGATGTCCTACCGAGTATTGCAAAGCCAACTTCTCAATACTTGTCCCATGTTCCGAGCAAAACAATGCCGCTTCGCCAGCGATCCTTCGCACGTCTGGAGTGGCTTTGTGCCAAGCGGGAAGCGGTAAATTGGTCAACAAGCGCGCCGAAAACGGCGCGGCGTTGATCACGCCCACGGCGTGTTTTTCTGCTAGCGGCAACAGCTTGAGCGCCATGTCGTTTTGCAACGTGTAGTGGTTGTAAGTGATGATGCAATCGATCAAACCGGTTGGGATGACTCGCTCAAAATTTCGCATCGGGTATCCGCTCACGCCAATGTATCGCACCTTGCCTTTCGCGACCTGTTGCTTGAGCGCAGGGAGGGTCTCCTCGATGACTTGATCGACATCCCCATATTCGATGTCGTGGCAAAACACGATGTCGAGATGCTCCAGCCGCATGCGTTCCAAAGATACATCGATGCTCTCCATCACCCGCTTGGCCGAGAAATCAAAGTGACGCGGTGCGTACCGTCCAAGCTTGGTACTCACTACGATCTCATCGCGAGGATAATCGGGCAGTATTTGTCCAAGAAGGATTTCGCTCATGCCGCGTCCATAGTACGCCGCGGTGTCGATGTAATTGATGCCCGCCTCCAATGCCGCTCGGACTGAAGCTAGAGACGCGACGAGATCGAACTGTCCAAACTCGGCACCGATGGACGATGCTCCGAATCCCAGGCGGGACAGGTACAGATCTGTGGCCCCAAGTCGACGCTTTTCAAGGACATTGGTCATGCCGAATACTCGTACTTCGAAGATCGATAGGGTCAGCGGCGGATGGTCGTTGGACGCACGTTCTCCACGACCAATTGATCGAGCATTTGTTGGGAGGAGAATTTGAAGCCAGACAGTGCATGGCCTTCGAGCAAGTAGCCTTTTTTGGCCTTTAGAATCGAAAGTGCCAACGATTGGCGACGTTGCCATTGCTCGAGTTTGAAGGCCCGAACATCCACGAACGGCACCTCGAACTTAGCTACGATCTTGGGTACAAAATGAAATCCGTCGCGGGCTCGAACCAGCGTGTAGTGCATGCCACCGTAAAGCACCGCTACACCGAGCACTAAACCCAACAGAAAACTTTCGACTTTGTTCATCGATCGCGTGTCCTTGCTATCGTGGATCTCTAATGAAATCGTGTGTAGCAGCTGGGCACGCAGCGAGTCCAGATCAACCCGCGAATCCAGGACGACCCGCGGATCTAGTTGAACTCTTTGCCCGCAGGCCGCGTTACGCCTTAGGCCGCTTCCCCTTGGCCTGGGATTCCGTGGCCTTAGTGGGTGGACATGGTTCCGGAGGCAGTCGACCCGCCTTCTCCAAAGCCCGAGCCAAAAGCATCTCGATCTGCGCATTGGTGCTTCGGAACTCGTCCTCCGACCATCGTCGGAGGGCGTCCATCACTTCGGGACTCAGCCTTAGCAAAAACGAATCTCGTTTGCTCACGAACAAGTCGTCCTATCAATTGTAGAGGCTACCTGCATTGACCACCGGTTGGGCAGCCCGATCACTGCAAAGAACTACAAGCAAATTCGATACCATGGCAGCCCGTCGTTCGTCGTCGAGTTCGACGATCTTCTCACGACTGAGGTACTCCAGAGCGTCCTGGACCATCCCAACTGCCCCTTCGACGATCTTTTTCCTAGCTGCGACCACGGCATGTGCCTGTTGGCGTTGAAGCATGACTGCTGCAATTTCCGATGCGTAGGCCAAGTGGCTGATGCGGGCTTCGATAACTTCGACGCCTGCCTTTTCTAAGCGATCTTGGATATCCTTTTTGAGCTGATCGCTGATTTCCTCGGTCGCACTTCGCAGAGACATTTCGCCGTCTTCGCTATCGTAGGGATGCCGGGTCGCCAAATTTCGAAGGGCGGACTCGCTTTGGACGGCAACAAAGTCTTCGAAGTCGTCGACCTCAAACATGGCTTCGGCCGTGTTGACCACGCGCCAAACCACCACGGCAGACATCTCGATGGGATTTCCATCGCGATCGTTCACCTTGGAAGGACGTCCTGGACTACGCGATTTATGTTGAAGTACGACCCCGGCTTCGTTCTTGCGTTCGGCCACGTTGGTAGCCCCTGTTTCAAAGTTGCGTACTCGGAGCGAAATCTTCTTCTTGCTGTAAAACGGGTTGACCCAATAGAAACCCGACCGATTGACGGTTCCACGATAATCTCCGAACAACAGCAACACCCGAGCATCATTGGGTTGCACAGCCAAGAAACCAAACAAGCAAAGAAAGCCTGCCGATGCTGCCAAAGCGCTCAGCCCCATGCCTGCAATCCGAAGCATTGACGGGTCCAACTTTACGCCCGAAGCCAATAGAACGAACATCAATGGGCCTCCGAACAACAGCAGCAAGGACGCTACCAACCAGGGCCAGCCACTCATGGGAACAATGGACTTTTCTTCTAAGAACGCGCTCATGTTGAACCTTTCTTCCATCAAAGCCATCCCCGACGGGACGACGCTCTGTATCTAGCAAAGTGATAGTATCTAGCAAAATGATATCGCCATGATATCCTGCATCCCAACCTCAGGCGGATCCTCGGTGCACCGTAGGCGCAATTTTTCCAAATGTCGCGCAAGTTACTCATAAATTCATGTGGAAATGGTGAAGATGGAGCGAATCTAGCGAGAGGCCAGGAAAATTCCATCAACCGCATGGCACGAATGGCGGTGCAAAAAGTCGGGTCAGCGATCACAATGGACGCTCGCGACTCGGGTCATTGGACTGGAGTCGGCCACGGACCGAATCGCTAACCTCCCGGTAGACCGCAAACCATGCGTCATCTCGATCACCTCAAGAATCTAGTCATCATGGCATCTGCGGATGGCGCCCTCTCCGAGCGGGAAATCGCGCTCCTGGTCGATCGATGCGGCGATCTAGGGCTCGAAGAATCCGACTTGGGTCGGGCCGTTCAGTTCGCACTCAGCGATGAGGCCTCTCTTAAACTTCCCAGCGATCGCCAAGAGCAATTGGCATTGCTCGCCGACTTGATCCGAATCATGGCAGCCGACGGCCAGTTGAACGAGGTCGAGAAACGGTTGTTCGCGTTGGCTGCGGCAAAAATGAATGTCGACCGAGAAGAACTCGATCATCTCATTGATCGTCTGGTCGGTAAGCAATCGAATTAACCCTGCCCACGGAACCCCGGGTTCGGTCTGCGACCTCGAACAAGCGGAATGTTGCTGTTGCGCCGCAGTTTGGCAGTGACAAGGATCCTGTTCCGCTTCGAGACACTCTATCTTCATTGGAGCGACCCATTTATGAACATCCTCAGTATCGATATCGGTGGCACTGGCGTCAAAATCCTTGCCACCGGAGAAACGGAGCGTCGCCGCTTTGAATCGGGTCCAACCATGACGCCAGAAATGATGGTGGATGGCGTAAAAAAACTTGCAGCGGACTGGAAGTTCGATGTAGTTTCCATCGGCTTTCCCGGTCCCGTTCGGCACAATCGACCGATCGCGGAACCACGCAACCTCGCCCCTGGATGGGTAGGTTTCGATTTTGAGACCGCGTTCGGTCGCCCGGTCAAGTTGATCAATGACGCAGCGCTGCAAGCGCTAGGTAGTTACCGAGGGGGCGGCATCCTCTTTCTTGGCCTTGGAACCGGGCTTGGAAGTGCCATGGTTGTGGAGGGAACCGTTGTGCCACTGGAGTTGGCTCACCTCTCGATCAACAAACGGACCTTCGAAGATGATCTCGGCCTACGCGGGCTCGAGAGACTTGGACGGAAGAAGTGGGAAAAGCGAGTGCATGCCATTACCAAACGGTTTGTTTCGGCGTTGGTGCTGGACGAAGTTGTTTTCGGCGGCGGGAATGCTAAGAAACTAAAACATCTCCCGGAAGGCTGCCGGTTGGGTGACAACGCGAACGCGCTGCTAGGCGGATTTTTGCTTTGGGAACGGCCAACGGAATCTTTCCCTAAAACCGCCACAGAAACTGGCTCATGAATAGTACCGCATCGGAATCAAGCAACGGAGATACGCAATTGGTTTTGCGGTAGTCCACTTCGAATCCGAACTGGACTGTCTTATTGATATCCCACAGAAGCGTATTCATGAATGTCTGATTGCAGGTGATCTGGCCAGGCGCAAGATCCGAGTCGACTGGATCATCGATGCCGTACGCCTACACGTCCGGCGGAGTAGCCTTTGATCCAGTCCTGCGGCTGGACAATGTACGTTTGGAGGCGCATTCATTTCCGATCAAGTACATTCGAAGCTTCGAAATGTTCGGCAAATCCAGTCGCTTCGAACTGTCCTCGGCTGGGAAAAGTACACAACCGAAGCAGGTGGTCATCTGAAACGACTCTCGCAGCCTGTTTGTATAGCGTCGAGCGAAAGGGGGGAGGGACTGCATGAACTCGTCCGTCGACTCACGACTCGACGGAAATTGCATGATCATGCCGATAAACGCGATAAAACCTCGCAGGAAGAATGCTTTATTTGGAAAGAGTTTGCGGTACCCACCGCGATCTCATTCGCAGGGCATACTTCAATAACTTTCGCTCTCGGTCTCTATCATAACCCAGCTCGCAGTGAACTCGCGATCACTTGCACTTGAACTTCATTATGGGGAAAAAACATACATCATCGAGAAAATCTAAGGGGCAACCAGCGATCGAGACCAGTCCATCCCTGAAACCTCATCCGACGCTCGCCGAACGCTATGCGATGGGTAAGAGCTTGCGTGATCAATGCCCGCGCGACGCGCATGCGAACTGGAAACCCGCATCCAATCGGCAAAATCCCCTGGCATTGATGGAGGAATCGAACAAGGGGCGCATGCCTCAACTGATTCCAGTTCGCCACGGCCGAATGATGAAATCGCCATTTGCCTTCTATCGAGGCGCAGCGCTCAATATGGCTGCAGACTTGGCGAATTCACCGGCAAGCGGCATTCGGGTGCAGGCTTGCGGTGACTGTCATCTCATGAATTTTGGGGCGTATGCAACCCCAGAACGCCGAGTGATCTTCGACATCAACGACCTCGACGAGACCTTGCCAGCACCCTGGGAGTGGGATGTGAAGCGCCTCGCCGCCAGTTACATCCTCGCTTGCCGCGATAATGGCTTCAGCGAAGACATCGCTCGTGATGCCGTGCTGACTTGCGTGCGATCCTACCGCGAGCGCATGAGGGAATACAGCACCATGCGCGTCATGGACGTGTGGTACGCCAGCATCGATGTGGAAAAGATAATGGAGACGATGCGCGATTCCGAAGCCTACCACCGAATGCTGAAGCGTTTGGCGAAAGCGCGAGAACGCACCGTTGCGGAACATGATTTCCCAGAACTTGCGACCATGGCTGGATTGGCGCCAACCATCAAAGATAATCCGCCCCTGATCTTTCATTTGCGAGAAACAGGACATGAAGAACAGAACGAAAACCTCTTCAAAGCGTTTGCGCAATACCGCGAAACCATCCAAGAGGATCGGCGGTTGCTTCTGGACCGATTCAAGATCATGGATGCGGCGATCAAAGTCGTGGGCGTCGGCAGCGTCGGGACCTACTGCGGCATCATCCTTTTGATGGCCAACGAACACGATCCACTATTTTTACAGTTCAAACATGCACGCCCTTCTGTACTAGAAGCCTACGCCGGTAAAAGCCTACACTCCAATCACGGCCAGCGAATCGTGCATGGCTGCCGGATGATGCAATCGGCCAGCGATCTCTTCCTCGGATGGACCGAAGGAATCGCCGATCGGCACTACTATGTCCGTCAGCTCAAGGACATGAAAATCAAACCGTTGGTCGAAGTATTTACTCAGGGCGTCATGCTCGAATACGCACGCTTATGCGGTTGGACATTGGCCCATGCACATGCCAGATCCGGCGAGCCTGCCGAGATCACAGGTTACCTTGGTGAGAGCGACAAATTCGACGAGGCCGTCGCCGACTTTTCGGTCGCTTACGCCGACCAGTGTGAACACGATTACGCGATCCTCATGAAGGCCGTCCGTGCGGGTAAACTAGAAGTGTTTGTTGAAGATGTGTAGCGCCTTAGTTTCTGAAAAATGATAAGGTTTTCCATGCGAGTTCCTCGTCGATGAATACTGAAAAAACACGCCTTGAAGAAGCTCGTAATGGTACTGTCGCGTGGAAGAAGTGGGGTCCCTATTTGTCCGAGCGACAGTGGGGTACGGTGCGCGAGGATTATAGCGAGAACGGAGACGCGTGGAATTCTTTCACTCACGACCAAGCCCGTATGCGCGCCTACCGCTGGGGCGAGGATGGCATCGCCGGGATCTCAGACGATCATCAGAATCTCTGCTTTGCCTTGACGCTATGGAACGGCAAGGATGCGATCCTTAAGGAGCGATTGTTTGGATTGACCAACGGCGAGGGCAACCATGGCGAGGATGTCAAGGAGTATTACTTCTATCTGGATAATTTGCCTACGCATTCGTACATGAAGTACTTGTACAAGTACCCTCAGTCGGCCTTTCCATATGCCGACCTTGTGGATACGAACCGTGGGCGAAACCGCAACGAGATGGAGTATGAACTTCTCGATACGGGCGTATTCAACGACGACAAATACTTCGATGTCTTCGTGGAGTATGCAAAAGGTGACGCCGAGGACATCTTGGTGAAAATCACAGCAGTGAATCGTGGGCCCGAAGCGGCTGAGCTACATCTCTTACCGACCTTATGGTTTCGCAACGATTGGTCTCGGTGGATTGCTGAGTCGAACCGAGCTGCCGAAAAACCGATCCTCAAACAAATAGCGATGGCAGAAGGTACAAGTGTCGTCTCAGCATCGCATTCAGAACTGGGTGAGTTCACCCTTTACTGCGAGGGCGACGTGCCGTTGCTGTTCACCGAGAACGAAACCAACCACGAGCGACTCTTCCCAGCACTGAATCAGAAGAATGAAAGCCCCCACGTCAAAGATGGTATTAACGATTGCGTCGTACATGGCAATCCGTGCGCGGTGAACCCAGACAAGCACGGTACGAAGGTCTCAGCACACTATCAAATCAATATTGGTGCCGGCCAAACGGAAATCGTGCGACTGCGTTTGGCGAAGACATCCTCCGAACAAAAAAACTATGCATTTGGCAAACCGTTCGATCGAGTTTTTTCGGAACGACTGAATGAAGCCAACGCGTTTTATGAATCCGTCACACCGTCGTCCGTGAGTGCCGACGCGGCCAATGTCATGCGACAGGCATTGGCCGGCATGCTCTGGAGCAAGCAGTTCTTTTTCTTCGATGGAGACAATTGGCTGGATGAGCACAATTCCAACCCACTGCATTCTGGATACAAGAATTCCCGGAACTCGGAGTGGTTCCACATGCTCAATAAGGACATCATCTCGATGCCCGATAAATGGGAGTATCCTTGGTACGCTGCTTGGGATTTGGCGTTCCACACGCTTCCAATTGCCCTCGTCGACCCAGATTTCGCCAAAGAACAAATGGCGTTGATGCTCAAGGGAGTCTACTTGCATCCCAACGGACAGCTCCCAGCTTATGAATGGAACTTTAGCGACGTAAACCCACCTGTTCATGCTTGGGCAACCCTTTTCCTTCACCGTACGGCGCAGGCTCAGGGGGGCGAAACGGATTTGGAGTTCCTTAGGGGAGCGTTCAACAAACTGATGTTGAACTTCACCTGGTGGGCGAATCGCAAGGATCGCTTCGGGAAAAACGTTTTCGAAGGCGGCTTTCTCGGTCTCGACAACATCGGCGTGTTTGACCGGAGCGCCCCACTTCCCACCGGCGGCCACTTGGAGCAAGCAGATGGTACGGCGTGGATGGCCCTGTTCAGTCAAAACATGACGGAACTTGCCATTGAGCTTGCTTCGCACGATCCATGCTATGAGGACATGGTATTGAAGTTCGTGGAACAGTTTTACTACATCGCATCCGCCATGAACCGCCCGGGCCAAGATGGCATGTGGGACGATGAAGACGGCTTCTACTACGACCTATT
This sequence comes from Pirellula sp., assembly GCA_041752005.1. Classification (GTDB taxonomy): domain Bacteria; phylum Planctomycetota; class Planctomycetia; order Pirellulales; family Pirellulaceae; genus JBKCUI01. Next base: position 65,603 of record JBGSHV010000013.1, on the reverse strand, counting down.
GAGACTGCCAGATGGCACCGCTACGCGGCTGAAAGTTCGATCGTTAGTCGGCTTGCTGCCACTCTGCGCTGTGACCGTCATTGAACCATGGCAGCGTGAGCACATACCTCGAGCGATGTCTGCACTGTTGGATCGCCTACGGCGAATACCGGAGTTGGGGAGCACAATGCATCCTGTCGGTGAAGGACACCTCGGCCAGAATGGTCGCGGTCTGCTCGCGGTGCTCAATCCAGAGCGTCTTCGACGAGTCCTTTCCAAGATGCTCGACGAGAACGAATTCTTTGGACCCTTTGGTATCCGTTCGATTTCCAAGTTTCACGAGCAGCATCCCTATGTCTACCTCGCGAATGGGCAAGAGTACCGAGTTGATTATCTGCCTGCGGAATCGAACACCGGCATGTTCGGCGGCAATTCCAATTGGCGAGGCCCGGTGTGGATGCCGATCAATACCATGATCCTCCGCGCTCTGCTGCAGTACTACCTGTACTACGGAGACGAGTTCAAGATCGAATGCCCAACGGGGTCAGGTAATTTGATGAACCTCTTCGAAGTGAGCCAGGAACTATCCAACCGCCTCATTGGGATTTTCCTGCGTGATGCGCAAGGTCGGCGACCCGTTTATGGTGGCACGGAGAAATTCCAATCAGACCCGCACTGGCAGAACCACATCCTTTTCTATGAGTACTTCCACGCGGACAATGGCGCGGGACTCGGTGCAAGCCATCAAACGGGCTGGACGGGTCTGGTGGCGAAGCTCATCGAGTTGTACGGCTCATTGGATGCAACGAGCGCCCTAGCTGGCGGCAAAATGTCAGCCTTCAAAAAGTGAGATTAGGTCCAAATGCGCTCAACACGTAATCCATCGCTTTACCAGATCAATACTCGTGTCTGGTTGACCGAACTATCCCGAGCCCTGGGTCGCCCTGCAACTCTGGACGATATTCCCCAAGGTGATCTAGAACGCCTCGCTCACCTCGGCTTCGACTGGATCTGGTTTTTAAGCGTATGGCAAACAGGTCCGAGTGCACAGCAAGTCTCTCGCAGCAATCCCGACTGGCGGCGCGAGTTCGAAGAGACCCTTCCGGACTTGCGTGACGAAGACATCGCGGGATCGGGCTTTGCGATAACCAACTACATCGTCCATGACAATCTCGGGGGGGATGCAGCTCTGGAACGACTGCGCGAACGGTTGCGCAATTGCGGACTCAATCTGATGCTCGACTTTGTCCCAAATCACATGGGTCTCGATCACCCGTGGCTGAACGATCATCCGGACTTTTTTATTTCCGGTACGGAACACGACTTGGAGCGCGCACCGCAAAATTACATCAAAGTGAAACTGCGAACTGGCGAACGGATCCTCGCCTATGGTCGTGATCCGTACTTCTCTGGCTGGCCCGACACGGTTCAGCTCAATTATGCCAACCCTGCATTGCAGGAGTCCATGATTGGAGAACTGATCCGAATCGCTGGGCAATGCGACGGAATACGTTGCGACATGGCCATGCTGGTGCTACCAGAGATTTTTGAACGCACTTGGGGCTACCCAACGCCCCTTTTTTGGCCGACCGCAATTCAGAAAGTTCGAGAACGCGTTCCGGGCTTCCTTTTTATGGCCGAAGTCTACTGGGACATGGAATGGACACTGCAACAGCAAGGCTTCGACTACGCATACGACAAGCGGCTCTACGATCGCCTTCGTGAAGGTCGCGCGCGACCCGTGCGCGAGCATTTCCTTGCGAGCCTCGATTACCAGACCAAGTTGGCTCGATTCTTGGAGAACCACGACGAACCACGGGCAGCGGCAGCGTTTTCTCCCGAAACACATCAGGCCGCGGCGGTCATCACGTTTCTGTGCCCGGGCCTGCGTTTTTTCCATCAGGGACAGTTCGAGACCCGCAAGACACGTATATCGCCACATCTCATTCGCGGCCCCGACGAACCTGTGGATGCGAAGCTAGCAGAATTCTATGACCGCCTACTTGCAATCTTGCGCCTATCCACCGTACGGGATGGCCAATGGCAATTGCTAGAATGTATGCCCGCATGGGATGGCAATTGGACCCACGACTGTTTTGTTGCCTTTGCTTGGCAAGGAGATGATGGAGAACGATTGGTGGCAATCGCGAACTATTCGGATCACCAAAGCCAATGTCATGTTCGACTTCCATTCGCCGATCTTGGCGACGCGACATGGCGTTTGCAGGATCAGCTCGGGTCGGCGACGCACGACTGGAACGGGATCGATCTGCAAACGCGAGGCTTGTTCATGGATGAGTCACCATGGAAAGCCTCAGTATTTTCTCTGACAAAGTCTTGACGAAGCCATGGATATCGTAACGATCGATCGCATCCCGTTCTGGGGCTACTTCCTGCTGGTAGCCCTTATCTCGATGATCGCAGTCGAAATGGGTTTTCGTTTCGGAAGGTGGCGGCATTCACGCAAAAAAGATGAAAAGGAATCGCCGTTAGCGGCCATGGTAGCTTCTGTGTTGGGGCTCTTGGCTTTCATGCTCGCGTTCACTTTCGGGCTCGCTGCCAGTCGCTTCGATGAACGCAGACAAGCGGTACTCGAGGAAGCCAACGCACTCGGCACGACCTACCTGCGAACCCAACTTCTGCCCGAGCCACAGCGGACCACGAGTGCCAACCTACTACGCGAATACACCGAGTTACGTACCCAGGTACTCAGTTATGACAAAATAAGCGGGATCATAGAGCGATCCAATGAACTCCATCAAGCACTTTGGACGCAAGCCATCGAGGCGGCGGTGAAGGATCACCATTCGATCACGATAGGGCTGTATCTCCAATCGCTGAATGAAACTATCGACTTGCACGCGAAGCGACTCTTTGTGGGGCTTCACAGTCGCGTTCCGATGACCATCTGGTTAGCGCTGTGGATCCTAACAATGATTGGGATGTTCTCTGTGGGATATCAATCGGGATTGTCCGGTACCCATCGCTCACCTGAAATGCCGATATTATCGTTAGCTTTTGCAGTCGTTTTGCTGCTGATTGTCGACCTCGATCGCGCGCACGAAGGATTTCTCCGAGTGAGTCAAGATTCAATGAAGGACGTTCTGAGTTCCATGCAGCAAAAATCACCGTAATCGAGACCCCGCATGCCACACCCTGGACCGGCTTTGAAATCGCCATCTCGCGCCATCGCGATCAGCGGACTCCTTTTCTCGATTCTATTCTTTTTGAGCTTAGCGATTGTGAGGGTTGCTGTCCCTTCGGACCCCAGGGATCCTGGCAACTGGCTTGCCGATCCACTGATGCGTCGCTGGATTACCTACGCGTTGGACTTAGTTCCATTCACTGGGATTGCGTTTCTATGGTTTATGGCGGTTTTGCGAGTCCGCATCGGATTGCTCGAGGATCGGTTGTTTGCAACGGTTTTTCTTGGCAGTGGTTATTTGTTCGTTGCGATGCTTTTCGTAACGGTCGCTGTTGCGCAAGGATTGCTTGAGATTCCCTTGAACGGCCCAGCCGTGGAAAGCGGAACCTACCAGTTTGGTCGAGCAATGACTTTCGCGATCATGAATAGCTTTGCAATGAAGATGGCAGCCGTTTTCATGTTTGTTACATCCTCGATAGGACTTCGTACGAAAGTCCTGGCCCGTTGGATTTCCATTTTTGGATTCTCTTGCGGTCTCGTCCTTTTATTAGCGATGAAGGACTTTGCATGGATCGAGTTGCTTGTACCGATTTGGGTATTGGTGGTCAGTTTGCATATCCTTTGCACCGCCCTGCCAACGGGAGACTTGGTCGCCTCGGACAAAGCGCGATCATGAATTCAGCGCATTCAAGGCACTGCAGTCTTCAGTTTCTTTTGCGTGACTTCAGGACCGTCGATGGATATCGCGACCGTAACACCTGCAAGCGGTTTGCCCCCCAGCCGCGAAAGAAAAATCCAACGGGATCGTGGATTCTTTGCAGTTCGCATTCGTCCCGTTGGTCCCCATTGGGCGAGTCAGGGCGGGATTGGGAATTTCTGTCTGTGGCGCCGGTGGCTTCAAGTGGGCGGGGTGTTTCTGCTTCGTTTCCAGAACGTTTGCGGAGCGTTTCAACATGCCATAGATAGAGGGTGTACTCTCCATCCTCGGTCTCGACCGTGACCTGTTCGTCGGCTGGTATGTCAGCCATGCGATGCCCGACCGAGAGGACGCGAGCACCCACCGGCAGTTTCTGCAACTGAGGAAGCAATCTCGCGTTCAAACTCGGCAGTAGGTAAAGCGAGACGACCGACGGTCCCCGGCTCAAATCCAGCGAGAACAGGTCACAATCCTCGATGGAGACCAGTTTGTCGACGCCGTTCCTTTGCACGTTAGCGCGTGCCGCTTGTAGACATTCGGGATCGATCTCGAACCCGCGGGCTTCGATGCCGAACTTGAGCGCCGCCGTTACTGGGATCCGGCCATCGCCGCAGCCGAGATCCCACAAAATATCGCCTGCCTTGAACTGGGCGAGGTCCAACAGCGCCTCGACCGCCTTTTGCGGTGTCGGCTCATACAGGACATCCGGCACACGCTCGCCTTCGCGCCGTGGCCGAAGATCGATCGATTCAAAATCACCGGACTGCACCTCGATATTGCGAGTAAGGATCTGCACGCCCTGAAGGCCAGGCACAATCGCCTTGATCTTGTACGTGTACTTGCCGGACGGCAAAGGCTGCGTCTCGAAATTCCGCAGCGTGCCGACGGTTTGTGTATCCTGGTCGTCAATGAAAAGCTGAGCGTCCTCTGGCAGCAAGAATTCAAGAAAAATAGTCTTGTGAGGCGATTGGCCGATCGTTGGCCTAGCCGATAAGCTCAGGCCGATCAGGCATACAAGCAGCAATAAAGTGCGCAGCATAGAATTGTCTCCCGGGTAAAACTATGTGTATCGGAAAGGCAATCGTATCCTAGCAATGTACAAAATTGTGTACAAACTTGGACATGCATTGTATCGCTGCGACAGTGAAAGCGCTAGCAAATCGACAATGGTGCGCAATGCCTATCGCAGAGCAGAGTGTTGATGGCCACGACGCAGGCCGCCTTGCGCAGCGTCGCGCAAAAGCTAGGTGTGAAGCGGCTGGCAAACACCGCTTAAGCGACCATCGCCCCCGCCCAACTTCGCGACACCGAGCCCGCCCACACGCACCACTGCGATGAGCGTACGCGCGCATCGGAGGGAAATTGCATGTTCGAGGCCCCTACGGAGGTCCCCCACGTCGCAAACGGGTTCCAAAAGCGACCCACGAGGCCCAGATACACTCCGAACCACCATGCGTGCAAGCATTCCGTTGACCGATCCGACACTGCCGCAATGCATGTCCTTGCTGTCCTGCACTGTTACCCAGTCGATGAATCGAGTAAAATCAGGGTTAAATTTCCATATGGGCGGATCGCTGTAAGATTCTCTGGAAAGACTCGAAAAACATACAGAATCGAGAGAGGTAATGGACGCAACAATCGATGCACCCCAACATTGGGTAGAAACCCTTGCCATGCTCCGATTGCCGGAGCAAGCGGATCGCCGTCTACAACAGTTGATGGACCGCAACAACGAAGGTGAGTTGACAGAGCAAGAACGAATGGATTTGGCAGCGTTGGCAGAACTTAGCGAACAACTCTCGATCGTCCGCGCGGAAGCACTGCACCTTCTCGGTCGCAAACCGTAATCGGACTCGACGTGGCCGACGATTTCAAGTCATTTGTGATATCTCGGGCGCGGAACAGATGCGAATACTGCAAGATGCATCAATCGCTGCAGGGTGCGACTTTCCACATCGAGCACGTGATTCCACGAGGACGCGGAGGTAGCAGCGAACCTAATAATCTGGCTCTCGCTTGTCCTAGTTGCAACCTGCACAAAGCAGATCGCGTTGAATTTTCATTTGGCGAGTGTTCACCCACAGTCGCCCTGTTCAATCCCAGGAGGGACATTTGGAACAATCACTTCGAATGGGATGACTACCAGCTGATTGGCAAAACCGACGTTGGAATGGCAACCATCCGAATGCTGGATCTAAACCACGGTCGACGGATCAAGATTCGTCAGGCCGAACAAATGTTCGGGTTATTTCCGCCTCAACATAGATGACTGCAACGGAAAACAAGGACATGCATTGCGTCGTTGCGGGAACGGAGCGGGCTTGCTAGTTGGATCGGTTATCGAAACTGCTTTTGCCCGAAAATGACGCAGGAGTTTCATGCACTCCCTGACCGATTGGATATGGACGCTTAGCGCTGGTTGGACCGTCTCACTAAGTTAATAAAGAACAACTGTTTGTACGGCAGTTTCATGGCCACGACGCAGGCCGCTTTGCGCAGCGTCGCGCAAAAGCTAGGCGTGAAGCAGCTGGCAAACACCGCTTAAGCGACCTGCGAACCGCCCATCTTCGCAACACGGAGCCCCGCCCACACGCACCGCTGCGATGAGAGTACGAGTGCATCGGGGGAAACTGCATGTTCGAGGCCTAGATCCACGCCGAACAACCATGAGTGCAAGCATTCCGCCGACTGCTCCGTCACGACCGCAAGACCGCAATGCACGTCCTTGTTGCACTTCAATGGACTTGTGACCAGGTAATAGCTTTGCTAAAAGGCCGTTCGCGACTTGAATCGAAAGGTTCGTCAACGGGCAAACGCTAGCGTATCACAAGCCTATGGCTGGGATTTTTATGGACATCGCAGTTGAGCACGATTCTGTGCATGCCATGCGTCTTGTTTGAGGTCATGATGCCGCGGTTCACTCGTTCCGTAGGGTACTTATTGACGGTTTTCTTGTGCATTTGTACGGCTTGCAAAGGGATTCCCAAGGTCGATGGACTTTTGGAACGCGAGGTTGCTGGGCCGCATATCACTTCGCAACAACTGCGCGTATTGGTGAACGAGTATGTGGTTTATTCCGCACACCGAATCGAGGTTTGCGCTGACAAGGTCCTCGCTGAGAATCCCGACGTTGCTGTTCGCAGGAATGCACTCTTATGGAAAATTAATGGAATCGCAGCCAGCTTTAAAGCGGCGGCCAGGCATGATCCATTGGGTGCCTATCTTGATCTTTGGGTGCTCAATCGCCAATTCACGCACCTCTGTGAATCACCAGCGGGTGGAGGGCTATTTGGTGCTTGGCAAAACACGGTGATTGCCGAATGCCATGCACTAGAGGAACGCTTGGAGAGCATCAGCCAGATCGTCAGCACCGATCCTCGATTTGGCAGACAGTTTGTTGAAAAATTCGCTTCGGACTTCCCACTCAATGGACTCTATTTCGATCGCGAACCAATGGCGTCGAGGTACATTGAACAAATTAAGACGCCATCGAAGGAGCTCTTTCAAGTGGTGGCGAGCTTGGACAGTAATCTCGACGATCTGAGGAAGCTGACCGTACTGTATGCGGAACACCTGCCGAAACAAGCTCGCTGGGAAGCCGAGTTGTTCTTCATGGACGCGGCGCAACTCCAAGTGGTTCAGCAACCCATGCACGATCTCACACTCGCAACCGCTGCGGTGATGCGCATAGCGGACACGACGCAGCAATTGCCTGCCATGGTCGATGAACAACTTCGCCGACTGAGTGAACAGGTTACCGAAGAACGTACGGCAACCCTTCGCGATGTGGATGCCATGCGTATCCAAACATTGTCGCAGTTGGGTGTCGAGCGGTCCTTGCTCATGGCCTCGATTCGGGAAGAACGTGAGGCATCGTTCGATTCGCTTCGAGACGAACGCATTGCCGTCACGCAGGAAATGAAATCCGAGTTATCACGCGCCATCGAAGCGGCTGATACGATCACGCGTAACCGGTCGGTCGAATTCGTACAATTCGCACCCAAAGTCATCGATCATTTTTTTTGGCGAACATGGCAAATTTTTCTTGTATTCGCGTTGGTTGTCGCCGTGTTGGGTTGGCGACTTGTGTCTCTGAAATTTCACCGCGAGATTCCTCGTCAGGAGTTGACGACGCAAACGACGGATGACGCTTCGATACGCGCGTTTCCCTATGGGAATGAGCCAAGAAAAGCAGCTTGACGCAATCGGATGGTCGCACTGTTCGACGCTGATCCGGTTTAGGATGCTGAAAGTGTTATCGACGTGCTACGAGCTGAATTGCTTTCCCATACAATGGTTGAGGGCAAATCATGCCTTAGCCCGAAGGTGCGCGAGGAATTGGTGATGAGTAAGTCGAATCTAGGACCAGGCGATGATACAGACTTGTTTTTGAACTTGAGTCACATTTCGGAAGAGTCAGGTGAACCCACTTGTTCCATTGATTCCAACAGTGGCACTGTTCCGAAGTTCGATCGCGAAACGGTCGAATCCGAACATCTACTCGCGAGCGGAACTTTGATCGGGCGATATCGAATCGTGCGAACTCTGGGAAGTGGCGGGTTTGGCGTGGTGTACCTAGCCCATGATACGTCGCTTGACCGCGATGTTGCCATTAAGATCTCGCGATCCTTGGAATCGCTACCGAATCGAACACGCGATTCGTTGTTTGTCGAGGCCCGCGCGGCAGCGAGTTTGGACCATCAGAACATCATTCGTGTTTACGACGTCGATCAGTGGCAGGATCGCACCTATGTCGTGATGGAATTGGTGCAAGGCAAGAGCCTTGCGGACGAAATAGCTTCGCAAAAAGCAATACCGATGCAGCGCATCTTGTCGATCGCGGCCCAGATCGCGGCGGCACTCGTGCACCTTCATGCCAAAGGTATCATCCATCGCGATCTCAAACCGGCCAATATTCTGCTCGCAGCTGACAGTGTGGTTAAAGTAACCGACCTGGGACTAGCTCTCACCGACGATTCACCCCTTTGGAGGAAACGCCACGTTGCGGGCACGCGGCGTTACATGTCGCCCGAACAAGTTTTGGGGGAAGTGCATCGGATCGATGGCCGAACCGACATATGGGGGTTTGGTGTTGTGTTGTATGAGATGCTGACGCTGCATTCCCCTTTCCGAGCCACCGAGAACGCGGACCTGTTCCATTGCATTCTCAAAGAGGAAGCTCCATCGCCTCGACAGAGGCGTCCCGAAACACCTGAAAGTTTGGAGCGACTGTGTCTAAAGTGCATTTCGCAACGCATGTCCTCCAGGTTCCAGTCGGCCAAGGAACTTAGGGAAGCGATCGATTTCGTTCAGCGTGAATACGAATCAACGCTTTCGCCCGTCGCAAAATTGCTGAACTCGAATCAGGGTACAGATCCATTGCTACAGGCCAATCCCGGTAAATCGACAGTCAGCACTTCGGCCGTAAGTAAAACCGATCGACACAACTCGAGCACGCACAGCGATCACAGTGATCTCAAAGGAATGATCCCTCGCGGATTTCGTCCCTTCGGCCCTGACGACAGCGAATACTACTATCGAATGATGCCTGGCCCATACGATTTACAGGGCAGACCAGCGATATTGACTTTTTGGCAATCGTGGGCGAAGAACGAATCGCATGATACGGAGTCTGTCGGTGTTGTGTATGGGCCCAGTGGATGCGGAAAGAGTTCGTTTGTTCAAGCAGCCTTTGTGCCTTCATTGCCCCCGTTCATCAAGCCCATTTATTTCAACTTCACGATTCGAAATCCGATCGACGCGTTGATTCGATTGCTCCAAAGTGAATTCGAATTTACCCGTAGTCTCGAGGAATTGCCCGAGATTTTAGGTGCTATTCGCCGGCGCAAAGCGCCATTCAAGCTTCTGTTGATCCTCGATCAGTTTGAGCAATATCTCGTTGATTCGAACATTGATTTTGGGCACGTAATGGTTCAAGCCTTGCGGCAGTGCGATGGAAAGACTGTTCAAGCCATGATTTTGGTACGGGATGAGTTCTGGACGGAAATCAGTTTGTTCATGCAGTTGCTGGAATCTTCGCTTTCCGATGGAGGCAATGCAGCGAGTCTCCCGTTACTGAACATCCCCCATGCGCGCAAGGTACTCGAAGCTTTCGGTCGAGCGTTCGAAGCCCTTCCGAGCCCTGAACATGAACTCACTGCGTCCCAGCATCAATTCATTGCGATCGCGATTGACCGTCTCGCTCACGAAAACTTAGTGCTGTGCGTTCGTGTTGCGATGTTCGCCGAACTCATGCGAAACTACCCATGGGAGAAACAAACGATCCTCGATTTTGGAGGGATAGATGGTGCAATCTCACGATTCTTGTTCGATACCTTCGACTCCCATTCTGCCCAAAAATCCCGGAAGTCGATCGCGGATGTCTGCAGCGAGATATTGCGAGAACTATTGCCCGACGATGATCGAGAACTCAAGTCGGCCTCCAAACCCCTCTCCGAACTCGCGCTCGCAGCTCGACACACCAAAAACTCGATACCGTTCGAACAGGCAATCCGTTGCCTAGAAGCAGACCTCAAGCTCATTACCCGGCAATTATCCGCCAATGAATCGGATGTGCACTACAGCCTCGCGCATGATTACCTCGTCCGACCCATCCAAGCCTGGCTGACCGATCGCGGCAACGCCACTTGGCGTGGCCGTGCTATTCAGACTTTAGATAAAGCGTCGAAACGAATGGAACGGGATCCCAAGACCCGTCAGCTGCTGAGTATTTCGGAATGGCTTGCCGCATGTTTCGCTGTTCCACGGTCAAACCGAACTCGGGCCCAGCAATTGGTTTTATCGGCTAGCGGCACTAGGGCCCGAAATCGAAGCGGAATCGCATTCGTGATCCTGCTCACCACGATCGGCCTCGGTCGATTGTGGCTGCAAGAATCGGAACGCGCCAACGTGAATCGTAGAAAATTCGTCCAGTCGGATCTAGAAGCTTTCGTTTTGGCGAAATCGCAAAACCTAGAGAAAATCTGGAACCAACTAAAAAACCAAAAAGCAGTCGCTGTCGATCAACTCAATGCCATCGGTGTCGAATCTGTCGACACCGTCGTACTGAATCGGAGGCGACTGCTGATGTCGCTGTTAGGAATAACACTTTCCGCTGAAGAACTCATGGAGGCGACTCATGACGCCGATGATCGCGAGTTCGGCTTGTGGAAACAAGCGTTCCAGCGACGTCCCACTCGCGACGCCCTGTTCACACAATTCCAATCGAGCGAAAAAAGAAGCGACACGCACGTTCCCCCGGAAATCCAATGGCTTTTTTTATCGTCCTCAGACCTTCGATTGCTGGACGCTGTTGTGAACGCCTCGGACCCAATTGTCGAGATGTACAAAGTTATGGCATCCGCAGACGGGGAACCCGATTCACTGCTGATTCGAGTCGCTCGAGAACTGTTTGATGTCTACCAAATACAACCGAAGGACGACGAGCTTGCTGGCGTATTTGCAGTCTTGTTGATGAGCATTGTTTCAGAGCCGAAAGATCTTGTTGGGGGAGAGATGAGGACCTTCGTCGATGAGGGGATTTCATCAGCCAAACGCTCGAGGGCCCTACCTTGCCAAGCATTGTTGTCCAAACTTCGGGATGAAAAGGTCGTTGTTCGACCTACATCGCCCAGCCAGGAGTGGGCCGTCGATGAGCCCGTGCCGAACCTACCGTTCACCATGATACAAATCCCATCAGGGCAAATGCATTACGAACAAGTCCTGATCGACGGACCGGCATCTGTCAAGAAGAAGACGTTCGATATACAGGTCGAGGAAGGCGTCTGGATGGCGCGCGAGGAGGTCCCTCAATCTCTCGTGGACATATTCCTTTCGCAAGGAGTCGGAAATCTTCAAGGCGAAAGACTAGGCCCATCACGCGGCTTCGCCGCTACCAACATCTCCAGACAGACGCTGTTCGAGTTTTGCAATTGGCTAAGCGAGAAAGGGGGACTTACACCCTGCTATTCGCTTGGAGAGAATCCGTCGCCGGCCGAGGGCGCTGCAACCCCCTTCGCGAACGCACCTGACATCCTATGGATTCGAGAGGCCAACGGTTATCGGATACCGACTCAGTGGGAATATCAGTACGCGAGTACGAACGGTAATTTAGAAACGTACTGGAATACAATCAGGGACACAAAATTCGGCATTCGTTTGCAACATGACTTCTCGCGCAATCGTGAACGTCCAACATGGCGCGGCTTCCCTGATGCCTGGGGATTTTGCGATCTGCTGGGCAATGTAGGTGAGATCATCATCGATCGCGATAACAACACGAGCATCTCCATGACCTCGATCAATGACGACAGTCTGTGGTACCGACCTATTCGATCCGAGGAAACCGAAGCGCCCATCGTCGGTTTCCGTGTTGTGCGAGGTCCAAGCCGCTAATTGCTGGGAACATGATCGCTTTGAATCGAAGCTAGTGGAGGTGTTGTAAGCGACTGAACGCAGTTGAGCCAACATCGGGCGCAGCATGTGGCGTCCTGGCCTGAGCCTGGAGTGCTACCAGCATCCATGCACTTGTTATAGAAAGTCGTGCAGGTCTCAAAGGTATGTTCGAACGTATGTTCCGGAATGGACATACATTGGCACCGCATTCGAGGGGTTTGCCCCGCGACCGAGCTCGTTCCTTTTTCGCCAAGTTCGACACAATACCTATTCGCTTCCCCCGCTATCCTTTGATAGATGCCGTACTTCTCTAAATCCTCCCTGATCCACTCGGGGCACTTGTCTAGATCTTCGGTCAAACGAGCTGCGCAGCATGCACCATCACCTCGATCGCACAGCGCAGGAGTAGGCGCCGGGATAACGCAGCACGGAATCGTCGGTCTGCAGCACTGAACGGTGGCGCGTCGCAGCCGACAACGCTTCAGAAACCCACCCGCTTCCGCAGGTACTGCGGATCCAATGACAAACAGTGCGATTAAGACAAACGAAAAAACGCGCTTTTGCATGATGTAAATCCAACTAGAAATCATGATAGATGTAAAAGGAATCGATTTCCTTCATGTCATCATTCGTAAGGTTACGCTATTGAAAACTGGAATGCAACAAAGCAAGAGACTCTGCTTATGGATTTCATCAAAATGGGGCGGGCCGAACACAGACAGCTAATCAAATGGACTGGATGTGGGGTTTTTTGGCGTGAACCCAGTTCTGCATGAAACTACTGCTGAAACGCAGCTTTGCGGAGGGTAGTACAGACACGCCCTTCGAGTACTCAGGGACGTGCCACCCTGAAGAAACACGGCGCACCATCCTGGGTGCCTCTATGAGTGGCCCGATGGGTGGCACGTTCAGAGCACTTGCGATGGGAGTGGTGTGATAAGCGAGGAGAAAACGTTGGTCGATTATAAATATCGATCGAGCATTATGGCAGGATCGGATGACGTATCGAAATCATCAGGATTGGACTCTATTGGGATCATCTCCCACATTTCGTTTTGGTGTAGCCAAATCGGATCGATGTCACATGAGTGAACTCAGTCCGGATTGGATGGCTTGCATCTCATCGCGGAGACCTTGAAGGCCCCGTTTGAGCAAGCCAGCGACAGCCATCTCGGATTTGTTCATCCGATCGGAGATCTGTTTGAGCGACATTCCCTCAAGATACCGCATGCGTATTGCTTCGCGCTGCGTTTCGGGGATCTGTTCCAAGCAACTGGCCAATACGACTGCCGCTTCGTTCCGCATGACCCGCTGGCTTGGGGTCGATGCATCGGACGGAAGCGAATGTGTGAAATTGAACTCCCCTCCTTCGGCTCCCCCGGTTCCCATCATTGGTATCTCGCGCCGCGCCGAGCGTTTTTGGGTTTGCAAATGCTCTTGATGGGCGGTGGCCACATTGTTTTTTAGGATGTGACGCAGCCAAGCCAAAAAGGACTCCACGGTTTCACCGCGAAAGGCATCGAAGTCCCGTGCAGCTTCAAGAAACGTTGCTTGGACAACGTCTGCAAAATCCATGCGCCCTTGGATGCGATCGTCGAGCATCCTCTGCGCGATGACATTGAGGTACGGTCGAAACCGATCGAGCAACTCACCCTTTGCGGACGTATCGCCACGCTTGGCAGCCAATAACTTGTCTTGTGAGTCGAACAGCATGATTGTTTGGAATCGTTTCCTGCGGTCACCATCAATTCGATTGCGCGACTTGATCGCCAGACGTGGGAGCCTCGATTGGCGGTGGTGGTACCTGTGCGATGGAAAGGACGTAATTGACCAAATGCCACAAATCGTCTTCTTGGAGACCGAGTTCCTCCGCACTCGCGGCGATGGACGCGGCCGGCATGGGTGCACCGAAAATTCCATAGCGAATTCGACGATAAATATCGATCGGTTCGCGCCCGCCTCGCAAATGTCCTTCGACAATGTTCCGTGGTTTTAGATGCTGTGGTTTCATGCCCCCTAGGGCCATCAAAGGTGCTATTTCATCGAGATTATCTGGATTGAGATCGATTTTCGCAGTCCACTCCTTCGTCCAGTCATCGTAATCGGGCAGCTTGGTCCCAGCCCCATTGGCCAGTTCACCGTGGCATTGTGCGCAAGCTGCGATCGGACCTGCAAACAACTCTTTCCCTTTTTGAATCGAAGCGGCCAATGCATCGGCCGTTTCGGGTGTTTCCGTTCCTACCAATGGAAATTCCGGCAACTCGAATTCCTCGGCCGAATCTTCCGCGTCCACCCAACGATCTGCGATCCGCGTCAGCAGGTCTTCGTGAGGCTCTTCGTTCTCCATGGCGGCGTCCTGGAGAACACTGCGTTCGAACTCTCCGCGAATCGAGAGGAATACGACATAGTCCACCAATGCATTGATCTCCTCATCGCTGAGTTTGTTGAAGATCGGCATTTGCGAGCCCGACAATCCGTTCCTCAGCACTCTTGCAATGTCCTGCTTGAGCGGCTTGGCCGTCCGACTCGTCGATTTGTACTTGAACCAGCCCGGGCGAAAATCACGCGGGTACGGATTTTGACTTGCCGCCACTGGCCCACGCCCTTGACCGCTCAATCCATGACACGAGGCGCACTGTTGAACGGCGTACAATCCCGGTTTGTCCGGCCCACCGGCTGCCAATTCAAGGTTGGATTGACTGAACAGCACGTCGTACGGCGACTCTTTCAATGCGTCAGGAATTCTTGGTGCATCGGTCGTGCCAAACCAGTCCTTGAGCATCCCTCTGGATTGCGTAAGCGTCTCGCTCAACTCGACGTCTTGGCTGATCTCCATCGAATGGGCGAACAGATAATTCGGTTCATGAAAGTTTGCTTCCTGGACAGCTTCCCGGCAACCGGACGACCATCCAAGAATGGCGACCAATCCCAACCCTGTGACCCAACTTCGATTTGTCATCAATGCACGCTCCTAGCGATAAATCTTCTTACGCACGTGAATCTCGAAAACTTCGCGATGCACGTCTCTGATTAAGTGATGTTCGATTTGCGCGGTTTTCAATAAGTCAGGGGCAGTTTTCAACGCACAGCGATGTTTCGCCAGCGAACCGAAAATGGCCCTTGATCTGCACCGACTGAATGTACCTGCAAACCGATGAACCCCGTCGTGTGCGAAAGGGGGTCTGTGATGTCCTCGATCATTGTTCCGTTGATCCAGGTTTGAATCCGATTGCCTTTCGCCCGGATATGGTATTGATTCCACTCGCCGGGTTTGAACGCTTTGTGCTTTGGTTGTGACGGGGAGATCCAGTTTCTACCTGTGGACTCGCCATAAACATAACCTGCCGTGCCCCCGGTGGCTTCGATTTCTACTTGAGGACCGTGAACGCGACCGGAATCGCGCTCAGGAAGACTTTTGGAACGGATTTGCACGCCAGAGTTGAGTGCATCATTGACCATGACTTCAAACTTCAGTTCGAAATCCGCATAGTCCTTGGTCGTGCACAAGAACGAGTTCGGACTGTCCTTGGCCGTCGTTCCGACGATCGCTCCGTCCTCGATCTGGTAAACCGCCCAGCCGTTTCGCTGTTGCCAGCCATCCAGGTTACTGCCATTGAAAAGATCGGACCAATCGCCCCCATCCGGCGGCTTTACCTCGCTCGAATTTTGATTCCGAATCACCTCTTTGGATTCTTGAGCCAACGCAGACGCGCAGCAGACAGACACACAAATCGCTAGAAAACCGAGGAATCGGTACAGCATCAAAGGCCTCTTGGAGTGGAAGGAATTGGTTTAAACTGATAGGAGTCGGCACTCACGGCAGTCCAAACATTTCTATCGTTAGTTTACCCACTCGCGCATCCCCTTGCCAGCACGCGGATTCCCATGCTCCCCTTCTCACACTTCGGTTCCTACCCGACCAGTCGACTCCGACGTTTGCGCCGTTGGGATTGGGCGCGTCGCATGGTTCAGGAAACACAATTAACACCTGCCAATCTGATATGGCCGATGTTC
Organism: Pirellula sp.; assembly: GCA_041752005.1. Lineage (GTDB taxonomy): Bacteria > Planctomycetota > Planctomycetia > Pirellulales > Pirellulaceae > JBKCUI01. The sequence goes on along the minus strand of JBGSHV010000013.1, from coordinate 49,374 downwards.
GTGATCGATGGCCATCAAGCCCGGCAACCCATAGCGACCATGCCGGGAGTCGAGCGTGTGAGCATCGATCTCGCGGTCGAAGCGGCCCAGCGTGCGGTCGAACTCGGCATTTCTGCTGTCGCGATTTTCCCCGTCACTCCGACCGAATGGAAGTCGGAGGATGGAAGACATGCGCTCGATGCTGAGAATTTGATCTGCCGAGCCACCCAAGCCATACGAGCTGGTTGCGGTGACCAACTCGGCATCGTGTGCGATGTAGCCCTCGATCCGTACACATCACACGGACATGACGGCTTAGTTATCGATAACTATGTTGCTAACGATGAGACCGTCGCGATCCTGTGTGATCAAGCCATCAATCAAGCCGCCGCAGGCGCGACGGTGATCGCGCCCTCGGACATGATGGACGGACGGATCGGCCGCATCCGCACGGCCCTTGATGACGCGGGCTTCCAACAAGTGGCCATCATGAGCTACGCAGCCAAGTACGCATCGGCTTTTTATGGTCCGTTCCGCGACGCCGTCGGTTCGGCCAAGAATCTTGGCGGAGCGTCTAAAAAAACCTATCAGATGGATCCAGCGAACTCTGAGGAATCGCTTCGAGAAGTAGCACTCGACATTGAGGAAGGTGCCGATGTGGTGATGGTGAAACCTGGCATGCCTTACCTCGACATCGTTCGACGACTACGCGATACGTTTGCGATTCCTGTGGCTGTCTACCAAGTCTCCGGGGAATACGCGATGCTCAAATTTGCGGCCGATGCGGGCGCCCTGGACGAACGAGCCGTGGTGCTTGAGAGCATGATTGCGTTCCGACGCGCAGGGGCGAGCTGCATTTTGACGTACTTTGCTCCGCAGGTCGCCGAATGGCTGAAGACCGTTTAAAAGCGTCACGTCCTTATCTCGGCCTACAACGTATCTAGGCCTATAGGGCGCACCTAGGCCTACAGGGCGCATGCATCATTGACCCCTTGGCAAACACGGGACATCGATGCGGGCGACAAACCGGCGACGTTGATGCGACCGGTGCCAACGATGTAGATGGCTCTTTCATTTTTTAACCAATCGGCTTGGAGTGGGTTCAAGCCTGTGTACGAAAACATTCCTTTTTGCGTACTCAAAAAAGAGAAATCACGCCCACAGTCGCGCATGCCATCGATGAACAGTTGCCGCATGGCCGAAATGCGTTGACGCATGGCGGTGACTTCGTTTTTCCAGAGTGCTGTCATCTCGGTGTCACCAAGGATGGTTGCGACAATCATCTCACCATGCCGTGGTGGGTTGCTGTAGTTGGACCGGATGGCGGAGCGCACCTGGCTGAGCATGGCGGGGGTACCTGCCGCAGTGGCACCGACCATGATCAAGGCTCCAACGCGCTCGGAATACAAACCGAAATTCTTCGAAAAGGAGGCGCAGATTATGGTATCTGGATTGCGATCCAAAATCGCTTGCACACTCCGAGTGTCTTCGTCGAGTCCGTCACCGAAACCTTGGTAGGCGAAGTCGAGCAGGGGAATCAATTTTTTCTTGGCGAGCAATTCAGCGATTGCATGCCATTGATCCACCGTCGGGTCGATGCCCGTAGGGTTGTGGCAACAGGCATGCAGGCAGACAAAGTCGCCCGCCCTCGCGTTGTTCTCCAAATCGTTAAGCATGCCTGCGAAATCGAGTCCAGTTTTGGCCACATCCAAGTACGTATAAGTCTGCGTCTCCATACCAGCGGCTTGGAAGACGGAATGATGGTTGGCCCAGGTTGGATTGCTCATCCAAACACGATGACCTGGAAAGTGCGTCGCCAGGGTATCGGCTGCTGCCCGCAGCGCCCCGGTTCCCCCGGGCGTATGAGCGGTCGCAACGCGTGAAAAATCAAAACCGTCGCCCAGAACCAATCGATTGACGCGGTCGATGAATTCTGCGCCACCTTCGATTGGAAGATAACTTTTGGTTTTCTCCGTGGCCAAAATCAATTTTTCCGCCAATCGTACGGATTCTAAAATCGGTGTTTGGCCACTCTCGTCCTTGAACACCCCTACCGTCAGATTGATTTTTTCTGAGCGAGGATCTTTGGCGAAGATTTCGTTCAAGCCGAGGATGGAATCGGGTGGCGCCAGCGGAAAAAACTCGAACATGATGCGACGAAATATGAAGTTTCTGAAGGATGGACAATCGCTCGCCAAACACGGCGACAGCAAAATCGCTCCCGAAGGTAACGGCAAACCTAGTTCGTGGGGAGGGGCGAATCGACTGCGATGGGAGCAAAACCAAGGACGAAACCGCCCAGGCTCCCTAATTTCTCTTGTGGGACGCGCCGGCCAATCCCTAAAACTGGCTTTATGATTTTTCTCACCCGAAAACTCGTTGTCCTAGCCCCACTTCGCCCCTCGGTTTCTAGCCGGTTGGCGTGGTTGCTTCTGGCCATACTTACGACCTGCAGCACCGCCGGTTGCGTCCGGAAACGCATGACCTTCCGAACCAATCCTGCGGGAGCCATGGTGTACGTCGACAAGCAACCCATCGGGTTGACTCCGGTTTCGACCAGCTTCACGTATTATGGGACACGGAGCATCGAGGTCGTTAAAGACGGATACCGTACGGAAAAGTTCTTGCGGAAAATTCATCCACCTTGGTACGAGATTCCGCCCCTCGACTTTGTTTCTGAAACGCTTTGGCCCTTTGAAACACGTGATGAACGGATCATCGACGTGCAGATGTCCGTCGATACCGTCGTTCCCACCGAAGCGTTGATCGCTAGCGGAGAACAACTGCGCTTGCAGGCCAGCCAAGGAGTCGCGGTCATGCCACCGCCGACAGCCATTGGCACGCCTTATCCCATCCCCACCAATCCCGAGCCAATACCGAATCCTCCACCTATCGTATTCCCACCCTCAAATTCGTTGCCTCCGCCTAATGGCCTCCCCACACCGACAATTGCACCGCCGGTTCCCGGTCCAGGTGCATGGCTTCGCGGCATCTTTTTCCCTAATGGCGAGCCGCTGAGCGTTCCGTCGACTCAGGTTGTGCCCGGTGGAGGATTTCGCCCGCCAAGCCAATGATCCTTAGGAATCGCCTAGAATCTGCCGACCTTGTACCCCTCCCCGTGTAGCATTCGACCGTTTCCTAGAAGAACGTTTCTCCCATGCCAAACTATCAGGTCAGCCGCGTCGAATCTCGACGCGATCAGCGCGAGTTCATGCAGTTGTTATGGCGTTTGTATCGCGATGATCCCAACTGGATTCCGCCCCTTCGCGGCAATCAAGAAGAATTGGTCGGCTTTCGGCGTCATCCGTTCTACGAAAATGCCAAATGCTGCGCCATGCTCGTGCGAAAAGATGGCGAAGTCGTAGGCCGCATCCTGGCCTTGATCAATCATGGCCACAATGAGCGTTACCACGAGAAACGCGGCTTCTTTGGTTTCTTCGAATGCGTCGATGATCAACAAGCAGCCCATGCCTTGTTTCGCGCTGCCGGTGAATACCTCAAGGCAGAAGGGATGACCGATGTCCGCGGCCCTTGCAATCCGTCCTTGAACTACGAATTGGGTACGTTGGTCGAGGGCTTCGATACACCACCGACCTTCATGATGACCTACAACCCGCCTTACCACGATGCGTTGATCAAAAGCTACGGATTCGAAAAAGTCCAGGATATGTACTCCTACGAAGGCAACATATCCATGCTCAAAACGTTGGACCCAAAGATCATCAGGCTTATCGATCAAGTGCAGGAGCGATTCAAAGTCAAAGTGCGACCGGCCAGTCGCAAAAACTTTGCGGCAGAGATCAAACTCTTTCTCGGGATCTACAACGCTGCGTTGCAAAGCACGTGGGGCTTCGTGCCATTGACCGACGTCGAAATGAAAGCCCTCGGTGCTTCGCTCAAACACCTCATCGATCCCATGATAACGTCGATCATCGAGGTCGATGGCGAAGCCGTGGGGATCGGGCTAGGCCTACTGGACTACAATCCCATCATTAAAAAGATCGATGGCCGATTGTTCCCATTTGGATTCCTCCGACTCCTATTCGAACGCCGAAAAATCACAAAGATCCGATTGATCAGCACCAACGTGGTTCCCGAATGGCAACGCTGGGGACTGGGCTTGGTCCTTCTCAATCGTATGCTCCCCGACTGTTTGGCTCGGGGCATCACGGATGCGGAATTCTCGTGGGTTCTCGAAAGCAACGCACTTTCGCGAGGCTCGATTGAACGGGGTGGCGTGCCACGGACCAAAACGCACCGGTTGTACGACCGCAGCTTGTCCGACCTGTGATTTCCAAACAGGAAAGCCATGTATTCGACGAGTTCGGCTGTGCTATACTTCGGCTAGGGTCGATAGAACGCTATTGCCGTAAGGCTTGCGGTGCCGCAAGCACCCTCGCCAATCATGGATCTCCGTGGTCGCATGAAGCGAACGGGCATCCAGCGACCATGGCATCGAAGTGAACAAGGAAATGCTCTAGGAGTCGGAATGCTCATCCTGCGATGGACGAAACCAGGCTGCTCGAGTCAACGCGCATGAGGAGCGAAATGAAAGACATACTGGCAGTGATTTTGGCGGGAGGCAAGGGAACGCGTCTGGAACCGCTCACTCGCGATCGGGCGAAACCCGCCGTGCCCTTTGGTGGCATTTACCGCATCGCCGACTTTGTGCTTTCCAATTGCCTCAACAGCGGCATTCGCCGTATGTTGCTGCTGACGCAGTACAAATCGATGAGTCTCGATCGCCACCTCCGTTTAGGTTGGAGCAATTTCCTCAGCCGCGAATTGGACGAATTCATCGACATCCTGCCTCCGCAGCAACGGATCGATGAACAGTGGTACCAAGGGACCGCCGATGCGGTTTACCAAAACATCTATTCGATCGAGCGCGAACGTCCCGAGTACACATTGATCCTGGCCGGCGATCACATCTACAAGATGAATTACGCCACCATGATCGACTACCACAAGGCGATGGGTGCCGACATCACGGTGGGTGCGCTTCGCGTGCCGTGTCGGGAAGCTACGGATTTTGGTGTTATGCAAGTTGATTCCGATCAACGCATCGTCGGATTCCAGGAGAAGCCGGCTCATCCGCGACCCATTCCTGGCGATCCCGAATACGCTTTGGCATCGATGGGCATTTATGTCTTCAACACACGATTTCTATTCGAACAACTGTGCGCCGATGCCAACGATCCAAAGAGCCAACATGACTTTGGACGAAACATCGTTCCCAACAATATCCATCGAGCTCGCGTCTTCGCATTTCCGTTCCGCGATGAAAATCGAAAACGGGATGCTTACTGGCGCGATGTCGGTACGCTCGACGCGTACTTCGAAGCCAACATGGACTTGGTCAACATCCATCCCGAACTCAATCTCTACGATTCGAACTGGCCGATTCGAACCCACCAACCCAATTTACCACCTCCGAAATTCGTATTCGGTTCCCAAGGGGATACCGATCGCATGGGGGTCGCCATCGATTCAATCGTTTGCAATGGAACAATCGTCAGCGGTGGTCGAGTCGAACACAGCGTGATTGGTCCAGAAGTACGGATCAATTCGTTCGCGCACGTTTCCGATAGTATCCTCTTCCAAGGCGTTCAGGTGGGACGCCATGCCAAGATCCGGCGAGCCATCATCGACAAGTACGTGCAGATTCCCCCGGGAATCGAAATCGGCTACGACTTGGAACAGGACCAGGCTCGCGGATTTACGATCTCTCCCAATGGGATCGTGACGGTTGCCAAGACCGAGGACCTTTCCCGACTCGGTCCGCACCTCCTGGACGCGCCATCCAAGAACGAATCGCACTTGCCGACTCCTCATTATCATCGCCAGACCCGAACCACAGCACCTAGCAAAGTGGTTCCTATTCGAGACATGCAGTGAACGACAACCCAGTCCTATACCTAATGACGGGAGTGCTTTTTGGCACAACGCTGCTCGCGATCGGCATCGCAATCGGGTTTTGGATTGGAAGCAAGACGAAAACTTCTGGGGTCGAGCCGGCCACGCAAGGCGCTACGACCGATGCGCAACACTTTTTGCAATTGGTACGATCGTTTGCAACCTGGACCAACGAGGTTGCCACCGAGGTCTCTCAGTATCAATCGCGATTGCATTCATTGGCGGAGCAAGCCCACGAGAAGACCCAAGCCGGAGATGCGAGCGGACTGCGCCCCATTCTGGACGAAATCGTTAGCGTAAACGCTCAACTCCAATGTCGACTCGAGGTTGCGGAACAGAAACTTGAACACCAAACCCGACAGCTTGAAGAATACCTGACCGAAGCTCGCACCGATGGCTTGACCGGACTCGCCAATCGGCGCGCCTTCGATCAAAAGTTGAACGAGTTGTTCGCCCAGAGCCAACGAACAGGCCAACACCTTTGTCTGGCGTTGATCGACATCGATCACTTCAAAAAAATCAACGACACCTACGGTCATGCCGCTGGAGACGTAGTTCTCAAGAAAATTGCCTCGATCCTGTTCGAACATACTGACGAATGCCTCCAAGTCGCTCGATATGGCGGTGAAGAGTTTGCATTGCTTTTCGCGCAGGACAAACAGTCGGTGGCTGCGGTCATGGAAAGGATTCGGTTGCAGGTGGCGGCCAAGCCGATTACGGGTGAGGGACACTCAATCCCAGTGACGCTGAGTTGTGGAATCGCCCAATGGTCTCGAGAAGCACGCATCGGCGACCTGTTCCGTGCAACCGACACGGCCTTGTACAGCGCGAAACATCAGGGGCGAAATCGGACGGTTGTCCATGATCCGGCGGCCAACGTTTCTTTTAACCAATCGAATTCAGCCACTTCTACCGTCGCACATGGGGCTCACCCCCAACGAACAATACCTACCTTGGCCAATCTCGGTAGCGAAACAATGGCTGGCTCATCGGACACAGAGCTGCCTCCCATCGACGACCTCGAACGGCGTGTTCTGGCCCATCTCGATCGATTGGTGCTCGAAGAATCCACCCGGGACGCGTAATTTGCAACTCTCAGTCCGTTGCAACTCGCGGTCCGATGCGACTCGCCGTCCGATACAGCCCCGAGCCTATCCGCGGACCCCAAGCCAGGCCACAGTTTGCATTGCCGAAGGTTGATCCTTCGCTACCATAGCAAAGCTATGGCTACTTCTTCTGAACCGATCAACCTAAGATCCCATGAAAAATCCGCGTCCGCGTTGTCGTTGGGCCTGAGCCTGGGTACAGCTTGGATGCTGGCCAAACGCGAGTGGATCCGATTCTTCCGGCAGCCCTTTCGGGTCATCGCCGCGTTGGGACAACCCATTCTGTTCTGGATCTTGTTCGGTACGGGGCTGCACGCCGCGTTTCGAGGCGGTTCGAACGACGAAAACTTCATGACGTATTTCCTGCCCGGGACGGCGGCCTTGATCTTGCTGTTCACCGCCATTTTTTCGACCATATCGATCATCGAAGATCGGCGCGAGGGGTTTTTGCAAGGCGTGTTGGTGGCACCACCAGCCCGCTGGTCCATAGTTCTAGGGAAAACCCTCGGTGGGTCCGCCATCGCATGGGCTCAAGCCGTATTCTTCCTAGCATTGGCTGCGGCGGTCGGCACTTTGCCGCTGGGCTGGCATCTCGTGCCGTTGATGCTCTTCCTCCTCCTGGCAGCTCTGGCGATTACCGGCATGGGCGTCTGTTTCGCATGGCCGATGGATAGCACTCAAGGCTACCATGCCGCAATGAACATGGTGATGTTGCCTATGTGGTTGCTCAGCGGAGCGTTCTTTCCCGTCCCTTCCTACGACGCAGCCTTGCCCATAGGGCAGAAAATTTTGTATGGCTTGATGGTTGCAAACCCTATGTCCTACATCGTTGCTGGGATTCGCTCTCTGGTGGAATCGCCTAACTCATCGGTTTCGTTCTGGATTCCCAGCCTGACAACCTGTTGGATCATCACACTGTTGTTTGCGTTGGGGACCATGACCCTGGCCACATGGATGGTTCAAAAACGACAGAAAGGTGAATATCAATGAACCGCACTAGCTTTCGATTGATGGGTATCCTTTTGGGTTTATTCGCCGGAACCGTGGTGGCCATGGTGTCCGTTTCGATCCGACGGGCTCGTCGGGGCAATGAAACCGCGACCGCAGATCTCGGCACGCCGATGTTGCCGACCGACCATGCGTCTATCAACGACGCTCAGCCCGCGCCACCCGATCCAGGCCGACGCCGACAGTTACAAGAACTGCGCGATGTCTCTGCGGGAGAACCCAATTGGACCCGCAGCTTTGAATTAACCGAACGCAGCGGACGCACCCTACGCTCCGAGGATTTACTCGGCGAACCCTACGTCGTTTGTTTCTTTTTCAGCACATGCCCCGGCACTTGCACGCGTCAAAGTGGCGAGATGCGATTGCTGCAATCGAAATTCAAAGGGAAACCAATCAAATTGGTGAGCATCAGTGTGGATCCCGAAATCGATACCCCGGAGGTCCTCCGCGCCTACGCGGACCGCTTCAACGCCGCTCCTGACCAATGGTTGTTCTTGACCGGACCGCTCGAAGATATCATCCGCATCGGGACCGAAATGTTCTTTCTCCCTGGTGTAGAGCTGCGAGGTCATCCGGACCGATTCTGCTTGGTCAACGCCAAGGGTGAATTGGTGGGCTCGTACAATTGGAAAGATACCGAAGAACTCGAACAGTTGGTGGCGCACATCGAAGAGTTGCTCGGCCAGTAAGCAACACTAGCCCCAGCTCGTACCAGTAATCCAGCGTTTACTGGGTCAACTGCTCGATGATTTCCTCGGCCACGAAGATGGGCAAGGCAGGCTGGAACGACACGGCCACGGCAATGGCATCGGACGGGCGGGCATCCACTTCGAGAACTTCGCCATCTCTTTTCAAGCGAAGCACCGCATAGTACGTTTGCTCGCGCAATTCCGAGATGACAACCGAATCAACCACGGCCCCAAGGGATTGGGCGACGCCAACGATCAGATCATGTGTCAATGGCCGGGCAGGACGTTCAGCGTTGGTCACCCGCAGATCGATGCTCGTCGCCTCGAAATATCCGATCAGAATCGGAAATTGGCGATCGCCATCGATCTCTTTTAAGTAGATCACTTGGTTCTCGCTAATGTCGCTCTTGATGATTCGGGCCAATTGGACCTGAACGAGATTGGACATATTCGCACGAGCGTTCATTACGAGGCTTGGGTTGACGAATCTTCATTATACACGATGGCCCTGTGGATCAGCGTCCCTTCTGCGCCAATGCATCCCGAATCTCACGCAACAGCAATACCTCTTCGGTTGGTGCCGGAGGCGCAGCAGCCTCTTTCTCTCGCTCCAACCGTTTCTTGATCGTATTGATCATCTTGATAAACACAAAGATTGCCACAGCGATGATCAGAAAATCGATTATCGCTTGAAGAAATGCCCCATATGCCAGCGTGGGTGGCTTGATTTCCAAGCCTTCGGGCACGGGTGGAGTGTAACTGAGACTGGCCACATCCACGCCACCGGTAAGAAACCCGACTGTCGGCATGATGATCTTGTCGACCAGCGAACTGACGATTTTGCCGAACCCCGCACCCAGGACAACTCCCACGGCCAAATCAATGACGTTGCCACGCATGGCGAAATCCTTAAATTCCTTCAACAACCCCATCGCTTGCCTCCTTCATTCATTCAAAGTAATGTCCCGATTGAACGTCCTACAGGGTGTGTCCCATTGCGTTCCTCACGCCCGCAGCGAATACGCTAGCAATATTTTCAATTGCTGGAAACAGCGGTTTGCATTCTGAGTGAGAGCAAAGACTCGCATTGCGAACGCATACGTTGGTTTGGTAGTGTCGAGGTTAGCGGCAGGTGGAGGCTGCCGAACGGTGCGTCCAACCAGCGAGACATGATGCGGTTGAAATCCTCAAAGAAACGATTGGCATTGCACGAGTCGACGCAACGCGGACTCTGCCGTGCACTCCTATGCCTGGGAGGAATCGTTCCGTTCCTAGCTGTGGTGATTGCATCGTTGGTCATGGCAACCCCATGGTACCGCGACTATCAGCGAGCGATCTGGGAACATCGCATCAGCGAAAGCTTGGGAATCGCTGTCCGAGCCACCGCGTTTGCCTGGACAGCACCTCAGCAATTCCACGCCACAGGTGTTGAGGTTCGCCATCCGGAAACGCAAAAAGTCATCGCTCGCATCGATCGTATCGACGGCTTGATGAAGGCCAAGGGTTGGTCACTAATCCTAGACTCTCCTGCCCTGGATGGTTCTCAAGTCGATCAAGGCTTGCAGGTACTGCACGATTGGTTTTTATGCCGCCCACAAAGATCCGCAAGTCTAATGGCAATCGCCTTGCCGCGCGGTATCTCAGTCCATTACGGTACCGAGGTCACCAAAATTGATCGCCTGGAGGTATTGCTGCGCCCCTCCGACCAAACATCGATGATTCAGGCCCGATTGAACCTCGCTGACCAACCCTTCGGGGAAGTCACGGTTCAGGTCAGTCGAAACCATGGTCCGGATTCGACAGCGACGAGCATCGAGCTGCAGAGCCCTCAAGGCTGGTTGCCGTGTTCGGCTCTGTCGGAACGCTTTCCCGTCCTCCATTTCCTTGGAGCAAATGCACGATTCCGAGGGATTATCCGTTGCGAACTTCAGCCGCATCAATGGGATGCCTCCCTGAACGGGGAACTGGAACAACTCGATTGGGGATCCGCAACCTCCGTCCTAGGTTCCCCGCTCCGCAGTCTTGGAGCACTTCGACTCGACCAACTGAATTTGCGCGATGGACGTATCTTGCGGGCTGCTGGCGAGTTCCAGAGTCGCGGCGGAATTGCTGACAAGTCATGGCTCCAACATTTCGCGAAGCAGTTGAACCTTCCTGCCCGGTTTAGCGATACCAACGGTGAACAAATAGCCGTCGATGCAATTGCATTCCGTTGGAGCTTGGATACCCAAGGCTTGGTGCTCCAAGGACTCTTACCAGGACCTGCGAACTGGCCTCCCATTGCGGCTCAATTGGACGGCACAACTCTGTGTACCGATTCAGGAACGAAGGGACTTCAGGCCATGCTCTATGCCTTGCAACCGCCACCAATGCAGCCGAACACTGAGCCTGCTGTTTTGGACGCGAGCACCGCGATCCTAAGCGCGATTCTACCCTGGCCCAATGCAGCCTCTTCTCCTGCCACGTCGTCACTGCGAACCCGGATCACGCGCGCGGCATCTGACGGAGTTCCCCGCTAGCGCGATCGCGAACGTGGCAATCTCGCAACGATCGCTACAACCGATGCGACCGTTTACATCGCTGCCATTTCATGGCCCTATCTGCTTGGTAAACATGTGTCCCCTAGGCATCCAAACCTAGGATTTTCTGCATTCGATTTCCATTCCATGCCCATTTGCAGATACCTCGGTCATGAACGCCACTTCCCAATCCAACCTGCGTTTCTCGGATCTCGCGGTTCAGGATCCGATCGTCGCCATACCACCCCGGTCCACCCTGCCGTCGATACAAATACCCGCTGGGACCGAACAGAGCACCGCTCGCGCGGCACCTGCACTACCACCACTACCGACAATTCCCACCAGCCACATTTGGGGAATCGACTTTCATTCGTTGACCATGGCTCAGTCGCTCGAAGCGATTGAGCGTTGGATCCAGCGCGGTGTACCGGGATACGCAATCACTGCCAATCTGAACTACGCGATGCTCTATTCGCAAATTCCAAGACTCGCGACCCTGACCCGGCAAGCAGCCCTGGTCCTGTGCGATGGAATGCCGATTTACTGGCGTAGTTTGTGGAACGAGCAACCGTTGCCCGAACGGGTCGCGGGCTCAGACCTCATCGTGCGATTGGCCGAACTCTCTTCACAGCGCGGATACCGAATTTACTTTTACGGAGCGGCCGAGGGCGTTGCCCAACGAACCGCCGATCTCCTCGTTGAACGCTTTCCAGGACTAGTCGTCGCCGGTGTGCAATGCCCGTCCTTCGGACCGACCACAGACTCAGAGAAACAAGCCTCGTTGGATCACATCCGCAGCGCCCGTCCCGACATCTTGTTGGTGGCTCTCGGCCAACCCAAAGGGGAATATTGGATCGATGAGCACTACCAACAGCTCGGTGTGCCACTGAGTATCCAAGTCGGTGCGTCGTTTGATTTTCTAGGTGGTAATGCCAAGCGAGCTCCGCGAATTTGGCAACGCACAGGCTTAGAGTGGCTTTATCGAGCATGCACCGATCCCAAGCGATTGGGCCCAAGGTATGCCAAGAATTTGCTCTTCCTCCTTCGATCGCTGCGCCGAGAGTGCATCAACTATTTGAGTTGATCGTATCCCGCTCGGTCATCGATCTCCTGACCGAGGTTGTCGGATACGATTGCTACCGACGCTGTCGGACAATACTTTTTGCTTGGTCGCATCGATCGCTTGGGTGGGCAATGACGGCCCACTTGGTCTACTCTCCCCCTCGCTATCGAGAGTCCGGATACGATTGCTAGATGAAGCCATCACCGCATCGTGACGTTGCATGGGCTCGAGTCGTTTCGGATCCGATAGGGATGGGTGCATGGCTGCGTTGCGACTTTGCACTTCGGGCGCAGCCAAGCGCGAGGGATCGAAGCCTTGGTCCGGCCACAGATTCGTAATCAACGAAGGTGACGTCGGCGCGAGTAAATCGGGGGCCGAGGTTCTGCTCACATTCGGAACGCGAAACGGGCTGGCGGCATCCGATGCACCGCCAAACGTCGATTGAACTTCAGCTACACTGGAGTTGGCATTGATCTCGCGGGTCGGATCGAAGCGATCGCGAATGTCCCGGGCCAAACCCGGCGCGCTGGTCCAAAGCGTCGGCTGCGGCAATTCTCTTGGCTCCGATCGCATACTTGTCTCGACCGGTACCATCGGCAATGGTTCGCCCGCCAACCAGTCCTTCAACGGTCGATCACGATCGATGTAAGGCGACAATGCCATGTCGCTCGAGCCGGTCAATTGCGGTGGATTGACGCCCCCTCTGCCGTTGGCGTCCTGCGATCCGCCGTTGAATGTGACGGACCCTTCGGCTTCGGTCTTTCTCAGCGATGGCACCACCAGAGATGCTCCTTGCCAGCGCGAATGTGGCGGCTGTTCCAATGCGTAAGGATCCGTAGAGACTGCACCGGTTGCGACCTCAATGGCTCGCTTCGGTAACGGTCGGTACCAACACCAGGTACTCAGTCCCGTGGCAATCAGAACCATCCAGAAAAGCGTGACCGGGCGGTGCGCATAACTGTCCGCCGTCGGCTTGGCGGAAGACGCAGGGGCTTTGTTTTTGCGTTGGGACATGATGCAGCTGCCATAAGGAAAGCCATTGATCAGTTGCCACGTCCATGCGACTCGTTACTTCACCGTATCCGTTGCGTATCGACTACCAACCCGCAATCCATGAGCCGAGTTTGCCGATGTGGGATGGCAACGATTTTTCGATCTGTGCGGTTGCCGTAAACGCTTCTTAAGAAACCGGAATCCCTACGTGCCTTGAATTCAAATGCACAAAAGCGAGACGATTCACCGAATTCCAAAGCCTCCATCGGCTGATAGACGCTTTCGAGGGACTCACCTCGAATCGGATCGCTCCAACGATAGCCATGCCGGCGATCGCACTTATGATCGAACACTCATTCGATCCTTGAATACTGGGTTACGCTCCAAACCTCACCCAGCCTTCTAAGCGTGCGATCAATGTCACCCCGATTCTATTGTCGCTACCAATTGTCCGTGGAGATTTTGATCTATGCGAATTTTTGCAATCGCTGCGCTGCTATGCGCCGCTTGGAACCCAACCTGCCTGGCGAATCAGTTCAGCCAAATGTTCCGTTCCACAACCCATGACTTCGGTACCGTTGCGAAAGCGGCCAAGACCGAATACCGTTTTGTCTTTGAAAACCCATACAGTCAACCCATCCACGTGCGCAATGTTCGCACTTCGTGTGGCTGCACGACCCCCATCATCGAAACGGAAATGGTTCCGCCAGGTGGACAAGGAAGCATCCTAGCCAAATTCAATACAGGAACGCATTCGGGAGCCCGCTCGGCCACCGTAACGGTCACGTTCGATCAACCGAACTTCGGTGAGGTCCAATTGAATGTCAAGGGTTACATTCGCACCGACGTAGTGTTCCAACCGGGCGAAGTCAGCTTTGGATCGGTCTCGCAAGGCGAATCAAAATCAGTGGAGATCCTCGTCGATTATGCTGGAAAGCCATCCTGGCAAATCACCAACATTCGCTGCGATGAAAAGTTCATCGAAATCGATCGCGAAGAAATCTCGCGTCAAAACGGACGTATTCAATATGCGATGAAAGTTCGTTTGAAAGATGACGCGCCCGTCGGCCCACTCGAAACAGAAATTGTCGTCCAAACCAACGATCGAAACCTAACAACCGTGCCATTACGTTTGACGGCAACGGTTCAAGCGGATATTTCTGTTTCGCCGAACATGCTCTCGTTGGGGGATATCTCGCGTGGCGAGATGCTCAAGCAAGTCGTGATCCTCAAAGCCGACGAACCCTTCCGAGTGTTGTCGATCACCAGCGATGCATTCGAGGTGCAGTCCGCCGCTATCAGCGATCAACCCAAGGCCCTGCACACCCTACCTTTGATTCTCGAACCAATCGCAGGCCAAACCAAAGCCGATGGACGCGCCAAGATCTTCATCGAAACCGATCATCCCTCCAAGTCGAGAATGAGCGTGGACGTTGTTTATCGCCTTCGCAAGCCGGAGACGGCGTCGCTGGGCCGTGGTTATGGATCCCTTCTGCCCTACAACCCGCTGCGCGAGGTACCCGGCGAGAGTTCTGTCGACGTAGATACGGAAGCGACCGTCCAATCGCGCTATCGATAGCGGATCGATTTCGCCGCGACACGCGCGCTTGATCCGACCCCGTTTCCAATCCGAACCTTCAAACGACTCGCACCTGTTGCACTAAGCATTGGGTGCGAGTCTTTTCGTTGCCGTCCGACAAAGCCGCTGAGTCCGCTCCAGGACAAACGTCGCAGGCTCGGGTGAGCGACCGGAATGAAGGTGCTCGCGAGGACGGCGTACCAATGAAGGGCTCTATGCATGAATGGCTCTATGCACAAATAGCGTTGCAGACGATTGAAGGGGTTGTAGCGAATAAGCCGACTTCCAACTCGGCAACGCGCGCTAGAATCGTGAACTATGCTTGCCGCAGGAGCAGACTTCATGATCGACAACCATACATCCAATCCGCTCGGCCAAACACAACCGGTTGAGATCTCGACTTCGAATCCAACATGCGAATCGACGACAAAGTGCTACTTTGCTCACGTCCCGCGGTGGTTCCTTCCCGGCTTGGCCTTCGTTTTCCTGACCTTGCTCACTCTGACTTGTTCGCCCAACTATCGATGGAGCGAGTCGCTTGAACAACACCCGTTCGGCTCGGACTTTCTCCAAGAATGGGTTGGAGCTCGAATGATCCTCGACGGTCAAGCCGCGGAGCTCTTCGATGGCCGGACATTTCAAGCGTGTCAGCACAACTCGAAAACGCTTGGTTTTGAATGGGACACTGACCGTTACTATCCAGCGGTCTATCCCCCGATGCACTATGCTCTATTTGCTCCTTTGGCAGCGCTTCCGTATCGGATCGCTACCATGCTCTGGATCGCCGTCCTTTGGGCAGCAGTATTTGTCTCGGCTTATCTAATCGCACTCCTATGTGAGCACGAACGCGGAATCGGCCAGCGCGAGACTGCTTCACAAGGACTTTGGCAGCGTTACCTTTGGATCGCGATCGTCCTATTTCCATCCGTTCACATCTCGGTTCTCTTCGGTCAGAAGAGTGCACTTTGGCTTCTCATTGCATGCGTCACTTGTTACCTACTCCAGCGCAATCGACAAGCAACGGCCGGCTTGATCTTTGGGTTACTATCGCTCAAACCAACCCTGTTTTTCTTACTACCCTTGCTCATGGTTCGCCATGGCCGATGGCGTTTCGTGGCCGGGACGGGAATCAGCGTCGCATGCGTTTGGGGACTGGCTTTGGTCAGCCTGCCATGGTCGATGTGGACCTCCTACTTCGCAACGCTTCAGAATGCGACCTCCTACGGCGCGGCGTCGGGCTACCGCGTCGACTGGGCTTGCAATCTTTTCGCCATCGCTAACGCATTGCCGGTAGATTGGATCACCTGGGGAAAAACCGCGCTGTGCGTCCCGCTCTTCCTGTATGTACTTCTGTGTGTGTTCCAGACGGAAATCGAGGGAATCTGTCCTGAATTGATTCTCATTGCTTTTCTTGGAACCTTCCTGATCAGTCCCCACGCCTACCACTACGATTTGTCGATCCTCATCCTGCCGGTTCTTTGGATTTCGGTTCGTCAACCGCAGCGCGGAGTGATCTACTTCGCCCTGCTTTCGATTGCGATCGCCGTGTCGTCCCAAGTCATGGAAACATTGCGCGTGCCGGTAATCGCGATCGTCCTCCTAGGACTATTGTCCGAATTGCGACTCCGCGACGCCTTGGCCCGCACCGTTCCCTCGAGTGATTTGCCGCGAACGAAAGGCTCTCTTTTTGGTCCGGCCGCTGGGCCGTCCTGCGGGTGAACCGCGTGCAACCTGAATAAGATCGGTTGCATATAATCGAGACGGATGGTCGCGATGCTCGTGTCGGCGACCCATCCGCACGAAACACCCTTGGCAAGCCCGATCCATGACACACGACAACGCGATGCCACCTGACGCGATCCCAACCGATGGTCGCGACCGCGCGCGGGTATCGCAGCCGTCTCGTCGTCGACGCTGGTTGCGTTGGTGGATCGGAACCGGGCTTCTCGGCGTGATGTTCCTTGCATTGCTACCAACATTATTAGGGTCCCGATGGGTGATCCAAGGCCTCGTGAATCGATTGAAGCTCGATGGATTCGCAGTGGAAATCGAAGCCGCCGAATTGGGTTGGTTTCGTCCCATCGCCTTTCGTGGTATCCGTCTTAAACAAGTAACTGCACCGAAGTTGGAATCGACAGATCTTGAATCGAAGCCGCGCGATCTGATCCGGATTGCGGCTATAGAATCCAATCGATCAATGCTGGGCTATGTTCTGGGAGGTCGGGATCTCGGGCAACTGCGTATCCGCGAACCAAAAATCGATATTGAGTTGCTGGAAAATACTTCGAATCTGGAACGCTTAGTTCAAGCGGTGACGGGATCCGGTCCTGCACCCCAAGCCAACCGAAAGCGCGCGTTGCCTCGATTGGATCTGGAAATATCAGTCGAGCAATTTTCGGTTGCTGTTTCCGGCGACGCCGAGGGTCAATTGTTAGTCGTGCCACCCTTCGACGCTCACGTTCACTACCGTTCATTGGACGGTCAGGCTCGACTCCTGATCTCACCATCGCGCATCCTCGAGCGCGTCGCGATCACTCCCGAACTCGTACGACTTGGGCTGGGACGAGCCATTCCTCTTCTGGCCAAGTCTGCTTGGTTCGATGGCAGTGTCTCCCTCGAAACCCAACCCATCGAGATTTTCCTCGAGAATCCTGAACAGTCCACGGGTCTCGCTACCCTGACCTTGCATCAGGTTCGAAGTGGTTCTTCGGAACCAGTTGTGATGAAAGTCCTGGACATGATCGCAACGCTTCAAAAAACCGAGCCGGTCTACGAATTGGTCTTTATCGACGGCTCAAAGATCGAGATCGAGGCCGCCGATGGGAGGATCGCTCACCGCGGTGTTCAAATCGGTTTGCCCAAGATCGATCCCCGATTGCAGATCACCAGCACAGGCATGGTCGGGATCGTCGATCGATCGCTCGCTTTGACTCTCGGAATCCCACTCCCGATCGAGCAGTTCGCTCGGCGCGAATCGGTTCAAGAATTGGGCGTTCCGCTGTTGTCGTTATCGATTGGGGGGACATTGGATCAACCCGTCGTGGATTGGAACGCGATGCGGAGCGAATCGTCGGACATCATGGCGCTCATCTCGGCTGCATTATTGGATGAGTCGCCCGGGACCGCTGCGGCCATCGACGCTTTAGGGGCCGTGACGGGTGGGCAAGCGGATGCGGCCATCGGAGCCGCTGTGGACCTTCTGAAACAAATGCGACTCAACCGCCAACAACGCATGGATTCGCAAACGGCTCCGTCCCCTGATGACCCAGAGCGCAGCGACGGGCCCGCAGGCGAGGAACGTCGTCCGAGACGTCCCTTGCGCGATACACTCAAGGGGATACTCGGGGGCAAATAATCGACCCGCAGGTGACCATCTATCACGAGCATCTGCTTTCAGCCTATTCCGCGAACTGGTAGATCGCTATTGACCGGGCCCCCCCAATCTTGCTAAACCCCCAGCTCTAGGGCTCGCATACGCATGAGTCCACCGATTCGGATCATTGCCGCATGGAGGAGTTTCGGGATGCAAATTCGTTGTGTTTGCCTGTTGGTCGTGTTCGCTGCAGGTTGGAATCTACCAACTCTTCGCGCTCAGGACACATCCGAAACGTCATCGCGCCGTTCTCTGTTGGACGAGACCTCCAAAAAATTGGTTGACCCCGCACGCTTGACCATCACCAATGTCAGCACGTCCAAAAAAGCGAATTCAGACGCTCCCACGAAACAATCACTCCGTACCATCGATCCGAAGCAATTGGTGGAGACGGCTGGCCCCGCCGATGGCGACGCCGTCACACTTCGTTATCGCTTTGAACTCGGTATGATCCTTCGCAATGAAGTCACGCATCTGGCCAAGAATGGGACACGAATCGATTCCATTCAACAGGAAGCCAACTCACGCACTGTCTCGGAAAAATCCTGGCGCGTCATCGAAACCGACGGGGGTAATGTAACATTCGAGTACTGGATCGAATCGATCGACATGTCTCAACAGATCGGCGGTGGCGAAGAGATCCGCTACGACTCCAAAGAGCCTTCCGAGCCACCACCGCCCCAGTTCGCAGGCGCCGCGGAAACCGTTGGCAAGCTGATTTCCACGATCCAAATTGATGACACTGGCATGGTCATCGCCCGCAGTGATTTGAACAACCCGCCCCACATGGGCATGGGCGACGTCACCATGCCTCTCCCAAAGAACCCGGTGACGGTCGGTGCCACATGGGAGATACCGCGCGAACTGAAAATCAATCGTCGCGATGGTACACAGCGTTTGGTCAAATTCCGCGAACTATTCCAACTGGAAAAAGTGAGCGCAGGCGTGGCTACGATCTCTGTCCGCAGCGAACCCCTGTCCACGATGGGGGAGCCATCCGAAGAAGCTCAGGTGCTGCAGCAACTGAGCAATGGAACGATTCGCTTCGATATCGATGCAGGCCGTATGATCTCCAAGGAACTTGCTTGGGATCATCAGGTCGTGGCATTTTCTGGTCCAGGCAGCGTCCTGGAATACTCAGCTCGACTCGACGACCACGTTGTCTCGGCCGAAACCGAGACGCGCGCGGCAAAGAAGATCGGTTCAGGAATTCGTTAAGCCCGGGTTTGTCGTCGGCGGCGAGCAATTGCTCCCAAACCAGCGACAGCGCCGAATAGCAGCATCGAGCCAGGTTCTGGTACAGCCGAAATGCTGCCAGGTGAACCGATTTGCGAATTGGGAGAGATCGAATTCGCGGCCACGAACGCGCCATTCACGCCGACCACGCTGAGTTGCGAGATCGTCGCATTGTTGAGTCCCTGCGCGTTATCAAAGGTGGCAAAAGCAGGGCCGGCTGATGAGGCAAAAAAATCGACTCGGGCTTGCAGCACGCCACCTGCGTTGTAGATATTCACGGCATCGCCACCAGTGCCCAATCCAGGACCGTCGAAGCTTCCGATCGTAAAACCGGCAGGGACGTTGGCACCGAACCAAGAGTTCGTAAAGGCAGTTGGCGACGCGGCGAGATCCAGAAAGACAACCGATTGGCCTGCAGCAATACTCGACACTCCAACCAGATCGGAACCCGACGCGACATCATTGGAGTTATCGTCCCATCGCCAACCAGTGAGATCCACGGCAGATGCACCCGTATTGGTCAATTCAAACCAGTCTCCTAAATAGGGACTATTGCCACTCGCCCATGGTGCTACCTCAGTGATCACGATGTCGGCTTGTACCGTCATCGATGTCGCAATCAGAGCCAGCAATGCAAACCAAAACTTCTTCATCTCTATTTCCCTTTTCAACTCGGCCAATTCACTAGCGGGCCAATCATGGTGCCTAATCGAGTATGACATTCGCAGGCGCTGCGAACGCTATACCTACATCTCGAATTATCGCAGTGTATTCAAACCCCGAAACGCAAGTGTTAAGAAATGATGAATAAATCGCGGGCGAGCAATCTGCTGTCCCTAGAGGTAGCGATTGAAAATGTTTTCCATCAGCTCCTGACGGCCGCTTTCGTTCCGCTCCACCTCGCCTTTTTCAAGAATGTACGCATCGAGGGTGTCAAACGTAGCTTTCCCTGACTCAATTTCCTTCCCAATTCCTGAATCCCAAGATCGGTAACGATTTTTCACAAAATCCGCGAGGACGCCATTGCTTCGGATGTCGGCGGCCATCTTCAAGCCGCGCGCGAATGCATCCATTCCGCCAATGTGAGCATGGAACAGATCGATCGGTTCGAAGCTTTCACGTCGGACTTTGGCATCAAAGTTGACCCCGCCGGTTGTGAATCCACCGTATTTGAGAATCACTAGCATGCACTGTGCGGTCAGGTAGAAGTCCGTCGGAAACTGATCGGTGTCCCATCCCAAAAGCAAATCACCCGTGTTGGCATCGATCGATCCCAACATGCCCTGCATGCCCGCGTAGTCAAGTTCATGCATCATCGTGTGCCCGGCCAGCGTGGCATGGTTGGTCTCGATATTGAGTTTGAAGTACGGCATCAGGTCGTACGCTCGAAGAAAATTGATGCACGCAGCCGCGTCGCTATCGTACTGATGCTTGGTCGGTTCCTTAGGCTTGGGCTCGATCAGGAACGGACCGGTAAAGCCGATCTTCTTGGCGTAATCGACGGCCATGTTCAAAAAGCGACCCAGGTGATCGATTTCGCGCTTCATGTCGGTGTTGAGCAACGTCATGTAGCCCTCGCGTCCGCCCCAGAAGACGTAGTTTTCGCCCCCCAACTCCTTGGTCACATCCAAAGCATTCTTCACCTGCGACGCAGCGTAAGCGAACACATCAGCGTTGCAAGATGTTGACGCACCATGCATGAACCGTGGGTGGCTGAACATATTGGCTGTCCCCCACAGCAATTTGATCCCGGTTTTTTCCTGATGGGCTTTGAGCGACTCCGTTACTTTTTGCAGGATCTGGTGCGATTCGCGAATGTTCTTGCCTTCGGGTGCCACGTCGCGATCGTGAAAAGCGTAGTAAGGAGCGTCCAGTTTTTCGAAAATCTCGAATGCCACTTCGACCCGTCGAAGTGCGTTGTCGAGGCTGTCGGAACCATCATCCCAAGGCCGATCGGCCGTCGCGGAGCCGAACGGATCGGACCCCGCCCCACGCATGGTATGCCAGTAAACGATGCTGAACCGGAGGTGATCGCGCATCGTTTTCCCCTCGATGACTTCGTCCGCGTTGTACCATCGAAACGCCAGGAGGTTGGTGGATTTAGGACCTTCGTACTGGATTTTGGCAATATCGGGAAAGCAGCTCATCGAAACCTCGGTAGATTCAAAATACGGTGGAGAGTCAACGGCCCTGAGTGTAGCATTTTGCAACCGATTCGCGAGGGTGGCCGGAATGGGCTTGCCCCAGACGCCCAGCGCTTTGTGACGATTTTTCCGGCCCTGAGTGGTGGCCGCCTTCTACGGCCAGGTGCGGGGCAAAAAAGTTTTTGAAAACCGACACGCCGACAACCAGACCTTTGTATCTTGCTAGCGTGATTCCAGTAAACTGATATGTTCCTTCGGCACTCGCAAAGCCACGCTTCTTCACGACGCGAATCCTTGGTCGGCATGACGCAGATTACCACGCAACGAGTCTTTGAACTCATCGAAAAAAGCAAGTTGGTTGACGCCGAAGCCTTGGCCAACCGTCTGGCGGAAATCCAAGCCGAGCATGGCGGGGAACTGCCCGACGATCCCGTCGATCTCTGCAAAGCCCTCGAAGCTACCGGACTACTCACCCGGTGGCAGTCCGAAAAGATCCTTCAAGGCAAGTACAAAGGATTTTTCCTGGGCAAGCACAAACTGCTAGGGCACATCGGTACCGGTGGCATGAGTAGTGTCTACCTCGCCGAACACATTGGGATGAAGCATCGGCGGGCGATCAAGGTGCTGCCTAGGTCGAAGCTTGGAAAGACTTCCTACTTGGAACGCTTTCGCCGCGAAGCCAAAGCCATCGCTTCCCTCAGCCATCCCAACGTCGTCCGCGCATACGACCTCGACAACGATCGCGACACTCACTACTTGGTGATGGAGTACGTCGAGGGGGCGGACTTGCAGATCTTAGTCAAAAAACATGGTCCGCTGCCCTACGCAATCGCGGCAGACTACATCGCTCAAGCAGCCTTAGGCTTGCAGCATGCACACGACGTCGGCTTGATCCATCGCGATGTCAAACCCGCGAATTTGCTGATCGACAAAAAAGGGGTGATCAAGGTACTGGACTTGGGCCTGGCTCTGTTCATCGACGAAGGGGATGCGTCGCTAACCATGGAGTACAACGACAAAGTCCTCGGCACAGCCGATTATCTAGCCCCCGAACAGGCGCTCAATAGCCACAACGTCGACAATCGAGCCGACATTTATGGACTCGGTTGCACCCTCTACTTCCTTCTGACCGGCCACCCGCCATTTCCAGAAGGGAGCATCGCTAGCAGGATCGTCAAACATCAATCGACCATGCCCGCAAATATTCGAATCGATCGCCCCGATTGCCCCGGCGAACTCGATGGCATCTGCGTCAAGATGATGCAGAAAGATCCGCGCTATCGCTATGCTTCGTGCACGCAGGTGGCTGAGGTCCTCCAGTCGTGGCTGGTAAAATACCTTGCGGAAAACCCAGATGTCTCGACCAAACCATCCGAAGGCATGTCGATCGACGAACTCCTCGAAGAGTCCAAGGCTCGCAGCAGCGGCAACACCGAAACGGTGAACAATCGCAGCGATAAAACCATGGGTGGCAAGGATGGGGACAAGAGTGGCTTTCGGAGCCTGTCTACTTCCGACAGCGGCGTGCTCCGCGCTATCGCAAAAAGCGATGGTTCTTCCGTCGAAAGCCACATCGATCTGGTTCACGATTCCAACCAACCCAACAGCAAGCGTTCCAAAGCGCAAGCCATCGCTACGGCGACCGGCGATTCACAAACCGGTCGCAGTGGAGCCTCGCCCCTAGTTCGCCCCATGCAGTCCGGCACTAAAAAAACGGCACCCAAGAAATTGCCTACCATTCCTCGGCCCGCCCCGAACACGGATGCTCAATCCGAGTGGGAGACTGACTCGGGCGGTATCAGCGCCAATATGCTGCTGCTCATCATCGCCGCCGTCATCACCCTCGTCCTCTTTGTCGTGATTGTGATCGCGGCCATTCGCTAACCTACAAGTTAGGCAGCATCTTCAGTTCGATACGATGCCCCCGGCAATCGCCCCCGCGGATGTCGCCATGTCCTGTTCCAGCCGGATCGTAAACTCGCTTCCAACCCCCAAATGACTTCGGACAGTGATCGATCCCCCCATCGCTTGAACAAAGTATTTGACAATGGAGAGCCCCAGTCCGGTCCCTCCGGCATCCTGGCTCCGAGCCTTGTCCACGCGATAAAAGCGTTCGAAGATACGATCCAAATCCGCTTCGGGTATGCCGATTCCATTGTCGCTGACCGACACTTCGACCGTTCCCGATCGCGCGACCATACGGACATCAACCTGGCCGCCAGGCTTAGAATAACGAATTGCGTTGCTAAGAAGATTGCTTAGGGTCGTTCGCATGGCTTCGTAATCGGCCAAAACGCGAACCGAGTCATTGACCGCATGATTCTTGACGGCAATGTTCCGTCCTTGAGCAATCGGCTGATGCTCTTCCACGCACGTGCGAATGATCTCACAAACCGGCATGCTGGTCAGACTCAGTCGTTCAGGCAACGACTGAATTTTGGTGAGTTGCAACAAGTCACGTATGAGATTGTCGAGCCTCGCAGCCTGCTCCCCGATCCGACGGACAAATCGCTCTTTAGCATCAGGATCGTCCATCGCCCCCATCAATAGCGTTTCTGCATACGCTTTGATCGCCGCCAACGGCGTCTTGAGCTCATGCGATACATTGGCTGTAAAATCACGGCGAGCGTTCTCAAGCTGTCGTAAACGCGTTTCATCCGTCACGATCAATAGCATCGGAGAATCAGCCAAACTGCTCGAACCACTGGGTTCTAATTGCAAAGGGTACGCGCGAAGCCTGAGTACAGTTTGGTCCACAGCCCGCTCCAATTCGCAATCCATGGTTTGTGCAGCCTTCTGCGACTCCACGACCAACTCAACCACCTGTGGATTACGGATCAGCTCGATCAACCGCGCGTCATGCCGAACCGGATCGCTCAAGTCCAACATGTCGATGCCGGCCCGATTTGCGAATGCCAAACGCAGTTGTGGAGTGAAGGCCAGAATCCCTACCGGCATCGCCGACAGCACGGTTTGCGACTGCTCTGCGTCGATCTGAATGTCGGTGAATCGCGATTGAAAACTTTCCACCAGCGCGATCAGCTCGCGATTTACCCCAGCGTCCAGATGATTCTTGGGAAACAATTCCATCATCTCATCGCGGGCGAATTGCGATTGCGACTGAGTCCGCAACCATTGCAAGGATCGAAGGTATCGGGCCAATCGTTTCGCATGTAGATCCTGCCGCCAAGCATAAATCGACCCGACCAAAAACCCGATGGGCATAATCCAAACCACCCAACCGTATGCGTCTTGATCGATAGAAGGAACGCGCTTCGACAAAAAGAGCCAATGCGGAATTTCGCTCGATAGCATAATCTTGCGAACCGCACGAACTCGACGAAAGCCGCCCGGCTCACTCACCCAGTCAACCTGCGGACGTCCAGTCGAGCTCGCGTCGCTCCCACCCCCTTGCTGCACCGGGGTAAGTGTCACTTGCTCCACCGGGGCAAGTGTCAATTGCGTGTCGGCGGATTGGTTGCCTAGCGCGATCAACTGCTCGGTTGCCAAAGGGCTAGCTTGGAGCAACCGCGCATAGAATGACAACTCGTCGACGATCATGACCCCTTGATTTTTCCGCCATACCCGCTCGTACTGCTGTACGGTCAATTCACGTACGACGAAACCAACGAGAGTACCTGTTAACGGCCAAATCAAAAGGAGCCATTGGTTTCGAGCGGACATCATCGAGCGAAGTCTTGAGGCAATTTATGATCCCTTTTCCTCAACCGGAGCGATCCTCGTCAGGCAGATAGGTCAATATTCCAACTAGTGTACTCGCGAGCTAGGTGAGCGCGAAGGAAGACATGTCTGCCACTGAATGTTTCCATGACCGAGGTGTGCTATTGGCCTTCTCGCGGAGGTACAGGAGCAATCCATTCGCTTTCGGTATCGGAACGCTGAGTGGTGGCGATGGATTGTGCATCGACCGGAATCACAAATTCGCTCACGGCGCGTGCCCCGGTCGCAATTTGTGCAAATACGGTTACGTGCGTGACATCCCGATTGTTGGTCGGGAATCGAACACTGCCGTTTCTCGCGACAAAGGCCTCCAGTGGCAGTGTCAGCGACCCACCCGGTTCAATGCCCCGCGGCTCCTGCGCATAAAACTGTTTGTTGAGCCCGATGGATACGTTCTTCCAAGACTCGGTGGTAACGTTGCGAATAGAAATGGCCGGGACTAACCTCTGAGGATCTTTGTCTCCTTGAGGTTCCAACCACATGCGATCCAAACGAACCTGCGCCTCGAGCCGAGGTTCCGGAATGCGGTCCATCCACAAATTCAATCCAATCCCAAAGGAAACTGGAATCAAAATGCTGCCTGCGATGAGCAGAGTGAGCATGCGCCGTGTGAGGGTTCTACCGGTTACCATGAACGTGCGACCTGTTGGACGAGAATTCGGAATGCTCTACTATTGGCGCTGCAGGTAATTTGTCAAACGGTCAAATCGACCGTATTTTCCTTAGAAATTCGCGACGTGAATCAAACGCTTCCAGAAATTTTGAAATCGCTCGAAGCGCAGGTCTGCCAAACGCCCATGGCCAGATGCGATGCGACAGCGGTTCCTTCCGATAGCGTAGGCCAGCCGCTACCCGAGAAAAGCCTTCGGGATATTCTGCTCGATGCCGAGCGTGCCGAGCACCACGGACAAACGAAACTCCTGTCCGACGCGTTGCAAGAATGCTTCGCTCAGTCCTCGGCCCTGGTTTCCGCCCCCGCCTGTCCCATCGTGGCGGTTCTTGGAATGCTCAACGCCGGCAAAAGCTCGCTCGTGGCTACTTTCTTGGGTTCCCCGAATGAACCTCATTACCCCAGTCCATCCGATCAGCGCAGCCGAGTCCTCATCGGTTCTGGCAACCAACAAGGTACGCATCGCTTCGTGGTTTGGCTGCCCGAATCGTGGAAATCCAATCTCGGCTTTTGGAGCTTTGTCGAGAATCAGCTCCTATCTGTTTTCGGGGGCGAATTCGAATGGTTGTCCGAAGATGCCGCGCAGGCCGCGCACCAATACAACGACCTTGCTCCACGACCTTTAAGCGACGCGGATGGCAAAATCACGCTCCGCAGTCCCATCAATATTCCACTTGTCGCGACCGACCCCAATCTCGACCGTCTGGGAATTGCATTGATGGATTGTCCGGACATCCAAACCGGAATGCTTCCACTGGGTAGTAGCATTGCATCCTTGAACTCTCGTTTCGAAGAATCGGCCGCGAGCATCGCGGAATCCCGCTTTCAAGTGCTCGCCAAAGCCGCGACGCTGTGCTCGGCGTTTGTCGTGGTACTCCCTGCCAATGCGCTGCACGACCAAACCGTCTCGAAGATGCTGCACTTGCTCGAACACCGCATGCCACATGTGCAACGCATGCTGGCGGTCAATCGTGTTCCCAGACGCTATCGGACCGAAGAGATCGCGCGCGAGGTGGGCTTGCTGTATCGTGGATCGAATCTACGACGCGTCTACATGGCCTACAACTTCGAGGGTCCCTCGAATCGGGACCGACTGCCGACCCCACCCATGGAACTGCAACACACGTCCGATTCGCCATTGCCGATCTTCTTTCGAATTGATGGCCATCATGCAACCCAACCGCCCGAGCCCATCCGCGATGAAGATTGGTTGATTCGATTGGGTAGCCAACTTCGAGCCAACGATCTATTAGCCGATGCCATCCGATCTGCGAATACCCGACTGACGCAGACGGTGCACCGCACTCTTTCCGTCGCGCGGGCCCACATCGATCAGCAGCAACGACAACTTGAGGCTCTGCATCAAACCATCGCGGATGCATGCGTGGACTTTTCGCTCGACCCCAACTCCCCGTCATCGAACCCAAAGGTACGGTTGCAAGCCTCACGACAGGTGATCCAGCAAATCGCAGACTCGCTAGAACGCACCGCGCCTTGGTGGGCTGGGCCGGGCCGCTGGGTGCAACGTGTCGCCGAAGCTGGTAAAGCGTCGGTGAGTGGAACGGTCGCTAGGCTCAGATTTCCTGAGTGGATTTCGGGTGGTGGTCAAGCGGTTGGCAATTGGGTCCGCCAAAAATTGACGCGAGGTGAATCGGGCAAGGTCGTGACCGCTGATGCTCTTTGCAGTCACTTGGCCAAGCGAGATCGGAAGGGTTATCTGGGCATCGACGAATCGGAAGACCAGCGTCGCGCGGTTCGCGATGCATGCCAACGCGCCATCGATCGATTCCAAATCGAAAGCGAAACGGGCATCGACCGTGAACAGATCGATGCCCTTACACGCAGAATCTGGTCAGAAATGCCGATGCGTCAACGAGTGCTCAGTAGCATCGCCCCTGCAGGTTTGCTGTTTGCCCCATTGCTTGCGGTCGTCATGGTCCCTCTCGACTTTGGCGGAACTTCTGTTTTGGTCTTCGCATCGCTTAAGGAACTGCTGTTCGCTGGAGCGGCGGGGGTCGGATTGGTCTTTGCAAGTTCAAATGCTATTCCAAATCTCGCGGAATCCGAAAGCGCATGGCAGCAGTTGTCGGATCTTGTCGCCTTAGTCACAGACGAAATCGGTTTGGAACGTCTGTCCGTCGGTTCTCCCATGCGGGTTACCTTAGGGGACACAGTTCGAGAAATCGCGCCGATTTCCATCCGACCCCAAACCTTTACTCGACCCGACGCGCCCGGCACGAAATGGCGCCGATGGGTCATCGACGAACGCTGCCCTCAAGCAATCGCAGAATGGCTGGACGCGATGGAACAGGCACAACGAACATGATTGAATCTTCCGAATTGGCCGACAACATTGAAAACGCTGCCCGTCAACTGCTCGGCGAACAGGCCACATTGCATACGATTTTGCAATGGTGCAATGAGTATCGAACTGGATTGGCCGACATCCAAGTCAGTCGCGGTGTGACATTGCCGAGCATCGCTATCATTGGTGCGAAAGGGCAAGGGAAGACCTGGGTCGCACGGCAAATGATCTTGGATCGCCGACTCGCATCGACCCTGCCGAGCGGAGTCCTCTCCAACGAGGCTACTTCGCAGTTGACTTGGATCGGCCCCAACCCTCCAGACTCTCTTCACCCATCGACCGAAGTCTATGTGCCCTGTCCGACACATTGCTTGCTCGATCTGGGACGACCTTACATGATTCTCGACACGCCGGGCTATACGGACGATGACCCAGCCGCAGCAGCCATTGCGCGTGACGCCATGAACTTGTCCCCGATCAAATTGATTGTGGCTCGCAGGGATCAGCTGCGCAGCGCAATCAACTCGCAGCTCGCTGCATTGACCGAAGGCGCCGTGTGCCTGCCCGTCATCACCTGCACTCCGCTGAAGGAATTGAATCGCTCCGGATCGCAAGCCCATCGCAGCGCCTCGACCCATCTCGATCGCGCTACCGAAAGCTTGCGAAACGACGTGGAGTGGTTTGTTTCCGCGCTGGCCGCCAGCGCACCGACCTCGCGCCTACTCGAACCGATCCTCGTGGCGGACTTCGAAGCCGACGGGGACGAGGATCAGATCGAAGCCCAACTCGTGCTCGATCTGCAAGAACGATTGGCAAAGGAATCGATGGAATCGCTCGCCGCGACCAAGGCCAATCGGATGGCCGCCGCCAGCGATCGTTTGCGACGACGTGTGGCCAAACTGATCGAGCAACAAGTACCCCACTTGTCCTCCTCCGTCCGTCGGCTGCATACCGCCGCCGATGCGCTTCCGACCCAGGCCATTGAAGCGGTATTGGGCTCCAAACAAGTGCTCCAAACGGCAATCCGTGATCGCGTGCGAGCCGACATCATCGGTGGCACGAGCTTGTTATGGTTTCCCTACCGTACCCTGTTGAATCTACTCGGCTTAACGCACGGTGCGTGGGATCGCCTGCTGCTTTCTATGTCTGGAAGTATCCCGTCCATTTTCGGTACGTTCGCGGCATGGGCGAAGAACACGAGAGCCTCGAACGATGCCCAACGAGAAATCCAACACGGCATTCGTGATCAACTGAACGGCCAGATTCAAGATCGATTGCAACCCGCACAGCAACAATTCTACCGAGCTATCGATCGAATTCGTGGCAACAATGCTGACGTGCGTCCTCGCGAAACCGCGCTTTCCGTGCGGCTGAGCGGAGTCGATGAACTACAGGCTCAAGCCCGCGAATTGTTCGAATTCTCGATCGAACAGCATCGAATCCCACGTCCAATCCTGCAAGGGTTAGGACTATTGGCAACTTCCGTTTTTTGGATCCTGTTCGCCGGCCCTATTGTTTCCATCTACCGTGAGTACCTAAGCGCCAGTTACGAGGCATGGACCAACAATGCTGCTACGCTCAATTCTTTTCCGCATCCCAGCTTCAGCATGTTTGCCACAGCCGCCGCACTATCGGTCTTTCCGGTGCTGTTGATCGCCATGCTCGTCATGAGTTGGTTTCAACGCGCTTCACGATTGCAAAAGATGGTGGAATTCGTCTACTCGGCAGAACTTAAAAAGGTTGAAGACCTTAAGCAATCTGGAGTGATTCAACTTCATTACGACGACCCACTTTTGGCGTCGGCCGAATACCTTGTAAACCTCGATGGCTCGTAGCGGTTTTCGTGCTCAGTCCGAAAGGCGGTGCTCCGTGCTCGTGATCGAATAGCCAGCCCAATCGATTACGAGCACGAGCAGCATTTCATTGAGCACGAGCACGGAAGTGGTAAAGAAATGCAGGTAAAGTTGATGAACCCGTACGAGTCCAGCGATATCCAGCCCAATGAAGAGCCCACGGTTGTCATGGCCAACCGCGAGCAAGGGCCACCGGATCAAAGCGTTTCTTTGCAATTGCGTTTCGACCGTCGCCTTCGTACTTCCGACGGACCTCTTTCAGTTGGCCCTCGACGCCGCGCGCCAACTTTGAGTTTTTGGTCATTGCCGTAATACTTGAGCTCGATCATTACGTTCACCTTGTTCTTACACAGCTGCAAGTCTTCAGCCAAGGTGGGCACACGCTCCTCTGCGATCTGTGTGCGCCAAGAGGCCTTCAGACTGCTGGCGATGCTACGCACAAAAGGAGCTGGGAACATGCCTCGCGTTGGTTGACCAATAAGTATTCGCCACATACTATGGCTTCTCGCTTCCGGCAAACCGTTGAGGTACACCGATGCAATTTGACGAACTAGACGGCGAGGTGCTTGATGACAACTCCGAGCAGGCTCGCTTTCCCATCCGGCTTAATCTTCCCGCAGGCAATGCATCTTCCCTGCTTGACGCCCAGGAAGCCATTCGACGCGAATTTCGTGATTCCGTCCGCTGGAAGCGCATGCGTTGCCGCTCGGTAAAGGTTCTCTCCGAGTCGGAAACGGGGACGATTTTCATTTTGGAAGTCGGTCATGCCGTTGAATTCGATTGGACTTGGGAAGGATCTGTCGCCTTCAGGCCGTTGCTGCTTAAGGAGTTCGCTGACGATCAGAGGACATCTTTTGAAGAAGACAACGCAGACCTCGAACTGGACGATTCGGTACTCTGGTCGGGTGAGGTTCTGGAGGTCGATGAAGCCGCTGGTCGTATCTTCGTCTGCGTCTCGGACCCGGAGTATCCACCGACCACAGGCTCGTTCTACGTCAGGCCATTTGAATTTCTGGCTTTCCTAAACGCCGTCTTTAATGAGCCAGCGTTCGAACAAATTCGGCAAGTGTTGCCGAGCCGATTGTTGGCCTCCGAAGGTAACGCCCATCCAGAGGTTGATGCCTGCAGTCATGTCGGATTGGAGAATCTGCGACCGTGGTGGAACAAGTGCTGGAGCATCCTATGGGGGCCGCCGGGGACTGGCAAAACCTACACGACGGGTCATCAAGTGGCCAGCGTTCTCGCGGATCCCAGCGAACGCATCCTAGTTGTTTCGACGACCAATCGAGCCACCGACGCGGTAGCAATTGCCATTGGGAGAGCGGCGAAAGAGGTTGCGGCTGAGGAGCTTTCCGGCGGAGCACTGCTTCGAATCGGAAAGGGAGCATCGTTGCAGAAATTTGAGGCAGAAGACCTGACTGTAATGCTAACGGGTACGGAGACCGAGTTCCTTGCTCAAATCGAAGGATTTTCCGTCGAACTTGCTCGGTCATCGAGCTCTGAAGATAGGGCAACGATTCGCAAACAGGTCAAAGAACTTCGCGTGGCAATGCGTGATGCGGCCCAGCGAAATTTTCAGGACCGGAACGTTCGCGTCGTTGTAGGCACCGCATTCCGGGCCACCACCTGCCTCAAGTGGGACAGTATCAAAGCGGACGTTGAAGCTGGCTACGCTCCCTTCACAACAGTCTTCATCGATGAGGCCGGTTTGATCTCACGCGCTGCAATCGCAGCCTTGTCTCTCCTTGCCAGTCGCCGGGTGGTACTGGTGGGTGATTCGAAGCAGCTCGCTCCGATCAGCCGGATCAGCCGTATTCTGCCCACGAGCCAGATGACTTGGTTGGCCAATAGCGGTCTGAGTCATTTAGAGGCAATCTCAACGGACGAAGTTGGCGTTCTTGTCCTGAAAGAACAGCGCCGAATGCACGCTGATGTTTGTGCAGTCGTCTCTGCATACCAGTACGACGATTTCCTCACAACGGCACCTGAAGTGAACGACCGAGCGTTCCAACTGCCCGAATTTCTCAGACAGCAACCACGAACGATTTGGTACGTCTTGGATGAAGAAGGCGAAGAGTTGCCGACAATCCGAGCCGAACGTGGGCCGGGAAACCGCAGTTGGATTCGAGTAGCGACGCCAAAGATATTGGCTCGGCTATTTTCCGACCCGGAATTGCGATCGTGCAACGGGCTGTTCATGTCCCCCTTCAAGGCCCAGACAAAGGGGATCGCCTCGTTCTTGGCGAAAAATGAACTTCATTCATGGTCCGCATCGACCGTCCACAGTCAGCAAGGCTCGGAAGCCGATGTCATCATCTTCGACACAGTCAACGCTGGCAGCTACAGTTGGCCCTACGACGAGTGGAAGCGACTGGTCAACGTGGCTTTGAGTCGGTCTCGGGAAGCTTTCATCGTCCTTGCCAGTCGTGCTGAGATGGACGAGCCATACCTGCGCCCACTGTTGCGACACCTCGTTCCCAAAGTCCTCAGAACGCATGGGAAGTTGCTGAAATGGCAATCCGTTCCTGCAAGGATTCAATATTCGCCGCCCAACGCATCGATGGTGCAAGAAGCGAACTCGGTCGGTTACCAGCTTGCCAAACGAAAAGAACTCAGGCCAGTCCTGTCCCAGGAACAAGAGCGTCTCTGTGGATTGGAACTCGATGGCAAGCCACGCTTAGTGCGAGGTGTCGCGGGGAGTGGCAAGACGGTCGTGCTGGCGCATTGGCTGATGCAGACGGTCAAGCGGCTTGCAGGGCAGCAGGACGTCCGGATTTGGGCGGTCTTTGCAAATCGCTCGTTGCAATCCCTGATCGGCGATTCGATTGAGTCAGCATGGGAGACAGAAACTGGAGGAAAGTCGTTTCCTTGGGATCGAGTATCGCTTCGGCATATTCGAGAAATACTCGACGTGGTGCTTCCCGAGGTCGGGCTGTCACTAAACAGCTACGGGTTTGAATATGACGATGCGGCCGCGGCCTATCTGGGTCGCAGGAACGCAGAGGACATTAGGCCACGTTGTGATGCATTGTTCATTGATGAGGCTCAAGACATGGGGCCGAATACTCTGAAATTACTGACGAGCATCGTTGGCCAAGCGGACAAAGAAGACGGTAACAGTCGGTCCGTCAACATTTTTTACGATAATGCCCAGAACATCTACGGGCGAGGGACACCCACTTGGTCTGAGATTGGCTTGGACATGCGCGGTCGTTCAACGGTAATGAAAGAGAGTTTCCGCAGCACGAAGCCGATCACGGAGTTTGCACTGAACGTTCTCTACCGGCTGAAGCCACCCGTGAACAATCCCGACCATAAAGAGATGGTAACACGGGGACTGATCGAACGGACGGAGAGAAACGGGATCGACTGGTGGACGGTTCGCTTCAACCAGATCGATGGCCCAACACCGAGCTTTCGCCAGTACATGAATCTCGATCAGGAATTTGAGGCCATTGCCGATTACTGCCGAGAATTGATCGAGGTCGAAGGCATACAGCCGTCGGACATCTGCTTGCTCTACAATGGTAAGGACATCAAGCACCGGCTCGAAACACAGGTCGCACCCCGCTTGAAAGATCTTGGCGTGGAATTGTCCGTCCAGACCAACAAGCCCTTCGCGAGGAGCAGTCACATGCTGCTCGCGACCACTTCGCATTCCTACAAGGGATACGATTCGGAAGTGGTGATCGTCCCAGCGGCGGACCATTACACAGCCCATGACAAAGGAGTACTGGCGATCAATCTATACGTCGCCATGACGCGTGCCAGATCGATCCTGACCATCTTCGCTCAAAAGTTTACCAATCGGAACGCACAGCAGCTCTATGGAGTCCTTGACGACTGTCTTGACAATCTAAATGAGCGTCCCAATATAGAAAGGGCGATCAGTCCACAAGACGACCTCGTGGACATTCTGGACATCATCGGCCACGAGCATCGCAATTGGGTGGTTGGGCTCTGGAATCGCTGGACACTGAACCAAGAACCGTTGGTCACACCATCAGGCGAATTGATTGCGGAGCCTCTCTTTTCAATCAAGACGCCGGACGGCACTTTTGCTTGCTTCGGGAAGGAGCGACCACGACAACGAGTCCTACAACGACTCGAAGATCTCGGTATTCACGTGCTAGAAGTTGCGCAGGAGATCGAGAACTGAGGCAGAGAAACCTCAGTTCGCTCGACCAAAAAACGCCTGCGGAAGTCTACGGTAGCAGCCGATCCAAACGAGCCGATTTCTCTACCTAGGAAGACGCGCCAGTGGTCCTAACAACGGGGACCACTTCACTAGTCCTTGAGCAGCAACGTGCCGAACCCAGAAGTGCTTTCGTAGGAGTCGTTCTGGTCATGATTCCATTTGGTAACTCCGCCTCGCGCACCAGTATTGGGATCGTCGTTCACTTGCAACTCGAGCCCCATTTTCGTTCCGGCTTCGCACTTCGCATGGGATAGTTTGATCGACATTTCGATCAAATAGCCGCCGTCTATTTTCTTAGCGATGGCCTTAAGGTTGTCTTCCTTGTATTCCGGCCCTGCCCCGGAAAGTTTCCCTTCGTAGGAGACACGGTATTGCACGTCGTCCTTCTGGTAGGTGCCTGCCTTTTGATTGAGTTCATCGATGAACAGTTCGATGGAATCTTGGGCATAGAGATCGCTTGCCCTCGCGGAAAGTTTGGAGTCCTTGACTTGAAACAATGCGTACAAATGTTGGGCGTCCCACATCAACTTCACTTTGCCGGTCGCTACCTCGGCTTCGGGCATCGTGGTCTCAGATTTTACAATTTTCTTTATCTCGACTTCGGGGGCATTCGCCCAAGACTCTTCGATCTCTCCATCAATTTTAGCCGTACCTTGGATCGCAATCGCCGTAGGAAGTTCGGGTTTTTTCTCATCATCCAGCGCCCAGGCAATCATCGAAGGTAGGACGGAGACAACAGAAAGGCAGATCACGTAACGAAGGTTTGTACGTAGGGACATAGTGTTCACTTCAACTCCAAATTGCAAAACAGAAAAGCAGGGAAGAGGTACGCATACGCTTTCGAAAAATATTATACCCGCACGGAGCGTCTATGAGATCGGCCTGTGAGATGTGCCCGAAAATTTCTCACAAACGGGGATCGTGGTCACTGCCCCGGAGTATTTCGCTAGGGTGAAATCCATTCGCATGGGCCAGAAAGCGTTATTCCCGCGACCCATTTTGTTGACGGGCCAGCGGCGGCGCTGGGTTGTTTCTTGGGAAAGGAGTCTTGACGTAAGGGACCGTGCCAAACTCAAATGCGATTCTCGAAGGGGTGGGCTCGGTCGGAACCTCGGCCTCAAGTGGGAATTGTGAACTCACGCCGACGCCTCGCGGCTAGTCGTTAAACGATCTGGCCGCTTCTCCGGTGTCAGGTGCTTCTTGTACTGCCGTATTCGAGCCGTCAAAAAAATGAGTAGAGCCATGAGAATCGAGACTCCGACCGCAAAGTAAACCGTTCTGTCCCTGGCTTCGACTTCTTCCTTCTGTCGTTGCAACTGACTTTCGGACGCACTATCCAAGACTTGCACTACGGGCGCGTTCCGATACGTCCGGTCAAACATGGTCTCCACGTCGAGGTGTTCGCGAATCCACTGCTGTTCGTTGGACTGCAGTATCTCAAACCACGCATCGCCCTCCGAGATTTCGTTCTGAAAATCTCGCTCTAAAGCGCCCAGTTTCAAGCCTCCATAGGGATTGGATTCTTCCTCTTCTTCAATTTCTTCAGCCAATTTACGATACGCAAATTTGACGCTCGTATCGGTCACCATGTACGAAGCTTTGAGGTAGGCACGACAACCCAATGATTTGGCATCTTTATTCGGGTGCATTTGGGAAGTCAGCAAATCTCCTAAGGCCTCGAGCAGGATTGGATGATCATGCTTTGAAAATCGCATCATTCCCAATACGCCTTTGAGGTATTCTCCTTTGTGTTCGTATTCATTTACAAAACGCAGTCGCTGCCTTAAAAACTGAGACTCAAGCCGATACTCTCGAATTTTGTTTCGGGTAGGTTCATCCTCTTCCTTTGGTTCGTCAATATTGTCCCTTGGCTTACCAAAGTATTTGCTTGCCAAAAAGTCAACAAAGTTTCCTCCTTCGTCGTCCTTCCGAGGTTTTCTCAATGGAAGCTGTACTGAGTCGTTTTGCATCCGTGTCAGAACGTATCGGGCCAAATCCGCTTGAACGTTCCCGTCCAAAGTGCGCATTAGGGTTGATTTCAATCGCCTTGTCGATGAAGCGAAGCCCTTGCTCAAAATCTCCAGAATGAAAATAGAAAGTGCCCAGGTTTGCGAGGGTCTCGTATCGCATTGGATCCTCGTCCAACTGTTTGAGCGCGACCTCGATAGCCTCATGGCTTCGGCCTAACTTATCAAGTGCCACGCCAACGTCATCGAGCAACGCGTTGTCGTTTGGACTATCGAAAAGTTGTTTCTGACGATCCTGAAGTCGCCATTCGTAGAATGCGTTTGAATGCCTCGGAAACTTACCTGTGATAATCTCTAGCACATCTGGGAATCGACCACGCTCGTCGAGTAGCGTGTCTCGATCCCACAGGCAACCCGCCGTGATCGCGAACGTCGCGAACCACAAAAGCGCTACGCTCAACCGCTTGATCCGAGACCAGACGACACGGTTTTGGCGAGAACTTCCTGTCATCATGGCGGCGTCCAGTGTGCGAAAAGGCTAGGTGAGACCCGAGTGCCGTATATTCTGGCGTCTGCAATGTTAAAAGAGAAGCAGATTTAGATCGAAAGCCATGATGGTCGTGTACGATCGAATACTCTGGATTCGGAAGTGGGGGAGCGCTTACCCCTTGAAATCCAACTCCAATTGGCAGATAAACCAAGTCACTTTGTCCGATCGAGAAGTAGGCAGTCAGAGCCGGAATATGATCTATAAACGCCACATGCCGATCGTCTTACTCGTACTCTGGCTGGTTCTCGACGGCACGTTGCTGATCATCAGTTATGAAAGACCTAGGACCCGATTGGCAAAATGACGACCTTTGGCGGCGCTACGGGCGTCCTGGTTCGAGGGCAGCCAAGGTGCCTCCGGCGGATGCCTTGAGGTTCCCACCAGAGGACACACATTATTAGTTTGCTGCGATCCCAATTCGGGGGAGTGTGGCCACTCCTCGGGTCTCCCCGAAAGTTCCTTCATTGGCTTGCTTGGTTTCGGACCAATTGATGAAAGAACTGTACAATGTCCGTGTAGTCTTCCAGTGCGATACGTTCGTCGATTCCGTGGAATCGATGCGTCCCCAAAATCGATACCAGTCCGACGAACAAATGGAGCGCGATGCAGGGCAGGGAACGCCTCCTGCACGTAATCACGAAATTGATGCAGTGGGGAGTCCTCAGTGAGCCTCGACAAAGGTTGGGACACGGTTCGTATTCGGATCGCGTCTTGGAACCTCTGGTAAAGCGACGCCTCATCCAAAGAGATCTTGGCTGCCGGTGTCATTTGCATCTGCATGCTCGAGAAGCGCAGGTAATTCCAAATCATGATACTTAGGAGCATGATCAGAAGTCCTAACAGGACAACACTTCCCCGCCGGACGATTTTTTTCATTCGATTCATTTGAACCTCTAAGAATTATTGATGAGCCGTGAGAGATGTTCGTGAGGCGCAACGCAACCGATTCCAGCAGTTGCGTCGCGGAGCTATTTCATGACGGGATTCAATTGCCGCTCGCACCGACCTGCCGGGCTATGGCGCGGAATGCTTCCAACGCTTCATACTCCATGCGGTCGCCATCGTCGTTGTAGTTGATGTAGGCTGAGTTCTTGGCGATCACCACTTTCCGTGCCGGGTTCACATAGATGAACTGACCGTAGACGCCAATGGCCATGAACTCCCCCTCGGCGCTTTGCGGAATCCAGAACTGGTAGGCATATCCCAACTCCGACTGACCGAACTGCATGCTGCGGCCTGGCTTCAGGTAAGCCGTGCGCGGCGTTACCGAGTCGTGTACCCACTGCGCCGGCAGTAACTGCTCTCCTTTCAGGTTGCGACCTTTGGCCAGATAGAGCTGCCCAAAGCGGGCGTAGTCACGGGTGCACATGTTGAGGCCGGCGAAGGCCAACTCGGTGCCATGGGCGTCTGTCAGCCAGCGAGCATCGCCCTCCGGTCCCAGCCGGGACCAGAGTTTTTGCTCCATGTAGGTTGCCAATTTCTGCCCAGTGGCGGCTTCGAGCACCATGCCCAGCACCTGTGTGTCCACGCTAACGTAATGGTGTACCGCACCGGCGGGTTTGGCCTTGGGCAACTTGGCTATCCACTTGTTGGTGGAACGGCCGCGAAAGATCTCCCACCCCAGTTGATTGATGCCAGAGTTGGGATCGGCGTAGTCCTCACTGAAGTCGATGCCGGAAGACATTTCCAGCACATTCTGAATCGAAACATCGCTATAGCCGCTCTGCTTAAGCAGCGGCACGTAGTCACCCACCTGGTCTTGCAGGCTCTTGATCGAACCATCGGCCACTGCAAAGCCAATCAGCGCCGAGACAAACGATTTGCCCAGCGACCAGGAGACTGCCTTCGTGTTTGCATCATTGCCCTGGTAATATTGCTCGAACGCCAGTTTGCCATTGGCCATCACCACCAGTCCGGTTGTCCCGGACCGGCTGATCCAGTCGCTGATGGCCAACTGCTCGCCGTCGAAGCTGAAGTCTTTCGGCAGCGCCTGCAGCGCACTCTCCAGTTCATACACTGCGCCGGTATTGCGGATCAGGTTGGAATTAAACAGCTTGCACATGCTGCGGAAATTTTCCACGATCTGCTGCGGCGCAAACAGGGTCTGGAATTGCCAACCGCGCCATGCTTGATGCCCCCACCAGACCAGACCCAGCAAAGCGAGGAGAAGCGTTAACTGCTTAAGTAGACGAAGGAACGAAGCTAAAGACATATTGCACCTTGAGATGAATGAATGCGTTAATTGATGGATGATTCGACTCCCTACATGTGCCCCGACTGGTTGCCCTCTAGGAATTGTCGCGCTGCCGTCGAGCGGCCAAGTCGAGCTGCGTGGTGTCGATGCGATAGGACCGATGCAACGGTGTCGGAAAAGAACATGCCGCGTGCCGTCAGCTGAATGCAGGTATCATCGATGTCGATCAAACGATGCAGCGACAGTGCCTGCCACTCCTCGGCAAAGTCTGACAGCACATCGGTTCCAAACAGTGCACAATAGGCATCGCGTTGGATGGTCAGTTTCGAAAGCTGTCGAGTGATGTACAGCAACTTGAATGAGTCCTGGTCGAAATCAAAATAGCGATTCCAAAATGGCAACCGTGTTTTGAGGGCTTGCATGTACTCGGATGAACTCTCTGGATTCATCGTCTTGAGCGCCGTGAGGCCATCAGCTCTCAAGGAATAGGAAATGGCGGATGGACCAAAGCCGAGCATGTCGTGACTGCCTGGTTCGAAGCTACCGAGTTCGTAGATGTAGCGTCGGGCGTCATTCTTAAACGCTAAACGTTCAAAATTAGTCAGAGTGGCCTGATAAAAGCCCTGTTCAATCATCGAATTGCGAAGCGCTTGCCAGTGCGCAACGGCAGTGTCGTTGTCGGGTAGCGAGTTCACCAGCTCGGCGTCACGTG
Organism: Pirellula sp.; assembly: GCA_041752005.1. GTDB lineage: Bacteria > Planctomycetota > Planctomycetia > Pirellulales > Pirellulaceae > JBKCUI01. Next base: position 9,579 of record JBGSHV010000013.1, on the reverse strand, counting down.
ACCATGCCGTGCCTAGGCCGCGGAAGAGAACCAAGTGGTATAGGCATAACTGGTCGAACCCCATTCGATTACCGATCGCAATGTCCGCGAGCATCTCCGGAAGCGATTGCCCGGGAAGATTGAATAGCAGATCGCCAGAGACTGTCATGTTCCTAGAGTGGGCCATCTCGACCACTTGGGCAAACAGGTCGCTATCGCCAAATCCTGCTCGACCCATTTTAATTTGCCAGCTCCGAGCGAAACTTTGCACTCCCATACTGATGCGAAAGTGGCGTGCCTGCAGTTCCTCCTGGAGAATGTCTAACAGGAGCGGTTTGCGTTTGATAAAGTAGGCTGGTACTCCTTCAAGCGTCACTTCAGCTTGCCGAAGATCCAAGTGTTCATTGAGCTGTCGGCAGAGCTTCCGAAACGCATCGGCGGGTGTAAGGTTAGCCGTTGCCCCGCCGAAGTAGAGCGCCTCAACGGGACGCTTGTTCAAAACCAGAGACTGCGTTAGCCGCGACGTAATTTCCTGCTGAACACTCTCGACAACAGCAGTGGCTTTTCGATAACTGAAGTCTTCGTGGGGAAAAGTGCAGAAGCCACAGCCGGTAATTTTTGGATTGCAGAACGCATGAGGCAAAACGCCGACCAACAGCGGGCGATCTGGCAAGTAAGCATGCTCAAAATTCGCACGACCAGCTTCGGCGAATGGTCGCAGTTCGTTCGTCAGTATCGGCATGTTGGACGCCAATGGAAACCCGTGCATCAAACGGTGTCGCTGTGGTTTGTTCATTCGAGCGACAACCAACTCTTCTAGACTGGAGGGACACTCAGCCGCTTGCTGCGGTGCCTTCGAATCAAACTCGGCTCGATCGGACGGAGATAGCATCGATAATGGAGTCATGGGGGATACCCTTCGAGTAAGAGAATTGGCAGACGACTAACTTGGCAGACGACCAATGCGACCGTTGTGCCACCGATCCCTAATAGCGATTGGCGTGCCAGGTTTCTCTGCCCCGCAATTCATATGGCACAAATGCATAAAACCCCTGAAAACTGCAGCGTTTTCGGCCCTGCTGGCCCGTTGGGCCGCGTCAGAACCAAGCCGACCAGGTACAAAAAATGCCGTCATGAACTACAATTGTTGTTCTTGGCAGAGTTGTCAGTCGAGGCTTTGGGAGGGACGAGAGATGGCATTTTTGAGTCAAGCGGAACGTCGCCAGGCGGAAGCGATTGCACGCATCGGATACTGCAATCCGTTTCTTCCCGAACGGTTGAAATGGGAGCGTCAGGTTCTAGGAGACCGGTTCCAGGAAGGTGCCTCGGTTATCAATTTTCCCAGCTCAGCGGATTCGGATAGGGTCTTTGAAAATTTCGAATTGCTTCGAGAGCAGGCCCAAGGACTGGCGGACAAGATGCGAGTCAGGGTATTGGAAGGCCGTTGTTCTCGGGATAGCGACCAAAACGTTTATCGTGAGACGATCTTGTTCCTGCTTTATGGCAAGTACTTTTCTCTGGTCAATGCATCGGCAGATGAGAAACAAGCAGATGAGAGCCGGCTTTATGCCGCTCGCTGGGAGCCATTCGTGAAAGACTATCGGTGGTACCTCCACATCGATGGCGTCGAGCTGCCGGATTACTTCGACGCGGTCCATTGCTTCAGCATCTTCCGACAATTGGATAATGCCTTCAGGCATATTTTTACGTTGATCATCGGTGGCTCGATGCCGATTGCCCGATTGCGGGCGACGATTTGGGAGTCGATTTTCACGCACGACATGGGCCGATATATCCGTGGGGTCTACAAGACACTCGGCGACATTACGACTCTCATTACCGGTCCATCGGGAACCGGAAAGGAACTGGTAGCACGCGCCATTGGCTTGTCGCGCTATCAGAGATTCGACTCCAAATCGAAGATGTTCCGCGATGAAGATCAACCGCAGTTGATGGCTGTCAATCTTTCGGCGCTCTCATCCACTTTGATCGAATCGGAATTGTTTGGGCACTGCAAAGGAGCATTTACGGGCGCTGTTGGCGAGCGGAAGGGCTGGCTCGAAGTTTGTGGCCCGAATGGCACAGTCTTTTTGGATGAGATCGGCGAACTCGAACCTTCGATTCAGGTCAAGCTCCTACGAGTATTGCAGACACGCGAGTTCTCTCGCGTGGGCGAAACCCAATCGCGCAAATTCGTTGGCAAGTTTGTCGCAGCCACGAATCGAGATTTGGATTCGGAAATTCGAGGCGGTCGCTTTCGAGAGGATCTTTACTACCGTCTTTGTGCCGATCGGATTCAAACACCGACATTGCGCGAGCAACTCGTGGATCGCCCGGATGACCTCATTGAACTGACACGCTTCATCGCCGCTCGACTTTTGAGGCAAGTCAAGGAGGAGGTCGATGCACTGGCCTCCGAGGCAGTTGATTGGATCAAGCAAAACTTTGGTGCCTATTACGCTTGGCCAGGTAACATCCGCGAACTCGAACAGTGCATTGCGAATGTACTGATTCGAAAAACCTTCCTACCGGGCAATCGCTCGCTCGGAGGTAGTATCACAGTCGGCAATTCGATTCCCAGTGCCGATTCCGAGGGGAAATTCGTAAAAGCACTAATGGCATGTGAATTAACGCTGGACGAGGTCACTCAAGGATATGCATCCCACGTATATCAGCAAATGGGACGCTATGACCTGGCCGCCAGCAAGCTGGGAGTGAACTGGCGCACCGTGCGAACCAAGGTAATGAAGCATCGCGACGAGTCGTCGGGGCACCGTTCATGAGACGCATGCTTGTAACGGCCGGACAGAATTACTATGCTGCCCGCTGAGTTTACTTATGTATTCCTATTTGATCCAAGAGGAATGCGTATTGATAAGCCTTTTCACGCAGTGCCTCGTAACGCCCTGACGCACCGCCATGGCCTGCGTCCATATTGCATTTGAGCAATAGTGGGTTCGAATCTGTTTTCAACGTCCGCAATTTGGCGACGTACTTTGCCGGCTCGTGGAATAGAACTTGGCTGTCATTGAGCGAAGTGGTTACCAGGATGGAAGGATAACTAGTCCGTACCAGATTGTCATATGGCGAGTACTCCAACATGTATTTGCCGGCTACCTCTTCCTTTGGATTGCCCCATTCGAGAAACTCTTGCACTGTTAGTGGGAGAGACTCATCGAGCATGGTACTCACAACGTCCACGAAGGGTACCGCCAGATGTGCGACTTTGCACAAGTCCGGTCGCAGATTTAACGTGGCGCCAATGAGCAGTCCGCCCGCAGAACCACCCTCGATCGCCAAGCGATCGCGAGCACCATACTTCTCGGAAACCAAATAGTCGGCGCATGCGACGAAATCAGTGAAGGTGTTTTTCTTCTTCATCAGTTTGCCATCGAGGTACCACTGGCGCCCAAGGTCGGAACCGCCTCGAATGTGAGCAAGTGCGAATACCACGCCTCGGTCGAGTAGAACCAGTCGATTGGCGCTAAACGTCGGATCGGTGCTCATGCCATAGGAGCCGTAGCTGTAGAGAAACAGAGGTGCTTGACCGTCCTTCACCAGCCCTTTGCGATACACCAAAGAAATCGGAACCTTGACACCGTCAGGCGCGGTGGCTTCGATGCGTTCGCTCGTGTAGTTGGTCGCCTCGAAGCCGCCCGGCACTTCCGTTTGCTTCAGCATTTCGCGTTGCCTCGTCACAAGGTTGTACCGATAGATGGTTGGCGGAGTGACGAGACTGGTGTACGAGATTTGAACGGCCTCAGTGTCGAACTCGGGATTGATACCCATGCCTGCCGTAAAGCTCGGCTCTGGAAACTCAATTCGATGGGATGCATTCTGTTCGAAGCTATAGACGCTCAGTTGCCGAATGCCCCGTTCTCGCTCGGTCACGACGGCGTAATCCTTGAACAGGCGAATGCTCTCAGTGAAGATGCTCGGGTCATAGGCTTGGAAATCTTTCCAGCCCTTCGGGTTAGTGTCGGCAGCCGAGCAAGTCATCCATTTGAAATTGACCGCTTCGTCTCTGTTGGTCCGAATGTGAAATTGCCCATCGCGGTGATCGATGGAATATTCAATTCCAGGTTTTCGTTCTGCAAAAATTTCGAACGTACCCGTAGCGACTGCGGAACTTACGATCGCATGTTCGCTGGTCGTCGTACTCATGGACGAGCGGACGAGATACTTCCTGTCGAGGGTACGGCCAATACCTAGACGGTACAATTCGTCTTTTTCTTCGTACACCAATACATCTTGATCGATCGGTTGGCCGACGACATGGCGGTAGAGTTTATGAGGTCGTTTAGCAGCGTCTTCCGTGACATAGAAGATCGATTTTTTGTCGCCCGACCACGTGAAGCCTGCAGACTTTACAAAAGCATCCTCGAGCAACTTGCCCGTCGAGAGGTCTTTGATCGAAAGGTAGTATTCGCGGAATCCCGTGGTGTCGGTTAGGTAGGCATACCATTGTCCGTCATCGCTCGCCCCGAGTGGCCGAGCGGAAAGGAACTTCTTGCCCTCGGCCAACGCGTTGACGTCGAGCAGTACTTCTTCGGAGGCCTCCATGTTCCCTTTTTTGCGGCAATAGAGCGGGTACTGTTTGCCTTCCTCAGTCCGACTGTAGTACCAATAGCCTCGGTCTTGGACCGGGACACTCAAGTCGGTTTGCTTGATATGAGAAAGCATCTCGTCGTAAAGCTTGTCCTCGAACCCCTTCAGGGAGTTGGTCATTGTTTCGCGGTACGAGTTTTCCGAGTCCAGGTACCGAATGACTTCAGGATCCTTCTTGTCCTTCATCCAGAAATACGGGTCATCGATTTTCGTACCATGGAAATCAAAACTATACGCTCGCTTGGGTGCGACAGGCGGGGATGGATCCTCAGCGCGGGTCGATGTCGGACAGCAGCAACAGATGGCAATCGCCAAAAAAGTCACGAGGTAGTAGGTCGGTTTCGTTCGGCTCGCCATTCGCAACTAGCCTCGAGAGAGATCGGATCGGGTGATCAAAAGTTCGTATTTGATACCGGGAATTCTAACGCAGAGAGAGACGCAGTGGTACCAGCGTGTAACTCTAGGATCGACGATCTTTGAGCGTGGTTGGGTCACGGTGAAAACCTCCCTTCGGGCAAAAGTGGTTTTGAGAACCCAATCAACCTAGCAAATGCCGTTTGCACCTGCAACAATGCAATGCATCTCGTTTTCTTGACGGGTCGGAGTTGCCAGATTTTTTTCGAAGACTTCCACCCCAAACCTAGGACTTACATGGATTCTTTCGGAATGGGAGGCGAGACTCAAGTGCGGTCTGATGCCAAAGAACAGTTTACATTCAAGCCCAGTACGAGCAATCTGATCGCTGGTCTCATCATCGCTTTGCTGATGATCGGCGGCAGTGTTGGGATCGGAGGTTTACTTTTCAGGGGAATCAGCGATAGCGGAGGCAAACTTCCTCTCTGGGCAGACAAGGGTTGGTGCTGGGTCGCTATTGCCATCTTCTTTATGATCGCAATGGTATTGCTGGTCGGTGGATTCTTCGTACTTTACTGGATGTGGTCGTTGGTCGCGTTACGCGTGGTTTGCAACCATGGGGGCTTTTCTGTAGTTACAAGAGCTGGCACCGAGAATTTCCTCTGGTGCCATATCGTATATGTGAGGGAAACGCACTTGTTCCAACGGCCCCCTGTGCTTACGGGACCCGCAATACTTCTACTGCCAAAAATTCAAAGCAAAAGCTACATTTTACGTACCGATGACAATCGAGAGTTTGCTTTTGATGGGAATACTATTCGACGACACAACGATTTCGCGAAGCTCATCAAAATTGAGTTAATCGATCAAAACATTCCATGGGAAATTGTAGAAGTACACGCTTAGTTCCGAACCTAGCATTGCAACCAAGGGCCTTCGAAGAACGTGCCACGGCAATGCTTCTCACGGTTTGCATTGCGTGAGAGGGGTTCTTTCAGGCATTTCATGAACCAGCTCAAGGAAGCCAATCGGGAGCGTTTCTGCTCCACCCAGTCGTGATTGTCGGCTAAGCGCTGTAAGTCGGCTTGGGTGGGTACGACAAGGACTCGATTCACGCGAGGCGGAAAAAGGGTCAGCCAGCGGCGTGCGACTTCCATAGGTGTCCAGGCTTGGGCGACATCGGGATCGATGCGCAGCAGGAGGTGTAGATGGTTGTCCATCAAACTGAAACCAGCGACGGAGACGGCGAAGATGGCGTCCAGTTCTTTGAGCCGATCATTGAGCCAATCCTTTCGGTCGAACTCATGATTCTCGGCGAACAGGAACGCGCGGCGAACGCAGCGAGAGACGCAGTGGTACCAGCGTGTAACTCTAGGATCGACGATCTTTGAGCGTGGTTGAGTCACGGTGAAAACCTCCCTTCGGGCAAAAGTGGTTTTGAGAACCCAATCAACCTAGCAAATGCCGTTTGCACCTGCAACAATGCAATGCATGTCCTTGTTTTCGGATCATGATGTTCTTCCCGAAGTTTTCAATAGGTACAAGGAATGGCGAAGAAACAAGCCAGTGGAAGAACCCCGGATGAAGTGCAACCAGCCTTCGATGTGATTTCCAAGATGGTTGATGATTTCTGCCGTGAACATCTCAATGACGAATATGCCGTCCTCTGTCGCAAATTGACGGAGAAACTTGCTCGGAAACGTCCGTCTCCGTTAGTCAGTGGAGAGCCGAACACATGGGCCTGTGGCATCATCCGCACGATTGGCTGGGTTAACTTTCTCGATGATCGGAGCAAGACGACGCACATGAAGCTCACTGCCATCGACAAAGTATTGGGCGTTGGCGAAAGTACGGGACAGGGCAAGTCCAAGCTGATTCGCACTACGCTGAAGATTCGGCAGTTCGATCACCATTGGACATTGCCGAGCAGGATGGACGACAACCATACGATTTGGATGCTCGGAATCAACGGGTTTATTCTGGACGTTCGTCGTTGCACCCGTGAAGTCCAAGAAGAAGCATTCAAGAAGGGTTTGATCCCATATATCCCCGCTGACCGACCAAACAAAGTTGAGGCTGAATAGCGATGGGCGATATCAGTAAGAAACTGCACCGAAAACTCGCATCAAAGGCCAATAATTTGCCGACCAAGGTGCCGAAAAGGCGTCCCGGTGAACTGCTCCCCGGAGGCATCAGAGATATTCAGATGCTGATCAAAGACGGGCATGACCCAGTTCACGCCGCTTACGCCTACATTCAGCAAATGAGTTCTCTCTTTGCCGAAGAGGTGTCTCAACTGCCGGAGATGAAGTTGTTTGCGAAGCTGGCTGGCGATGCCGAAGAAGAGTACATGCCTTCCGGCCCACCCATGAGTCCGCTAACCGGCAGCTACTTCACCTGCTGGGCGTTCTACGATCTGCGGTTTGGAAAAGATGGCGATACCATCGGAAAATGCCAGATCGAAGCCAATGACCTCGTTCTGTTGAATCCCGACCAGTTAGACGTTCTCAAGAAACTGTCTGAATCCCGGATGGGGATCTACGAGCATATTGGGTTCGCAGGCGGCTTTGTTCGGCTCCGGGAATTGATCACTGGTGACGAGTTCCCCTGCCTTTGCCCTGCGGGTTATCGAGGCAGATCCGGCGAACTCTGGTATGTCAGGCGACTTCCGCCGCTGCTGCCGGATCAGGCAAAGTTCCATGTGCTGTTCACAACGCCGTACATCCTGATCGAATCTACGAAAGATGACTGGATGCAGTTCCTCAAAAGGACGCTGTTCAAGGCTGACGGCAACGATGATCGTGAACGGCTCCACCAACTGTTGAAATTCGGCATTGGCAAAAACTACTGGAACGAGTTCGTATTCACGGCGTACCATCATCACCAGGCTCAGGCCATATTTCTTGCCGGGATTCCTGACTTGAGAGCCACCCTTCCTCATGCCTAACGAAACAGCCAGGTTGAAGCTCGGTAAGGGAGTGGCGTTCGTCAAAACCCGGCTTCTACGATTGCCACTGTACAATTGCCACTGGATGACGATATTTGGGAGGCTGACTTTGCTCTGCTCGACGATGGTGTTACTTGGCTCGTGTTAGTTGATTGTCCGACTTCCACGGCGATCCTTGCAAGCGAGATCAGTGATCATCTACCTGACGTGAATGATCTTGCAATCGTGCTGGCGCATGCGATGCGGCGACCTTCATTTGGAGTTTCTGGTCAGCCATTCCGAATTCATTTACATGACAATTCCGCATGGAGCAACAAAAAGGACAAGGGCGAATGGCAAGGCGTGCGTTGGCTGGTCACTAAAGCGTGCCGCCCACACAATAGGTGATTGGCAACTCGCTATCGAACAGTCTTCCTTCGATGTGGTCACATCAATCGGACAGAGATTGCGATCACGTGCATACGCTCCAACACGACGTGGCTTATCCTAAGCGTGCAATACAAGCCAGTCGTGAACGCTTTGGTGGGCCGCCAAGGGAGGCGGATTGGCGAATCACGCGGGCACGCAACAATTGGCATACGGCAATCGGGCGCTATCCCGAGGCCAAGAGTCGGCGCACTGACCTTTGGCCACGACTCCAACGATGTTGGTGCTGTGCCGCGTGCTCCGACATGCTGTCGGGCAAGCCCGCGACGCTCCCTTGAAAATACTTCTTGAACCTCCACACCAGGTCCAGCCACATCGAGGCGTCGATCCCCAAACGCTTCAAGATCGATTCCACTTCAGGAGATGCGTTCGGCTTGCCAAGTGATGGCTTGTTGATCGCGGTCCACTTGAGCAAACACAAGTAATCCTGCAGCGACATGCTCAGAAAACCCTTGTCGCTGGCCCGAACCTTGGAGTCGCTGGCCATCGCGCCAGGCTTGGCCCGCTCGTCAAGCGTTAACGGCGCCAGCCATGCATCCTTCAAGATCGATCGACCTCGTCGAGGCTGGCGAGCCTCGGCACGCCGCTGCCGCAGTTGATCGGGGGTGGACGTCCTTCGAATCCGCCCCGCTTCTTCCGTGGGGATCACCACCGTGTCTCGGGCGGCCGAATCCACTTTCGTGCCTTGCATGCCTTCGATCCGGTCATACGCCGACGTATGGACCGACTCCTCCGGCGTTTGGGCCATGGCTGCCCGGATCGGATTCAAATCGACATACATGCTGCAAGCCAACAAACCCGCTTCGTCCCGGATCGCCTGGGCTTTAAAGCGTCCTTCCCAGAACCGGCCTGTGCATTCGTCTTCCCGATTGGCCAAGCGGGCGATTGGTTCCGCCAATGCCCGCATGAGCCAAGAGGGGTTGCTCAGTCGCTGACGCACCTCGGCCAACCGGCCAGCGTCACGGACCAAGGCGTCGATGCTGTTCTGCGTGGGCTGGCCCAAGAATTCATCGACTCTTTGGCCAGGAAACAGGCTCAGCCATCGCCGGGCGACCTCATTTTCAGACCACTGAGCCACGACGTCGGGCCGAGTTCGAAGAACGAGGTGCAGGTGGTTGGAGAGTATGGCATAGGTCAGGACATCGATCCCAAAGACCGAGGCCAGGCATTCCAAGCGGGCTCGGATCCATTCCCGACGGTATTCGTAGTTCTTACCGCTGACGGGATCTTCTCCTGCCAAGTACGCTCGACGGACGCAACGCTGG